>CAZCOA010000021.1:0-45212 GCA_964500225.1 uncultured Anaerolineaceae bacterium | reverse complement strand
TGGCCACCATGCCGCGACCGACGAGCATCGGCGTGTTGGGCATCGTGCGGACGATCCGCGTGCCGGCGGGGCAGTACGACGCCAGACGCGCGATCGTCGTTCCGGCCACGATGCTGATGAGGAGTTTGCGCGGGCCCAGGAGCGGGCCGATTTCGGCCATGACGGCGGGGATCACCTGCGGCTTGACGGCGAGCACGACGACATCGGCCGCGGCGACCGTCTCGGTGTTGCTCTCGCTGGTGCGGACGCGCATCTGCGACGCAAAGAGCTCGCGACGCGGGGCTGCCGGGTCGGCGACGCAAATGTCTCTGGCTCGCAGAACGCCGCTGCGGACGATGCCGCGAACGATGGCCTCAGCCATATTGCCGCCGCCGACCACGCCCAGGCGGAACGTCATCACCTGGACCGGCGGCGTCTGGTCGTCGGCTTTGCTGCGGAGGGTCGGGTCGGTCAGCCACACGGCCCCGGCGCCGGCGATGGCCATCAGTGCCGCCCCCAGGGCCGCACCGAGCTCGGGGCCCAGCACCGCAACGGCCTTGCCCAGCAGCAGACCCGCCACGGCCCCAAGGGCGGCAAACAGCCCCAGCCACAGCATGCTGCCGGCGGTTCCGCGTCGTGCGTAGCGCGGCGAAGGTTCGGTCATCATCGTGCTCCCAGAAAGGTCGTGTTTCCCGGCCTGTGCGCCGTGGGCCGCGACGGCGCCACGGCGTGCATTGTGGAAGCGAGGCGCCGAAATGTCAAGGCGACGAACGCCGGTCGAGCGGCGGAATTGTCGAGTACGCCCGGCAGTGGTTCGCCATCCGACCGTCCATCCGAATCGCGTTTGACTCCGGGGCATTTCTGGGGTACGTTTGAGGAGATTGAAGGGCGGTCTTGGTGCGCCCTCAGTCGGCCATCGTGGACACGTTCACTCCCTGAGTCGTCGCCGTGGCAATCCGTGATTCGTATTCGTCGTCGCACCCGCATCATGTCCTCCCCCGTGCTCCAGTGCGGCAGCCGATTGCAGAAAGAAGTCCTGCGGAATCTTCGGCCCAGGAGCCCAGGGGAACAAGCTATGAAACGCCTGTGTGTCGCGTCAGTGGCAGCCGTCGCGTGGTCTGGACTGGTTGCCACCTCTGCGCTGGCAACCACCTACTACGTGGACCAGAACCATCCCGCGGCCTCCGACAGCAATCCGGGCACTGCGGCTTTGCCGTGGAAAACCATGACCAAGGCCGCCGTCGCCATGTACCCCGGCGACACCACCATCGTCAAGGCGGGCATCTACCGCGAGCGGTTCGGCGTCGCCCGAAGCGGCACGGAGGCCCAGCCGATCACGCTCAAGGGCGCCCCGGGTCAGCGCGTCGTCCTGAGCGGCGCGGGACTGCTGACGGGATGGGCGCCGTGCACCGAGGCCATCGCCAAAGGCAACCCGAACTACGCCTCCATCTATTATGTGGACATCGCCTGGAAGACCACGGCGCTGTATCAGGACGAGCAGCCGCTGGTCAAGGCTCGTGTACCCAATAGCGGCTGGTGGATCGCCCGCGGCGGCACGACGACCACGCTCGTGGACCCGATCCACCTGACGCAGCCGGACGACTACTGGGTAGGCGCCGAGATCTTCCTCTGGGACACCAGCATCACGGCCCAGTACACGCGGGACATCATCGATTTCGATTCGGCGACCGGGACGCTCACGGTGGCGGGCGTCTGGAACGGCAACGAGGTGCCACAATCGGGCGCCGACCGCTATTACCTGCGGAACAAGGTGGAACTGATCGACGTCGAGGGCGAGTGGGCCACCGAAGAGATAACGCCCGGCACGTGGCGCGTGTACGTCTGGCCGCTCGGCGGGGGCAACCCCGACGCCCAGGGGCGCATGATGGAGGCCTCCAAACAAACGCGGTTCCTGATCGAACTGGGCAACAAGGGCTATTGGATCATCGACGGGCTGGAGCTGCGCCACGGCCAGAGCCACGGCATCGGGGGCTGGTCGTCGGGCGGCCCCGGACACAACGTCGTCCAGAACTGCTCGATCCACCACAACGAAGGCACGGGCATCTACGGCCGCTACAACGACTACGGCATCTACCGCCGCAACTTCGTCGCGTGGAACTCCAACGGGATCGCCAACGTCGGCTCAACGAACGTCACGGTCGAGGAGAACGAGGTCTGCTTCAACACCGGCGACGGCGTCCTGATGACCGGGCAGAACAC
This sequence comes from uncultured Anaerolineaceae bacterium, assembly GCA_964500225.1. Taxonomy (GTDB): domain Bacteria; phylum Planctomycetota; class Phycisphaerae; order FEN-1346; family JAACEH01; genus JAAYDY01. The sequence goes on along the minus strand of CAZCOA010000021.1, from coordinate 43,013 downwards.
CCCTTATGCCGTGGACGTGGTCGTCCGCCGCAACTACATCCACGACCACTTCATGTGGGGCCACCCCGATAACATCCAGAGCTACGACGGCGTCCACCACCTCCTGCTGGAAGACAACCTCATCATCAACGCCGTGCAGGGGTACATGATGGAGGAATGCCAGGGGACGGTCTATCGGGGCAATACGATCGTCGGCGCATCGGCCTACTTGATCATTCTGGGCCACGGCAACACGTTCGATACGACCTTCGAGCACAACACGATGGTGGGCGGCGGCTGGGGCATGGTCGCCCACAGCGCCGACGGGTACGCCTACCGCAACAACATCGTCGTCATGGGCCATCCCGTCCTCGCCTGGGGCGTCGAGAGCGACGACACCTACGCGGCCGACTACAACCTCTATTATCACGGTCGCGGCATCAGCGCCGCTCAGAATTGCATCTCGTGGCACGGCACCTACTACAGCTTCTCCGGCTACGTCTCGGCCAGCGGCCAGGACGCGCACGGAAAGTACGCCGATCCGCTCTTCGTCAATGCGCCGGCGACCATCCATCCGCTTGACGGACCCAACCAGGTCAATTTCCTGCCCAACCGCGTGTATCTGCGCTCCAGCAGCGAATCGTCCCTGATCAGCGTCGGCGACCACATCGAACTGGACTTCGACGGTATCGTCCGCACCGTTACGGCCGTCGGCAACACCATGGTCGAGTTCACGCCGCCCGACCCGCGGATCCCGCTGAAGTCGCATCTGCTGATCAACTGGAAGACCAACACGGACTTCCGGCTCGACCTGTCGCTGGCGCCGGGCAGCCCCGCGCGGGGCGCCGCCGACGACGGCGGCAACCTCGGCTCGTCCATCCCCATGCGTCAGTTCATCGAGGGCGACTTCACGGGCGACCACATCCGCGACATTCCCGTGTGGCCATACCAGCCGCCGCCCGTCTGCGAAATCCGTTCGTGGCATGTCGTCGCCGATCATGGCGGCAAGGACCTCGCCACTGCGTTCGACGCACGCACCGTCTATCCGTCCGCGGCGGGAGCCACCCGGCTGCGCCTGGTGTTCGGCGCGCCCGTCGATGCGTCCACGATCAACACCTCGTCGCTGACCATCGTCGGCGCAGCCTCGGGCGACCAGTCCGCCCTGATCGCCTCGGTGGCTCTCTCGGACTACGACCGCGTCCTCACCGTGACCCTCAGCGCCCCGCTGCCCGACGCGGATACCTATACACTGGCACTGTCGCCAACCGTCCGCGCCGGCGACGGAACCGACGTCCAGGGCAACCTCTCGCAGACGCTCCGCTGCCTGGCCGGCGACGTGGACGGCTCCGGCACGGTCGCCGCCGCCGACCTGCTGGCCATCCGCGCCGCCGCAGGACGCCCCGTGGGCACCGACACCGCACAGTTCGACGTGGACGGCAACGGCGCCGTCACGGCCGCCGACATGGCCGCCGCCCGGCACACGATCGGCAATGCCTTGCCCTGACGTGCATCCGTGGCACTGTCCGACACAAACAAACGCGGCGCGACGGGTGCGGAAACCCGTCACGCCGGTTGTTGATGGGGCCCCCGGCGGTGACCGGCACACTATCCCTGGCCCTTTCGGCCGCCGGTCCGGGAGCGCTGTGCAGCCCCGCACGACTGCATGAAGACCGCTATGCCCGCGCTCGACCTCAGCGCGACGCCTTGCGGCGACGAACCACGAAGAGCCCCAGGCCGAAGCCCAGCAGCGCCACCGTCGCCGGCTCGGGAACGACCGTCGAGTGGACTTCGATCACGTCGTTGCCACACCCCCACGCCAGGTGAGCGTTGACCGTCTGGGGCATCCCCCCCAGCAGGGCCAGGTCCACCGTGTATTCGATGACATACGTGGCGTCTTCCTTCTTGCCGTAGTTGTGCGTGTCGATGACGATCCCGGCCGTGCCGAGCCGCTGGGCCGGGTCGATGTCCGAATCCACGGCCCAGGGACCGGCAATCTCGACCACCCGCGCCGCCGCGCCGTAGTCGTTGACGCAGATGTGGGTGTCGTTCAGGTAGCTGCGGCTGCCGCTCTGAAGGGCCGCCACGTCGTCGGCCGAATCGATGCGATAGACCGAACCGGCCGCCAAGCCGCGGCTGGCGCTCTGGGTGACCACGCCGTAGCGCTGCCCGTCCAGCGTCAGGAACAGGTCGCCCAGATAGTACGTCTGGCCGCTGAACGTCGCGGAGATGCTGCTGGCGACCACGAGCACCTTCAACTGCGTGGCCGTCACGCGCAGGTGCATTTCCTCCAGGTCCACCTTTTCGCCGTCACTGCCGCCGGGGCTCGGCACATAGCCGATGCCGTACGGATAGTTGATCGGCGCGTAATCGTTCTCCAGTGTGAACATCGGCGTGCGGACCACACCGCTGATGGAAAACGGCGTGACGCCCCAGCCGTTGACCTCGCCGGTAGCGTCGTTGACGAGGTCGGCCGACGCCACGCCGGCCAACAAAACGGTTAAACCTACTGCAATGATCAGTCGGATACTCACGGTAAGCCTCCTTGCTCTTGTGTTCCAGCTCTGATTTTCTGACATCCCATGTCCTACGCTCACAATGGACAACCTGCGTGCAGACCGATTCCGTGCGATCCCCGCGTTGCGGAGACGGCGACCGAGTGCAACGGTCGCGCGGCATCAGCCCTGTGGCGCGTCGGGACGCCACAACGCCGGACGCTCAGCGGTCGTGCCGCTGACGAACGGTCGGCGCCTTGCGACGGCGCTCAGCCGGCGCACAGCATCACCGTTCGCGACCCGGTGCACATACCCAAACCATCACCTTGTTGGAGTTGCGGCGGCCAAGGCCACAAGCGGTCGGCGTAGCGCCGGCCCTGCCGCCAGTCTGGAGAGCACCCCTCTACCGAGACCAACTCAGCCCCACAGGAAAGCAAGTTCCGTGCCACCGAAGACTTGACAAGCCGCCGGATTTGTCACAACGATTTTCTATACAATTAGTTAAGCCACCTTCACCGGCCTTCGAGCGGCCCTTCGGCGGTCCCCGCGCCACGTTGCCACAAGGCATCATCCGCTGTCGCCGGACAACACCTGGCAAGCGTCTGGCGGCGACGCCGTTGACCTTGTGGCGCCAACGTGGTATCTTTCCGCGTCGCAGGTCGCAGATCGCGAGTCACCGTCCGGGGTTCCTTCAGATAGGACGCAACCGCTCATGACCTCCATTCGACCCATGAGACCGGACGACATCGACGCGGGCCTGGAACTGTGCCGTCTGGCAGGATGGAACCAGAAGGTGGAGGACTGGCGGCGGATGCTCGCCCTGGCGCCCGACGGGGTGTTCGTGGACGAGCAGGACGGCCGCGTCGTCGCCACCGGCAGCGCTATCTCTTACGATACCCGCATCGGCTGGATCGGCATGGTCCTGGTCCATCCCGAGTACCGCCGCCGGGGCATCGCCTCGGCGATCATGAACCGCTGCATCGACGCACTTCGCGGCCGAGGCATCCAGAGCATCAAGCTGGACGCCACCGACCAGGGCCGCCCGGTCTATGCCAAGCTCGGTTTCCGCGACGAGCGGCCGATTGTCCGTTACGTGGGCGTGCCGCACCGGCGGGCCGCGTCGCCGTCGGCCGCCCGACCCGTGGCCGACGCCGATTGGCCGCAGATCGCCAGGCTCGACGAACAGGCCTTCGGCGCCGACCGCATCGCCTTGCTGAAACATCTTGCCGCGGAAGGCCCCGCCATCGTATTGTCTGAGGGCGACCGCCTCCGGGCCTGCGGCTTCCTGCGGCCCGGCCATCATGCCGCCCAACTCGGGCCGCTCGTGGCCGAGGACGAGGCGTCCGCTCAGGCCGTCGCCGAGGCCCTGCTGGCGGCGCACGCCCCCCAGCAGCTATACTGGGACGTGCTGCCCGACAACGCCCACGCCGCCGGCCTGGCCGAATCGTTCGGCCTGACCGTCGGCCGCCGGTTGACGCGCATGGTGCTCGGCGACGTGAACCATTGCGGCCGGATCGAACTCGTCCATGCCGCGGCGGGGTTCGAGCTCGGTTGAGTGAGCTGCAACATTGGAGAGGACCGGATACATGACCGATGTCGCGTGGATTCGAGCGACCGTCTTTTTTGGCGCGATGCTCGCCGTCGCGACCCTCGGCGGCGGCTGCGGCGGCGGCGATGCGGCCACGACGCCCGACTGGGATCCGCCCAAGGCCGGCATCCAGGTGTCTGAACCCGCCAGGCCCGAGACGGCCGACGACGCGGAGCGGCTCAAGTACGACCCCGCGCGGCAATACGAAGCCGTCGTCAAGACCACGCTCGGGCCGTTCCGCCTGCGGTTCTTCCCCAAAGAGACGCCGCAAACCGTGGACAACTTCATCCAGCTCGCCCTGTCGGGGTTCTACGACGGCACGATCATTCACCGGGCCGTGGCCGACGAACTGATCCAGGGGGGCGACCAGGAAGGCACTGGCGGCGGCAACCCGCTGTTCCGCATCCGGGACGAATTCACGCATCGCCCGTTCGACGTGGGCATTGTGGGCATGGCCCACACGGACGAGCCGAACTCGGCCAACTCGCAGTGGTTCATCTGCCTGAAGCGCATGGCGACGCTCGACGGCCGCTACAGCGCGTTCGCCGAGGTGATCGAGGGGCTGGACGTGGTCCGCGCCATCAGCCGCCTGGAGGTCGAAGGCGATCGGGCCATCGCTCCGTCGCGGCGGGATCGGCCGGTCCGGCCGCCGGTGGTGATCGAGATTGAAGTGGTCGAGGCGCCGGCCTCGCGGTAATCCGCCGTTCGATGCGCCTGTCCACAGGAAGCTTGCTATAAGGAGATTGGGATGATGAAGACTGTTCTTGCTGTTCTCGTGGCGGCAATGGTGCTGTGCGTCGGCGCCGGTTCGGGGCGGACGCTGGTCGGAACACCGGAAGCGGCGGCCCAGGACGGCGCCGGTGCGGCCGAGATGACGCCCGTGGCCGCCGAACCTGCCAAACCGGCGGACGCCGCGCCCGCCGCGACGGCCGATGCGCCCAAGCCGGCCGAGACCGCCGAGCCGTCCACCGCGCCGCAGGAGGATCCGTACGCCAAGGCCGCCGCCGCCGGCCTCGTCACCAAGGAGCAGCGAATGAGCTACTCCATCGGCTACGACATCGGCATCAAGTTCCGTCGCCAGGAGATCCAGAACCAAGTGGACCTCGACGCATTCGTGCGCGGGATCAAGGCCGGCATCGCCGACTCGGAAGACATCCTGACCAAGGAGCAGATGACCGAGATCATCATGGTCCTGAACGAGGAAATCAGGACGCGTCTGGAGGAAAAGCATCGCGTCCTGGCCGCCAAGAACAAGGCCGCCGGCGAGGCGTTTCTGGCCGAAAACGCCAAGAAAGAGGGCGTGATGGTGCGCGAGAGCGGCGTGCAGTACAAAATCCTCGAACTTGGGGAAGGCCCCAAGCCCAACGAGACCGACATCGTCACGGTGGAGTATCGCGGCACGCTGCTCGACGGCACGGAGTTCGACAGCTCGTACAAGCGCGGGCAACCGACGAAGCTGCCGCTGACGTCGTTCATTCCCGGCTGGACCGAGGCCGTCGCTCAGTTGCCGGTGGGCACCAAGGCGATGATCTGGATTCCCGCCGAGCTGGCCTACGGGGAGCGCGGCACACCGGCGATCGAGCCGAACTCGACCCTCGTCTTCGAGGTCAAGCTCCTGGCGGCGGAACCGGCGCCCGAGAAGCCCAAGCCGTCGCCGCAGCCGCGGCTGCGTCAGCGCCAGCCGGAGAAACCCAAGCCACAACCTGCTCCGGCTCCGCAGCCCAAGGGCGATGCCGCGCAGCCGTCCGGCGACGCCACGACAGCGCCGCCTCCGGCCCAGAAGGACAGCGCGCCTCCGGCCACGGGCAACTGACACGGCATCGGCCGGTCGATGGCTGGACACAATGAACTGATGGATCGACCACGGGCGGCAGCTCTCGGGCCGCGGCCGCCGGATTAGTCGCGCAGCTCGACGTTCCAGTAGGCCGCGTCGAGGAAGTGTTTCCACGTGCGGTAGCGCGGGCTGGCCGCCCGCAGCGTGATCGTCGGGCAGGATTTCGGCTTGAACGGTTTACGCGTCAGGTGCATGCCGGCCTCGCGCGGCGTGCGGCCGCCTTTGCGCACATTGCACGCCACACACGCGCACACCACGTTCTCCCAGGTCATGGCGCCGCCGCGGCTCTTGGGAATCACGTGGTCCAGCGACAGCTCGCTCGTCGGGAACTTCTTGCCGCAGTACTGGCACCGGTTGTTGTCGCGGGCGTAGATGTTGCGGCGATTGAAACGCACCTCGCGACGCGGCACCTTGTCGAACCCCAGAAGGCGAATGATGCGCGGCACGGCAATCTCCAGCCGCACCGTCCGAATCCACTCGTGCGCGGCCGGCTCGAACGTCTTCTTGTATTGGCTCACCTCGGTCCAGGTGGAGAAATTGTAGGTGGCGTAGGCGCCGCCGTCCTCGATGCTGACCACCTCCGCCAGGTCCTTGTAGAGCAACGTGAAGGCCCGGCGCACGTTGACCACGCGAACGGCCATGAACATGCGGTTCAGCACCAGCACGCTGGCACTGAGCGGATCGGAACCGGAGATATCCAACATGGAATCGACTGCGACCGTCACGACACACCCCGACTTTCCGGGCGGTACCGTCGCACGTCACGAGTTGACAGACTGGCCGCCCACCATCACTTCAACGCAGGCTGCCGGCAAAGCTCCAGGGCCGCGACCCCTCGAAAGCAAGACCGCGACCGAGCAGCATCGCGGAGCCGCAATTACCCTATCACGAGACATCGATGAGTTCAAGCCAAAACCGGCGCCGGCAGGACGTCGGGGCAACCCCGCTCATGGACGAATGAAGGACGCCATGCGACGGGCGAACTGTGCGACAGTGTCGGCAGGCGCGGCCCCGGGCAGGCCGTTGCACTCGCCCATGAGCGGGCCGCGGTACCCCGCGTCGCGCAAGGCCGCCAGCGTCGCCGGCCAGTCGATGGTGCCCTGGCCCGGCATCGCGTAGGCGTCGCGCGTCCCGTCGTTGTCGTGAAGGTGGACCGTGGCGATGCGGCCGCCGACGGCGCGGATGTAGTGCGGCACGCTGCGCCCCTGGTGGACGTGGCCCGTGTCCAGGCAGATGCCCACGCGCGACGTATCCAGTCCGTCCAGCAGCCTTAGCATCTCATCGGGCATGCCGCCGATGGACTCGACGCTCATCGTTTCCACGGCCAGGGCCACCGACTGCGGCACCAGGTCCGCCGCGCGGGCCAGGGCGTCGCGCGTCCAGGTGAACTCGCGGTCGCGGTCGCAGCTCGGCACGTCGCGGCCCGGATGGACAACGACCACCTTCGCGCCGAACCGTGCCGCCACGCGCGACGCCTGGACCAGGCTGCGCAAGGCGTCCTCGCGCGTGTCCGGATCGTCCATCGACAGGCCGCAGAACGGGGCGTGCAGCGACCAGACCTTCAGCGGGCTGCGCTCGACGGCCGCAAGAATCCCGTCCACGCGTTCGGTGTCGAACAGGTTCAGGTGCAGCGACTGAAGGGCGGCGATCTCGATCCACTGGACACCGGCCGACTCGATGCTGCGGAGCTTCGCCGCCGTCAGCGCGTCGCGATGCCCGAAGACGCTGGTGCAGATGCCCAGGCCGTTCATCGTCAGACCTTCTCTTGGCCGCTGTGGGCGGCCATGTGTTTGCTGCCCAGACGAATGTAGTCGAGGCACGCCGCGGCGCTCAGGCCGGCCGCCAGGGCCCCCAGGCCGTGCAGCACATAGACGGTCGCCTGATTCCATCCGGTCCACCGCGCCGCGTCCGGCGCCACCAGCGTCGTCAGCACCAAGGCAAACGTCGCGGCGGTGGCCATCTTGCCCAGTACGGTCGTGCGCAACAGATCGGTACGATCGGTCAGGACGTGCAGCAGGAGGAATCCGATCAGGATCAGGCCGTCCTTGCTCAGCAGTGTGACGGTGACCCAGGAGGGAATGTGGTAGGCCGTGCGCTCCGCCTCGCCGAGCCAGTGCGGCGAGGTCAGGGCGATGACCGTGGCCGTCAGGACGAGTTTGTCAGCCAGGGGATCCAGGATCGCCCCAAGCCGCGTGCGCTGGTCGAGGCGACGGGCGAGGTGGCCGTCCAGGACGTCGCACAGGGCCATCAGGGCGAAGACGCCGAGGGCACCGTAGCGCATCGCCGGATAGTCGCGGGCGTTGATCAGCAGGGCCAGAAACGGCGTCAGCAGCAGGATCCGCAGCACAGTGATGCGATTCGGCCAGGTCATCATGACAATAGGCGTCCCGGTGCAGCCGGTGACGTGATTAAGTCGCGCGACGCCGACGGGACGACAGCCGCGAGACGACGTGATCGCCATGGTAGCCTGTGAGGGCGCCGCGTGTCAACGGTTGTCCGCCGCGGGAACGCCTCAGAAGATCATCCCGGCGTAGCCGACGAAGTCGCCGATCTGGCCGCCGTAAACGGTGTCGCGCAGCACGTCGTAGCTGGTGGTGTACTCGACGAGCTTGCCGCCGTCGGAGCCGAGGGCCTTGGCGGCGGCGAGGGTGGCGGCCACGGCGCCGGCGCCGCAGGCGTTCTGGTGTGTCCGGGCCTCGTCGATGACGGCGTCGGCCTGCAGCGACTCCATCAGCCGCAGCATCCGCGGATCGTTCTCCTGCGTCACCCAGTCGAGTCCGGCCTTGCCGGGCCCGGCGGGGGCAAAACCGTAGCCGATCGCTCCGTAGTGCGTCAAGTCGGTCGTGCCGACGACGAAGATGGGCCGGCCCAGAGTCTGTGCGGCGCGGACGACACACTGGCCCACTTGGGGCATCTCGTGGCGAGGCGGCGCAGCGATCGGCACGATCCGCACCTCGCCGAACACGTAGCGGAGCATCGGCAACTGGACCTCGATGCTGTGCTCCGAGGCATGCGCCGACGGGTCGTCGATGGCCGACTTGCCGCACGTTTGAAGCACCTGCGCCGCCAATTCCTCGTCCACCGCCAGCGGCCCCAGGGGCGTCTCCCACCCGCCGCGGGCGTACACGGCGGCGCGCGGCACGCCGTAGCTGTGCACGCTGCCGAACAGCACGAACGTCGTTCCGGAAGCCACGTGCGGCTGGAGGGCTCGGTACACCTTCATGGCCACGCGGCCGCTACAGTCCCACCCAGCGTGCGGCACGATGGCCGCTACCGGGTGCTCCTTGGGCGAGGAGACCTCATCGGGAGACACATCCACACGCTGCAAATGTGCCAGACACGCTCGCGGCGCGCCGGCATAGAACCGTCCGGCCACTATCGGTTGTCGCATTCCACAGACCCCACTTCCCACGGCGTCCCATACAAGCGCAAAAGTTCTACGGCCAAATCGCCCCTTGTTGTACCATCCGTGCGGCGCGCCGGCATAAAAATTCCGCGGCTCCGACCCCTTGTTTTTGTGGCCTTGCTTTCGGATTTCCGCGAACGTAGAATGGCGGCCTGCGTATTATAACACCACAGGCTTGCAGATGGAGAGTTACTCATAGGCACAGGAGATCCGTTGTGGCAGAGTTGCTGAAGTGCGCGTGCGGACAGGCCCTCGATATATCGGAGTATACGGCCGGTCAGCAGGTTCGGTGTCCGACCTGTCAGCAGGTGCTGACGGTACCGGCGGCCACGGCGACCGCCCAGCCGACGGTCGCCGTGGCCATGGCCGTGGCCAACGAATCCGACGACGCCCTGCCGGCCGCCCGCCAACAGCCCCGTACCGGCGATCCCCTGGCCCGGCGACGCATGGTCGAGCGAAAATCCGCCGGCGCCGCCCAGGAAGGCCTCAAGAAGTTCATGATCTGGCCCTGTCTGGTGCTCGGCCTGGCCTCGCTGGCCGTCGGCGTCTTCGGCGTCACGCTGCTGTTTACGCCCAAAACCATCGAACTGAAAATCTCCAAGGACCCCGTCTCCGGCGTCGAGATCACCCACATGTACGCCAACGCCCCGAAGGACCCCGACCCCAACGCCGACCCGAACGCGCCGCAGCCCATCACCTACGAACGCGTCGAAGTGCAGCCCGACATCTATCCTGGCGACGCCACCGATGGCGACACGTTCACCCTCAACGGAGAGAGTCCGCAATTACGGAACGGAGCCTGGCTGATCACCCATGAGGGCAAACAGTTGGCCGTCGAGCGGCGCGGTTACTGGTTCTACGAGGTGGATCTGGCGGCCGCCCCCGTCGAAACGGCTGCACCCCAGGCAACCCCCGATGCCGAGGCCGTTCGCAACGAGACCATGGCCACGCCCGACGAGTCCGCCCCGACCAGGGCGGAGCGGCGGCTGATCCGCAAGGTGGACCTGCCCTTGGTCGCCATGACCCGCCCCAATAGCGAGACCTACATTTACAAGCGGGTCCAATGGAAAGACGACGGCTTTGTGGATCCGGTCACCGGAAAGCCTGTGCCGGGTGTCTGCTACTATCGCGTCAACGAGCAGACCGGTCTCCAGGAGCAGTTGATCAAAGGCGATTTCGAGAAACGGGAAGTGTCGCCCCTGGCGAAGCTGGCATCGCCCATGGTCTTCATCATCAGCGGACCGCTGGTCGGCCTGCTGCTGCTGGCCGGGGCCGCGTTCTTCGCCTGGGAAGTGTACTTTTCGCCGGCCGCCAAGGAGCGAGCCCGCAGGAACGCTGCCATGGCGGGCGCCGCCTCCTGACGGTAAACCGATTGTTGCCGCCGTGCAGATGCCGAGGACCGCTTGAGGGCGTTGCCCAACCCTGTTGAGAAACGGCCCTGCCGGTCGCTCGTTTATGCGTGCACCGGCAGCGCAACGCCGCCCCTGGAACCTCGCCACGTCACCTGCCGAACCACTTCAGCCGCTTCAGGTAGTCGATCCGCTTGTCCAGGTCCTGCGGCCAGTCGTCCTGCGGCAACTTCTTGATCTCCTCGAGCCGCTTGATCGCGTCGTCGTACTTGCCCTGATCGTGGAGTTTCTCGGCCTCGGCCCACAAGCGATCGGCTTTTTGTTTGGTCGTCTCGGGCGGCGGCGCGGTCTGCTTCGGCTGCGACGCCTTCGCGATGCGATCGGTCAGCGACGCGATGCGCTGGTGGAGCTGGTAGCCCTGAGGCAGGAACTCGGCGGGATACGTGTTCCGCAGATTCTCCAGAATGGCCAGCGCGGCCTTCAGGTCGCCCTCGGCCTCGCGCAGGGCGGCATCGCCGACCAGTTTCTGTACTTCAGCCCGCATCCGCTCCTGCCGCTCCTTGGCGCTAGCGATCTGTTCGGCTGCGGCGATCCGGTCCCGCAGGGCCGTCAGATCCACCCCTGCCGCACGCGCCACCTCCAGTTCATGAGGCGTCAGCCGGTCCATCAGCGCCCGGGCCCGCGACGTCTCCGACGCATCCAGCGCACGGCCCACCTCGGCCAGGATGCCAAGCACCGCCTCGCGTTCCTGCCGCTGCCGCTCAAGAGACTGCTGTGCTTTGGCCAGTTCCCTGCGGACGTCGCTTCCGAACGGTGTGGCCTCGCTGTGTTCGGCGGCCAACTCCGCGTATAGGCGCACCGCCTCGTCGTACCGGCCTTCCGCCAACGCCTGTTCGGCCGCATCCCGTTGCGCCAGCGCCGACGCACTCGGACCGACCGCCTCCGCCCCCTCCGGCGACGACGTCCACGGATAGTGGGCGACGATCGCCAGGCGGTTTTCGCGGAAATTGTACGCCATGGAACCCGGATACGTCGGGTCGCCCATGACGTATTCCAGCGGCAGGTACGTAATCAGAACAAACAACGGCACCACCGTGCACGCCGTCAGCAAGGCGACGACGTGCGGCTTGGCACGGTGGGGTTGCCCGGTCGGTCGTCGCGACGGTCGCGCCGCCGGTTCGACGACGCCTGAGTCGGTGACGGCGTCCACGTAGCCGCTGCCCGGCCCTGTAGCCGCCGAGGCGGCCGATGCCGCCGCGGCCGCCATATCGTGCGTCGCCAGTGACGACGCCAACTGCTCCTCCAGCGCATCGCGATCCGGAAACCGGCTCGGCGCCCCGGGCTCGACCGCCCCGGGCGCCAAGCGCGCCGGACGCTCGTCCAGCGAACGCCGGCACGTCGGACAATACACGTCCTGCGGCCCGGCCGACGCGAAGCAATGCGGACAGACCCCAAGATATTTGCTCAGCAGCGGCGCCTCCGCCGCATACATCCAGTCCTGGTGCGTCGTCGGTCCGCGGACCACGCTATCGGCCTTCAGACGCCCTTTCTCGATCAGCTTCAGCATCGTCTGAAAGTCAACGCCGCGGTTGCTCGGATTGCGCGGTTCCAGATAGAACCACGGGCCTTCGATTTCGCGGCTGGCCCGGCGCACCGCCAGGCTGTAGCTCGTCCGACACTCCGGGCACCGCTGGCTCGTCCGCGGAATCAGCCGACCGCAGTACACGCACGGCATCTCGTCGCACCGCCACGGCGCGCCCGCCTGGTCGCGATTCCGATCCTGGTCATTCAAGGCCGATTCCTCCCCTGACCGCGCGCCCCGCCCAACCATGCACCGTATGCCCTATTGTTACCGCCCGTGGCAGTCACCGTCAAGCCTGTGACCCCGCAGGGGAAACACGCCAACGGTCCAAGGGAAATGTCGCACCCACGAGCTGCGAAAGCATCGGTCGGAGGGTATGGCCGCCCCCGGCGTGGCCGTCAGTAGGAATTGACAGGGCGCCGGCACGCTGCCATCGCGAGGCACAAGAAACGAAAGCCTGCGCCCGACCATGGCATCACGCCGTTCACCCGACCTGCGTCCTGCGCGCCTCGGCGGTCGCTCAGGCTTCGTCCTCAACCAACGGACCGATGATGGCGTCGTAGTGGTCGAGTGTGGACCGTTCGTCCGACATGACGCGCTCGATGCGGGCCTTGGCTCGCGGCAAGGCCCGCAGAATGAACCGCTTCGCCACAAGCTTCTTGCGGTCGTTCACCGCCGCCTGCTCGAGCAGAAGGTACCCGATCAGGATGTCGATGGCCGTGTCCACGAGGTTGCGGGCCGAGAGGTCCAGGTAATCGGCGCCGCCGGCCTTGACCTTATCGACGGCCGTCTGGAGCAGGCCGCGCATCTGGCCCAGCACGTCGCGCAGATGCTGCTCGGCGTCGTCGGCGGGCTCGCGCGAGGCCAGCTCGACAAAATGCTTCTCGGCCTGGCCGCTGGTGACGCCGCGGATGGCCGCCACCACCTGGAGTTGCGACGTGCCCTCGTAGATGGTCGTGATCCGGGCGTCGCGGAAGAGCTGTTCGCTGCGGTAGTCGCGCATGTAGCCGCTGCCGCCCAGGACGCTGATGCCGTCGTTGGCGCACTGCTGGGCCAACTCGCTGCAATAGTACTTCGACATGGGCGTCAGCAGGGCCGTCAGCCGCTTGAGCTGCTTCTGGGCCCGGTTGTCGGCCGCACGCGCCGCCTCGTCCGTGTACCGGTTCTCGTCGATGCGCCGCTGAAGGTTGATGTCGTGGTCCACGGCCACGCAGGTGTGATACAGCAGCGCGCGGCCGGCTTCGATGTTCACCTTCATGTCCACGAGCAGGTCGGCCACCGGCGGGAGCTTCTCGATCGGCCGGCCGAACTGCTCCCGGTGATGGGCGTAGGCCCGCGCCTCGCGATAGGCCGCCTCGGCAATGCCCAGCCCCTGCGCCGCGATGCCGATGCGCGCCCCGTTCATCAGCGCCATCACGTAAGTCACCAGGCCGCGCCGTCGTTCGCCCACCAGCTCGCACGGCGAATCGTTGAACTGCATCTCGCACGTCGGCGACCCGTGGATGCCGAGCTTGTCCTCGATCCGGCGAATCTGGACGGTTTCGTCCCTCTCCATCAGGAACAGCGACAGGCCCATGCCGCCGACCTCGTCGGGTTCGCTGCGCGCCAGCACCAACAACACTTCGCCGCACCCGTTCGTGATAAACCGCTTCACGCCCTTCAGTCGCCACACGCCCTTGGCATCCTGGTAGGCTCGCAGCTGCACGTTCTGGAGGTCGCTCCCGGCGTCCGGCTCCGTGAGGACCATGGCCCCGGTCACCTCGCCCGAGGAGAACCGCGGCAGGAACCGCTGCTTCTGGTCCTCGTTGGCAAAGGCGTTGATCGTTTCGGCGATGCCCTGCAACCCGAAAATGTTCATCAGCCCGGCGTCGGCCCGCGAGACGATTTCGGTGGCCATGGCATAGACGGTCGAGGGGCAGTTCAGGCCGCCGTACCGCCGCGGCAGCGTGAAGCCCATCAGGTCCGCCTTGCTCAACAGGTCGAGCGACTTGCGGATGCCGTCGGCGTAGGTCACCTTGCCGTTTTCGAAGGTCGATCCCTGGCGGTCGATCGATTCGCTGAGCGGCGCGATGCGGTTGCCCGCGATGTCGCCGACGAGGTCGAGAATCTTCCTGTATCCGTCCACGGCGTCGGCGGCGTCGGCCGGTGCATAGTCGAACGTGCCGGCGTCGCGGAACCCTTCCTCCTGGAGCGCAGCAATCTCGGCCAGGGGCAGATGGTCCAGGTGGAACAGAATGTCGTCGTTATCGGTCAGAAAATTCGGCATGACTAGCCCTTCGCCTTGATGGCGGCAATGAGTTTCGGAACCACGTCGCAGAAATCACCCACGATGCCGTAGTTGGCCACCGAGAAGATCGGAGCGTTCGGATCGGTGTTGATGGCCAGAATCTTGGCCGACTCGGCCATGCCGGCCCGGTGCTGCACCGCGCCGCTGATGCCCACGGCAATGTACAGGGCCGGTCGCACCGTCGTGCCGGTCTGGCCCACCTGGTGATCCTTGTCGATCCAGCCGTTGTCCACGGCCGCGCGGCTGGCGCCCACGGCCGCCCCCAGCACGTTCGCCAGGTCCCACAGCAGCTTGAAGTTCTCCTTGCTGCCGATGCCCGCGCCGCCGGCGACGATGATGCGAGCCTTCTTCAGGTCCACCTTCTTTTCCGTCGTCTGTCGCTTCACGAGCCGCAGCGGCAGATCCTCCGCCGCCAACGGGCACTCCACGCGGACGATCTCGCCCTTGCGCTTCGGATCGGCCTTGGGCATCACCATCACGCCCTCGCGCACCGTCGCCATCTGCGGCCAACGGTCGAAGTTCACGATCGTCGCGATGATGTTGCCGCCAAAGGCCGGCCGAATCTGAAGGAGCAGGTTCTTGTACGTCTCTTTCGTCGTCGGCTCGGTGTGCTCGCCGATCTGGAGGTCCGTGCAATCGGCCGTCAGGCCCGCTCGCAACGCCGAGGCCACCCGCGGCGCCAGATCGCGGCCCAGCGGCGTCGCCCCGAGGACGAAGATCTGCGGCTGATGAGCCTCGACCATCCGACACAACACCTTCGCATACGATGTCGTCTGGTAATGCGCCAGCAACCGGTCTTCGCACAGGTACACCTTGTCGGCCCCATGGCGGATCAGATCGGTCGCCAGACCGCTCACCTTGTCGCCCAGCAGGCACGCCGCCAGCGGCACGCCCAGCGTGTCGGCCAGCTCGCGCCCCTTGCTCAGCAGTTCCAGGCCCACGTCATGAAGACGACCGCCCTGCTGCTCCGAAAACACCCACACTTCCCCTCGGGGATTCACGCGACTCATAGGCACCTTATCCAATCGTATGGTCCTCGATCAACTGGTGAACCAGGCGGCCGATGTCTTCCTCGGTCGGCTGGAACTGCTCGTGGCCCGACCCTTTGAGCACCACGCTCTGAATCCGCTTGACCTTCGTCGGCGACCCGTCCCGGCCGCACCACGCCAGGTCCGCGTGAATGTCATCCAGCGTCCACTGCTCGATCAGCAGCCCGCGACGTTTCAGCTCGGCGGCCTTCCGGTCCACCGCCGCCGCACGGGATTTCTCATCCGCCCCCGGCATCGCCTGGGCCACCTCGCGCTCCAGCTCCAGGCGGCTCCGTGCGTGCTTGTACTTCAGCATCGCCTTGGCCGCGTACGGCCGCGGCTCCTGAAACGTGTCGGTCACCGTCAGCAACACCGGCATCACACACTCCACCACCTCGTAGCCGTTGCCGATGTTCCGCCGGGCCACGATCTCCCGTCCGTTGATGGCCACGATTTCTTCCAGGTACGTGATCTGCGGCAGGCCGAGCTTCTCGGCGCATTGCGGACCCACCTGGGCCGTGTCGCCGTCGATGGCCTGACGCCCGCAGAACACCAGGTCGTACCTGCCGACCGTGCGGACCGCACACGACAGAATGTAGCTGGTGGCCAGCGTGTCGCTGGCGGCTGCACGACGATCCGTCACCAGGATCACCCGGTCCGCGCCCATGTACAGCGCGTCGCGCAGCACCTCGCACGCCTGCGGCGGGCCCATCGTAATGGCCGTCACCGTGCCGCCGTGACGCTGCTTGACCTCCAGGGCCGCCTCCAGAGCGTAGAGATCCTCCGGGTTGAAAATCGCCGGCAAAGCCGAACGGTTCACCGTTCCGTCATCGTTCATCGCCTTGCCGGTCACCCGCGCGGTGTCGGGCACCTGCTTGATCAACACAACCGAGTCAAACGACATCGGCGCCTCCTTACAGGGAACCAGGCCGATTCCGGACGGCCCGAGGCCGTCGTTGAAACTGCTGACGCACGGCGGCCGCTCCGTCTTCCAAAAGGCGGACGCAGGGACGCCCATCGAGTCCCAGGTCCGCCGGCAAAGCACTGTAGCGTAGTAGCCGCGGCAAAGACCGTCAAGGCAAAAATGGCCTGGCAGAACTGCCAGGCGGGTCCGGAGATCCTATCGCCCGCGGTGGCTTTCTCTGGGACGCCCGGGGAACGGCCGGAGAAAACATCGGGGGACACATCGGGGCGACATGGCCTCACTTCAGTGAAGGGGCAATCCCCGCGGTGCCTTCGGCACGCATGACCGGGTCGTTTGCGCGGCCATGATCCGCACCGGCCCGCCAACACGCTGCATCGTCGCAACCGTTTGCCGGAAGGTGACTTTGGTGCTATAATGTATGACGGTTGCATATCGCGGGGTGGGGGCTTTTTGTTCGCCGAAGAATGGAGATCGGACACATGACCGACACGGGCCATTCGAGCCAGGGAATTCACATACTGAAGGTGGTCGCCGCAATGGCCGTAGTGGCGGCCGTGGCGGGGTTGGCCTTTGTTGTCGTCCGGCACAGCACCAGGCGGCCCGGCACGATCTCCGGCGGCCCGTCCGAAGCGTCCTCGGTCGCCTCGCCGAGCGAGCCGGACGCCGCGCCTGCGGGAATCTCCGCACCGCGCCGGACGGTTTCGGCCACCGGCACCCAGGGCACAACCCGGCCGGCCGGCGCTGCCTCGGTCGCCCCGGGCAACCCCGCGGATAGGCCCTCGGTTGCCGCCGCCGCGCCGGCCTCCGGCCGCTCGACGGTCAGCGGAACCGGTTCGCGAGCCACTGGCACGACAGGCGTCAGCGGAACCGGCGCCACGTCCGGCACGGCCGGCCGTCAGCCTCGCACCCCTGGCACGTCCCCTTCGGGCAACAGCGCCACGGCCGTGGTCGAAGCGTCCGAATCGTCCGAACGCCTCGTGGCCGACAAGGCCGTCGTGTACATCCCCCACACCTGGGACGAAACCAGCGGCGAACTCATCGTCGGCAACGATCGGTACCTGACGAAACTGGGCGCCATGCAGCGGACCAACCAGGACGCCCAGACGCTCCAGACGATCAGGCAACTGCGCGAGACGATGCGCAATCGCGTCGATTTTCAGCTCAAGGACATCAACGAGGAAATCCGCGTCGCCGTCGAGGCCTACCATCAGGCCATCGCCGACGGCAATCGCGAGGAGGCGAACAACTACCACCACATGGTGACGCAGCACCTCGTCTTCGACCGCCAGAGGATCCTCGACACGGTGGACCAGCAACTGGATGAACTCATCCAGGAAGCCCTGCCGGGCCGCTGACCAGTGCGGAGCAAACCACAACCCGATGCCGCGGGCCGCGCTGGGGTGCGATGTCCTGGCCCTGCTTGCCGGGGGCCATGTCTGCCCTCTCAGGGATGCCACGCGGCGTGAAACCTTCCGCCGATTTTTCCTCAGCGCCTCCGTGCCCGCGGTTCGATGAATCCTGTTGAGGAGCGGCTCGCACGCCGGGCGCTGTGTGTCTGCGCGCCGCCGGCCGCTCGCTGGACCGGGCGCAGCCGCACTGACCCGCGCGCCCACGGGAGCCCCAATCGCGTGAAGAATATCCTTCTGATCAGCGACCGTCCGGAAGCGCCGAAATCGATTGCCGCCGTGGCCGAGACCCTCGGCTACGGACTTTCCGTCGAGACCGACCCGCGCGCGCTGTTTCAGTTTCCCGACATCCGCCGCGTGGACCTCGTCCTGATTGTGGTCCGTAACGACGATCCGGTCAGTTGGAGCGTCCTTCAACTGGTTGGGGACATGCTCGCAGCCACCCACCTGCCGATGGTCGCCCTGGGCGAAGACCTCGATGTCCAGCAGCGGATCAAGGCCTTCCAGGCGGGGGCCTGCGAGTGTCTGACGCTCGATCTGCCCGTCGAGGAACTGAAGGTCCGGCTCGATATCCTGGCCTCGACCAAGGGCCGGTTCGACCAGATCATCGACCAGAACATCCACAACATTCTGCTGGCACGCGAGATGCGCAAAAGCTCCGAACGCCTGAACGAGGAGCTTCAACTGGCCCGCCGACTCCAGATGGACTTCCTGCCGCGCACCATGCCCGAGGTCGGACGCGCGCGGTTCGCCGCGCGGCTCTATCCGGCCGGATGGGTCGCCGGCGACTTCTACGACGTGTTCCGCCTGGACGAACACCACGTCGGCTTCTACATCGCCGATGCCATCGGCCACGGCGTTCCGGCCGCTCTGCTGACGATCTTCGTCAAGCGGTCGCTCCAGACCAAACGCATCGCCGGCAACAGCTACGAACTCATCCCGCCGCACGAGGCCCTCGCGATGCTGAATGCCGACCTCGTCAGCGCCGATCTGCACCAGTCGCCCTTTATCAGCATGTTCTACTGCATCGTGAACACCCAGACCGGGCGGCTCCGCTATGCCCGGGCCGGGCACCCGCGGCCGCTGGTGCTGGAAAACCACAAGTCGCCGCACGAACTCCCCGGCGACGGCCCCCTGCTGGGCGTCGTCCGCGAGGCCCGCTTCCAGGATGCCGAGGCCGACATCACGCCGGCCCAGCGGCTCCTGCTCTATACCGACGGTGTTGAGCGGTGCGAGTTCAACGGCCGCCAGGGCGCCGACGCGTTCTTCGCCCTGGCCGCCCAGGAGAACAGCCGTCCGCTGACGGTTTACCTCCAGGCCCTGCTGGATGTCGTCCTGGCCCCGCGGTCCCAGCAGCCCATCTACGACGACGTCACCCTCGTCGCCATGGATCTGATCGAATAGCTCGAATAGCGTGGAGAACAGAAAAAAGCCCCGAGACGACCCGGCACGAGGGGGGTATCACATGCCGGTGCGCCCAGGGCGCCGGGGGCGGGCGACTCAACGGTCGGGTCCGCTCCGACGACAGGTCGTGCTCCGCCCCGCCGGGAACGTCCCACCATGGGGGACACGATCGGGACGTCCCCGCTTATGACTTATCGGCAGTTTTTTCTACGAAGATGAAGCGCATTTACAGAAATGGTGTGGCTTTGTGATACGGTCATGGACTGATAACATCGCGGCGGCGGTCCCAGCTGGAACCGCCGCCGACAGGTCGCCTCGCCGTTGTGTGCCGCAGGCTCACAGCGCCTCGCACACCAGGTCGCCCACTTCGCTTGTCGAGTAGCCCATTTTCCCGGCGCTCATGCTTTTCATCTTCGTGCCCGTGACGGTCATGATGGCCTTTTCGATGCGCTTGGCCGCCCGATGTTCGCCGATGTGATCCAGCAGCATCTTCATCGCCCCGATGGCCGCAATCGGGTTGATCACGCCCAGGCCCGTGTACTTCGGCGCGCTGCCGCCGATCGGCTCGAACATGCTCACGCCCTGCGGGTTGATGTTGCCGCCCGCGGCCACGCCCAGGCCCCCCTGGATGATCGCCGCCAGGTCCGTGATGATGTCGCCGAACATGTTGCTCACGACGATCGTGTCGTAATAGTCCGGGCTCTTGACCATCCACATGCAGCAGGCGTCCACGTGGTTGTAGTCCCGCTTGATGTCCGGATAATCCTTCTCGCCGATCTCGTGGAACACCCGGAACCACAGGTCGCTACAGTAGGTCAGCACGTTCGTCTTGGCCACCAGCGTCAGCGTCTTCTTATCGTTGCGACGACGGCACTCCTCGAACGCGAACCGCAGGCACCGCTCCACGCCATGCCGCGTATTGCACATGATCTGCGTCGCCACCTCGTGCGGCGTCCCCTTGTACACCACGCCGCCCATGCCCGAGTACAACCCCTCGGTGTTCTCGCGGATGATCGTGAAGTCGATGTCCTCGGGCGTGCGGCCGGCCAGCGGCGTCTCCACCCCCGGATACAGCTTCACCGGACGCAGATTAATATACTGGTCCAACTGGAACCGCAGCTTCAGCAGCAGCCCCTTCTCCAGGATGCCCGGCTTGACGTCGGGGTGCCCCACGGCCCCGAGCATGATCGCGTCGAACTGACGCAACTCGTCCACCTGCTCGTCCGTGATGATCTCGCCCGTCTTCAGATACCGCTCGCCGCCGTAATCGAACTCGGTCGCCGCGTAGCTGAACCCTTCCAGCTTGCTGACGGCCTTGAGCACCTTCATCGCCTCGGCCACCACTTCCGGCCCCGTGCCGTCGCCGCCCAGAACCGCTATCTTATAGTGCCGCTTGGCCGCCGCCTTCGCCTTCCCTGCCGCTTTCGCCTTTGCCACTGGAGCTTCTCCTTACATGGTTCCCATCGCCTGTGAACGGCCCATTCTAGTGGTTTCGCACCCCCGAGGCAAGCCCTTGCGAACCACAACCAGCAGAACACCGCGGCGCACACGGGACCGCTTGACGCCGTTTGCGAGCACCATCCTGTGGCGGCCGCGCGGTCGCACGGGCTTGACAGACCGTGTACAATGACGTGTATCTGCCGCCGGGCCGACCGGCGCAAGGGAGCCCCATGGGCAACAAGAAAACCAAGATCGCCGACAACCGTCCTTGGTACCATCACGGGCTGCGGTTCGAATGTCAGGCGTGCGGGCGCTGCTGCGGCGGCGAACCCGGCTACATCTGGGCCACGCACGACGAACTGGTCCGCATCGCCGAAGCCGTCGGCATGCACGTCCTGGACTTCTGCCAGATGTACGTCGCCGAGTACGAGGAAGGCTTCAGCCTCCGCGAGATGGAAAACGGCGATTGCTGCATGCTCCAGGACGGCAAGTGCCGCATCTACGCCGTGCGGCCAATGCAGTGCCGCACGTGGCCCTTCTGGCCGAGCAACCTGAGTTCGCCGCGCGCCTGGCAGGAGGCCAAACGGCGCTGCCCCGGCATGGACCGCGGGCGGCTCTGGTCGTTGGCCGAAATCGAGCGTCAGAAGAACATGGTCCTGGTCTGAGGTCCGCGCCGTGGCGTCTGTGCTGCCATCTTCGTCGGGTGCCGCGCCGTGGGAACCCATTCCCGCGGCGTCGCCGCCGGATCCGCGCGTGGCGGCGGCTCTGGAGGCCCTGTGGGCCGAGTGCGACCGCCGCCTGGCCGACCTCGGCGTCCGGTGCCGCGCGTGCGGCCAATGCTGCGACTTTCCGCGCCGCGGCCACGTTCTGTTTGCCATGAAGGCCGAGCTGGACGTCTGCCTCGACTGGGCTCGGCGACGCCTGGCCACCGACTCGCACGAAATGCGTCGCCGCCTCGATGCCGGCCTCTGCCCGTTTCAGGAGGGCTCTAGCTGCCGGGTTCACCCCGTTCGCCCTCTCGGATGCAGGATATTCTTCTGCGAAACCGACGACGCGGCGCAGCTCGAGCGGCTCGCGGCCGACTTGCACCGCCACCTGCAAAGCATCGTGCGCGGCAACGGGTTGCTTCAATGGTACGGCCCCGCCCTGGCCTACATGAAAGCGTATTTGTCACCGCCGACGGCTATTATATAGGTTTATCCTATTGGCATTACTACTTGACAACGAGTGCCTTTCAGGGTTACACTGCGGTTCTTAAATGCCAGAGAAGGCACACCGCTGCAGACGTGCAACATGAGGCCTTACGCGATGACCAAGAAAGACATTGTAAAGCAGATCGCATCAGAGCTTGGCGTGAGCCAGAATTTGGTGTACGAGATTGTTCAGCGAACCTTCGACGGCATCATCGAGACGCTCACAGCAGAACACCGCATCGAATTGCGGAACTTCGGCGTGTTTGAGATTCGCCTGCGGGCGCCCCGCAAGGCCCGCAATCCCCGCACCAACGAGCGTGTGGACGTGCCGCAACGAGCCGCCGTCAGCTTCAAGCCCGGCAAGGAAATGGCCCAGCGGATCGCGGCCATCCAGCCGGCCCAACTCGCCCGGCCGGTCGCCGAAACGAGGTGACCGGTCGAGCGGCTGCAAGCCCGGCCGCGGGGCCGCGTCGCCCTGGCGGCGGTCCTGAGCCTGGCCGGCCGGCCCGTAAGGGCGCGCGACCGCCCCAGCCGGCCCAGGGCGGCAAGGCGATAGACTCCCGTAACTTACTGTCCTTACTGAAGTTTTTGGCGCTTGACAGGGCCGACCGTTACAGCGTACACTATGCCTCGTTTTCATACGGTTCGTAACAGACGGTGGCTTGGGAACATCCGACGAAGTCCCCTTTGCTCAGGAGTTTTGCGATGCGTACACTCGTGATTCTGGCGGTGCTTCTGGTCAGCAGCGTAGCGATGGTCGGTTGCGGCGGTCCGAAGGACTCGCACCAGATTTACACCGAACGCATGAGCCGTCGTTCCAACATGGCCGATATGCGGGCGATCGTGGACGACATCCACTCGAGCATCCTCATGGACGAACGCCCCTCGCACCTGACGTTCTTCGTCAACGAATAGGGCTTGATGATGTGTCGCGGCGGGCCCGCTGGGCCCTTTACGCGGCC
Source organism: uncultured Anaerolineaceae bacterium (assembly GCA_964500225.1). Taxonomy (GTDB): domain Bacteria; phylum Planctomycetota; class Phycisphaerae; order FEN-1346; family JAACEH01; genus JAAYDY01. The sequence goes on along the minus strand of CAZCOA010000021.1, from coordinate 20,138 downwards.
CCCGATGGTTTTGCTTGCGTTTCCACAATCCTCCCGCCGCGAGGCGAGAGGATTGTTTTTTCGTCGCCCTCTTTCCCCTCGCACGGTGGTACGGGAACGTCGTTGCAGCGGTTAGCGACCCGCCCCCGCCTTCGTCGGCGAGAAAGACTCCGAACTCGCCCCCCGCCACCGCCCTTCACGACAGCTTGTCGCCGTGGCCCAGCTCGCGCACCAACGCCATGAACCGGCGCCCGTACTCCACGTAGTTGTCGAACCGAACCTGCGCCGACGCCTGTACCCCCGCGTCGTGATGCACCACGGCCAAGTGCGGCTCCATGGAGAAGCCCCCGTCGTACCCGCCGTCCAGCAGGTCCTTGACGATCCGACGCACGTCCCCGTCGCCCTCGCCGGCAAACGTATAGATCATCTTGCCGGTCGCCGCGTCGAACCGACCGTCCTTGATGTGGACGTACACCACGTGATCCTTGACGTGCCGGTAGAACTCCCACGACGACTGCTTCGGATACGGGGCCGGCCGCGTCCGGTCGTCCGACGCCACCGGGTTCCCCGTGTCGAACACCAGCTTCAGCCCCGGCACGTTCTCCACGAGCTTCATCGTGTAGGTCCAGCCCATGCCGCCGTAGTTCATGCAATTCTCGTGGACCATTGTCAGCCCGGCGTCGCTGAACCGCTTCTGGAGTTCCCTCAGGCGGCGGAACCGCTCGGCCTCCATCTGGTCGTCCGGGCCGCGGCCCTTCAGCACCGCGTAGCTCATCACGCGGATCAGCTTGCACCCCAGCCGCTGCATCCGCGGGATCGCCCGCGACACCTCCGACAGGGTCTCGTCGAACGGATCGGTGATCTGCTTGGCCCAGTTCGCGATGGCCGACCCGAAACAGTTGACGCGCACGCCCGCGGCGTCAAGCTTCTCGCACACGGCCACAAAGTGGTCCTGGTCGATGTCGTGGATGTTCGTTTCGCCGTCGATCTTGCGGGCCTCGAGGTGACGCCATCCCAGCGCCTGCGTCGCCCGAATCTGGGTCTCCACCGACACGCCCGCCTCGTCCGCGAATCCCGTCAGATACATGCCTCGCCCCTTCCCGCCCTGCGGCCGCAAGCAACGGCATCGGAGCCCTGAGTTCACGCCACAGCGACCCAACGGCCGCTACGGTGCGACTCGTAGATGCCCAGCACCACGTCCACGGCGTGCCTGGCCGACTGGGCCGTCACGAACGGCTGCCGTCCGGCCCGAACCGCCTCCACGAAGTCCGTGATCAGCTCCGGATGCGTCGTCCCGTAATGCCGTTTGCCGGCCGCCACCTTCATCGCGCGGTCGCACTCGGCCAGTTCCTGCTCGATGCGCTTGGCCGTCGCCTCGTCCACAAACCGCACCTTCAGCGGCACACCCCCGCGAAGGTCGATCGACCCCAGGGTCCCGTGCAGCGACAACGTCGGTTCCCAGTGGATGTGGCTGGAACAGGTGGCCTCCAGCGTACCCAAGGCGCCGCCGGCGAGCTTCAGCGTCGCCACGGCCGTGTCCTCCGTCTCCATCGAGTCGCCGTGCGTCAGGTTCGCGTACACCCCGTTGACGGCCCGCGCGCCGCCGACGATCCACAGCAGCGCGTCGATAAAGTGAATCGCCTGATTGATGAGCACCGCGCCGCCCTCTTCGGCCCATGTGCCGCGCCACCGGTCCGCCCGGTAGTAGTCCGGCGACCGCCAGCACCGCACCTGCACGGCCGCCGTCAGCAGGTCCCCCAGCGTCCCATCCTCCACCAGACGCTTCAGCAGTTGCACGTCCTGATCGAACCGGTGCTGAAACACGCCGCCGAAGGCCAACTCCGGGTGTCGCGCGTGCGCGGCGAACATCGCATCCAGCCCCGCCGACGATGCCGCCAGGGCCTTCTCGCACAACACGTGCTTGCCGCCGTCCAGCGCCGCCACCGTGATCGGCGAGTGGCTCGCGTGGTCCGTGCACACGCTGATGCAGTCCACGTCCGCCGCCGTCGTCACCTCGCGATAGTCCGTCGTAACATGAGCGATGCCGTACTTCTCAGCCAACCGGCGGGCCTTCTCCTCCACCAGGTCGCAGGCCCACGTAATCTCTACCCCGCCCGCCAGTCGATAGCTCTCGGCATGAAGCGGCGCAATCACGCCGCACCCGATGATCCCAACCCTCAGTTTCTTCGCCGACACTGCCCATCACTCCCAACGCGGTTTCCGGCCCGCGACCGCGCCGACGCCGTGCGACCCGCCCCACGCAGCCGGGCCCTCCAGCGACTGCCAGTCCGAGCAAACATAGACTCCCGGCCGCCCATGTCAAGGCCGATTCAGGAGAACTCCCGGAACACCCTGCGGCAAGGTCATTGCATGTGGTGACGCATGTGGCGGCGACCCGCGCGGCCCCCCGACGGCGGCGATCCCGACGATGACGCATCGGACTTGTCTGCGGCGGCCGACTTCCCGATCGCACCGCCCGCCGTCTTGCCGCACTTCGGACAAAAGTAGCCCGAACGCGGATAGTCTTTGCGACGAATGTGCTGTTTGCAAAACGGGCATGTGACCGTCAGCCCGACGATGAACCATCCCGCCAGACCGCCGACAATGAACGTGATGCCCGTGATGCCCCAGAAGTTCGTGAACCCGTTCCACAGGGTCGCGTGCTTGCTGGTGTCCTTGCCGGCCACCACCAGCCCCACGGCCACCAGAGCCAGCCCCAGCCCACTGAGTACCAGGGCCGGCCACCCTTTCGCAGCAACCGGATTGTCGGTCGAGCTGCCGCTTGCCATACGTCGTCCTCCGAAAAGACGTGACTATCAGGAGTCCGGTATCATACCGAGCCTTTACCCGTTTGCCAACGGGAAGGTTGAAGGGAAGCGCCGCCGACGGCGCACGACCGAAAACCGCAAGAGAACCCGCGCGACACGGCCGCGCCAGACGCCGTACCTACTCCGGCTGGACGCGGCAGGCCGAGGCCCGGTTCCGGCCGCCAACGTGTGCCACAGTCGATCCCCGCGACCACCGCCGCCGGCGGCCCGGGAACCGGGGCGGCACAACCGTCGATGTCGAGGCCATCAAGGCGTACAATCGACGAATTCTGGAACATTACATGCAGCCGCCGATGACCAACGGGCCGCGGCGGAAACTCCTCCCCCTCCACCTGCCTGCTTCTGCGGCAGGGACGATTTTGTTGCGAAGATTCTTGGGGAAAAGACCCAGGACGAGGCTACGAGTCGAGGAACCGACGCAGGCGGGCGGCGAGGGCGGGCAACTTCCTGGGCCGGAGCTGGCACTCCCACACGACCAAGACGCGCCAGCCGAGGCGACGGAGTCTGGACCGAACAAGCCGGTCTCTGCTCTGGTTTCTACTCAGCTTCTCAGACCAGAAGCGAACGCGAGTGCCGGGCATGGACCGGCCCTTGCGGCATTTATGGCGGTGCCAAAAGCAGCCGTGAACAAGAATCGCCTTGCGACGCGAGGCAAATACCAAGTCGGGGCAACCCGGAAGTTGGCGCACGTGAAGCCTATACCGGTATCCGAGTGAATGGACAAGACGCCTGACAATCATCTCGGGGGTCGTATCCTTGCCCCGAATCCGCGACATCAATCGGCTGCGCTGGTCCTTACCGACCACATCCATTCTATGCCCTGCAACCTACGTGCTCAAGTCGGGAACCTGGATTCGCCCTGCGTGGACGTTGTCGTGGCACTTGCTGCAGATGACGATCAGATTGTTGGCGATGTTCTGCCCTCTGTTGGCGTGCGGCCTGACGTGGTGAAGCTCCAGAAACCTCGGATCGGATTCGGACCAGTCGGACATGCTCCAGCCGCAAACTCTGCACTTGTTCTCGTCGCGTTGATAGACCGCCCGCTGCACGTCCATCGGAACGTGACGATCGTGAGGTTCCGCAACACGATCCAGGGAAAGAAGGACGTACTCGCCCATTCCGAGGTCCGGTCTGCCGGTAAACCGAGTGGCAATCGCAAATCCCTCCTCGGTTCTGAGCTCACGAACTCTCCTTGCGAATTCAGTCGCCCCTCGAGCAACATAGGCCAGGTCTTCGGTTGTTACGACTCTCCCAACATTCTCCCGAAGGAACTCGAGAACCCGTTCCCTGCTGCCCGCTCTACTTCGGCGAATACGATTGGCTATTGCCCACCGGCGAGCCGCGTCGGTATCCGGTGCGCAGGATACGAGGAGATAGTCGTCCGGCCGCAGTTGGAGCCCACTATCCTCGTCCGATGTGTTCCCCGTCAAAACCCTCAGGCCGTGCTCTACACGTAGTTCCCTGACGCGGCGAGCATATTCGGAAATGCCCGACACAACCGCGAGCTCTTCACCGCACACCACGATGCCGACGTTCGTCAACAGGTATGCCTTGATCCGGTCCCGAGCGCTGGTTCGGCTAAAGCCGTGCTCCACTGCGACGGAGACTCCAAGATCCCCCACGCTGCGGCGAATCGCCACAAGGCGCAGCACTTTCTCACGCAACGTAAGTCCCGAGCAGTCTTCTTGAAAACGCTGCAACTGCCCGTCGATAGAGCGGATTAGAGCATCCGGGTCGGCAGTCCTGCGTCGACGGGCCATGGATTATCCTCGGGAACGACCTGAGCAGCCACCGGAAACGAACCCCGCGCCTTCAAGGAGGCTTAGAATGTGCCGAGCAATTGCCTCGGCCAGGGGCGGCGGCACGGCATTGCCGATTTGCTTTGCAACGCTGATCTTGCTCCCGCAGAATACGAAGTCGTCCTCAAAGCCCTGGAGCCTCGCAGCCTCGCGGTGGGTGATGGGCCGGTTTGCAACGGGATGCAGATATCGCCCTTTCTCGGGCTTATAGAATTCGGTGCGGATCGTAACTGACGGCCTGTCCCACCATAAGCGGCCAAACAGATCCGTGCCGCCTTGCGTCTTTCGCTTCCAGCACTCCGGCATGAGGTCTGGAGGCAGATCCCACCGGTTGCCGCCAGGCGGAATACAACCGTATCGTTTCAACGACTTCGGGGTCGGGTTTCGTCCGATGTGCCAATTATTCCCGGTCGGTTGAAGCGGCAAGTCGGATATCGCGTCTCGAACGGTTCGCCACGGTGGCAGACCTGCCGTCTGCAAGGTGCGCCGGTCGGGCGCGACATGCGTCTGCGGCGGCGGCGTAGGCCGGCCGTCCCGCAAACCGACCACGATTGCGCGTTTACGTGTTTGGGGGACGCCGTAGTCGGCCGCATTGAGTATCCAATGGTCCACCTTGTAGCCCAACCGTTCGGCGGCCTTGCGAATCTCAACCAGCTCTTGCGATTTCAAGAGCGGTGGGACGTTCTCCATGACGAATACCGCCGGTTCTGCATCCTCGACCGCCCTCAAGAAGTGACGCCAGAGCTGCCGCCTAGGGTCATAGGGAACCTTCTCACCCAGATTGCTGAATCCTTGGCAGGGGGGGCCGCCCGCAACCACGTCGGCTTTCGGGAACCTCTCGATATCCTCGACGGCACACTGGGCCACTCGCTCGGTGATGTTGGCCCTTAGACTTTCGCAAGCATCGGCATCCCACTCCACGGCCAATACCGTCTGGAATCCGGCCCGTTTGAACCCCAGTGCCAGCCCGCCGCACCCCGCAAATAACTCCAGGACGGTCGGGGTGCTCGCCGTAAGCGGTTCTTCGAGAAAGCGGTGCCAATCGGAATCCCTATCGCTGCCGGTATGAAACGGATAGAGACGATATTCACGCTCTCCGATTCGTTCGAGGGCAAGCACGTCGCCTGGCCTGATGTTGTGTCGCTCGAAGAACTCTCTTACCCACGTCCTAGCCCGGAACTCGCGTCGCGGCTTGCCCGTCTTGGCGTCGGTAGCAATGTCCGTTTCGATGGTCCTCCGCATACCATCAAGACGAATTGCTATCGGTCTACCGGGATGGCCGCTAACCAGGTTGGCGTCGCCGAAACAGTCCTGCGGAAAGAAATCCCAGTGGCCGGTAATGTAAATGTGGCTGTTGCGGAGGTTTCCCGCCGTCACGCGTATCAGCCGCTTCCGTTCGGCCACGGTTCCACTCACGCCGAATCTCCCGGTTCTGTTTCCGGCCCGGATTCTAAACGGCCCCGTCCCGCGAGGCAAGGACAAACCCGGCGGCGGGCGGCGGTACAAGGTGGACGGACTCCCGGCCGGAACCCGGACGGCGTGTAGCAGCTCAACGGGCCTCCACTTGGGCGGCGCATCCGTCCCACTGGGACACGCCCGGGCGGGGCGCCGGGCGGAAAATCGCAAGTACGACCGTGTGAGCATTCCACGACAAGTCGTGCCTTAATGCGGTTCATGTGAGGTCCATCAACGAAGCCTCCTGTAGTCGATAGCCCTTGCGGCACAAGAACCATTGATCAGTTTTCTTGACAGGACCTGGCCGTACCGGGGTTGACGCCCCCCTTCGCAGCCATTGGCAGGAGCCCCAGCCGCCCGAACGGGTGGATTTTGGTAAACTTTTTGGCAAGATTACCGTATAATATAATGGAATTGCGGCCAGAGCGGTGGCTGAAGGGCCGATCTATGATCTGGTGGATCGCCCCCTGCTGGGTGGCAACCTGTAACCGTTTTCTATGTAAGGACATACATCCGGAGTCGTGTCTATGCAGGTGGAGTGTGCGTGCGGCAAGGTCGTGAATGCTCCTGATACCTCAGGGGAGCAGGAGCCCTTGTGCCCGGATTGCGGTCTGCGGCTTCAGCCGTCGGACACGGTGGACATGATGGGCAACCCCGTGGACGAGTTGGAGGAGCCGCTACCGATCGCCCACGACGCTGACGAGGAGCCGCTGCCGGTGGCCCTGGACGCGCCGCCGCCATCGCGGAGTTCGCTCGCTGCGGCCGCCGTGGCCCCTGTGGCGACTCCGAAACCCGGCCCGCTATCGATCCTCGTCCTGGCCGCCAGTGTCGTCCTGCTGATCCTGGTGGCTGCCGTCGTCGCCCTCAATAGCGGCGGATCGTCCGGCCCAGCAAAGGATCCCAACGACAATTACCGCCAGCAGCTCAACGCCGAGGTCAAGCCGCCCCCGGTTGAGACCACCGAAACGATCCGCAGTAACACCGGAGGCGGGTTCTTCTTCAATGTCCCCGACGGCCGCACCAGCAAGGATTACGAGCGCGAGCGGCAGCGGAGGCTCAACGGCATCCAGTGACCCTGCCGGGACACCTCCAGAGAACGTAACCGTGGGGCCGCTTTTCGAGGCGGCCCCGGCCTTTTAAGCCCCTGCTGTCAAAAAGGCTGCAATTGGAACCCCCAAACACTCGATATTAGCTGGTGGCTGTCCGGCCTGCTCGGCCCGGGCAACCGATGTGTTTGCGCAGCTGGGGGAGCGGCCTCACGAAGGAGTTGTCCATCACCATGAAGACCGTCGTTCACGTCACGCACGAAGCCCTTCAGAAAATCGGGGGCATCGGCGCCGTGTTGCAGGGGTTGTGTACGTCGAAGGCGTACCTGGAGAAGGTGCAGCGGAACATCCTGGTGGGCCCGATGTTCAGCGGCGACCGGGAAACGGCCGAGCAACTCGGCCAGCATGGCGGCGAAGTGTTCTACTGCGCCAGCCTGGGCATCGACACGGGCCAGTGGGGCGCACGTCTGGGCCCGATCGAGCACGAGCTCGGCGTTCGCATCATGTACGGGCGCAGGCTGTTCCGCGACGGCGGCAACGGCGGCGAGAGCCGCCCCGAGGTGCTTCTGATCGGCATCGATCACATGCACGCCCATCCGTTGGCGGTGTTCAAGTTGCGGCTCTATGAGAGCTTCGGCATCCGATCGGACATCTACGACGCCTGGGACTACGAGCAGTACACGCGGATCGCCCTGCCGGCGTACAAGGCCCTGGCGGCCCTGGGCGTGGACCAGGCCGGCCAGCCCGTCACGATCATGGCCCACGAGTACATGGGCATGCCCCTGGCGCTGCTGGCCATCCTGGAGCGAAACCGCCGGTACCGCACGCTCTTCTATGCCCACGAGACGGCCACCATCCGCCGCATCGTCGAAAAGCATCCCGGCCACGACACCATGTTCTACAACGTGCTGCGCCGCGCGGCCGCCGAAGGCAAGTACGTCGAGGACGTCTTCGGCCCGCAGGTCAGTTACTTCAAGCATCCGCTGGTGGCCTCGGCCTGGCGCTGCGACGCCGTCCTGGCCGTCGGCGATTACATCATCGACGAGATGCGGTTCCTCTCGCCGCACTTCAAGAACGCCGACATGCGGCTGGTTTACAACGGCATCCCGTCGCACAAGATCGACATGGCCCAGCGGCAGGCCAGCCGCCGCAAGCTCCAGGACTACGCCGAGCGGCTCATCGGCTGGCGGCCCGACGTGGTCATGACGCACGTGACGCGACTGACGCTGTCGAAGGGCCTGTGGCGCGACCTGAAGGTGCTGTGGCGCCTGGAGCAGAAGTTCCGCCAGGTCGGCCGCACGGGCGTCTTTTTCCTGCTGAGCACCGAGATCGGCGGCCCGCGGCCCGCACGCGACATCCAGCAAATGGAGTCCCAGTACGGGTGGCCCGTCGCCCATCGCGAAGGCTACCCCGACCTGTCCGGCGGCGAGGCCGAGTTCTATACCTCCGTCCAACGATTCAACGTCGCCGCCCGCAATATCAAAGTGGTGTTCTTCAACCAGTTCGGGTGGTCGCGGCCGTGGTGCGGCCAGGCCATGCCCGAAGACATGGAGTTCATGGACATCCGCCACGGCAGCGACCTGGAGTTCGGCCAGAGCATCTACGAACCGTTCGGCATCGCGCAGCTCGAACCGCTGGCCTTCGGCGGCCTGTGCGTGCCGACGAGCATCTGCGGCTGCGCGGGGTTCCTGCGCCGCGTCGGCGGCGACAACGGCAACCTCGCCAACGCCGTCATGGCGGACTATACGCGCCTGGAGAGTGAACCCGAAACCCTGGACGCCATGCTCAAGATTGGCATCCCGGAGCGCAACCGCATCGAGGAGATCGAGGCCGAGCGCGTGGCGACCGAAATCTTCCGACACCTTCCGACCAACGAGGCCGGCCTGCACCGCATGCTCGAATCGGGTTACGATCTGGCTCGCCACATGGGATGGGACACCGTGGCCTCCCAGTTCGTCCTGCCGGCCATCGCCGACACCGACGCGCGACCCTAGGCGCCGCCGGAAAGACAGCCCTGGCCCCCTGCGGCCGCGGCCGGCGGTTGGTCATCGTCGCGCGGCGGCGCGCGACGGGGTGATGATGCCGAGCCGCAGGGCAGCTTCGGCGATCTGGCGGGCCACAGGGCCGGCGACGGCGCCGCCCCCGCCGCCGTTCTCGAACACGACACTGAAGGCGATCTGCGGGTTCTCGGCCGGAGCGAAGCCGACGAACCAGGCGTGCGGCGGCACGCCCCGGCGCACCTGGGCCGTGCCCGTCTTGCCGGCGATCCGCACCACGTCGCTGTGGACGTAACGGTACCCGGTGCCGCTCTCGTCGTTCACGACGTCGGCCAGGGCCGCGCGGATGACGCCCATGTGGCCGGGCGTCAGGGCGATGTTGACCCGGACGACCGGCCGGTCGGCCGGTCGCGGCGACTCGACGACATGCACCTCGGGCATGCGCCCGTCGGCGGCGATCAGGGCCATGAACCGCGCCGCCTGGAGCGGCGTGACCATGATTCCGCCCTGGCCGATGGCCAGATTCCTGGGATCCTCGCCTTCAGGAAGGCTGCCGGCCTTCTCGCCGGGAATCAGCAAACCGCAGCGCGTGCCGAAACCGAACCGTCGGCCCCACAGGCAGAGCTTCTCGGAGCCGACGGCCATGCCGACGTGATAGAAATACACATTGCACGATTTGACGATGGCTTCGTGCAGGCGGATGGGGCCGTGAACACCCAGGCACTTGAAGTGATCGGGGTCGCGGACCGGATCGAAGATGCCGTTGCAGACAAAGACGGTCGAGGGCGTGATTCTGCGTTCGTGCAGGGCGGCGGTCGCGGTGACGGCCTTGAAGATCGAGCCCTGGGAATACTGGCCGCCGATGGCGCGATGGACCAGAGGCTTGCCCTCGGCGGCGCACAGATCGGGAAAGTCGTCGGAGAAGGTGTTGAGGTTGTACCGCGGCAGCGAGACCAGGGCCAGCAGGGCGCCGGTGCGGATGTCGATGACCACGGCTGCGCCGCGAACGACGCCGGAGGACTCCGGCGGCGTGGGCGGCCGCGACATGAACGCCTCGATCTCGCTCTGCAAGGGCACGTCGAGCGTCAGACGCACGTCCTGCCCGGGCTCGGGCGGCTCGTATTGAAGCAGGCGGTCGGCCTTATCACGCTGTTCCAGGCCGCGGCGACCGCGAAGTTGCCGCTCCATACCCAGTTCGACGCCCGTGACTCCGATCACGTCATGCAGCCGATAGACTCGGCGCGGGTCTTCGGCGGCATCGTCGTTACCGTCGGGGCTGGAGCCCAGCGTCTGTTCGTCCACTTCCGTGACGCGGCCGACGACGTGGGCGGCGCAGTCGTTGTAGGGGTACACGCGCTTGGCGTGTTGCTCGAAGACGAGCCAGTCGTGGTCGGTCTGCATGGCGGCGACGACGGCCTTGGTAATTTCGTTGACATCGACGAGGATCGGGTGAGCCAGGCCGCCGGCACCGCCCACCTCCTCGCGGATCGGCACGGAGCGCCCGTGGCGCTGCTCGACGGCCCGCTTGCGGGCGCGGACCATCTGAAGCACGCCGATGCGCCGCTCGTCGAAGACGGCGACGTCGATGCCGGTCATGGCGGCCAGCCGCGGCCAGAACGCCGAAAGGTCCTGGGCCAGGGCCGACGACAACTCAGGCCGACCGGGGTTCAGGTCGGTGAACTGGTTGCCGGTGATCCAGAGGTCGGCCATCAGTTGCACGACCTCCGCCTCCGACAGCCGCGGCGTCACGGGCACCGCTCCCCGCAGGCGGTCCATGGCCGCATCCACGTCGTCGGCGGTCAGGCGTCCCTGCTCGGCCAGGAGTCGGGCCAGTTCGGCGTCGCGCGAGGCCAGCAGTTCGGACCATCGTCGGTCGGCGGCCGCGCGGCGGCAGATCGAGCTATCCCGCCCCGCGGCGGCAATCAGCAGGTCCAGCCGCCGTCCGTCGGTGAACGTCTGCCGGAGCACGTCGTCCTGGAGCCGCGCAGAGAACAGCGTCAACGATAGGTCGCTGCGCGCGGCAATGCGGCGGACCAGGGCGGGGTCTTCCACGGCCAGATAGGGGTAGTACACGCAGACGTCGAAGCTGGCGGTGTCTTCGGCCAGGACCAGGCCGTTACGGTCGCGGATCGACCCGCGTCGCGTCTCCAGGAGCGTCGGCGGACGGATGAGGTTGGCCCGGGCCTCGCGCTCGTAGCCGGCCGCCCCGGCCCACTGAAGCTGCCCCAGGCGCAGAGCCAGCGCCACCATGGCCAACGCCACGACCCCCAGGAACAGTTGCAGACGACTCCAGTACATGCGACAGCGGCATCCCCTCGCGCGATGACGTTCCCCACCCCGACCCCACAGATACCCGATGCGGCCGCCCATGGCAAGCACGAACGCGCGCGTCTCAGGACCGCTCGGACAAACGGCCGCGGTGGGTGGCCAGGCGCGCCGTGACCCACAGAAACGGCCACGCCAGCACGGCCGTATAGAGGGCGTCGCCCAGGGTTTGTTCGACCAGGAGCCCGAAGCCGACGCTCGCCGCCGAAGAGTGCCACGAAACGATCAGCAACTGCACCGGTCGCACCACGAGCACCATGGCGACCGCCAGCAGGATCTGCGCGGCCGGCCGCTCGTACGCCAGTACGGGCCGTATGCGGCAGACGGCGTAGCTGCACAGGGCGAGCATCAGGGCCATGGCCCCCAGCCGCTGGCTGGCCGGGTCCGTCAGGTCGGCCACCATGCCGATGACCCACCCGGCGATGAACGCCTCCTCGCCCCGGGCCACCAGGGCCGCCAGCAGCGCCATCAGGACGAACAGGTCAGGACGCAGGTCGGCGTGGAAAGGGCGGAAGGCCAGCAGCCGCGGCACGAACAACATGGTCTGAAGCACGGTGCAGCACCAGCCCAGGATGATGAAAACGAACCATCGCATCGCGGCGATTCCGATCTGAGATGGTCCGGCGGCCCCGGGGTCCGACGGCGGGTTACTTGGTCGGTCGGCCGCGCGGCGTCAGGACGTACACTTCGTCGAGCATGTTCCAGTCCACGCGAGGGCGGACGGTGATCCGGTGCGTCAGCCCGCCCTGTCCCGGCTCCACGGCCGTGACTTCGCCGAGGATCATCGAGTCGGCGATGCCGATGCCGGCGGAGTACGTCACGACGTAGTCGCCCGGGGCCACGTCCACGTTGCTGCGGACCAGTTCCATGATCATGGCCTGACCGTCGCCGGCGCCGGTCAGGCGTCCGACCTCGGGCGCGGCCACCCACTTGCCCTCGTTGCGGTCCCAGTGGACGATCCGGGCCGACAGACGGCACTCGGGGCTCGTCACCAGACGCACTTCGCTGAAGTCCGTGTCGGCGTGAGCCACCAGGCCGACCACACCCATGCCCGTGACCACGGCCTGGCCTTCGCTCACCCCCGACGTGCGGCCGCGGGAGATGTAGCGGTACAGGACGTGTTGACCTTCGCGAATGCCCTGACTCTTGCCGGCCGCCACGCGGAATCCCCCGCCGGTCCCCACATAGCTTCGCGACAGGATGCGGGCCGGGATCACCTGAATCGGATACTCGGGCAACTGGCCGAGAATTTCCTGTATGGCCTTGCGGGACTGTTCGAGGTCGGCGATGCGTGCGGCCTGCTGGGCGACGATCGCTCGCGACTCGTGGAGCCACAGCCGCAACTGTTCGATCTGTTTCTGCTCATCGGTGATCGGCCGCAGGTCCACCGCACGGCTGCGAACGGCGATCATCGCCTCGCGGGACCACTGTTGGCCCGGCGTGAAGACGTGCTGGGCCAGCCGCCGACACTGCGCTGCCACCGCGCCGTGGCGGTCCAGCAACAGCATCGACAACGCCATGACCACCAGGAAGGCGATCAGAACCCGGGTCATGCGACTGGCCTGGCGACGACGCACCATACAGACAATCCTGCTTTCGCAGTGGAATGACACTTGTTGCGCAACCGACCGACGGCACGATGACGTATCGCGGCCCCAGGGCGCCCGCCCTGCCCTCCGACGCGTCCTCCATCGGCCGCTTGTGTATCCTACACCGAATCGCCTCGCACAGGCACGCGAAAAATCACATATCGTCGCCGCTGTCGATCAGGCCGCCCAGCAGGTCGATGTTTTCCAGGTACACCGCTGTGCCGCGCGCCACACACGTCAGCGGATCGTCCGACACGCACACCTTCAGCCCCGTGGCCTGGGACAGCACCGTGTCCAGACCGCGCAACAGGCTGCCGCCGCCGGCCATCGTGATGCCGTTGTGCACCAGGTCGGCCGACAGCTCCGGCTCGCTGCGCTCGAGCGTCCGTTTGCAGGCCTCGACAATCGCCTGAACCGGCTCGCTCAGGGCTTCGCGGATTTCCTCGCTGGTCACGACGGCCTTGCGCGGCAGCCCGGCGATCAGGTCGCGGCCCGAGACCTCCATCGTCAGTTCCTGCTCCAGCGGGTAGGCCGACCCGATCTCGATCTTGATCCGCTCGGCCGTCTGTTCGCCGATCAGCAGGCTGTAGGTCTTCTTCATGTGGTTGATGATGGCCTCGTCCATGTCGTCGCCGGCCACGCGGATGCTCTCGGCACAGGCAATGTCGCCGAGGCTGATGACGGCCACCTCGGTCGTGCCGCCGCCGATGTCCACGATCATGCTGCCAACGGGTTCCTCGACGGGCAGCCCGGCCCCGATCGCCGCGGCCATCGGCTCGCGGACCAGGTACACCTTGCGCGCCCCCGCGCGACGGGCCGACGAGCGGACGGCCCGCGTCTCGACGGCCGTAATCCCCGACGGGATCGCGATGACCACGCGCGGATGATTGAACAACCCGTTGCGCCGGTGGACCTTGCGGATGAAGTAGCTGAGCATGGCCTCGGTGATGTCGAAGTCGGCGATCACGCCGTCCTTCAACGGCCGAACGGCCACGATCGAACCGGGCGTCTTGCCGATCATCTTCTTGGCCACTTCGCCGACGGCATTGCCGTCGAACAAGGGCTTATTGGTGTCCTTGTACACGGCGACGACCGACGGTTCGCACAGGACGATGCCCTGGCCTCGCACACTGACCAGCGTCGTGGCCGTGCCGAGGTCGATGCCCATGTCCGTCGAGAACATGCCGATGATACGATCGACGATCATATGGGTAGCTCCGATAGCTTCGATGCGACCGTGCTCAGGAAGACCGCATGGAGTTGACCGACGGCGCCGCGCGGCCGCGACAGACGCCCTATAAGCACACAGGGACGATCCAACCGGTCGTCAGATCGTCCCTTAGCGAATCAACTCCCGTTCGAGATGTCCACCCGGCCCGCAGCGTCGGGGCCGTGTGTCGCCGGACCGACTTTACGACCGCTTGCCTCCTGCCCGCTGCGGCACGTCCTGCTGCCTCATCGACACGGCACATCCCAACGCTGCGCCGGCACCACGTTTGCGGGCACCTGCGGCAGCAGCACCGCCCTGCTCACTCCGTCACCGGCGCCGCCGGCTCCGAGGCCGACTGCACCTGCTCGGCCGCCGCCGGTTTCAGGCTGACCCTCGACATGGCATCCTTGGCGTCCCGAATCGCCTGATCGCCCTCGTTCATACGCCGCTTGTGCTCAGCCTGCGACTGATCGTACTTCTGGCCGAACGGAACGACCCAACCGAACCGCCCGTCCGCCCTCACCATCACAACGGCCACTGCCACCACGAGAAACACCAGCGCGATGATCGTCAACAGCGTATAGATGCTGCTGGACGGCTTTGCCTCCACCTGCACCCCCGCACTACCTCCGGACGGTATACGTGACATTGTCGTCCCTCCGCACGTCGCCCTGCTTGTACTCCAACCGACCGACCGCCGTGTTCTCGTCCACCTTCGTGATGATCAGGTCCGCCAGGTAGTCGTTGCCACGGTACACCAGGAACTTCATGTTCTCGACCACCTGATCGCTCGACCCGAGGCTGATCTCGGCCACGTTCGTGTTGTTATCCACTTCGCGGATGACGCCGTGCAGATCCACCGTCGGCAGCGCCGGAACCACCTTCGGCAACTCGACCTTCGCGTTCTGCTTCAGGTAGGTGTTCTCCTTGCCGATCTCGGCCAACTGAACTTCCAGGCCGCGGATACGGGCCTTCAGGTCGATCACCATCTGCTTCAGGTCCTGGTTCTGACTGGTTACCTCGCTGTTGACCTGACGCAGCACCGTCGCCTCGGAGACTTGTTTGTCGTACGCCTCCTGAAGGGCATCCTTCTCGGCCTTGATCTTGTCCAGGCCGGCGTTCAGCCCCTGCACCGCCGTGCGGAGCTCGTTCAGCTCCTTCATCTGCTGGGCCTTGTCGCGGTCCAGCGCCGAGTTCGTATTGCGCAGCTGCTCGATCACCGCGGCCTTGTTGCCCAGTTCCTGGGTGTACAAGGCACTCAGTTCGGCGCGCTTCGCGTTGCTTTCGCCAAGGGCGGCCTCGAAGGCCTTCCAGGCATCCGTGGCCTGCTTGCGCCCGATGGCGGCGTTTTCGTATTGCAGGTCCCGCTGCTCGCTGCTCTTGACGTACGCCACCACGAGCATGCACAGGACGATCGCGGCGATCACATTCAACACCGTAAAGATCTTGCCGAGAGTACTCAAGGAAAGGTCCTCCCTTAATCGAGCCGGCCCAGCCTCGCGGCAGACTCACCAGCCATGGTTCACGACTGCCCTCACGCGACGCACGCAGCAGATTATGTTATGATGCCGTTTCCGAAACCTCCCACGGGCCGCCCCCAAGGCTTCCTGACACACAGCCTTAGTCTCGTCCCTGTGGGCAATTACGGAAATGCGATTCTAACGCCCACCACAAGGTCGTCAAGAAAAAACTCAACCCCCCGGGACCGATTTTAACGCTGTTAACGCACTCGCGTATCCTGCGGCCGAATCGGCCCGATCGGCCCCAGCGGCCCCGCGCGCGGCTCTCGCAGCAGCGGCGACATCCCCGACGGCTTCCGCCCCGGCGATGACCCCGATGGTTTCGATTCCGGCGAGCTCCCCGGCCGCAGGATCTCCTGTTCCGTCAACTGCTGCACCCCGCGATCGGCCGCCGTGGACGCCTCGATCGTGTCGCGCAGCTTCTTGCCCTCGGCCGAATCGAACGCCAGGATCGCCCACGCCGCACTCGCCCGGATCAGCGGGTCCCCGTCGTCCAGCGACGGCACCACCGACCGCCACGACGGCCCATACGCCGACCGGGCCAGCAACTGGAGGATCATCGCCTTGTCCTGCGCGTCGATCGGGTCGCGACCGGGCCGCCCCGACGCCATTTCCCCCAGCCGCGCCGCCTGCGTGTAGTCGCCCAGCATCGCCCGCGCCCCATACGACGCCAGACGTGCCATCGCACTGACCGGTTTGTCGTCGCTGAACGCCTCGCGCAGCAGCATCACATCGCGCGGCACCAGGCCCACCCGCCCCAACGCCAGGATCGCGCTGATCTGCCGCGGAGAACCCTGGCTCGTCGCCATCCGACGCAGCACCTCCAGCCCTCGGGTGCTGCCGAGCCGCCCCATCGCCTCCGCCGCGTTCATCTGCACCACCGCATCGGCGTCCGACAGGTACGCCCCCAGCATCGGCACCGCCGTTTTGTTCTCCAGCAATCCCAGCAGCATGGCCGCATTGCGACGGGCCGCCGCGTCGCCCCCGCGGTCGGCCAACGCCTCGGCCAACTCTTCGATGTGGCTCATGTCGCCCAACAACGCCATGCCGTACACCGCCGCCAGACGAACGCTCGGATCCGTCTCCTTATTATAAAGCACTCGGAAATAGGACAGGTCGCGCCGCCGCTGCTTGCCGCGACGGCTGGCCTGTTCGGCCTTGCACATCACCGCCAGGAAACGGCTCGGGGCGAACGGGTCGCCCAGCAGCACCTGAAGTTCCTCGTCGGGAATGTCCCGCTCCAACTCGCGGTAGGCCGTCATCGCCAGCATCCGCACTGTGGCCCGATCGCTGCGAAGCGACTGGCGCAGGATCGTCTCGGATTTCTTGACGTAGCTGTCGCTGCCCAGGTCGCAGCCGCCGAGCACCATCAGCCCGGCCGCTACGCCCAAAGCCCGCCACAACGCCGAGAAGCCCCGGCCTTTGCCACATACACGCATCGAATCGCCCTCAATCGCCCCACACACGCTCGGCCACAGCGGAAGTCCGCCCCCCCCGACCGCGACGCCCGCGTGCGGCCTCAAGCCGCCTCGCCGTGCCGACGCCTGGCGGCCATGACCACCGATGCCATCATAGCCGCACACCCCGCCAGACTCAAGGCCACAGCGAAAACGTCGCCGCACCGACCGTACACACTCCGCCGCCCGTCCAGTTGCAGTCTTGCCGCCGCATACCCCTTCACCGACCGCACGTGCCCGGCCGCATCGCTCACGCGGACGACCGTGCGGCCGCAGGAGTCGATCACGCCGCTAATGCCCGTGTTCACGCTCCGGACCACCGGCACGCGGTTCTCCACCGCCCGCACCACCGAGAGGTTCCAGTGTTGCTCAAGCTCCACCGTGCCGGGAAACCACCCGTCGTTGCTGATGTTGACGAGAAAATCCGCGGCCTTGTCGCCCCGGAAATCATAGACCATCCGTCGGCATACGCCGGCGAAGGCGTCCTCGAAACAGATCGGCGCCGCCAGCCGCCACGGGCCCAACTCCATCCGCGTCAGGGCCTTGCCCGCCGTCAGATCGTACTCGTAATCGTACGGCGTCAGGCCCATCAGCAGCCCGTAGAGCCATGGAGCCGACTCCTTGAACGGCACGTACTCGCCGAACGGCACCAGGTGCACCTTGTCATAGGTGGCGGCGGTCGTGAACTCGCGGTCGTCGGGAGCAAACAACAGCGCGCGGTTGAATCGCGGGCCGTAGCGGCCGCCGGCGTTGATCTCGCGGACCTGACTGCCCACGAGAAGCCGTCGCCGGCTGCCGGCCACCAGGTCGTGAATCATCCGCCAGCAGGTCCGCATCTGGAGTTGCCATGCCCGGGCCTCGGCCTGGCAGGCCGACGCATCGAAACGCAGGAGCGACTCGTTCACCGGCACGGGCGTCATCGTCTCGGGCCAGACCACCAGGTCGGCGTCGGGATGCTCGGCCAGGGCCGCCGGCGTCAGGGCCATGAGGTCGGCAAACGCGGGGTCTTCCAGGAGCTGGACCCGTGCGGCCTCGTCGGTCAGCGTCAGGGGGCGGTCGGGGGCCTCGGCGGCGATTTGGGCCTCGCGAATGTCTTGCGGCACATTGGGTTGCACCACGACCACCAGCGGCCCGTCGGTCATCGCCACCGGCCGCAGGCGATAGTGCCCGTAGATGACAACGAACGCCCAGGCCGCCGCCAGCACCGACACCGACACCTTCAGCGAAAGCGACCATCGCACGCGCCGGCCGTATCGCAAAAACAGCGGCCGCGTCATGGTGTCCACCACCAGTCCCGCGGTGGCAGCCGCCAGGGCGCTGAGGCCGTAAACGCCCGTCAGGTCCACCACTTGCAAAAGCATCGGGCAGGCGGCCTGGCTGTGGCCGATCAGGAGCCACGGAAAGCCCGTCAGCAGGTGCGACCGCAACAACTCCAGCGGCACCCAGACCATCGGGGCCGCCGCCGCCAGCGGCAGACGCGTTTGACGCACAAGGTACGCCGTCAGCAGGCCGAACGCCGGCCAGAACAGGGCACAGAACAGCACCGCCCCGACGTAGCCGGGCACGGTGGGCATGGCCAGCCAGTAAAGTTCGCCGCCATAAAACACGAGGGCCGCCAGGAACGTCGAGACGGCCAGGACGCCCCTGGACGGGGCGCGGACCACGGCCACGAGCATCGGCGCCAGGGCGACGAAGGCCACCGGCCACCAGTTCAGCGGCGGAAACGCCAGGGCCAAAAGAACCGCCGTGGCCAGGCAGAGCCCGAGGTTCAGCGTACGGTCGCCAATGGGCACCCGGTAGTCGGCGCCAGGGGCCTCGCCGCGAAGCGAACTGCCGCAGACAGCCTTTTCAGTAGTAACAACGCGTTTGCGGCTCTTCTTGCCCATGGCTGTCCCGTTCGCCCCGTGCCGACCAACCGTGCCCGGCCATTGTGTCGCCGCCGGCCCCGGCTGTCAAGGCGAACCCGCACGAGTGCCCGGGCACGGAGGTAGGTTGCGCGTGTGGATCAGGGCGCGAGGGGGCCGGCGCCTGGGATTCATGGAATCAGGGACCGACGGCGGCTGCCTGCCGAACGAGGAGTGCTCGGCGGCCCGCGCGACCCGGACTTCACGCCCGGGTTCATCGAGCGGCTGAAACGGCGGCTTTTCGGCACGGACGCCTGCCACCGTAACAGGAAGCTGCCGATCATCCAGTGGATGCACCGCGCGCCGATGGACGAAACCGTCCGCCGTGCCATCACGCGTGAAAGCTTCCGGGTCTCGGCTGAGGCCCAATCGCCCGCGGCGCTGTCCTCGTCGGGTCAACCGTCGGGAGGGCGCAAAAAAAGAGTGGTCGGGAGGGGGGATTGCCCGACCACCATTGGCAAAAGGCAACCAACCTCTTGCCGAAGCCCAACGTGGGCACTGTCCGCATAGCGTTAAGTCGCAAAGTTCATGCCAAGTTCCTATTTTTTCCTGTAACGATGATTTCTGACCGATGTGACGCACTTGATTCACCGAAATATCGATGGATCCTACCGCGGTGCACAAAAACCGCGGATTTTCCCGCAACGCAAGTGCGGTTTTTTTCTCATTTTCTCTCCTCAGGAGCATACCACGACAGACATGAATTGGTCGTTTTTTTGCGTTTTTTCAGCCACAGAAACACTGTGTGCGCAAAATCACCCACCTCGCGGGTTGGTCTTCCTGCACCAAGGCTCGTCCCTCTCGCACTGTGCGTGCTTTTGCGCCATGCGTCTGTCCGGCTGTGGCCGTCGTCTGTCAGAAGGCCAGAGCATAGACGGGTTCCAGGCGCGGGCCGCCTGCGGAAGAGAGCAAAACGCCGCAGCTGTCGCCCTCATGGAACACAGCAGGCCCCCATGGGGCCGCCGGAGAAGGCCGCTTGGCGCCGAATTCAGTGGCCGCGCGACGTTCGCCCCCCGCCCTCCCCGCAGC
>CAZCOA010000020.1:0-47587 GCA_964500225.1 uncultured Anaerolineaceae bacterium | reverse complement strand
CCGGCTCGCGCGGCCTCCGTGGTGATCGTGTCCGAAGCCCCAAAATGGCCTTTTCAAGGTTGGGGGTGGGGAATTTTTGGTTTATTTTGGCGGAAAATCTTTGACGGTGGGAAGGTTAATGGCTTTAATAATGGGTCTTGACCCTGTCAGAGGTCTCCGTACAGCGTCGATGGGGCGGGGATGGTCTATGCCGGGGGTTGACGTGCTGCTGTAGCTCAGTCGGTAGAGCGCGTCCTTGGTAAGGACGAGGTCACGGGTTCAAATCCCGTCAGCAGCTCCAGTTGTCGAACGGCTTAGCACTCGCGGGAAAGTCCTGTGAGTCGAGCGTGTGTTTATTCTTCAGACCATTACTTAGGGAGGTTGACACCAGCGATGGCTAAGGAAGTCTTTCAGAGAACCAAGCCCCACGTGAACGTCGGCACGATCGGTCACGTTGACCACGGGAAAACGACCCTGACGGCGGCCATTCTGAATAGCCTAGCCCTCGAGGGTTTGGCCAAGGCCAAGAGCTATGACGAGATCGCGAAGGCGAGCGAGGCGCAGGGGCGGCGCGACCCAACGAAGATTCTGACGATTGCCGTGGCTCACGTGGAATACGAGTCGGCGACGCGTCACTATGCTCACATCGACTGTCCGGGCCACGCCGACTACGTCAAGAACATGATTACCGGCGCTGCCCAGATGGACGGTGCGATTCTGGTGGTGTCGGCCGCCGACGGTCCGATGCCGCAGACCCGCGAGCACGTGCTGCTGGCTCGTCAGGTGAACGTGCCGGCGCTGGTGGTGTTCCTGAACAAGTGCGACTTGGTGGACGATCCGGAGCTGCTGGACCTGGTGGAGCTGGAAGTGCGCGAGTTGTTGTCGGCATACGAATTCCCGGGAGACGAAATTCCGGTGATTCGCGGCTCGGCGCTGCCTGCGACGAAGAGCAATGCGAGCCCCGAGGAGCGTGCGTGTATTCTCGAGCTGGTGAAGGCTCTGGACACGTACATTCCGGAGCCGACGCGAGAAATCGACAAGCCGTTCCTGCTGGCCGTGGAAGACGTGTTCAGCATCAAGGGCCGCGGCACGGTGGCCACGGGGCGTATTGAGCGCGGGCAGGTGAAAGTGGGCGATCAGGTGGAGATTATCGGCCTGACCGACGAGATCAGGAAGACGACCATCACGGGGGTCGAGGCGTTTAACAAGACGTTGGACGCGGGCATCGCCGGCGATAACGTCGGGTGCCTGCTTCGCGGAATCGAGCGTGACCAGATCGAGCGCGGTCAGGTGCTGGCGGCGCCGGGCAGCGTGACGCCCCACACCGAGTTCGATGGCGAGATTTACGTTCTGACGAAGGAGGAAGGCGGGCGGCATACGCCGTTCTTCACGGGGTACCGCCCACAGTTCTACTTCCGGACGACCGACGTGACGGGAAGCATCGAGTTGACCGGCGGGGCGGAGATGTGCATGCCGGGCGACAACGCCCGTATCCGCGGCAAGCTGGGCTACCCGATTGCCATGGAAGAGGGCTTGCGTTTCGCAGTCCGCGAAGGCGGTCGGACGATTGGCGCCGGCGTGGTCAGCAAGATCATCAAGTGAGTGATCTGTTCATCGCACCGAGGGCACGACAGACGGGCCCGTCGTCTCGCGGGGTGACCGGGCGTCTGCCGGCTTGCCCTCGGTGCATTCAGTGAGGTGTGTTCGGATGCGTGAATACGTGTCGCTGGAGTGTACGGAGTGCGGGTCTCGGAATTACCGCACGCAGATCAACTCGAAGAGCCAGGAGAAGCTCGAGTTGATGAAGTACTGCAAGCGTGACCGCAAGCGCACCCTGCACAAGGAGAAGAAGAAATGAGCGCGTCCGCGCGGCCGAGTCGGCCGTCGCGGAGGACTGCGGAAAGGGGCGTAGCTCTAATTGGTAGAGCAGCGGTTTCCAAAACCGCGGGCTGGGGGTTCGAATCCCTCCGCCCCTGCCAGAAGACGGCGGGCTGCCGGCTGTCGGGGAGGCTCGGCGGGGCGGCCCGATAACCCAGGCCGGAGGCGCCGACGGAGGCGCCGAAGAATGTGATAGAGCAGTGAGGTGACGCCTTGGCTGGCATTTCGATTTACAAACGGAATCAAGGTCAGGTCACCCGCAGCGTGACGGCGATCGCGCTGGCGGTGATTGCAGCGTCGATCTGCTACTACGTTCACCAGCGTCTACTGACATGTGTGCCGACAGCAAAGGAAGTCACGAAGGCGGTCGATCGGCTGAGTGAGGATTACGAACTGGTCAAGCCGTACGAGCGCAATGGAGTGACGGTGTATGGCGCTGGAACCGTTCTGACGGATGAGGTGCGCAAGGCGATTGTCGATGCGTCTGAGACGCCGGGGGCCTCGCCGAAGGTGACGGCACGGCCGATCAAGGCGTTATCGTACGCGGTGCACGTGCAGTTGGGGGTTCCGATTTTGCTCTTTGCGGCAGCGGCGGTCGGGATCTTCTGCTTGGTGAACCACGAGCGGTTTGCGGATTTTCTGATCGCGACCGAGAGCGAGATGAAGAAGGTGTCGTGGTCGAGTCGCGCGGAGTTGGTCGGAGCGACGATCGTGGTGATCGTGACGGTGCTGATCATGGCGATATACATTTTCGGCGTGGACAGCCTGGTGACGGCCGGGCTGCGGTGGATTGGCATTTTCCCGTCGGCGGCGTGAGTAATCGAGCGAGGCGGCGACTCCGTGTGGTGGCGGGGGCCGCCCTGTGAATTGACAAGGTGGGGTCCCTCAGATGCCCAAGCGGTGGCTGGTCCTTCGAGTCCAGAGCAACAGAGAAATGACCGTCTCTCGAACGATCGAGGAGAAGGTCAAGATCCAGGGGTTGGAGGACGAGATTACGCGCGTTCTGGTGCCGACGGAAAACGTTTCGATCATGAAGGGCGGCAAGCGCCGCGTGATGGAACGAAAGCTATATCCGGGATATGTGTTCGTTGAGATGAACGTAAAGGAAGACGGCACGATTCCGGAGCGTGCGTGGTTTCTGATTCGCGAGACGAACGGGGTAGGGGACTTCATCGGGACCGAGGGGGGCAAGTACTCGAAGCCGTCGGCCATGGAGCCGCACGAAGTGGAGAAGATGCTCGGGCAGGTGGACAAGTCGGAGAGTGCCGAGCCGAGCCTGAAGATCGACTTCAAGAAGGGCGACTCGGTGAAGATCAAGGAAGGGCCGTTCGAGAACTTCGACGGAGTGATCGACGAAGTGGACTCGGCGAAGGGCCGGGTGAAGGTGATCGTGACGATTTTCGGTCGCCCGACTCCGGTCGAGCTCGAATACTGGATGGTGGAGATGATTTAGTTCCACTGTTGCGGGAGGGGCGGCTACGGGTCGTGGCGTCCCGCCGGCACCGCGAGAGGGAAAAGGGGAAATACGGGTATGGCGAAAGAAATCGTCACGAAGATCAAGTTGCAGTGTCCGGGCGGCCGTGCGACGCCCGCGCCGCCGGTAGGTCCGGCGCTGGGCCAGCATGGGGTGAACATCGGCCAGTTCATTCAGCAGTTCAACGACCGGACTCGTGAGCTCAACGGCACGATCGTTCCGGTGGAGATTACTGTCTACCAGGACAAGTCGTTCGACTTCATCGTCAAAAGCCCTCCGGCATCGGTGCTTCTGAAGCAGGCGGCGGGCATTGCGCAGGGGGCGGGCAATCCGCGCACCGAGACAGTCGGCACGGTCACAAGGGAGCAGGTTCGCAAGATCGCAGAAGCGAAGATGGCGGACCTGAATGCGGCAAGCGTGGAGGCGGCGATGCGGATTGTCGCCGGGACGGCCCGCAGCATGGGGATCGCGATCCAGGACTAGTCGAGGTTCCGTTCGCAACAGGACTCGCTCAGTGGGAGACGCCCATGCGGGGCGTCGCCTGAACCACAAGGAGTTATCTATGTCACACCGTAGCAAGCGTTATCGCGAAGGCGCCGCCAAGGTTGAGAGCAGGACATACAGCGTGGACGAGGCGGTGGCCCTGCTTCAGAGCATGCCTCGCGCGAAGTTCGACCAGAGCGTCGAGCTTCACATGAATCTGGGGATCGATCCGCGTCAGAGCGACCAAATTGTTCGCGGCGCGGTCAGCCTTCCGGCGGGCATCGGGGCGTCGCGTCGGGTGATCTGTTTCGTTGACGGGGAGGCGGCAGAGAAGGCCAAGGCGGCGGGAGCCATTGAGGCCGGCGGCGACGACTTGGTGGCTAAGGTTCAGGGCGGCTGGCTGGATTTTGATGTGGCGATTGCGCATCCGGCGATGATGCCGAAGGTCGGCAAGCTGGGTCGCGTGCTCGGTCCGCAGGGGAAAATGCCGAGCCCGAAGGCGGGGACGGTGGTGGCCGACGTGGTGACGGCGGTGAAGGAGTTTGCCGCGGGCAAGGTTGAGTACCGCAACGACGACACGGGGAACATTCACGCGATCGTCGGCAAGCTGTCGTTTGACGCGTCGGCGCTGAAGCAGAACATCGAGGCGTTTATCGAGCACATTCGGCGGTCGCGTCCGGCGTCGACCAAAGGGATTTTCATCCGGACGGCGACCTTGACGGCGACGATGATGCCGGGCATCCGGTTGTCGGTGTGAGGCTGGCGAGCATCCCGCATTGCTCCGGGCGGAGGCCTTGCCGAATGGCTATGGACCGTGCGGCGGGCGCGCTTCTCTCCTGAAGGACGTGCGGATCGGTATAGACAGATGTTGCATCGGTCAAGGAATCGAAGGGGAAGGTTATGAGCAAAGCGGTCAAGGCACTGGTGGTCAGTGATGTCTGCCGGCGGCTCGACGGCGTCAACGAGCTTCTGGCGGCGACGACCGTCGGGATGTCGGCGCAGGAGACCGTTCGGTTTCGGGCCGCCCTTCGTGCCAAGAGCGTTCGGGCTCTGGTGGTAAAGAACTCCTTGTGCAGTCGCGCGTTCGAGCAGATGGGGCTGGGCTATGCCCGGCCGCTGCTGACGGGACCGACGACGCTGATCTACGGCGGCGAAACGCTGGTCGATACGGCCAAGGCGCTGGTGGATCTGATCAAGGAGTTCCCGAGCGTACAGATTCACGGCGGCGCGAGCGGAGGGCAATTGCTTAGCGCGGACGACGTGATCAGCCTGAGCAAGCTCCCTGGCAAGGAGGAATTGATCGGGATGGTGGTCGGCGGGCTGTTGTCGCAGGTCAGCCAGGTGGTCGGCGCGCTGACGTCGCAGGCCTCGCAGCTGGCAAGCCAGATCGAGAAGATCGCCGAACGCGGAGAAACGAAGGAAGCGGCCTGAGAATCGAAGGCGGGCCTTGTGGCCCGCGGGTGATTGACAATCGGTTGTTAATGTTGACAAGAGTCAAGATGCATCGGGATCTGCGGGTCCATGCGGATGTCCAACGAAGGAGAAAGAACCATGTCGGAACAGGAAGCAAAGGTTGTGGCTCCTGAGATCAAGGAACTGGGCGACAAGCTGGTTGCCCTGACAGTGCTTCAGGCGCGGGATCTGAAAGACTATCTGAAGGACCAGTACGGTATCGAGGCGGCGGCCGGGGGCGTGGTGATGGCGGCTGCTCCGGGCGGCGCGGGCGGCGGCGCCGCGGCGGCGGCCGAGAAGACGACGTTCGATGTGATTCTGACCACCGCCGGTGATCGGAAGATTCCGGTGATCAAGGTGGTACGCGAGCTGACGAACCTGGGTCTGAAGGAAGCCAAGGACCTGGTTGACAACGCGCCGAAGCCGATCAAGGAAGGCGTGAGCAAGGAAGAGGCCGAGCAGATCAAGGCCAAGCTGGAAGAGGCCGGCGCGGCGATCGAGATCAAGTAGGCCCGGCCTCGTGTGTGTCGCAGTCTTGGGGCTGCGGCAGCAGTGCCGAGCTGTACCGACGTGTGAGGGAGCGATATGCTCCGGAACAAGTGAATCCGTAGGCCAGCGGGGACCTCGCTCCGGCAAGGGTCGGGGTGTCCGCTGGCCGCGGCTCATGGTGTCCGTCGTGTGAGCAGCCGACCTGGCGGGCAGGTATCGAGGTCGGCCGACCGAGGCCACAGTTGTGAGGGTGATCGATGCAGGTCCGAAATTTTGGACATCTGGGCGATGTGTTGAGCATTCCCGACCTGACGGAAATCCAGACGAAGTCGTATCAGCGATTTCTCCAGGCCGACACGGATCCGGACAAGCGGAAGAACGAAGGGCTGGAGGCCGTTCTTCGCGAAGTCTTCCCGATCAAGTCATACGATGAGTCGCTTGTCCTGGACTACGTCAAGTATGAATTGGGCAAACCGCGCTACCGGCCGACGGATTGCCGGGAACTGCGGCTGACCTACGGGATGCCGTTCCGCATCTGGGTGCGCCTCTCGGGCAAGGACCTGGAAGAGGTCATCGAAGAGGACGTGTACCTCGGCGAGATGCCGATCATGATGGGCGGCGGCGAGTTCATCATCAACGGCGCCGAGCGTGTTATCGTCAGCCAGTTGCATCGCAGCCCGGGTATCGATTTCGGGGTGGAGCTGGAGGCGGGCGACCGGCGGCTGCATTCGTGCCGCATTATTCCTGAACGCGGGAGCTGGATCGAGATCAACGTGTCGAAGAAGGACGTGCTGGCGATCAAGATCGACCAGTCGAGCCGCATCATGGCCACGACCTTCCTGCGGGCGATGGATCCGAAGTTCAGCAACACCAGCGACATCATCCGAATCTTCTACGCCACGAAGCTCCAGAAGCTCGGGCAGTTGAAGTCGGACCAGAAGCCGCAGTTGATGTACGCGGTGGGCGACGTGGTCGATCCGGAGACGGGGGAAGTGATCGTCGAGGCGGGGCGTCAAATCGGCGAGAAGTGGGAGACGATCAAGAACTCCACGCTCAAGCAGATCGAGGTGGTGGACGAGAAGGTGGTCGACCCGCTGATCCTGAATACCCTGGCCGAGGATCCGACGACGAACCACGACGAGGCGTTGCTGCGAATCTACGCGCGGCTGCGTGTGGGCAATCCGCCGAACCTGGAAAAAGCCAAACAGTTGTTCCGCGAGAAGTTCTACGACGACAACCGGTACCGGCTGGGTCGCGTGGGGCGGTTCCGCCTGAATCGCAAGTTCGGCACCAATGTCAATGAGAGCGAGATGGTGCTGCGGCCCGAGGATTTCATCGAGGCGCTGCGCTATATCATGAAATTGCGTGCCGGCGAAGGCATGGTGGACGACATCGACGACCTGGGCAACCGGCGTCTTCGGACGATTGACGAACTGGCCGGCGACGAGGTGCGCAAGGGGTTCCTGAAGCTGCGTCGCACGGTGCAGGAGCGTATGAGCATCAAGGATCCGAAGGAGATGACGCCGCGAACGCTGATCAATTCCAAGAGCGTGTCGTCGGCGATCGAGTTCTTCTTTGGCCGCAGCGAACTGTCGCAAGTGGTGGACCAGACCAATGCGCTGAGCACGCTGGCGCACGAGCGTCGGCTGAGCGCCCTGGGGCCTGGCGGCCTGAACCGAAAACGGGCCGGGTTTGAGGTTCGCGACGTTCACACGAGCCACTATGGCCGCATCTGCCCGATCGAGACGCCGGAAGGCACGAACATCGGGCTCATTGCGCAGTTGAGCATCTTCGCGACGGTGGACGAGTACGGTTTTTTGATTACGCCGTACCGCGTAGTGAAAAACGGTCAGATTACCGATGAAGTGAAAATGCTTCGCGCGGACGAGGACCTGGTGTCGGTGTTGGCGCCGGCGGACGTGGCTCGGGACGAGAAGAACGTGATCCGTGGGCCGACCGTCCTGTGTCGCAAGCGGGACGACTTCGTGGTCGTCGATCCGAAAGAGGTGGACTACTGCGACGTAAGCCCAAAGCAGCTCGTGGGTGTGTCGGCGAGTCTGATCCCATTCCTGGAGCACGACGACGCGAACCGCGCCTTGATGGGTTCGAACATGCAACGTCAGGCGGTGCCGCTGCTTCGTCCGGAGCCGCCGATTGTCGCCACGGGGATGGAAAAGCCGGTGGCGGAGAACTCGGGGCTGGTGGTACGCGCCAAGCGTGCCGGCACGGTGACCTATGTGGACAGCAAGCGTATCATCATCGACGACGAGGACGAGTACGAACTCCGGAAGTTCGTGGGGCTGAACGAGCGGACGTGTTTGAACCAGACGCCGATTGTTCGGGAAGGGCAGAAGGTCAAGCGGAACCAGATCATTGCCGACGGCGCCGGGACGAACCAGGGCGAACTGGCTCTGGGCAAGAACGTGCTTGCGGCGTTTATGGCGTGGGACGGGTTCAACTTTGAGGACGCCATTCTGATCAGCGAGCGTCTGCTGAAGGACGACCGGTTCACGTCGATTCACATCGAGGAGTTCGACGTCGAGATTCGCGAGACGAAGCTCGGCCGCGAGGAGTTCACGCGCGACATTCCGAACGTCAGCGAGCGTGCGTTGCGGAACCTGGACGAGAATGGCGTGGTGCGCGTTGGGACGCGTGTCGGGCCGAACGACATCCTGGTGGGCAAGGTGAGCCCGAAGTCCAAGAGCGAGCTGTCGCCTGAGGAGAAACTGCTGCACGCGATCTTTGGTCGTGCGGGCGAGGATGTCAAGAACGATTCGCTCACGGTGCCGGCCGGGACCGAGGGCGTGGTGATCGGGCACCGGCATTTCTCGCGTCTTCAGCACCTGAGCGAAGAGAGCAAGAAGGCTCGGCAGCGTGAGGCGCGGAAATTCGAGAAAGAAATCAACGCGCGCATTGCGGACGTGTTCCGTGAGATGATCAGTGCGTTGAACCGGACGATGAACACGAATGTCTGCGATCCGCAAACGGGCGTGGAGTACGCGACGAGCGAGGTGGAGGCGGACCTGGTGCGCGAGGCGTCGAGCTTTTCGTTCGACGCGCTGAAGACCCGCTCGAAAAACGTGGACGAGGCGCGTGCGGTGTACAAGCGCATGTGGCCGCGGATCGAGGCGTTGCTGGACGAGCGCGAACGGGAGCTGAACCGCCTGAAACGGGGCGACGAGTTGCCGTCGGGCGTGCTGGAGATGGTGAAGGTCTATATTGCGACGAAGCGTAAGTTGTCGGTGGGCGACAAGATGGCCGGTCGCCACGGCAACAAGGGTGTCATTGCGAAGATTCTGCCGGAAGAGGATATGCCGTTCCTGGCGGACGGGACGCCGGTGGAAATCTGCCTGAACCCGCTGGGCGTGCCGAGCCGCATGAACGTCGGACAGATTCTGGAAACGCATCTGGGCTGGGCGGCGCAGGTGCTGGGCTTCCAGGCCGTGACGCCGATTTTCGACGGGTGCAAGGAAGACACGATCCACGACCTGCTGGAAGAGGCGGGGTTGCCTCGCAGCGGCAAGGTGACGTTGTACGACGGCCGATCGGGCGAGCGGTTCGACCAAGACGTGACGGTGGGCTACATCTACATGATGAAGCTGCATCACCTGGTGGACGACAAGGTGCATGCTCGCGCGACGGGTCCGTATAGCCTGATCACGCAGCAGCCGTTGGGGGGCAAGGCCCGCAGCGGCGGCCAGCGATTCGGGGAAATGGAGGTCTGGGGCCTGGAAGCGTACGGCGCCAGCCACATCCTTCAGGAGTTGTTGACCGTCAAGAGCGACGACGTTGAGGGTCGCACGAAGATTTACGAATCCATCGTGATGGGCAAGAACCGCCTTGAGGCCGGCACGCCGGTGGCGTTCGACGTGTTGTGCAACGAGATCAAGGGGCTGGGTCTGAACATTCAGATGGAGAAGAAGCGAATCTAAGGCCGAGTATCGCGGCCCTCGGGGCGGCGACCTTCGTTTCCAGAGGAGCGGACGGAAATGCCAATGGAAAACATTCTGGATCGCATTAACGACTACGGTTCGGTTCGCGTTTCGCTGGCGAGCCCGAACGACATCCGCAGTTGGTCGTTCGGGGAGGTGAAGAAGCCGGAGACGATCAACTACCGGACCTATCGCGCGGAGAAAGACGGTCTGTTCTGCGAGCGTATTTTCGGTCCGGAACGGGACTGGGAGTGTTTCTGCGGCAAGTACAAGGGCACGAAACACAAGGGGATGATCTGCGACCGTTGCGGCGTGAAGGTGACGCACTCGCGTGTGCGCCGCAAGCGCATGGGCCACATCAACTTGGCCGCCCCGGTGGTGCATATCTGGTTCTTCAAGGCGATGCCGAGCCGCCTGGGCACGCTTCTGGCCATGAAGACGACGGACCTGGAGAAGATTATTTACTTCCAGGACTACGTGGTGGTGAATCCCGGCAACACGCCGCTGAAGGAAAAGCAACTGCTGACCGAGGACGAACTGCGTCAGGCCCGCGAGAAGTACGGCGACGAGTTCGAGGCCGACATGGGGGCCGAGGCGATCAAGAAGCTGCTTCAGCGGCTGAATCTGGCCGAACTGAGCGCGAAGCTTCGCGAGGATATTCAGGAGACTCGCAGCCGCCAGAAAGCTCGCGACCTGGCCAAGCGGCTGAAGATTGTCGAGGCTCTGCGCGATAGCGGAAATCAGCCCGAGAACATGATTCTCGAGGTGATTCCGGTGATTCCTCCGGATCTACGTCCGCTGGTGTTGCTCGACAGCGGCAACTTTGCTACGAGCGATCTGAACGATCTGTACCGGCGGATCATGAACCGTAACAACCGCCTGAAGAAGCTGATCGACCTGAACGCGCCGGAAGTCATCATCCGCAACGAGAAGCGGATGCTCCAGCAGTCGGTCGATGCGTTGTTCGATAACGGCCGCTGCCGGCGTCCGGTGCTGGGGTCGTCGAACCGGCCGCTGAAGTCGCTGACGGACATGATCAAGGGCAAGCAGGGGCGGTTCCGCGAGAACCTGCTTGGCAAGCGCGTGGACTACTCGGCCCGCAGCGTAATCGTTATCGGTCCTGAGCTGAAGCTGCATCAGTGCGGCCTGCCGAAGAAGATCGCGCTGGAGTTGTACCAGCCGTTCATCATCCGCGAATTGAAGAACCGCGGTCTGGCCGACACGATCAAGAGCGCCAAGCGGATGCTGGAACGCCGCGACGAAGAGGTGTGGGATATCCTGGAGTATGTAATTCACCAGCACGCGGTGCTGCTGAACCGAGCCCCGACGCTGCACCGCATGGGCATCCAGGCGTTCGAGCCTGTGCTGATCGAAGGCAACGCCATCAAGATTCACCCGCTGGTCTGCAAAGGCTTCAACGCCGACTTTGACGGAGACCAGATGGCCGTGCATCTGCCGCTGTCGATCGAGGGGCAGGTCGAGGCGAGCGTGCTGATGATGTCGACGAACAACATCTTCAGCCCGGCCGACGGTGCGCCGATCATGTCGCCGAGCCAGGACATCGTGCTGGGCATTTTCTACCTGACGGTGGACCGTCCGCAGGAGAAGGGCGAAGGCAAGATCTTCAGCTCTCCGATGGAGGCCCTGACGGCTCTGGCTCACGGCAAGATCACGACGCAGGCCAGGATCAAGGTTCGCCTGGGGACCGACAGGGTCGTCTGCACCGGTCGTGGACAATTTTCGAAGCCGAAGAACGGGATTGTGGAGACGACGGCCGGTCGCGTGATTTTCAACGATATTCTGCCGAAGGAGATGCCGTTCTACAACTTCTCGCTGGCGCAGAAGGGGACGGCGCAGGTCATCAGCGATTGTCACCGGCGTCTTGGCC
Source organism: uncultured Anaerolineaceae bacterium (assembly GCA_964500225.1). GTDB lineage: Bacteria > Planctomycetota > Phycisphaerae > FEN-1346 > JAACEH01 > JAAYDY01. Next base: position 36,012 of record CAZCOA010000020.1, on the reverse strand, counting down.
GCGGGGCGACGATCACATTGCTGGACAGGATCAAGGAACTCGGCTTCAAGTACGCCACGCTCTCTGGACTGTCGTTCGCGACGAGCGACCTGAAGGTGCCGACGGAGAAGAAGCGGCAGATTCTGGCGCGCACGGAGAAGGAAGTCGAGAAGATCACCAAGAGCTACCGCGAAGGCGCCATTACCGACGGCGAGCGTTACAACCAGGTGATCGACGCCTGGACGCACGCCCGCGAGCAGGTGACGGCCGAGATGATGAAGGAGCTGGAAAACGACACCCGGGACGGCAAACCGTACCTGAACCCGATCTACCTGATGACCGACTCGGGCGCCCGCGGCAAGGTGGACCAGGTGCGTCAGTTGGCGGGCATGCGCGGTCTGATGGCGAAGCCGTCGGGACAGATTATCGAGACGCCGATCAAGGCGAACTTCCGCGAAGGGCTGAGCGTGCTGGAGTACTTCTCATCCACGCACGGCGCCCGCAAGGGGCTCGCCGATACGGCCCTGAAGACGGCCGACTCGGGATACCTGACGCGCAAGGTGGCCGACGTAGCGCAGAACGTGATCGTGAGCATGCACGATTGCGGGACGCTGAACTCGATCGAGAAGTCGGTTTACTATCGCGGCACGGAAGTGGACCGGTCGCTGGCGGAAGCCATCACGGGTCGCACATCGGCGCAGAACATCGCCGACCCGATGACGGACGAGTACCTGGTTCGCGAGGGGGAGGTCATTACGGCCGACGCTGCGCGACGGATCGAGGAACTGGGCATCGAGCGCATCCGGGTCCGATCGCCGCTGACGTGCGAGGCTCCGTTGGGTATCTGTGCGAAGTGCTATGGGCTCGACCTGTCGAACGGGCAACTGGCTGAAGAGGGGCTGGCGGTGGGCGTGATCGCCGCGCAGTCGATCGGCGAGCCGGGTACGCAGCTCACGATGCGTACGTTCCACATCGGCGGCACGGCTCACCGTGCAGTACTCGAAAGCGAGCTCCGCGCCGGTCAGAACGGTGAAGTGAAGTTCAGTAACCTGGTGGCGGTGGAAGTGTCTGGCGCGCAGGGTAAGCACAGCGTGGCCCTGAAGCGCAACGGCGAGATCCTGATCATGGACGCCAAGGGGCGCGAGCTGGAGCGTCAGACGGTGCCCATGGGCGCGACGATCGAGGTCAAGGAAGGCGAGAAGATCAAGGCCGGGCAGCGGCTGTGTCGGTGGGACCCGCACATGGTGCCGATCCTTGCCGAGGCTGCCGGCCGGGTGCGGTATGCCGACCTGGTCGAGGGGGAGACGGTTCGCATCGAGGAGGACCGCGGCGGTTTCCTCCGTCGGCTGGTCATCGAACACAAGGGCGACCTGCATCCGCGCGTCATCATCGAGGACGACGAAGGGAAGATCCTGGAGTTCCACTACATTCCTGCACGGACGTATGTGGAGGTCAAGGAGGGTGACCAGGTGAGCCGGGGCACCCTGCTTGCCCGTCGTCCGCGAGAGGTGGGCGGTACACAGGATATTACCGGCGGTTTGCCGCGCGTGACCGAGTTGTTCGAGGCCCGCAAGCCGAAAGACCCGGCCGTGATGAGCGATATCGACGGCGTGGTGGAACTGTCGCAGGAGAAGAAGCGCGGCAAGATGACCATTGTGGTTCGCAACGAGGCCAGCGGCATCGAGAAGGAGCACTACGTGCCGCACGACCGCCATCTGCGCGTTCACACGGGCGACTACGTCCGGGCAGGCGAGCAGCTCACGGACGGGCCGCTGGTGCCGCACGACATTCTCCGCATCAACGGCGAAGAGGCGCTGCAGAACTACCTGCTGCGTGAAGTGCAGAACGTGTACCGTAGCCAGAACGTGACGATCGACGACAAACACATCGAGGTGATTCTGTCGCAGATGTTGCGGAAGGTCCGCGTGCGTCATCCGGGCGACACGTCGTTCCTGCCGGACGAACTGGTGGACAAGTTCCGGTTCCGCCGGGAGAACGAAGAGCTGAGCAAGATGACGAAGATTGTGGACCCGGGCGACACGGAGTTTTCAGTGGGGCAGCTGGTTCGCCGCAGCGAGGTGGCCGAGGCGGCGGCCATCGCCGAGCAGTCGGGCGGGACACCGCCGAAGACGAAGCGTCCGCGGCCTGCGACCGGCGACACGGTGTTGCTGGGCATCACCAAGGCGAGTCTCCAGAGCGAGTCTTGGCTTGCGGCCGCGAGTTTCCAGGAGACGACCAAGGTGCTGACTGAGGCGGCCATTGCCGGCCGCACGGACTACCTGTTCGGTCTGAAGGAAAACGTGATTATGGGCCACCTGATCCCGGCGGGGACCGGGTTCAAGCCCTATTTGGACGCTCGCGTGAAGATACATGTGGACGTGCCCGCGTCGCAGGGCGAGACGGCCCTCGGACGGCCGACGGAACAGCCCGAAGCAGCGTCCGGCGACTAGGGGCTTGACAGGTATGGTATACTACCGGGACCGGTCCGGAGCGGACCAGGAAAGTTAGCAGGAGAGGCAAACGACTATGCCGACGATTAACCAGTTGGTCCGCAAAGGACGCAGCAAGGTGGTCAAGAAGACCAAGAGCCAGGCGCTGAACCGATGCCCGCAAAAGCGAGGCGTCTGTACGCTCGTAAAGACCATGACGCCGAAGAAACCGAACTCGGCCTTGCGTAAGGTGGCCCGTGTTCGGCTGTCGAACGGCAAGGAAGTGACCGTGTACATTCCCGGCATCGACCACAACCTCCAGGAACACTCGATCGTGATGGTTCGCGGCGGTCGCGTGCGCGACCTGCCCGGCGTCCGCTATCACATCATCCGTGGCACCCTGGACTCCCTGGGCGTCGAGAACCGTAAGCAGTCCCGATCCAAGTACGGAACCAAGAAAGGCAAGTAATTCGGCTTCAGGCGGCCGCCGACGCGTGTCGGGCGGTCGGGGGGCCCGAGAGGAAACCTGATGGCAAAGCGATTCACAGCGTCAGCCGTGCAACTAGCTCCGGATGCGAAATACGGGAGCCTGTTGGCGTCGAAATTCATCAACTGCATGATGTGGTGCGGCAAGAAAAGCGTTGCCGAGCGCATCTTCTATGAGGCGATGGACATCATCGCCAAGAAGGTCAAAGACGTCTCCCCGATCGAGGTCTTCCAGACGGCGGTCGAGAACGTCAAGCCGTACATCGAGGTCCGCTCCAAGCGGGTCGGCGGCGCCACGTACCAAGTGCCGATGCAGGTTAACCAGAAGCGGCGACAGAGCCTTGCCATTCGCTGGATTCTGATGGCATCGCGGGCCAAGACAGGACGCCCCATGTCCGTGAGGCTGGCCGACGAGCTCTTGGCGGCCTACCGCAAGGAGGGCGCAGCCGTCACGACACGTGAAAACGTGAATAAGATGGCTGAAGCCAACAAGGCGTTTGCCCACTTCGCATGGTAATCGTCCGTGGCTCCGCCACGGTCGGCCACGGCGAGGTTGGCCGGTCGCACCGGCTCACTCGCCGTGGCTTTTTCTTTTTTGGGGCCGTTCCTCGGGGCGGCTTTTCGGGAACCTTATCAAACCGCAGGAAACCATGGATATCACCAGACTGACCAGCGTTCGCAACATCGGGATCATGGCTCATATTGACGCAGGCAAGACCACCGTCAGTGAGCGTATTCTTTACTATACCGGCACGACCTACAAGATGGGCGAGGTCCATGAAGGCACGGCCGTCATGGACTTCGATCCCGAAGAGCAGGCCCGCGGGATTACGATTCACTCGGCGGCGGCAACCTGCCCGTGGAAAGACCATACGATCAACCTGATTGACACGCCCGGCCACGTGGATTTCACCGCCGAGGTCGAGCGTTCGTTGCGGGTGTTGGACGGGGCGGTGGCGGTTTTCTGCGGCGTGGCCGGCGTCGAACCGCAGAGCGAGACCGTCTGGAGGCAGGCGGATCGTTACAAGGTTCCGCGGCTGGTTTTCGTCAACAAACTCGACCGTGCCGGATCGGACTTTCACCGCGTCGTCAACGATATCGCCAGCCGGCTGAAGGCGAACCCGGTACCGGTGGTGCTGCCTTTGTCCACGGGCAACGACGTCTGGGGTTTCGTGGATCTCGTGGAGATGAAGGCGTATCGTTACCTCGACGAGTCCGGCGTCAAACTGGCCGAAACGGACTTCGAGGGCGACAAGCACATGGAAGCCGAGATGGAGCGCGAGCATCTCGTCGAGAAAGTGGCTGAGTACGACGACGACGTGATGCATGCGTACCTGGAGCACCAGCCTATCAGCGTCGAGGCCCTTCGGCGGGCGATTCGAGCCGGAACCGTTAAGGGGAAGATCCAGCCCGTGCTATGCGGAACGGCGCTGAAGAACCGGGGTATTCAGCCGCTGTTGGACGCAGTGATCCACTATCTTCCGTCACCGCTGGACGTGGGGAGCTACAAGGCGCACTCGACGAAGCACGAAGGCGAGACGATCGAGATTCATCCTGATCCGGATGAACCGTTCGCCGGCCTGGCCTTCAAGATTGCCAGCGACCAGCACGGCGATCTGACGTGGATTCGTATCTACTCGGGCACGTTGAAGGCAGGGACTCGCGTGCTCAACGTCAATCGCGACCGGAAGGAGATCGTGAGCCGCCTGTGGAAGATGCACGCCGACGAGCGTATCCGGCAGGACGAGGCCATGGCGGGCGACATTGTGGCTGCGGTCGGACTGAAGGAGACCGTCACGGGCGATACGCTGTGCGATGCTCGTCGTCCGGTTCTGTTGGAGCGTATGCATTTTCCGCAGACGGTCATTTCGATGTCGATCGAACCGCAGTCCACGGCCGAGAGGGAGAGGCTGGCAGATGTTTTGCGAATCCTCGCCCGCGAGGACCCGACGTTCCAGTACCACGTGGACGCGGAAACGGGGCAGACGATCGTAGCAGGGATGGGCGAACTGCACCTGGAAGTGCTCAAGCACCGTATGCTGCGGGATTTCAACGTCGATGCCCGAGTCGGTGCACCGCGAGTCGCCTACCGCGAGACCATACGGTCGGCGGTCGAGATGGAAGGGCGGTTCATCCGTCAGACCGGCGGGCATGGTCAATACGCCATCGTGAAGCTCCGGGTCGAGCCGTTCAAAAACCCGGACGAGGATAGCGACGACCCGATAACATTTGTGAATGAGATCAAGCAGGGGGCCATCGACGGCCGGTTCGTTCCCGCAGTGGAGCAAGGCGTCCGTGAGGCGGCCCAGAGCGGCGTTGTGTCGGGGTATCCGCTGATCGACATCAAGGTGACGCTGGTGGACGGAAGGCAGCACTCGACGGACTCGTCGGAGCTGGCCTTCGAGGCGGCGGGGGCTATTGCGCTGCGTGCTGCCGTGGAACAGGCTGGGGTGATTCTGCTGGAGCCGCTGATGAAAGTGGAGATTGTGACGCCGAACGAGTTCTTCGGCGACATCACGGCGGACCTGATGAGCCGTCGGGCCACGATCACGAACTCGGATGTGCGGAATGAGCTGCGAGTTATTGACGCGCAGGTGCCACTGGGCGAGATGTTCGGCTACGCCACGGTGCTTCGCGGCATGACGCAGGGCAGGGCATCGTACACCATGGAGCCGGACGTGTATGCCCCTGTGCCACAAAAGGTTGCAGAAAAACTGGCCGAGGGGCTGAGGTGATGGGAGAAGGAAGGCGCCGCGGGGCGGAAAATGGGTCAAGCCCGGGTGGAGGAAGATAAGCGTTGGAAAAATCGGCGTTTTTGGTGACGAAAACGGCTTTTTGCGATTGACACTCCCTATGGGGTTGGTAAACTAGCCTGTCTATCATCCTTTGCAGTACAGCAAGGGCGCAGTGCACACGCCAGCCCTGCGATAACAAGTGAAGTCCGTCTGCGGTTGAGACGGCGGCGGCCACCGGAGTCTTAGGAGTCTTGCAACTGATGTCAGAGGGCAGGATACGCATTCGGATGGAGGCCTACGATCACCGCGTGCTCGACCAGAGCGCCATGGAGATCGTGGAGACGAGCAAACGGACCGGCGCCCGCGTGAAGGGGCCGATTCCGATTCCGACGCGGATTGAGCGGTACACCGTGCTTCGGAGCCCGCACATCGACAAGAAGTCGCGGGAGCAATTTGAGATTCGGACCCATAAGCGGTTGATCGACATTGAGGAGCCAACGGCCAAGACGGTTGATGCTCTGAACAAGTTGAACATGCCCGCTGGGGTATATATTAAGATCAAGGCATAGTGTCGCATGTGCCTGTAGGCCCTTGCGGCGGGCAGAAGCCTAGCGAGCGATGATGGCCGCGCCACGGCCCGCCCATCGCGTGAGTGAGGAAATCAGACATGGCGCCAGCAATTCTCGGCAAGAAGCTGGGGATGACCCAGGTTTTCGACGCTGAAGGTCGCACCATTCCCGTGACTCTCATCCAGGCCGGTCCGTGCCAGGTTCTCCAGGTGAAGACCGCCGAGACCGATGGTTATGTCGCCGTGCAACTGGGTTTCGATCCAGCCAGGAAATCTCGCACGACGCAGCCTCAGTCGGGCCATGCCAAGAAGGCGGGCGCGAAGGCCCAGCGGCTTGTGCGCGAGTTCCGAATGAATGGCGATGAGCTTCCCCAGGTCGGGGCCACGGTCACCGTCAGCAGCTTCGAAGGCGTCGAGATGGTGGACGTGACCGGAACCACCAAGGGCAAGGGGTTCCAAGGGGTGATGAAACGATGGGGTTTCGGCGGCCAGCCGGGAAGCCACGGTACGGAGCGCAAGCACCGCAGCCCGGGCTCGATCGGTTCCGGAGCCTTGCCCGATAAGGGCGTTCTGCCCGGCAAGAAGATGGCCGGCCACATGGGGCATGTTCGCCGCACGGTTCAGCGGCTTGCGGTTGTGCGTGTCGATTCGGAACGGAATCTGCTGGTTGTCAAGGGCAGCGTTCCTGGGCCGAACGGCGGTTATCTGATGATTCGACGGAGCGTGAAGTCCTGAGGTTCGTTCTCAGCTCCAGACGCGAGGGCATCGTGATGTTGGAAATACCGGTCTACGACGCTACGGGCAAGCAGCTGAAAAGCCTCCAAGTGGAGGAGGCGCTGTTCGGCAAGAAGGTCCGTCGCGAGTTGTTGCGGCTGGCGATTCTTCGGATCGAGAACAATCGTCGGGTCGGCACGGCTGCCACCAAGAGTCGCGGCATGATCGAAGGCTCGACGAAGAAGCTCTATCGCCAGAAGGGCACCGGCCGGGCCCGCATGGGTACGCGTCGGACGAATCTGCGGCGGGGCGGCGGTGTGGCGTTTGCCAAGCAGCCACGGAGTTTTCGGCAGGGTCTGCCGAAGCGGGCGCGTCGCGCGGCCCTGGACTCGGCCCTGTTGAGCAAGATGCTCGACGGCAGCGTCATGGTGCTGGACAAGCTGACGGTGACGGAGCCGAAGACGAAACAGGTGGCCGAACTGCTCAAAGCGCTGGGGATCGAGGGGACATGTCTGCTGTCGATTGCCGAGCAGAACCCGACGGTGTGGAAGAGCGCCCGCAACATCCCGCGGCTCCGCGTGCGTCCGGTGGCGGAGTTGAATCCTTGGGAAGTGGTGTGGCCCCGGCGGCTGGTGTTCACGATGGACGCCTTTGACGCCCTGGTGAAGGCACGGAGCAACTGACGATGGATCCGTATAAGACGATCATACGACCGCTGATCACCGAGAAAGGGACGGGCCTCAACGAGGGGCTGAACCAGTACCTGTTCGAGGTTCATCCCGACGCCAACAAGCTTCAGGTGGCGGAGGCGGTGAAGGCGATCTACGGGGTGCGCGTGGTGGATGTGCGCACGATGAACCAGCGCGGGAAGATGCGCCGATACCGGTTCAAGACGGGGCAGACCCGCATGAGGAAAAAGGCGGTCGTGACCCTTCACGAAGAAGACCGGATCGACCTGTTCTAAAGAGGGCCGAGGCGCCAGAGGATCGAACGATGCCAATCAAGACCTACAGACCGACGAGCCCGGCCCGTCGTCGCAGCAGCGTCCAGGACTTCTCCGACATAACGCGGAGCAGCCCCGAGAAGAGTCTGCGTCGGCGGATCAAGAAGTCCGGTGGCCGCAACAACGGTGGCTTTACGACGTCGCGGTTCCGCGGCGGCGGCGCACGGAAGCTGTACCGTCAAATCGACTTCCGTCGTGACAAGGTGGACGTGCCGGGGACCGTGGCGGCGATCGAGTACGACCCGAACCGGAATTGCCGCATCGCGCTGCTGCACTATGCCGACGGCGAGAAGCGGTATATCCTGTGCCCGGAAGGGCTGAAGGTCGGCGATCAGGTCGTCAGCGGCGACCGCGTGGAGCCGAAGGTGGGCAACGCGGCGATCCTTCGCAACATCCCGCAGGGTCTCGAGATTCACTGCATCGAGCTGCACCCGGGTCGCGGGGGCCAATTGGTTCGCGGGGCGGGTCTTGCAGCAACACTGGCGGCCAAGGAAGGATCGACGGCCGTGTTGATCATGCCGTCGGGCGAAATGCGTCGTGTGAATATCAATTGCCGGGCGACGATCGGGAAAGTCGGCAACAGCGACTACCAGAACATTCGGTGGGGCAAAGCCGGGCGGGTGCGTCACCTTGGTCGCAAGCCGCATCAGCGCGGCACGTCGCAGAACCCCGTGGACCATCCGATGGGCGGCGGTGAGGGTCGCAGCGGCGGCGGACGGCATCCGTGCTCGCCGACGGGCAAGCTGGCCAAGGGCGGTCGCACGCGTCGTCGTCGGAATCCGACGAACCGGAACATTATCCGTCGCCGTCGCAGTCGGCGGTACGGTCAGTTGAAGGTCGGCTAAGGCAAAGGGCCGGCCGGCCTTTCGGGGCCGGCGGCGTGAGGAAACCCTATGGGACGTTCGCTGAAGAAGGGGCCGTTTGTTGACGCGAAGCTGTTGAAGCGGGTCGAGCGGATGACGCAGACCGGCAACAAGCAGCCGATTCGGACATGGGCGAGGCGTTCGACGATCGCGCCGGAGTTCGTGGGGCATACGTTCGAAGTGCATAATGGGAAGATCTTCCACAAGGTGTACGTGACGGAAGACATGGTGGGGCACAAGCTGGGCGAGTTTTCGCCGACGCGTGTGTTCCGCGGCCACTCCGGCGGAAGGAGTGCCGCTGCTGCCGCCTCCGGGCCGGCGGCCGCCAAGTAGCCGTTTGAGGAGCGACCCGGGTCGCGGGCCGCACCGTGTGGACGACTGCGGAGAGCAAGACAATGCCGTACACAGCGAAACACAGATATGCTCCTATCTCGGCGAGGAAAGCTCGCCTGGTGGTGGATACGATTCGCGGGCTGCCGGTCCAGAAGGCACTGGACGTGCTGGAGTTCCAGCCTCAGAGGGCCGCTCAGTTGACGCGTCTGGTGGTTCGCTCGGCGCTGTCGAACGCCGACGAGCAGGAGGCCGACGTTGACGAGTTGGTCGTCTCGGAGGCGCGGGTGGACGCCGGACCGATGGCCAAGCGTGTGTGGGCTCGCGGCCGCGGCCGGGCCGACATTCTGCGTCATCGGACTTGTCACATTATCATCACGCTGGATCAGGCGAGTGCACTGTAGGAAGCCGAGACTATGGGTCAGAAGATCAATCCAATTGGGTTCCGCACCGGCATCGTCGAAGATTGGAAGAGCCGTTGGTATGCCGGCAAGAAAATCTTCGGCGATCTGCTGATCGAGGACAGCCGGATCCGCAAATTCGTGAAGGACAATTACCGTTACGCCGGGATTCCGCGCGTGGATATCGAGCGGACGCGTGAAGAGGTGAAGGTGGTGTTGCATACGGCCCGTCCGGGGCTGATCATCGGCCGCAAGGGCGCCGAGGTGGATAAGCTCCGCGAGCAGCTCGAAGAGCTGACGGGTCGCCGGGTGGCCGTATCGATCCAGGAGATCAAGAACCCGGACACCAGCGCGTTGCTGGTCGGCGAGGCGATTGCCGACGCGTTGCTGAAGCGGCAGGCATTCCGGCGGGTGATGCGGATGCGGGCCGAGAGCGTGATGCAGGCCGGCGCGCTGGGCGTGAAGATTCAGTTGTCAGGCCGCCTGGGCGGAGCGGAGATGAGCCGATGTGAAAAGCAGATCATGGGCTCGATCCCGCTTCAGACGCTTCAGAGCAACATCGACTATGCACTGACCGAGGCCTACACGACGTACGGGGCCATCGGAATCAAGGTCTGGATCTACAAGGGGCAGTACGAGGAGGGCGCCGCCGATGGCCATGATGCCTAAACGGATCAAGTTCCGTAAGAGTCAGCGAGGTCGCATCCGCGGCAACGCGACGCGCGGCAACTTCGTGGCGTTCGGGGAGTACGGTCTCCAGGCGCTCGAGGCGGGCTGGATCCGTGCAGCCCAGATCGAAGCGGGCCGTGTGTCGGCAACGCACCACATGCATCGTGAAGGGAAGCTGTGGATTCGCATCTTTCCGCACAAGCCGATCTCCAAGAAGCCCCTGGAAGTGCGCATGGGCAAGGGCAAGGGCGAGCCGGAGTTCTACGTGGCGTCGGTCAAGCCGGGCCAGGTGTTGTACGAGGTGGGCGGCGTGAGCGAAGACATGGCTAAAGAGACCCTGGCCCGGATCAGCCACAAGATGCCTATCAAGACGCGGTTCGTGACGCGTCGGCACGGTCTTTGAGTCAGCGGAGGCGGCGGTGAAGATCAAAGAGATTCGCGAGCATTCGGACGACCAATTGGTCATCGAGCTTCGAGAGATCGAGCGGCGGCTGTTCGATATGCGAACGCAGGCCGCGACCGAAAAGATCGAGGCCACAAGCGAGCTGAAGAAGCTCCGTCGCGACGTGGCGCGCATCAAGACGGTGATCCGCGAGCGTCAACTGAAGGCTCAGCAGGCGGCGACGGCCTAAGGAGAGTCAGAGGGTATGAACGAGAGTCGGAAACAGGATCAGCTCATCGAGGGCGTCGTCAGCGGGCACAAGGCGAACAAGACCGTGACGGTCGTGGTTCGCCGCATGGTGAAGCACCCGAAGTATGAGAAGTATCTCCGTCGTGAGAGCGTGTTCCACGTGCATGACGAGCGAAACGAGGCCGAGGACGGCGACCGCGTGGTCATCCGGCCGACGCGTCCGCTGAGCAAAACCAAACACTGGCGTCTGGTCAGGATCATCGAGAAGGCCAAGAAGGTCTGACCGGTCGGACTCGGGGAGAATGCGGGATGATTCAACAGGAAACGTATGTGGACGTGGCGGACAACACCGGGGCCAAGACGGCCATGGTGATCCGTGTGCTGAAGGGGTCAACCGCCACGGGCAGGTACACGCGCAAGACGGCGTGCATCGGCGACGTGGTGGTGGCGTCGATCAAGAAGGCCATCCCCGGCGGCGAAGCCAAGCAAGGCGACGTGGTCAAGGCGGTGGTGGTTCGGACGAAGAACCCGCTTCGTCGTCCGGACGGCTCCTACGTGCGGTTTGACCGCAACGCGATTGTGCTGATCAATGAGAACAAGGAGCCCCGCGGGACGCGCATCTTTGGGGCGGTGGCCCGCGAGCTTCGCGAGAAGAACTATATGAAGATCATCTCGCTGGCCAGCGAAGTGGTCTGAACGGGGCAGGCAGGAGATCGCATATGCGTATCCGCAAGGGCGATTTGGTGGAGATCATTGCCGGGGAGGATGCGTCGCAGGGCCCGACCCGACGACGGATGGCCACGGTGTTGCAGGTCATGCCGAAGCAGGGCAAGGTCCTGGTCGAAGGCGTGAACGTGGTGTCGAAGCACGTTCGTCCGAGCCGGAAGAACCCGCAGGGCGGTCGGCTCGACGTTGAAGCGCCGATAGACATGAGCAACGTGATGCCGGTGTGCCCGAAGTGCAATCGCGGCGTCCGGATCGGCTATCGCATCGGCGAGGACGGCGTGAAGGTCCGCTATTGCAAGAAGTGCGATACGGTGCTCGGCAAGGTCTCGAAGCAGAAATAAGGACCCTAAGGTATGGCACGGTTGTTGGAACGCTACAAGAACGAAATCGTCCCGCAGCTCGCCAAGGAGCTGGGCCGCGACAACCCCCTGAGTCTGCCCCGGCTGACGAAGGTGGTCATCTCGATGGGCATCGGGCAGGCGATGGTCGAGAAGAAGCGGCTGACCAGCGCCGCCGACGAAGTGGCGGCCATCACCGGGCAGCGGCCGGTGCTCTGCAAGGCGCGCAAGAGCGTCTCGGCGTTCAAGGTGCGTGCGGGAGCCGAAACCGGTCTGAAGGTGACGCTGCGGAAGCAGCGAATGTACGAATTTCTGGACCGGCTGATCAACGTGGCCATTCCGCGTATCCGCGACTTCCGCGGGCTGAACCCGCGCGGGTTCGACGGCCAGGGCAACTACAGCATGGGCGTGAGCGAGCAGTTGATTTTCCCGGAGATCGACATCGATAAGGTGGAGTTCCAGCAGGGCATGAACATCACGTTCTGCATCGCCGGCTCGCGTAACCACCAGGAATCGTATCGGCTGCTGGAGAAGTTCGGCATGCCGTTCCGCAAGGATTGAGTCTTTGGAAGGCTGGTAACTCTATGACGACCAAGGGACATTGGGAGAAGATCAAGCGGACGCCGAAGTTCACAACGCGTCGCGTTCGTCGTTGCGGTTTGTGCGGGCGGGCGCGGGCGGTTTATCGCAAGTTCGGCGTTTGCCGTATCTGCTTCCGGAAGATGGCCCACGACGGCGTGATCCCCGGCGTTCGGAAGGCGTCCTGGTGAGGCGACCTCCGGGGCGAACCACCGGAAGACGAAAAGGAGTTTGGCATGAGCATGAGTGACCCGGTAGCCGATATGCTGACGCGGATCCGCAATGCGGTTCGCGTGAAGCGCATCTCGGTGGACATCCCGGCCTCGAAAGTCAACCGCGGCATTGCGGGTGTGTTGCAGCAGGAAGGCTTCATCCTGCGGGTCGAGGAGATCGCCGACGGCAAGCAGGGGATCCTGCGTGTTTTCCTGAGATACGGTCCGGACGGCGAGCAGGTGATCCGCGAGATTCGTCGGATCAGCAAACCCGGTTGCAGGATCTACCGTGCCATCAGTGACGTGGCGCCCGTGTTGGACGGATTGGGCATTGCGATCCTGAGCACGTCCAAGGGTGTGATCAGCGACCGTCAGGCCCGCCGCATGAACGTCGGCGGTGAGCTGATCTGTACGGTCTGCTAAGTGCAGGAGAGGATTCAACGATGTCGCGAATCGGCAAGAAACCTGTCGCGGTGCCAGACGGCGTGGAAGTCTCCGTGGCCGGCCGCAAGGTCACGATCAAGGGCAAGCTCGGCACGCTCGTGTACGAGCATCGGCCCGAGGTGACGGTGTCCTACGATGCGGCTGCGAAGCAGATCGTCGTGACGCGCAAGGACGACGAGCGTCAGACGCGTGCGTACCACGGCATGACGCGGGCGCTTTTGGCCAACATGGTCGAAGGCGTGACCAAGGGATACGAGCGGGGCCTGGAAATCGTCGGCCGCGGCTACGAGGCCAAACTGCAAGGCAAGAAGCTCCTGCTGACGGTGGGATATGCCGACACACGGGAGTTCCAGATTCCGGATCACCTGAAGGTGGAAGTGCCGACGCCGACAGTGATCGTGGTTAAGGGTTGCGACAAGCAGGCGGTGGGCGAGTTGGCGGCGGAGATTCGTGCCACACGCAAGCCCGAGCCCTATCTGGGCAAGGGTATCCGTTATCGCGGCGAAGTGGTCCGTCGCAAGGCCGGCAAGGCGTTTGCGGGTACCGGCGGTTGATCGAAACAGGGAACCTAAGGCGGCTCGGTTCGTAAAGCGGGCCGCAGGAGCAGGCAAGTATGCTGGCGAAAGTGATCAAGCGGACTCCGTTGCAGCGTCGGGCCAAGCGCGTGCGAGGCAAGGTGGTCGGAACGCCGTCGCGGCCACGTCTTTGTGTAGTCCGGACGTTGAAGCACATTTACTGCCAGATCATCGACGATCTGAGCGGCACCACGCTGGCTGCGGCGAGCACGCTGTCGCCGGAAGTGCAGCAGGCATGCAAGTCGACGTGGGGCAAGGCGGCGGCGCAGGCCGTCGGCAAGCTGATCGCGGAGAAGGCCAAGGCCAAGGGGATTGTGAAAGTTGCGTTCGACCGTGGCGGCCGCAAATATCACGGGCGCGTCAAAGCTCTGGCCGACGCCGCGCGCGAAGGCGGGCTGCAACTGTAGCCACGAAGTGACCGTCAGACCGAGGAATCAGGAACCTGAGCATGGCGAAAGAAACGTATTTTGCGGATGCCCCGTCGTTTGAAGAGACCGTAGTCCGGATCAACCGGTGCGCGACGGTCGTCAAGGGCGGGCGTCGGTTTTCCTTCTCGGCCCTGGTGGTGGTGGGCGACCGCCGCGGCCGTGTAGGGATCGGTTATGGCAAGGCCAACGGCGTTCTTCAGGCCATCGAGAAGGGCACCAAGGACGCCCACAAGAATTTGGTGAACGTGCGCCTGAAGGGTGACACGATTCCCCATCCTGTGATGGGGCGTCACGGGGCGGCACAGGTGTTCCTGCGGCCGGCCGGGCCGGGTACGGGTGTCATTGCCGGGGCCGCCGTTCGCGCGGTGCTGGAGGCCGCCGGTGTCCACAACATTCTGTCGAAGTCGTACCGGAGCAACAACCCGGTCAATCTGACCAAGGCGGCACTGGACGGGCTGCTCCAGTTGCGGCTGCAGGAAGACGTCGAGCGACTGCGCGACATCAAGATCGAAACGGTGGCGGCCGGCTCGGCCCAGGCGTCTGAATGAATGACGATCCGCCGCGTTGCGGCGGATCAGGAGGATCACCGATGAATCTGACCGAAGTTCGCCAATTGAACAGCCGTCGCCAGCGTCGCAAACGCGTCGGCCGAGGCACCGGTTCGGGCCTGGGAAAGACGAGCGGCCGCGGGCAGAAGGGCACCAAGAGCCGCGCCGGCGGCAACCAGCAGTCGATCCTTCGCGAAGGCGGGCAGATGCCTCTGTTCCGCCGGTTGCCCAAGGTCGGATTCAACAACGCTAACTTCACGAAGCGGTATGTCGTGGTCAACGTCGGCGACCTGGAAGAATACTTCGAGGGCGGCGACGTGGTGGATGTGCCGCAGCTTCGCAAGAAGCGTCTTGTCCGCGGTCCGGGCGAGATCAGCGTGAAGATTCTGGGTGACGGCGAACTAACCAAGTCGCTCACTGTCAAGGCCGGCAAGTTCTCAAAGAGTGCCGAAGCCAAGATCGTGTCCGCCGGAGGCTCTTGTGAGGTCGTCTGATCGATGATTCGACAAGTTGCCAACATCTTCAGCATTCCGGAGCTGCGCAAGAGGATCCTTGTGACGCTCGGACTGCTGATCGTTTACCGGTTGGGCATGTACGTGCCCATTCCGGGGACGGGGCCGGAGTTTATCAGGCAGTTCGTCGCAGCTCGTGGCGGCATGAGCGGCGCCGAGAGCTATCTGAGCTTCATCAGTGCGATCACCGGCGGCTCGATGCTTCCGTTCCTTTTCTGTTTGGGCATCATGCCGTACATCTCGGCGTCGATCGTGCTCCAGCTTCTGACCACGGTGATTCCGTCGCTGGAGAAACTGGCCAAGGAAGGCGATATCGGCCGCAAGAAGATGCAGGAGTACACCCGTTATCTCACCGTGCTGCTGTGCATCGTGCAGGGGGCGGTGATTATCGGCAACGGCGTCAGCGGATCAGCAACGTGGCTGGCGGGAAGCGATGTCAACAGAACGCTCTACTTTGTCGTTGCCTTGGTGTCGATCACCACAGGGACGGTGTTCCTTATGTGGCTCGGCGAGCAGATTGACGAGTTCGGCATCGGCAATGGCGTTTCGCTGATTATCATGGCGGGCATTGTGGATCGCTTGCCCAACATCGTCCTGAACCTCATGCAGAATACGACGTGGAGCCTGACGGACACGGCCAGCGGCGGCGTGTCGCTGGGCGTGGTCATTCTGCTTGGTGTGATGTTCGTCGGGATTGTCTTTGGCACGGTGATGATTACGCAGGGCCAGCGGCGGATTCCGATCCAGCAGGCGCGGCAGATTCGCGGCCGGCGGGTGTACGGGGCCATGCAGCGACAGTATCTGCCGCTGCGCGTCAACCAGGCCGGCGTTATCCCGGTCATCTTTGCATCGAGTTTGATGATGATTCCGGCGTGGGTGTTCGGCGCCCTGGATAGGTGGCTTGGCTGGGGAATCACACGGGAATTGCAGATCGCATTCAACGCCAACGAGGGAGCAATCCCGTACATCATCTTCTACGTGACCCTGATCATTGTGTTCTGCTACTTCTGGGTGGCCATCCAGTTTCAACCGAACGAGATGGCCAACAACCTGCGTGACTACGGGCACTTCGTGCCGGGCATGAGGCCGGGCAGCCGCACGGCCGAGTATCTGGAGAAGGTCATGAACCGCATTACGTACGTCGGTGCGGCCTTCCTGGCCGGGATAGCGATTATCCCGCTGCTGCTGTCGAAGGCCACCGGCGTCAGTATGATCGTGACCGGGTTTCTGGGCGGCACGGGGTTGCTGATTGTCGTCAGTGTGGCTCTGGATGTGGTCCAACGGATCGAGTCGCACCTGATCATGCGGCACTACGAGGGGTTCCTCTCCAGTGGCCGCGTCAAGGGGCGTCAACGGTAGGATAGGTTTCCGGGCGCGGTCGGTTGGGATTTCAGGCCGCCGCCCCGGCGGGAAATACAGGGGCTGCTATGCGAATCGTCTTGCTCGGACCGCCGGGAGCCGGAAAAGGTACCCAGGCCAAGGATGTCAGCGAGAGGTTGTCTGTGCCGCACATTTCCAGCGGCGACATCTTCCGCGGCGAAATGAATGCCGGAACGGAGCTTGGCAAGAAACTGAAGGGATTCGTCAACGCCGGCCAATTGGTGCCGGACGATCTGACGACGGAAATCGTCGTGAGCCGACTGTCGCGGGCCGATTGCGCCAAGGGATATCTGTTGGACGGGTTTCCTCGCACGCTGGCGCAGGCAGAGAGCCTGGATCGCGAGCTCGGCGCCAAGGGGCAGAAGCTCAGCGTTGCGCTGAACCTGGACATTGCAGCCGAGAAGATCGCCGAGCGCATGGCAGGGCGGCGGATGTGTCGCCAGTGCGGCGCTTCGTACCACTTGGTTACGCTCAGGCCGAAGGTCGAGGGTGTGTGCGACCGGTGCGGTGGCGAGCTGTACCAGCGGGACGATGACAAGCCGGAAACGGTGAAGCAGCGGCTGGACGTGTACTTCAGGAGCACGGCGCCCCTGGTAGAGTTTTACCGGGCCAAGGGCATTTTGAAGCAGGTGAATGCCGATGGAACGCCAGAGGAGGTCCGCGAGCGGGTCTTCGCGGCGTTGAATGTCTGAGTGAAGGACCGCGCACGAGGCCGCCATGGCGATAAGCCGCAAGAATGCCGCCGAGATTGATGCGATGCGGGCCGCCGGGCGGATTGTGGCGGAGATCTTGGCCAGGCTGGCCGAGATGTGCGTGCCTGGCATGCGGACAATGGACTTTGAGCTGCGATCGGCCGAGATTATCGCGGCCCGCGGCGCGGTGTCGCTCTTTAAGAATTATCCGCACTACGGGGGCGGCACCCCGTTCCCGGCGACCGTCTGCGTGTCGGTGAACGAGCAGGTGGTGCACGGCATTCCGGGCGAGCGGAGGGTCGTCGAGGGCGATATCGTGTCGTTCGATGTCGGCGTCCGCGTGGACGGATTCTGTGGCGATGCGGCGATAACGGTGCCGGTTGGCAGGGTTAGCGAGCAGCGTCAGCGCCTTATCGACGTGACCCGCGAGACCCTGGCGATTGCCGCCGAGACGATTCGGCCCGGCATCCTCTGGTCCGCGGTGGCCGGAAAGATGCAGCGGCACGTGCAGCAGGCCGGGTTCTCCGTGGTGACCGACTTTGTGGGCCACGGCATCGGGGCAGAGATGCACGAGGACCCGAAGTTGCCGAACTATGTCTGCCGCGAATTGCTCCGCCAGGACATTCTTCTGGAAGAGGGCATGACGCTGGCGGTGGAGCCGATGGTCAACATGGGCACCCACAGGGTGTCGGTGTTGCCGGACGGATGGACGGTCGTGACGGCTGACCGCAAGCCGTCGGCGCATTTTGAGCACACGATCGCCGTGGTCGGTGGTGGCTCGGATATCCTGACGCGGCTCGATGTGTGAATGGGCGGCGCCGGGACGGACGCGAAGGGGTTATGGCCAAAGACGCGATCAGAGTCGAAGGAGTCGTCAAGGAAGCGTTGCCCAACGCCATGTTCCGCGTGGAACTGGAAAACGGGCACAAGATTCTGGCCCATGTGTCGGGGAAGATGCGGATGCATTTCATTCGCATTTTGCCGGGCGACAAGGTGACAATCGAGATGTCACCGTACGATCTGACGAAGGGCCGGATCGTCTATCGCGGGTGACGGCTTCGGATCAGGATACGTTGGCCGCCCGTGTCGTGATGTCGGCGATGCGGCGGGAAGGGGAGTTGACATGAAAGTGCGTTCGAGTGTGAGACGGATCTGTGAGAACTGCAGAATCGTGCGGCGCAAAGGCGTGGTGCGAGTGATCTGCACGGACCCCCGCCATAAGCAGCGGCAGGGATAATTCTGAACCGGAGGTGAAGGATGCCACGTATTGCGGGCGTCGATATTCCGAACGAAAAATGGATCTCGATCTCCCTGACTTATATCAGGGGCATCGGTCACGCCACGGCCAAGCGGCTGTGTGCACAAGCTGGTCTGGATCCGACCACGAAGGCCAAGGATCTGACCGACGATCAGATCTCCAACTTGGCCGGCCTGATCGACCGCACGTGCGTCGTCGAGGGACATTTGCAGCGTCAGGTGGCTCAAAACATCGCGCGCCTGCGCGACATTCAGTGCTACCGCGGCCTGCGGCATCGCCGCGGCTTGCCCGTTCGGGGGCAGCGCACGCGGACCAATGCCCGCACCCGCAAGGGCAAGAAGAAGACCGTGGCCGGCAAGAAGGGCGTCAAGGAGAATAAGTAGGTTCGTGCCGGCGGCGGGGCTCTCGCGTTCCGTGAATAGCCGGCGACAGCAAACTGCTTGGGGACATCCGTTATGGCGAAATCGAAGAAACGCGCTCGGCGCAGCCTGGCCAAGGCGATCGTCAGTGTCAAGGCGACCTTCAACAACACGATCGTCACGGTCTGCGATCCTAACGGCGAGGTCATCTGCTGGGACAGCGGCGGCACCGTCGGCTTCAAAGGAAGCCGCAAGAGCACGCCGTTTGCCGCTCAGCGAGCCGCCGAGTCGTGTGCCGACAAGGCGAAGAAGTTGGGCGTCAACGAGGTCGAGGTCCGCGTCAAGGGCCCCGGCTCCGGACGCGAGTCGGCGATTACGGCGCTTCAGGCCGCCGGCCTGCGCGTCGTCAGTATCGAAGACGTGACACCGATTCCCCATAATGGTTGCCGCCCGAAGAAGCGCCGCCGCGTGTAGGCGATCGGGCCGGAGCGTGCGTTAGGAATTCCCTGGTAGTCCGTGTGAGGAACAGACAGATATGGCAAGATACACAGGTCCTTCATGCCGTCTGTGCCGTCGCGAGGGCATGAAGCTCTATCTCAAGGGTACCCGCTGCGAAACGGCCAAGTGCGCTATGGAACGTCAGTGGCGCAACCAGCCGCCCGGACAGCATGGCCTCAGCCATGGCAAGCCCAGCGAGTACGCCGTGCGGCTCCGGGAAAAGCAGAAGCTGCGCCGGTACTATGGCGTCCTGGAGCGGCAGTTCCGCCGCACGTTCTCCGAGGCCGCCAAAGAGACCAACACGGGCGAAGCCCTGCTGACGCTTATGGAGCGCCGCCTGGACAATGTGGTCTATCGTCTAGGGTTCGCCCCCAGCCGTCCCGCGGCGAGGCAGATGGTCTGCCATGGGCATTTCCTTCTCAACGGCAAACGCGTGACGATCTCGTCCATCACCGTAAAGTCCGGCGATGTGATCAAGCTTCGGGACCGCGAAGCGACCAAGAAACTGGTCGAGGCCAATCGCCAGCTTTCCTCCGGGCGAACGCCTCCGCAGTGGCTGACACTCGACGAAGCGACCCTCGAGGCCACCGTGGTGGCTTTGCCGACGCGGGAAGACGTCTCGATCCAGATCGACGAGCAGTTGATCGTCGAGTTCTGCTCTCGCTAGGTCCTACAAAGGAGGCCTGACATATGCGTATCCGGTGGAAAGGCTTGGAACTGCCAAGCAAGGTCGTGGTTGAGGAGAGCTCCGGCGAGCCCGTCAACTATGCCAAGTTTGTGGTCGAGCCGTTCGAACGCGGGTTTGGCGTCACGGTGGGCAATAGCTTGCGCCGCGTCCTGCTGGCCGGTCTTGAGGGCAGCGCTGTTACCGGCATCAAAATCGACAACGTCCTCCACGAGTTCTCCTCCATCGAGGGGGTCCTCGAAGACGTTACCGAGATCGTCCTCAACGTCAAGAACCTCATTGTCAAGCTCGAGGGCGACGACGCTCGCACCGTCGTTGTCGAACGGGGCGAGAAGGGGGAGGTCAAGGCCGGCGACATTCAGACCGATCCTAACGTCGAGATCATCAACAAGGATCTCGTCCTCTGCACCCTGACGGCCGACATCGACTTTCGCATGGAACTGACCGTCGAGCGCGGCCGCGGCTACGTCACCGCCGAAGAGAACATCCGAGAAAATCAGCCTCTCGGTTACATCGCCGTCGATGCTCTTTACAGCCCGGTCAAACGCGTACGCTATTCGATCGAGGAAACCCGCGTCGGCCAGCGCACCGACTACGACAAGTTGGTCCTCGAAGTCTGGACCAACGGCGTGACGAGCCCCGAGATGGCCCTGGTCGAGGCCTCACGCATCCTCCGCAAGCACTTCAACCCGTTCGTCTACTATGGCGAACCGGGCGAACCCATGGCTATCGAGCCCGGGGCGGAAGAGGTCGAGACCGGGAAGGAATACGTCAGCGAGCTCGAACAGAAGCTGGCCCTCTCGGTCGATACGCTCGATCTGTCGGTCCGGGCCTCCAATTGCCTGGCCTCCGAGAAGATCACCACGATCGGACAGCTTGTCGTCAAGACCGACGAGGATCTGCTCAAGGTACGTTCGTTCGGCAAAACCAGCCTGCGCGAGGTCAAACGCAAGCTCGCCGACATCGGTCTTTCGCTCGGCATGGACCTCCAAGGGACCATGGTCTCCAAAAAGGAATGACAAGGTATGCGTCACTGCAAACAAGGTAGGAAACTCAATCGTACACCGGCTCACCGACTCGCACTCATGCGCAGCCTGGCGGCCGCCCTGTTCGAGCACGAGGCCATCGTTACCACGCGGCCCAAGGCCAAGGAAGTCCAGCGATTCGCCGAGCGGCTGATCACCCTCGCCAAGCGCGGGCAGAACGGCGGAAGCAAGCTTGCGTCCCGCCGTCTGGTCGCATCGCGTCTCCAGGACGAGCAGGTCGCCAAGAAGCTGTGCGAGGAAATCGCGCCGCGGTTCGCCGGCCGCGCCGGCGGCTACACCCGCATCCTCAAGCTGGCCCGTCCTCGCAAGGGCGACGCCGGTACGCGTGTCCGTCTCGAACTTAGCGAGATCAAGCCCAAGAAGGTTGAAAAGGAAGAGCCGAAGAAAAAGTAGTCGGTAAACCGGCCGCGCAGGGGCAAACGCCTCTGCGCGGTTTTTCTTTTCCCGTGTTCGCGGAGACACGCCATGGCCGCTGATCCGCAGTGCGTCTTCTGCAA
Organism: uncultured Anaerolineaceae bacterium; assembly: GCA_964500225.1. Classification (GTDB taxonomy): domain Bacteria; phylum Planctomycetota; class Phycisphaerae; order FEN-1346; family JAACEH01; genus JAAYDY01. The sequence goes on along the minus strand of CAZCOA010000020.1, from coordinate 14,427 downwards.
GATCGTCGCCGGACGGATCCCCTCGGTAAAGGTGGCGGAGTCCGACGTGGCCTATGCCTTCATGGACATTGGCCCTATTGCTGCGGGCCACACGCTGGTGATTCCCAGGGAGCACTACGTGGGGGTCGAAGACGTTCCGCCGGCGGTGGCCGCCGGTGTATTCGAGCTGGCTGCTCGCGTCGCACCGGCGCTGATGCGGGCGGTCGGGGCAGAGGGCATGAACATTCTCCAGAACCACGGCCGCTGTGCCGGCCAGGTGGTCATGCACATGCACGTTCACCTGATTCCCCGCCGCACAGGCGATGGTCTCCAGCGCCCATGGCCCGCTCAACAGGCCGACCCCGCCGAACTGAAGCGAATTGCCGAGAAGGTTGCCGGGATGTTGGCGAAGTAATGTGGCCCTGCGGCGCAATTCCCGACCGGCGCCGAGAGGCAGCCCTACGCACAATCAAGTCCCCGGCGGATCGAGTGCCTTTCTGAGGCATGCCATGCCCCTGTCGCGGTTCGCAGCAGCAATGCCCTCTGTGAACTATTCGTGCATGAACCGGTCCCACCCGCTGGGCAGCGGTTGTTCCTCGAAGATCCTATCCGGAGCGTCGATCTTTTCGCCCGTCTCCAGGTTGCTGAAACGCACCGTCAGAATCCGATCCGACTTGTCGATCATCCGAACCTGCGCCGGCAGCCCTGATTCGCCGTTCACCCAGAATTCCATCCGCTGGTAGTCCTTGGCCATGGGGCTGTGCGGCTTGGGAATCAGTGTCATTTTCTCGCACTCGGTCTTGTCGGTCGCCTTGGCTCGCCGGCTGGGGCCGGCCCACGGCCCGAGCACCTCTTTGCCGACGTACGTCACGTCGAAGGTCCGCAGCACCTTATCCCGCTTCTGGCCGAACGGCAGTGGAAAAGGCACCTTGTCGATGTCCAGGTCTTCCATTTCCGGCTCCGCGGGCTTGCGCATGACATAGATGTGACGCACCCTTTGCTGCGGCCGATCGTCCACGAACAACCGACCGTCGAATCGGAACGACTGCTTCGATCCCGATGTAAACTCCATAAAGATGCGGTTCGGCTTGCGGTAGATGATGCGTCCCTCATAAAACTGGCGGTCATCCAGCAACGTCTCGTACTCGTCGTAATCGAAGTCGGCCGCAAGGCGGTCGATCTTCTTGCCCGCCTCTTCGGCCAGACGCAGAATCCGATCCACGTTCGGATCGGCCGCTGGAGGCTCTTCGGCGCCTGTCGCCTTGCCGTCATCAGGCGGCATCGGCTGGACCGGGGTATCGTTCGCGGGGGATGTGACGGCCGGCGGCGTCTCCTTCGGCGTTGTCACGGCCGGGGCCGGCGTCGCGGCCGGTCCGTCCGTGGCTGCCTGCGCCCACACAGCGACAGACGCCGCTCCGAGGATCACACAGGCGGTTGCGATTGTGCCGGTCAGTCGGAGGTTCATGAGGTCTGCTCCTTTGCCTTCAGATTTGCCAGAACACGAACGACGCGCGGCAACCCTCGCCACGCGCCGACGAGCACTGTCACGGCCGCCACGGCCAACACCCATTGCCAGCCGAGGTTGAACCGATCGGTGAAATAGGCCAGCAGGAAGTACCGAGGCCAGCGCCCCAACGCGCTGGCCAGAACGAACTTTCGCCGCGAGTAGCCCTGGCTGATGGCCAGCAGCCGCACGAAGTCGATCGGGATTGGCAGGAAACTTGCCGCCGCCAGGGTCACAAACGGAGCGCGCTCGAACCAGCGGGCCGCCTTCACATAGAGTGCCGACCTGCGGATGCGCTGCACGGGTCGGAAACGGTAGAAGAACGTGACCAGATAGTAATCGTGCATATTGGCGATGCACGTCCCAATCGTGCAGACCGCCGCCAGAATCCAGGGATCGAGTCCCAGTGCTTGCGGTGAGGCCGCAAGGACCACCACAGGCGTTGTCGGCAGTGGAAAGAACGTGCAGGCCAGCGACATGTAGCCCAGCAACATGACCAGGAAGGTCCAGTCGCGACGAATCCCCAGCCAAGGACCGCTGGTGACGGCTACGCCCGCCAGCAGCAGGATGAACGGGTAAAACCACGCACGGAAATTGAGTTGCCGGTCGGCCGTCAGCCGGACCTCGGCGAATTCCGGAGCGAGCATGTCCGATTCGTTCTCAACCATCCAGGCATCGCCCGTCGCGCATTCGGACCACACGGTCGGCCCAACCGGCCGCCTCTTCATTGTGCGTCACCATCACCACGGTCTGCCCCATGTCACGGTGGTAGTGACGGATCAGACTGAGCACCCGGTTGCCGTTTTCCGAGTCCAGGTTGCCCGTCGGCTCGTCGGCGAAGAGGATGCTCGGACGCCCGATCAGGCTGCGGGCCAGGGCGACGCGTTGTTGCTCGCCGATGCTCAGGGCCGACGGCCGATGGTGCCGTTTGTCGGCCAGTTGGATTTGTTCGAGCAACTCCATCACCCCATCGTGTCGGGGCTGGCCGCGCAGACGTAGTGTCAGGCCGATGTTTTCCTCTGCCGTCAGGGCCGGAAGCAGATTGAAACGCTGAAACACGAATCCCATCCGCTCGCGGCGCATCCGGGCCCGCTCCGGCTCGCTCAGGGCGGCAACGTCCGTTCCGTCGATGGTTACCGAACCGCTGTCGAAGTGAGTCATCAGCCCGAGGCAGTAGAGCAGGGTGCTCTTGCCGCAGCCGCTCGGCCCCATCAGCGCCACGAACTCGCCGCGCTCGATGCGCAGCGTGATGCCGTGCAGCACCGGAGTCTCCAGATCCCGCGTGTGATAACTCTTGTGAAGATCCTGCACGTCAATCATCGGCATTGCCGCAACCGCCTTCCCGACCTATGGACGTTCCCGGAGGAACGATTATTCGTAATTCAGCGTTTCCACCGGATCGAGCCGCGACGCTCGGTACGCGGGGTACCACGCCCCGAGCAGCGCCCCGGCCAGGCCGATGGCCAGCGCGATGGTCAGCAGGGGCCAGCCGAAGGTCACGGTCATCAGCGGCAGAATCTTCTTGATGACCAGTTTGGCCCCGTACGACATGGCATACCCGACCAGGACGCCCGCCATGCAGATCAGCAGGCTCTGCATGAAGACCAAACGCATCACGTAGCCGTTGGTCGCGCCCAGGCTCTTCAGGATGCCGATCTCGCGGGTCTGTTCCTGGATGATCGTGAACATCGTCAGAAGGATCGTCAGAAGGCTCACGACCAGCGTCACGCCGGTCGTTGCCCACGTGTACTGGTCCAGCCCTCGCAAGTCTCCGGCGACCACGTCGTAGTAGTTGCCCTTGTCGACGACAATCAGACCGATGTCGGTGATCTGCTCGGCAATTCTCCTGACGTCGCCGGGCGAGGCGGCCTTGACCATCAGCATGTTGGCTCGCCGCTCGCCGTGTTGCATGACCCGCACCATCGTCTCGTACGACATGAAGACGCGGCCGGCCACCCCCTCCTTGACGATGCCCACAATACGGTACTTGTCGCCGCGGAACTCCAGCTCATCGCCGACATGAAGGCGCGCCTCGCGTGCCAGAACCGTGTCAACGATCATCTCCATGGAGTCCGGAGCATACAATCTGCCCTCGACCACGTGTTCCGCGCCGCCGAACATGTCGAACGCGGTTGCCGGCACCGCGAAGATCGTCTGCGGCTGGCCGGCCAGCTTGATCGATTCGTTCAGCACAGGCACCACCCGTTCGACGCCCGGCATCACGCTGATGAGTTCGGCGTACCCGGGCCGCATCGTCATGCTATGCATCATGGTGTTGTGGCTCTTGTCGAAGACCAGCAGATCCGCCCGAACACTGTTCATCCGCTGGGCCACCTCGCCGATCGTGCCCACGGCCAGTCCGCGGACCACCAGCAATGTCATGATACCCACGCCGACCGCCACCACGCTGATGACCGTGCGGGCCTTGCGAAGCCGAAGATTCTTCAGAGCCAGATACGAAGCCATGGTTGTTCCACCGGACGCCCGGATTGTTCCTTATGCTGACGTTCGCGGGATTATAGCAGAGTTGCAGCCGGTTTTCTAACGCGCTATGCCTGCAAATCGTCCAGCAAGCCGACGATGTCCCCAGGGCCGGCGACCACGAAGTCTGCCTCTACGTGGAACCCCTTGTCGTGCCCGTTGGTCACCAGGATGGTCCGCGTGCCGGCGGCATGTCCGGCCTGAAGGTCGATCAGGTGGTCCCCGACATAAACGGCCGAGGCGGCATCCACCCCCAACTGTTGCAGCGCCAGAAGAATCCCCTCCGGCGAGGGTTTCGCTGGAGCACTCTCGCGGCACACGAGGACCGAGAAACTCAGTCCGTGCCGCGCCATCACCACCTCGCAACTGCGGCGACTGTTGCGCGTGATGATGCCCGTCAGGATGCCGCGGCGGTCCAACTCCGCCAGTAGCGGCAACACGCCGTCATTCAGTTCCGATCGTTCTGCCGCCTCCTGCTCGTGCCGCTCCACGATGGCCATGGCCCGCTCACGCTCGGCCGGCGTCATTGTCTCCGTCGCTTCGAGGATGAACGACGTCGTCGGAATGCCGATTTCCCGCTTGATCGCCGCGAAATCCAGCAGCGGCCGCGTCAGCGTTCCATCCATGTCGAAGAGCATCGCCTTCAGGGCCATCGCTTGCTTCCCCTCCTGTTCCGGGCATAATCCCAACCGAAGCCGCCGAAGTCAAGGTCCGTGGACCCTGGCGTGCTCATCGGCTTCGCCACATCGTCCGAGGGGGTCTCTTGCCGACTACGCAAAGATGCCTGCGGGCGACGGACGGCAACCTGCGAATGGTGCTGTGGATAGTGCATTCTGCGCATGATGTGGTGCATTGTCCCGGGGGGCACACGGGAGTATAATCGTAAATGACGACCAAGGGAGAGCATGGATGTGTAATGCCTTCCGAGGCAATGTGTTACGGCGCGAGGGTATGACATGATTGCAACCGACGCGCTCCAGCAGGACATGGCCTATCTGTGGAGCAAATTCAAGGATCCCGCCTTCGATCCCGATACCGGTCTGGATAACGAGACGATCAAGGCCAGTGTCCTGAAACTGGCGGATGAATTGAAGCACCTTCCGCATCCGATCGTGAAGGCGAGGGCCTTCGAGTACGTTGTTAGGCATATCCGCATTGACGTTAGTCCGCGCGACTGGTTCGTTGCTTTTGGCTGCCATGACCGCTGGAACCGTCCTCTCGACGGACTTGTCGCAAAGTGGGACCGCGAAGTGGATGACACGCGGTTGACGAACCTGCAACTTATGCAGAACCTCAAGCAGTCGGGCGCGTGCGGCATGGGCAAGGACTTCGACCACTCCGTCCCCGACTGGGATGCGCTGTTTTCCCTCGGTTTTCCTGGCATCCGTGAGCGAGCTCGAAGTTACCGCCGCCGGCGGCAGGAAAGCGGCCGGTTGACGCCCGAGGCCGAGGCCTATTTCGAAGGTATCGAGATCACCTACACGGCCATCCTGGAGCTCCTCACACGCTTCCGTGACCAGGCACTGGAGCATGCCCATGGCGACGAGCGCATGCTGGCCTGTGCCGCCTGTCTGGATGCTCTCATCCAAGGGCCTCCCACGAACACCTACGAGGTCCTTCAACTGATCTACCTCTACTTCATGATCAGCGAGTACGTGGACCGGCTCCAGGTTCGCTCGCTCGGCAACCTGGACCGCACGGTTTATCCCTACTACCGCAGGGATATCCAGCAGGGGCGTTACAGCGAAAGCCAGATCCGCGAGTTCTTCGCGTACTTCATGATGCAGTTTGCCTCCATCGCCAATCCGTGGGGCCATCCCTTCTACCTGGGCGGCACCCGACGCGACGGGCAAAGCGAAATCAACGAGTTGTCCTACTTGATCCTCGACGTGTTCGACAAACTGGACATTTGTTCTCCGAAGCTGCAATTGAAAATTGCCCCGAACACGCCGGTGGAATTCATCAACAAGGCCGTGGACATGATCCGGCGCGGTCATAACAGCATGGTCTTCCTCTGCGAGCCGTCCATCAAGCGGGCCATGATGGGCTATGGCGCCACCGAAGAGGAAGCCCGCACCTGCGACATCACGGGCTGCTATGAGTTTGTTCCCCGGGCACGCGGCAACACCACGATCGTCGCCTATCTGAACATGCTCAAGCCGCTCGAACTGGTGCTCTACGACGGGGTGGATCCTTTCGCCGGAATCGATCTCGGTTGTCGCACAGGCGATCTTGATGCAATCCGAACGTTCGACGATTTTCATGCCGCCTATCTGAAACAGCTCGATCACATTATCGAATCCGCGATCCGTTGTGCCAACGAGTTCGAGCAATACTTGAGCTTCATCAACCCGACCAACGTCTATTCGGCTACCATCGAAAACAGCCTTGCCACGGCGCGCGATGCCTTCCAGGACGGATCGGTCTATAACCTGTCGTCCATTCTTACCGCCGGGTTCGCCACCGCCGTAGACGCCATGATGGCAGTCAAGGAATTTGTCTTCGAGAGACAGGAGTTGTCGCTTCAGCAGCTCAAGGACACTCTCCGAAACAACTGGAAAGGCCACGAGAAGCTGCGGCTCAGAATGCTTCAGAGCAAGAACAAGTATGGCAACGGCATCGATGCCGTGGACGCCTACGCCGAAACGCTTTCCCGTTTTCTCGGCAATAAGATCAACATGCGCCCCAACAGTCGCGGCGGTTTCTATCTGGCGTCAATGCACACGCCTCCCAGATACTACCTCACTCACGGACAGAAGACCGGAGCGACGCCCGACGGACGTCTGGCCGGCGAGGAAATCTCCAAGAACATCTCGCCCACCATGGGAATGGATATCAACGGCGTGACCGCCCTCATCCGCTCGGCCACACGAATGGACTCCGCGCTGCACCCGGGCGATTTCCCCCTCGATGTCATGCTGCATCCGGCCACCGTCGAGGGAGACGAGGGCTTGGCCGCCATGAGGACACTGCTCAACACCTACATGCAGCGGCACGGTATCGCCATCCAGTTCAACGTCTTCGATGCCGACACCCTGATCGACGCGCAGGCACACCCCGAAAAGTACCGTGGATTGCAGGTGCGGGTCTGCGGCTGGAACGTGCATTTTACCGACCTGAGCCGCAAGGAACAGGACATGTTCATCCGGCGGGCGCAGAACATCAGCGGGTGAAGCCACGATGCCGACGGTCGTCCCGTTGTTTGAAGCCAAACGATTCGCTGTCCACGACGGGCCGGGCGTTCGTACCGTCCTGTTCGTGAAAGGCTGCCCGCTGCGCTGCCGATGGTGTCACAACCCGGAAGGACAACAGTCGCGGCCCGAACCGGCCTACTACGAACACAAGTGTCGCCATTGCGGCGAATGTGTGGCCGTGTGTCCACAGGGGGCCCACGCGATGACCGACGGCTGGCATGTCTTCAACCGGGCCGCGTGCATCGGGTGCGCCGCTTGTGAGCAGATGTGCCTCGGCCGGGCACTAAAGCTCATGGGGCGTCCCGTCACCGTCGAGCAGGCACGGCAGATCGTCTTGGAGGATCGCGAGTTCTACGCCGAGGGCGGCGGCGTCACCCTATCCGGCGGCGAACCCCTGATGTATCCCGACTTCTGTGCCGCGCTGTTCGCGCGGCTGAAGGCCGACGGAATTCACTGTGCCATCGACACCAGCGGCGCGGTCGGATGGGAGTGCTTTGAAAAAGTGTTGCCCTACACCGACATGTTCCTCTACGATGTGAAACACGCCGACGAGACGCTCCACTGCCAATACACCGGCATGTCGAATCGCCAGATCGTGGAGAACCTAAGACGACTGACGCCATGCAACATTCCCGTGGAGATCCGGATTCCGGTAATTCCCGGCTTTAACGACGACCCCGACAGTGTCCGCGCCATCGGTCTGTTGCTGCACGGGCTCCCGAACATTGTCGCGGTCCGTCTGTTGCCCTACCACCAGGCCCACTCCAAGTACGAGGCCATCGGCTGCCCCGACCACATGCCCGACGCCGACACGCCCACGCCGGCTCGCATGGCGACCATCGCCGCGCAGCTGGCGGAATCCTCCGGGCAGACTATACGATGATGTGATGCGATGCTTGACCTGTTTCGTGTCCCAGGCTTGGTACATGGCACGTCGATCCATCTGTGAAGGCTTTATGTGCGACGCAACGGATTCCATGGCTACAGCAATGGTGTTGTCGAGCGTGTTTGCGCGCAACGGCCGTGCGCCACAAGTTCTCTCTGAACATGGATCATGCGTCCGGTCCGCCGCCGGTGCCACGACGCATCCGACTTGTGGCCAACGGGGGCGTTGCGACCTTTGGCGGCAGGGTACTTGGCGGAATCTGTCATCGAGCATCTGCATTCGAATTGGCTTGACGTTTCTCCGTTTGCAGCCGACACTACCGCGTTCGACCCTGCGAACCGACGTCGCAGGACGCCTTCACCGTGCTGTGACACTTGGCGCAGTGCGTGGGCGTCGCATAATTGCAGTGACGCACGGGAATCTGCCGGATCCAAGCGGAGGAGGGCATGGGCCAGAGCTCGTCAGACCGTAGCGAACCGCCGCCGGAGCCGCCGCGCCCGCCGCGACGCAAACGCTATCGCGGCACGCACCCGACGCACTTCGACGAGAAGTACAAGGAGCGGTCGCCCGAGGACTACCCTGAGATGTACCAGCACGTCCGCGCCCAGGGCCGCACGCCTGCGGGATCCCATGTGCCGATCATGGTCCCGGAGGTACTGGAGGCGATGTGCCTCAAGCCGGGCAACGTCGTAGCCGATCTGACTATCGGCTACGGCGGACACGCCGAGGCCATCTTGCCGCGCATCGCTCCGGGGGGACGGCTGCTGGGGTTTGATGTGGACCGCGTCCAACTCGACCGTACGGCCGCGCGGCTTCGTGTCGCGTTCCCCGATGCCGAGATGAGTTTCCATCATGGCAATTTTGCGGGGCTCGACCGACGTCTCGCGGCCGAGGGGCTCGACGGCTGCGATGCCGTTTTCGCCGACCTCGGCGTGTCGAGCATGCAGATCGACGATCCATCGCGCGGCTTTAGCTACAAGCACGACGGGCCCCTGGATATGCGGATGGACGGCCGCTTGACCCGCACGGCGGCTGATCTGCTGGCTTCGATGTCCGAGGGCGACCTTGTGGCCGCAATACGTTCACTGGCCGACGAGCCGGACGCGGCGAGAATCGCCAGAGCCATCGTCGGCTGCCGCGACAAGCGCCCCATCGCGACCACAAGGCAACTGGTCGATCTGATTCTGCACGTCAAGGGGCTGACCCGGCGCCAATGGGCCCAGCGCGACGCGTCGCGTCGAAGAGAGACCCATCCGGCGGCACGGACGTTTCAGGCCCTCCGCATCCTTGTCAATGACGAGCTTGGCAGCCTGCGGCAACTGCTGCGCGTTGCACCATGGTGCCTGCGGCCCGGCGGGCGTCTTGTGTTGCTGACCTTTCATAGCGGCGAGCAACGAATCGTCCGCGAGGCGTTCGCCGAGGGGTTGCGTTGCGGCCTGTACGCGGAAGCCTGCGACAAACCCGTGTGTCCCTCGGCAGGGGAGGTCCGCGACAATCCACGGTCCGCATCCGCTCGACTTTACTGGGCTCGCAGACAATAGGCTGGGCAACTGCGGTCACGTCGCGGGCGACGAGGGCGATTATTCAAGAGCCACTCATTCCACCATGTATCCGAATCCGTCGGCCGGCTCTCATGAAGGTGTTCCCTCGTTTTCAGCCGGCAGGGGCATTTTCGACACGAAGCGGTAGGTTCCGGCGACGACCTCGCACCAGACGGCTTGGCCATCGGTGCGGACGCAGTCGAGGCCTTCGGCTCCAGTCAGAGGCCGGCCGCCCTCGGTAACCGGATGCGCGGGATCCGCAGGGATGCGGACCAGAGCGGTGGCGTTCGGAGGCACAACTAGGTTAATCGTCAGTTGCTCGCCAGTGAGTTCCCAACGGCAGGCGGCGTGGCCATAGGGCGTGTCGAGGCCGGCGGCGGCGTGAGTGATGCCGCCTCCCGGTTGGGGGCATAGGCGGAGTCGCCGGCCGCCTGGGGCGCTTTCGTCGAAGTCGAGGCCGGCCATGACGGCATACATCCACTCGCCAACGGCTCCGAAGGCATAGTGATTGAAGGAGTTCATCTGCGGATTCTGGAATCCGTGCTGGGGTGTCCAGCCGTCCCAACGTTCCCAGATGGTGGTGGCGCCGTTCTTGACCGGGTAGAGCCACGAGGGGTAGTTCTCGTGGGTGATGAGGCGATAGGCAACGTCGGTCCGCCCGCCTTCGCTGAGGGCCAGGTTGATGTGCTTGCAGCCGATGAAACCGGTGGAGATGCTGCCTTGGCGAGGAGAATAGGGCCAGACGATGGACTGCCCGTGTTCGATATCGTCAACCAGGTGCTGCATGGCGGCGGAACGCAGTTCCTTCGGCAGGAGGTTGAATCGGAGAGCGAGGACGTAGGCCGTCTGGGAATCGCCGATGATGCGGCCGGCCGACGTGACGAATTCGCGGCAGAAGGCGGTGCGGATGTGCTGGAACAGATCAGCATAGGCGGCCGCGTCATCCTTCTTCCCGAGCACTGCCGCAATGCGGCTCATGAGGTCGGCGCTGTGCGCGAAGAATGCCGTGCCGATGACATTCAGCGGCGTGAACGCTCCGACGCTGAGCCAGTCGCCGAAGCCGCCTGTCCGGATAAGCGACTCGCCGCACTGTTTTCGCAGATAGTCCATGAACCGCGCCATGCCGGCGTAGTGACGCTGGAGGACTCGCACATCGCCGTAACGCCGGTAGAGGATCCATGGAACGATGATGCCGGCGTCGGCCCAGGCGGCGGTGCCGTCCATGGCGCGGCCGAGCACGCTGGGGGCAACCGTGGTATAGGCTCCGTTCTCGCGCTGACCATCCTCGAGGTCGATGAGCCACTTCGCGATGAAGCCCTGAACGTCCATGTTGAAGCAGGCGGTGGTGAGAAAGACCTGGATGTCGCCCGTCCATCCGAGCCGTTCGTCGCGCTGCGGGCAGTCGGGGGGGACTTCGAGGAAGTTGCCTCGCTGTCCCCACAGGATGTTCGACTGGAGCTGATTGATCAGAGGATGCGAGCATCCGAAGCTGCCGGTGATGGGCATGTCGTTGTGAAGCACATGCGCTTCGAGGCTGTCGAGGTCGGGCAGGGCGGAGAGTCGCAGTTTGTCGGGGTTCCAGGTCTCGCCTCGCACGCCGCTCAGCTCGACGAAGCGGAAGCCGGGGAAGGTGAATCGAGGTTCCCACTCGACGAGTCGTTCGTCGGCAAAGGTGTAGCGATCGGTGGCGGCGGCGCTACGGAGGTTAGCGGTATAAAGCGTGCCGTCGGGGTTGAGCATTTCGGCATGCCGCAGGATGGCGGTTTCGCCCGGTTTGCCACGCAGACGCATGGACACCCGGCCAACCAGGTTCTGTCCGAAATCGAAGACGTAGCGGCCTGGGATCGGTTCGCTGACGGACACCGGCCGCAACGTCTGGATGTGGCGGACGCGAGGTCCGAGGGTGCCGACGAGTTGGACTTTCACGTCGCAGCAGAGTTGGACGGCCTGCCACTCCGAATCGTCGTATCCCGGCGTGTTCCAGCCGGGCAGTTCAAAGCGGGCGTCGTAGGTTTCGCCCATCAGCAGATCGTTCAGGAGGATAGGACCGGCGGCGGTGCGCCACGACTCGTCGGTCTGCACGACGTGGCGGCTGCCGTCGGGGAAAGTGACCTCCAGCTGGGCCAGGAGCATCGGCCGCAGGCCGTAGAACTGGCGCCGGAGCGGACCGACGTGGCCGCAGTACCAACCGTCGCCCAGGATTGCCCCGAGGACGTTATCGCCGGCGGCGAGCAGATCGGTGACGTCGTACGTCTGGACCATGACGCGTTTGGCGTAGTCGGTCCAACCCGGAGTGAACACCAGGTCGCCGACGCGCTGTCCGTTGATACTAGCCTCATAAAGTCCCAACGCTGTGATATAGAGCCGCGCCTGCACAGGACGCGACTTGAGATGGAATGTTTTGCGCATGTAAGGCGCGGCGGCGCCGACGTCGCGACCTCCGACCATGGACGAGGCAATCCACCGGGCCGTGTAGTCCTCCGGCTCCAGCAGCCCCATCTCCCACCAGTGGACGGCCGACCAGTTGCTCTGACGGCCGTCGCCGTTCCAAAAGCAGACCTTCCACCAATACCGGCGGCGGCTGACCGGGGGCGGACCACCGTAATCGATGAAAAGACTCTGTGAGGACTCGACGCGGCCGCTGTCCCAAAGGTCGGCGCGGTCGCGGGAGAGGGCTTCCTCCGTCGAGGCGACGAGGATGCGATAGGCGGTCTGTCTGGCGCCTCGCGGCACAGTGGGGTCGCTGATCTGCCACGACAGCCGCGGCTGCCTCTCGTCCATGCCCAGCGGGCAAGCCTCATATTCACACCGCAAACGGACAGGGGCGAACTCTTCTCTTACAGTACGGGGCATCCTTGTTTCTCCTGTTCCCAGCTATAGCGTCGGGGACTTGTGTGATACTTTACCCGATGCGCCTTTGTCTGCTTCTGCCTGAGCGGACTGACGTCCCAGTCCTGATGCTCGCAATCTCGCCTCAGGGAGCGACTTCCTCGGCCACCTCGCGGACAATCTGTACCCAGCGGGCCAGACGGTGCGGATCGTCCTGCACGGTCTCGATGTCCTTCAGGCGAACGTGGACATGGCAGCCGCGACACGCTTGCAGACCGGAGCGGATGGTTCGGCGAATCAACTGCTCGTCGAACTGGCAACAGACCATGTCGGCCGGATTCGGACGCCACGACAGAACGTAGTCGCGGCCGATCTGCTCCGCGCACCGACGCACGTCGGCCCGCGGTGTCACGGCAATGACCCGCAGATTGGGTATCTGACGCAAGATGTCGATCTTGTGTGTCAGGTTCTCACAGCAACCGTATTGCACCAGGGCCCACTGCTTCAGGATCGGCAACTGGTACTGGATCAGAAACTCGTCGTGCATGGCCGGGCTGACGCCCTCGAACTCCTGCGACGCCATGAAGGCCCAGAGCTTCCGCCGCCGGTGCCCGTAGCTATTGGGTGCCGGCGGCACGGTCTCGTGGGCGTAGGGGCTCTGGCCGGCCTGGTTCGCGGCCCCGAGGTCGCCCGCGTCCTCCGCCGCCTGCTGGTTGGCCAAAACGCCGTCGCGCATGAAGGCCATCAGGGCGTGCAGTTCCTTGGGACTCTCGCACATGTCGATCATCAACTGCTCAATCCCGCGCAGTTGCCCCGCGTGAAACGAAAGGTCCGACGAAAACGACACGCAGACCGGCCCGCGATTCACGTTGATCGGCAAGATGTCGCCGACGGCTTCGCCAAGCCGAGCCACGTTCGCAGCCGTGGCCTCTTCGTCGATGACATGCGGCGGCGGACTCAGCTTCGCCATATCCGCCCACTCGACGATTGGCGGCGTGATCGTCCACGCGCCGCTCTCGGCGTTTTCACTGTGGTTCATCGGCACACCCCAGATACTGTCCGGGCCGCGCAACTGCGTGGCCGTGACCGTCAACCAGGGTTCCATGACGGAATCGTCGCCCACGCTGTGCTGGAACAGGCTCAGACGCAGGTCACGCTCGTAGCCGCGGTAGAACGGGTCCTGGCAAACCATAGCCTGGTCGCTGAAGAGTTCGCGGCACCAGTGATTCCACATGCCGAAGCTCACCAGGACCGGCATCACCGCCGTCGGACGCAGGCTATTATGGTCGCGCCACAGCCGGCGCCGCGCTTCCTGAATCGGGTCCGAGGCGATCTCCAGGTACTGCCGCGCGAGGTCGCGCAGCACTGCGATGTCTTTACGTGTATTTGCGGCCATGAGGTACCTCTCTTGAGCGGTGGCCGAAAGCTGTGGCTTCGGGCTACTTGATAACAGCCGTACCGACACACGGTCTATAATTATGGAACACCAGTGCGGCGGCGTCGGTGATGCAAATTGCGCCGCCTCTGGCTGTACTTTTCCGCGTGGCCGGCCGCTTACACGGATTGCCCCGTGTGTGGAACGCGATCCGGCCGGACTCTTTCCTGAAACGGTTCGTACTTAGGCGGCTGCCGGTGCAGGCAAACAGGAGGTCCAGGGAGCCGGCGAACTCAGGCATGACACTTTTCGTACCGGTGAGTAAAGGAATCCCACAGTGCCAGAGCGACGAGCCAATCCGGTATGTACTCTGATGGTATGTATGTTCCCTGTTGGTGGCTCACCTGGAATCTCAAATCGGACCTGTGCTTAAACGGTGAGCTGTGGCTGAACCTGACGGGACCAGATACGTTAGCCAGAACCTCACAGGTCTATGGCGCGGTTCGAACTTCGCCTCCCGGCGGACCATCCTGGAGTGCGTCAGTTCGAACCGGCTGCTATCGGGCGCAAGTCTCGTCCTGACAAAGAGAAGGCCGTTCGACTTTCTCGCCGAACGGCCTTTCTTCAACAATGGTCGG
>CAZCOA010000019.1:3479-51927 GCA_964500225.1 uncultured Anaerolineaceae bacterium | reverse complement strand
GTCGGCGGCGGCAACACGGCCGTGGACGAGGGGCTGCACCTGCTGAAGTTCGTCAAGCGGCTCACGATCGTCCAGAACCGCGAACAGCTGACGGCGACGCCGTTTCTGGTCGAGGAGCTGAACAAACACGGAGACCGCGTGGAGGTGCTCGTTCGAACGTCCGTGGTGCGGATCGAAGGCGTGCCCGGCGAGCGCGTGACGGGCGTCGTGCTGAAGGAGCTGGACTCGGGCCGCGAGCGTCCGTTGGCCTGCGACGGGGTGTTCGTCTGGATCGGGATGACGCCGAACACGGAGTTTCTGCGCGGAACGGTGGACCTGGACGAGGGCGGGTTCGTCCGCGCGTCGAACGCGAGCATGGAAACGGCGGTGCGCGGGCTGTTTGCGGCGGGGGATTGCCGCAGCGGCTCGCAGAAGCAGATCGCCACGGCCGCCGGCGAAGGCGTGGCGGCGGCTTTGTTTGCTGCCGAATATATCCGTAAACAAAAAACGGGTTTGGTATAATGTCGGCCCACGGTCCGGTGGGGTTCGGACACAGCTGGGTTCGGAGGCTCTATGGTCGGTCGGTTGCTGCCTGTGGCGTTGCTCGTGGTGTCGAACATTTTCATGACCTATGCCTGGTACGGCCATCTGAAGGATTTCAAGCATCGGCCGCTGATGTTGGCCATCGTGGCGAGCTGGGGCGTGGCCTTCTTCGAGTACTGTCTTCAGGTGCCGGCCAACCGCATCGGGTTCGGCACCTACTCGCTCTGCCAGCTCAAGGTCATTCAGGAAATCATCGCGATGAGCGTTTTCGCGGCATTCGCGGTGCTCTACATGGGCGAAAAACTGTCGTTGAACTTCCTGTGGGCGGGGCTATGCCTGGTGGCGGCGGCGTTCTTTATTTTCCGTGAGATCCAACCGGCGGCGTGACCCGGGTACGTCGAGACCGCGAACCTGCCGCGCAAACCTACTGCCCGACAACGGGGCGCAAGGCCCAGCCGCCGGGCAGTAGTAGCGTGAAGGGGGGATGGAATAGGGTTTTGCTGCATCGCGTCCTGAGGACGCATCACGCGTGGTGTTTCCTCCTTATTACCAGGGCGCCCAGCCCCAAGGCCACCAGGGCCAAGGTCGCCGGTTCCGGAACCTCGGGCGTACAGGCCGCCGTCGCGCCGCCATAGGTGGTTCTGACGTTGTCGAAGCCCAGCATCTCGTTGCCACGGCGCGATCCGACCAACACAAAGCCGATGTAATCGTAGTTCTTCACGTCCTTCTCGGTGATGGTGAAGTGTTGCTCGTAGGTGTACCACGTGCCGCCATCCTTGTTGGCGGGAGCATAGTTTACGGTGCTCTGGAGGGTCTTGCTCTTCTGGACGCCCTGATTGTAGCCCGGCCCTCCGATCAAGTCGATGGTGGCCCCTTCCTTCATCAGGTACGCCTGCCAGTAGCAGTACTGCGTGTCGTACTCCGTCAGCATGCAATCCAGCGACCAGGTGAAATCGCCGAC
This sequence comes from uncultured Anaerolineaceae bacterium, assembly GCA_964500225.1. Lineage (GTDB taxonomy): Bacteria > Planctomycetota > Phycisphaerae > FEN-1346 > JAACEH01 > JAAYDY01. Next base: position 50,444 of record CAZCOA010000019.1, on the reverse strand, counting down.
GTCGGTGAGTTTGACGGCCTGGAAGAGACCGCGACGCGCATCGTTCATGTCCACGGTGCGATTGCCCTGCTGGACGTCGGCCAGCGAGGCGTAGCCGCCGTCGGCGACATAGCCAGGACCGTACCAGACCCCCGTGGCGTCGATGCCGGCGGCCCAGGATGATTGCTGCACGATGGGCTTGTTGAACGAACTGTTCACCAGATCGGCCGCCGCCGTCGAGACGCCGACCGTTACCAGCAGAATGAAGGCAGATACCGTCCTCATGCGACCTGTCCCCCGTTAGAAAAGGGCTGTGTGTCCCCGGCATATTGCGGCCGCCCCTCCGGCAGCCGCGTCTTCATCCGGGAATAATAGGGACGGGCGGAGTTGTGCCAAATGGGCGACGGCGAATGCGCCTCAGCGGTAACACATCATGCGGATTTGCAAGGCGTTATGTTTTTGGCGGATTTTATGAAAAATGTTGCGGGGCCGTCGGCGGTCGGAAAAAAAGGGGAGAAAAAAGGAGCGTCAGGGGGCGGCAACACGAGACGTCGGCTACGGTGGGCAGGCGATTGTCCAGCCCTTGTGTGACGCGCTGTGTTAGCTCAATCGCTCGTTGATCTCTTCCAACAGATCCTGATGGGCGGCCGCCTGTTCGGTGAGGTCGGCCAGGGCCAGGAGAAAATAGCGAGCGAGCATGCCGCCACTGACCATGACGGCGGCGAGGACGAGCATCAGCAGAAACACGCCCAGCGCGGACGGCAGGGTTCGGGTGGTAATTGCCAAGTAGATCATGCCGCTGATGCCCATGGCGAGGCACATGCCACCGAGGGCCATGCCGACGATGCGAGCCCAGGAGGCTATCTGCCGGTGGCGGCGGACCGCTTGTCGGAAGCGTCGTTTCTGGCCGACAACCAGGCCGCTGGGCGTCTGGACGCCAATGGGCGGCACGGTGATTATTATTTCGTCCTCGTCGCCGTGGGACGCGAAGTCGCCGGCCTGTTCTTCTGCGGGCAGGGCGACCAGGGGGGGTGCGGCGCTAGCGACCGGTGTGGGCTGCACCGGCACCGGGTCAGGTGTCTCGTCAACGCCCAAGGCGGTGGAGGGCCAGGCTGCACCGGTCAGCGCCGTGGCCATGGCATCCAACGGGTGCGGCGCGGCGGCGTGACCCGTCGGCGCAGCAGGTCCGGCGGACGCACCGGGCGGCGCCGCGGGAATCTCGATCAGGTGACCGCACCCGGGGCACTTGGCCTTGCGCCCGGCCGCGGAGTCCGACGCCTTGAACGTTCTGCGGCACTGGCTGCACGTCACCGGAATAGGCATGGGGGCTCCTCCTGACGACACGAGTGCTCCCTCGCGACACTACGATCCGCAAGCGACCGAGGCCCCCTGGTGGAGGAAGAACTCCAGCAGTTCGCGTCGCTGGAAATACTCGGGTACTTCCTCGTGTCCCTTGTCGTGGACGACGATGAGTTCGCCCGGGCCGCCGAGCGCCTGGTACCGACGGATAAGGTCGCCGGAGTTGTTCTCCAGCAGGACCACGTCGTCGCGGTCGCCGTGAATGTGAAGGATCGGGACGTGTGCGGCTGCCAGCGGGGCAAGCCGCTCCGGCGGGTGGTGGCGGTCGATCTGGGCCAGGAGTTGTTCGCTGGTCAGTTCGTATGCTTTGCACACGGTTTCAAGTCGTTGCGGATGTCGGATGTTGCAGACAGGGTAGATGGCGCCGATGCATTGGACGCATTCGGCGTGTTCGGCGGCCCAGTTGTAGAGCATCAATCCGCCGCGGCTCTGTGGCATGAGGCACGCTTTCCGCGACAGGCCGAACTGTCGGGTCACAATGTGGTAGAACTCGTTATAGCCGGTGCGTCCGGCGGGGCTGCCCCAGGATTCGCCCACGTCCACGCCGCCTACGGCGAAGCCCGCTTCCAGCAAGGGGCGCAGATACCACTCGTGCAGCGCCTTCGGCAGCGGGCGGTCGCCCGTGACGAAGGTCGGCGCATACCAGATCCACGGGCTCCCTTCCGCCGCTTGCTCCGGCAGAATGACAAATGCCCCATGACTTTGCGGCGAAGGAAAATCGGTTCGCTTGAACCCGTACTGAACGGAATGTCGAACTCCCGTAGAGCCGTTCATGGCGGTCCACCTCCACAGGCCCCACACCTTGCGGGCGTCGAGCGCCTGGACCCGACGCCGTGACAGCCATCTGATACGCTAAGCATACGATGCATAAAGCCGGCATGCAAGAGAACTGCCCCCGGAAAGCACTATATTTTGTGTTTTTCCCTGCTTCACACCGCTACGCGCGACCTGCGGCAGCCGACCAGAGACCGTCGCCGGGCGCCTTGCGGCGGCCTTTTCAGGCGGCCAAACGGCTTGAAAGCTCCTCGCGGCCGCAAACGCCGGTCCTGTTGTCGAAGCTCCAACGCCACCCAGGCGGCCGCAGTCCCCCACGGCCGGACCCCCGAAAAGGAGAACCGATCCCGCTTACGCCGCGGGATCGGCTCCGATGTGTTCACACGATGCATGACGTGCGGCCCCAGGACCGCAACAGCATTACTTGCTTGTCCGCCGCCGCAAGACCACGGCCGCCAGACCCAGGCCGAGCATCGTCATCGTGGCCGGCTCAGGAACCACGGTGGCGACGATGTAAGGTCCGTTGCCGCTCTCAGCCGTGGAGATGGAACCGCCGGTTTCGCGGGAGCCGGATAGGACGAAGGTCGAGTAGTTGCGGCCGGCGGCGAGGTCGGCCAGCACAAAGTTGAGCACATCAAAAGTTTGCGGGCCGGAAGAGTTGGTGCCCCACGAACTATTCCAGATGCTCATGGAGCCGCCGGCATAGCCAACCAACGGTCCGATGTTGTCGGCCACAACGTCGCCGGTCAGAGTCCGGGTTCCGAGGTCAAGCCAAGTGATGGCGGCAGAGCCATAGTAGTACCCCGTGTCGAAACCCTGGGAATAGACCCGGAGGGTGGCGGCCGTCACCGTCTGGCCGGCGAGCGAAGCAATGGGAATTTCGAAGATGGAAACGGTGTGGTCGTTGCCATAGGGGGCGCCGAAGTAGAGCCCAATCCACATCGTGTCGGTGCCAGTGGTGTAGCCGTAGGGGCCGTACTTGGTGTTCCAAGCATATACGGCGTCGCCGGCTAAAGGCGTGTAAAGTGTCACAACATCAGCAGATGCGACTCCGGCAACCGCCAACAACATCCCCGCAACCAACAAGATCCTCACGTTTGGCCTCCTTGCAGTCAGGTCCCGGCGAAGGCAATAGAGTAGTCAGCCGGCCTAGGTGCACAGCGATCTCGGCACCCGCATATGACAAAATACTCAGTATTGCAACATTAGTGTCTGAGTTCCCAGCGCTTCACAGGAAACACTTCCTAGGTGTTATTTAGCACAACTTTGCACTGAAGTCAAATCATTCAAGGGATTCTGTGGTTTGGGGCTGTGGCCCCACTTTCTTGGATACTCCGGAGCAGTTGATCTGTCAGCCTGATTTACTTACGTATATTTTCGGAGCACATACCTGAGCGTATCCGGGGCGTGCGGCTTTGCGGTGCAGCGTGTCGCGCACCGGTGGTGCCGGTTTCCTTCGCGGGCCTGGCCGCTGTTGTCTTTCTGAGCGAGAGGCCAAGGGGCTAGTGACGTCGGCATCGTACCGGGCATGTCCCGGGAAATTGGAATCCGAGCCCGCAGGGGCGGCCGCAGGGAGCCAGACGGACAGGCGCGGCACACTGCCCTCGGTATGCGGACTCTGGGACGAAGCGACCTTGCAATCCCTCGGAGGCGGGATATAATCGCCCTTTTCAGGGAGACGCAACCCATGCTGACAAGGCGGATTATACCTTGTCTGGACATTCTCAACGGCCGGGTCGTCAAGGGGACGAACTTCGTGGGTCTGCGCGATGCGGGCGACCCTGTGGAGGTGGCGAGGCGGTACGAGCAGGAAGAAGCCGACGAGCTGGTGTTCCTGGACATTACGGCAAGCCACGAAGAGCGGCCGATCCTTCTGGACGTGGTGCGGCGGACGGCGGAGTGCTGTTTCATGCCGCTGACGGTGGGCGGGGGGATCCGGACGCTGGAGGACATACGGGATATTCTGAATGCCGGGGCGGACAAGGTGTCGATCAACAGCCCCGCGGTGCGCGATCCGGAGTTTGTGCGTCGTGCGTCGGGTCGGTTCGGGTCGCAGTGCATCGTCGTGGCGATCGACCCGAAACGGGTGATGCGCGACGGGCGTGAGTTCTGGGAGGTCCACATCAACGGGGGCCGGGTGCCGACGGGGCTGGAGGCGGTGTCGTGGGCTCGTCGGGTGGTGGAGCTGGGGGCCGGGGAAATTCTGCTGACGAGCATGGACGCCGACGGGACGCAAGACGGGTACGACCTGGAGATGACGCGGGCGGTGGCAGACGCCGTGGGCGTTCCGGTGATTGCCAGCGGGGGCTGCGGGTCGCCGGAGCACATGCGAGCGGCGCTGATGGACGCCGGAGCCGACGCGGCCCTGGCGGCGAGCATATTCCATTACGGGCGGTACACCATTGCCCAGACGAAGGCGTACCTGGCGTCGTGCGGCGTTCCGGTTCGCCGTCCTACGGCAGCGTGATCGGGAGACTCGATCCATGGTTCAGGTGGAACTGAACGGCAAGCAGGTGGAGCTGACGCTGAACCGTCTGTTTGCGCTGGCCAGCCAGTTCAAGGCGAGCGATCTGCACCTGAAGCACAACCATCCGCCGGTGATGCGCATCGACGGAGAGATGAAGCCGACGACGCTGCGTCCGCTGACGGACAAGGAGATCGAGGAACTGGTGTTCGAGGTCATGAGCGATCGGGTGCGGGAGGATTACCTTCGGATCGGCAGCGCGGACTTCGCGGTGGCGACGGAGACGGGAGACCGGTTCCGGGTGAACGTGTTCCGTCAGCGGAATTTCACGAGCGTCAGTTGCCGACGGGTGCTGCGGGACATTCCGGGGTTCGAGGCGCTGCATCTGCCGCGCAAGGTGCTGGAAACGCTGTGCGCGCGGCACCAGGGGCTGATCATCTTCGCGGGCCAGACCGGCAGCGGCAAGACGACGAGCATCGCGGCGTGCCTGGACCACATCAACCGAACGCGGGCGTGTCACATCGTGACGCTGGAGGACCCGATCGAGTACCTGTTCGAAGACCAGAAGGCGATGGTGAGCCAGCGGGAGATCGGGACGGACGTCGAGAGCATGGATCTGGCGCTAAAGTACCTGATGCGCGAGGATCCGGACGTAGTGCTGATCGGGGAGATGCGCGACCGGGACACGTTCGAGGCGGCGGTTCGTGCGGCGGAGACGGGGCACCTGGTGTTCGCGACGCTGCACGCGTCGAGCCCGGCGTCGGCCATCGGCCGGATTCTGGACCTGTACCCGGACTACATGCAGAAGGCGGTTCGCCAGAACCTGGCGTTCAACCTGGCGGGGATCGTGTGCCAGATCCTGCTGCCGAGTTGCGCCAAAGACACGAAACGGGTTCCGGCGACGGAGATCCTGGTGATGACGGGCCTGGCGCGGAAGCTGGTGCGGGACGGCGAGGACGACAAGCTGGACGAGGTAATCGCGGCGGGGTCGAGCGAAGGGATGATGACGTTCACGAGCAGTTTCGTGGACCTGGTGTCGGGAGGCTGGATCACGCACAGCGTGGCATACGAGTATGCGCCGAACCAGGATGCCCTTAAGATGGCGTTGAAGGGGATCTCGGTCAAGCAGGGGATTATCCGTTAGGGATGGGGCGGTCGCGACGGCGGCGGCCCGTCAGTCAGGAGAGTCACAGTGAGTGGCCGGCGACATGCAGGGCGCGGGATAGCGTTGGCGGTATTGGCAGTGGCGGCGGCGACGCTGGCGGAGACGGCGCTGGCGCAGGGCCAGGCCGTGCCGTCGGAACCGTCGCGCGGGGCCGTGTTCAGCGTCGCGAAGGTGGCGATGCTGTTCTTGGTGATGCTGACGGCCGCGGCGGCAGGGAACTGGCTGGCACTGGATGCAGCGCGGCAGTACGAGAAGCAGAAGGAGCAATGGTACGGGATGTTTGTCGGGGGGGCGGCGGCGGCCTTGGTGTTGGCGCTGGCGATTCCGACGATCTACGTGGGGTTTCCTCTGGCGTTGGCGGCGGTGGTGGGGCCGATGGTGTACTACGTCCGGACGCGTAACGCGGCCTGTGCGCCGCACGAGCGGGCGTTCACGCCGGAGCACCTGCGGCGCTCGTTGCGGGCGATGATCCGCCGCGAAGCGGAAGGCGAGATTGCCGCGGACCGTGCGGTGCACCTGAGCGGGGTGCAGCACATCAGCGAGGAGTTCCGGCTGCTGTACATGGACCACCGGGACTTTCCGATTCACCTGACGCCGCAGACGGACCAGGAGCGAGCGGCCTTCGAGAAGGCCGAGGCGGTGCTGAATGCGGCGCTGGTGCGCGAAGGCGGAGCGATATACCTGGTGCCTCACGGCCAAGAGGTGCTGGTGCGTCTTCGGGTGGGCGGAACGGTGCGTGACGCGGGAAAGGTGAGCCGCGAGCTGGGCGAGGGAATGATACGGTTCATCAAGCGGTTGGCGGGCCTGGACGTCGAGGAGCACCGCAAGCCGCAGAGCGGCCGGTTCGTGGTGCTGCGCGATGACAAGCGGACGAACATCACGGTGGAGACGGCGGGGAGCACCCGCGGGGAGCAGTTGACGGCGAAACTGTATCGTCGCGAACTGCTGGAGATGCGGTTGGTGGACGGCGGGATGCGGGCGGAGCAGGCGGCGTTGCTGAACACGGCGTTGAACCACCCCGGGGGCGGGATCATTCTGATGAGCGGGCCGCCGCGCAGCGGTCGGACGATCAGCATGTATTCGGCGTTGCGGGAATACGACCTGTTCTCGAAGAACGTGATCGCGGTGGAGTCGTCGCTGTCGCTGGAGCACCCGTCGGTGAACCAGGTGGAGGTGGACAAGGCGTCGGGCCAGACGCTGGCGGATGCCATCCAGGGGGCGCTGCGGAGCGATCCGGACGTGGTGATGGTGGAGACGCTGCGCGACGCCGAGTCGGCGAAGATGTTGATGCTGGGGGCGGCGGCGGGGAAGATCATGATCGGCGGGCTTGTGGCGAACGACGCGGGCGAGGCGATCAAGAAGTTCATGGCGGCGGTGGGCGACCCGCAGAGCGTGGCGTCGGTGCTGCTGGCGTCGGTAAACCAGCGGCTGATGCGGAAACTGTGCCCGGGGTGCTGCGAGTCGTACCGGCCGAACCCGGAGTTTCTGCGGAAGGCGAACCTTCAGGGGGCGAAGCTGGACGTGTTGAAGCGCGAGCCGAAGAACCGGCCGGTGGACAAGAACGGCAAGGAAGTGGTGTGCCCGATGTGCGGCAACGAGGGCTACGTGGGGCACACGGCGGTGTACGAGCTGATGGTGCTGGACGACGCGGCACGGCGGCAATTGGCGTCTGGGATAAGTCTGACGGAACTGCGGACGTATCTGCGGAAACAGGGGCAGGAGTTCCTCCAGGAGGAGGCGTTGCGTCGCGTCGTGGATGGGACGACGAGCGTATCGGAGTTGATGCGCATTCTGGCCCCCGAGAAATAAGGGAGAGGACGACCCGTGGTGCTCGATCTTCTGGTGTTGGTGGCGATCATGGCGCCGGCGGCGCTGATACACTATCGGGCCGGCCTGTGGGCGGCGTTGCTGAGCCTGTGGGGCGCGCTGGTGGCCGGAGCCGTGGCGTTCGGGTTCTATCTGCCGTTGTCGGCGCTGGTGTTCAAGGGCGGGCCGGAGACGACGGCGTATTACTGGCGCGAAGGCGTAACGCTGCTGGGGCTGTTCGTGGTGACGTTCGGGCTGATGCGTCTGGTGTCGGAGCGGTTTCTGCGGAATGCGATGACGTTCCGTCCGCTGATCGACACGATTGGGGGCCCGGTGGTGGGCGCGTTGGCGGGATTCATTGCCGGAGGCATCCTGGCGGTTTTTGCGCAGATGATGCCGCTGCCGCCGAAGGTGTTGGGCTACGAGCCGTTCAGCGCATCGGCGATGGCGCAGCGGACGGGCCGGATGGCGCTGCGGTGCGACGACGTGGTGCTGGGCATCTATAACGGTCTGAGCCGAGGGGCGCTGGCGGCGGGCCGGATTCCTCTGGCGGGAAACTACCGATCGAGCGAACCGATGAAGGCCCTTTGGGAACAGGGGGATCTGCGCGGTCGCACGACGGACGACATTCTGTACGATCTGTTCCGCCGTCGGGTGACGTACGCGTTGCGGAAGACGCCGTCGGCGTACTATGGCGGCAAGGGCGTGTCGCTGGACCGGGTGGGCGAGACGGCGACGTACTCGGCGGGCCGCGGCCAGCCGGCAATGGAGATACGGATCGACCGGGTGTGGATGACACCGGCCTTGGTGTGGACGGATCCGTCGCATCGTCGGGTGGTGGTGGGACCGGGCGATATCGCGTGGGAAAAGCCGTCGCAGGACGACGGCAAGAAGAAGTCCGGGAAGAAAGCGGCGGCGGCGACGGCGAGCCGCGCGGGCGAGAGCCTGCTAGTGGTGGAGGTGTCGTTCCGTCCGAAGAAAAGCGAGTCGCAGTACGTCCTTCTGAAGGACTGGGAACTGGACAGCGTCTTCAAGGACAAGAAGGACACCTGGAGCACGCGGCAGGTGAAGTTGCTGCTGGAAGCCAAGACGCAGGGACCGACGCTCACACCGGTGGCAACGGAGACACTGAAGGAGAACGAACTTCCGGTGCTTGACCTGGAGACGGTGGCCGGGAGCATCGAAGTGCCTGCCGAGGAGGCGCGGAACTGGACGGGCTCGGGGTCCACGATGATCCTGGCCGGAGACGCGAAGTGGCGTTTCGAGAACAATTCGCGCTGGTCGAAAGCGGTGCTGGTTTATTCGGTGCCGTCGCTGTCGCAGCCGTGGCAATACGGGTTGAAGTGCGCTGCGGAGGACGTGGCGGAGGCGGACCTCGACGCCGACAAGAACCAGAAGGCCGAGGGCCTGGCCCGGGGTCGGAAGATCGAGCTGACATCGCTGAAGGTGGAGGTGGTGGAGGCGGGCCTGTTGTCGCGGCTGAACTCGCGACTGACGCAGCAACCGGCGGCGGAGAACCAGTGGATGCAGGTGCGTCTGAAGATATCGCCGAAGGGCGGTCGCGGCGCGCCGAAGAAGATGCTGCTGACGTCGAAGAACCTCCGGATCACCAACACGGCGACGGGGACGGACTACGAGACGCTGCTGCACGAGACACTGACGACGGCCGATGGCGCAACGACCAGTGACATCGAAATGCGTTCGGCGGATGTTCATGCGACGCCGCTGGAGACGGTGGCGCCCGAGGGCGAGCAGCCGGGCGAGCGGCTGGGGAAGGACTGGGAGGTATTCTTCGAGTCGTCGAGCGGGTCGGTGGTGTGCCGGCTGGCGTTCGAGGCGCCGCGCGGCAAGCCGCTGAGCCACTACGACGTGACGGAAGCGTCGGCGCCGACGGACACGGCGCCGGACTGGTACTTGGTCAAGCACGCTGCGGAAGCCACCACGTCAACACACAACATTGTGCTGCTGGGGACGTCGGTGGAGGAGTCGATTTCGCTGATGTCGTCGCGAGGCGAGCCGCGCCCGTACCGTGCGGCCCAGGGCGGCGGGCAGGACTTGTTCGTGGTCAAGTTGAGCATTCAGCCGAAGAAACAGGACGACCGGAATTTCTACTCGTTCGATCCCCGCGGGACGGAGCTGCGGCTGAGCCGCAAGGTCAGCCCGGAGCCTCTCCAGTTCTTTGCGGTGCGTGCGCCCGGAGCGGAGCACTTCACGCCGTCGCGTCAGGCGGCGCCGGTGACCATTCGGGATATCGCCGTGGTGGAGTTCGTGTTCACATCGCCGAAGGATCGCCAGGGCGCCAAGATCATGGTCGGGGGCAGGCGAGCCGTGCCGCTCGACACGGGCGCGGAGTCGGAGTGATCCGAGGAATAGCAACGGTTGCGGCTCATCCGCCAGAGGAAGGAACAGGCAAGGCACGTGCAACGGATCCGGTGGGTCAGCCTCTGGGTGACAACGGCGCTGGTGACCGTGATGGCGGCAGGGGTCGCCCACGGTCAACCGGAGGGGGGTGCGTCTGCGCCGCCGTCGCATGACGAGCTGCGGATTCTCAGCGGCCTGCTGACTCGCCCTGGGGCGAGCCTGGAGACGCGACGTGACGCGGCGACGCTGTTGCTGGCTCGTGGCGATGCGGCGGTAGGGATTCTGGCCGGGGCGTTGGAGAAGTCGGACACTGCGGATCTTCCGATGGCGGTGCTCCAGGCAATCGGATCGGCGTCGGAGCCGCCGGCGGGTTTGCTGGAGACGCTGCTGAAGTTGTCGGGGTCGCCGTCGCTGCCGGCGGGGCTGCAAGAGGCGCTCAGTACGGCATTGGGAACCTATCGCAGCCGCGAGGATGTACAGAAGATGCTGGCGTTGCTGTCGCGTAGCGAGTCGGTGCGTCAGCAGCAGATTCTGATGGCGTCGCTGGGTCGCATTGGGGAGAAGGAGGCGGTGCAGCCGCTGATCGAGATGCTTCGCAGCGGCAGTCCGGCGATTCGGTCGTCGGCGGCGTCGGCGTTGTCGGCGATTACGCAGGCGTACCTGGGGGAATCGCACCAGGCGTGGACCGAGTGGTGGCAGGCTCACAAGGACGAGCCGCGCGGCAAGTGGCTGTTTGAGCGGCTGCGGGCGCAGGAGTCGCAACTGGCCAAGCAAGCGGCCGAATTGGAAGAGGTGACGCGTCGGCTGGTCGAGGTGTACCAGGGGACGCTTCGCAAGGTGGAACCGTCGGCGCGGCTGGGGGAATTGGTGCGGTTGCTGGACGATCCCGTAGCGGCGTTGCGCAAGCTTGCCGCGGAGGAATCGCGGGGGCTGCTGCGCGAGTCCAAGGAGCCGCAGACTCAATTGGTGGACAAACTGCTGTCGCGAGCAACGGATCCGGCGGCATCGGTTCGCGAAGAGGTGGCGGCGGCGCTGGCGGCGAGCAAGGACAAGCGCGCGTCGGCGTTGCTGGTGGAGCGTCTGGAGGCGGAGAGCGAGGCGTCGGTGCGAGGCGCCGTGGTCAAGGCGCTGGGCGAGCTGCGCGAGGGCCAGGCGGTGCCGGGGCTGGTGCGGCTGCTGGTCGAGAGCGACGAGGCGACGATGCTTCGCGTGATCGAATCGCTGGGACAGATCGGCGAGCGTGGATCGGAGTCGGCGGGGGCGGTGGATCCGGCCTTGTCGCCGCTGGCGGCATTGCTGGACCGGTCGGAGCGGTCGGCGGCAAGCGACGCGGTGCGGGAGGCGGCGGCACGGACGCTGTCGCGGATCGCCCGGAGCGAGTCGCTGCCGGCGCTGATTCGGGCACTGGACGACAATGCGGCCAAAGTCCGCTTTTTCGCGGCGCAGGGGTTGGGCGCCGTGGGCAAGGACAACGCGCGGGCGGTGGAAGCGTTGCTGACCCATCTGTCGGATACGGACAAGGGAGTGCGAGCGGCCGTAGCGGACACGCTGGGGCGCATCGGCTCCGGGCCGTCGGCGGCGGCCATGGCGGCGAGGCTGGCGCCCGGCGGCGAGAGCGAGAAGGACGTTCGCCAGACGTTGGCGACCGCGCTGCTGGCGATTCAGCGGCGCAACGACAATCCCCAGGCCGCGGAGCGTTTGGCCGACGACCTGATGGCTTCGGGCGATGCCGACAGCGTCAAGTGGGCGGCGCAGCTCTATGAGATGGCGATGGCGCGGCTGGGCAGCACGGGCAACGGCAGCCTGCCGCGTGTCAAGGAGAAGCTGGCCGAGGCGAGTCTTCGCAGCGGGCAGCCGACCCGTGCGGTGACGCTGCTTCGCGAACTGGTGGAGTCCGAGAAAGACGCCTCGCGGCAACGGACGCTGCGACAGAAGCTGGGGCGGCTGCTGGTGACGATGCCGCCGTACGTCGAGGGGCTGGATTTGCTGGTGAAGTCGATTCAAGAGTCGCCTTCCGGAGAGCGAGGCGTTCTGCTCCAGGAGATTCACGAGCAGGCCCGTCGGCTGAAGGACGAGGGCAAGGCGTCGGAGGCGTACCGGATCGTGTCGCGAGCGCGGAAGGCCCTGGGGCCGACGTGGCTGGCGGAGGAGGATCTGGCGGCGCGTCTGGAGATGCTGTTGGTGAGCGTGGGCCGTGCGGCATTCGACCAGGCGGTGGAGCGTCTGGACGCCGAGGACGAGGCGGTCCGAGACTCGGCCCAGGAATTGGCCGAAGAGGTCGTGGCCGGGGATCCGCTGTTGCTGGTCACGTACCTGTCGCGGGCGCTGGCCAACGGAGACGGACCCACGGTGACGAAGCTGGAGCGAGTTCTTCCCGCGCTGGGCCGCGACCTGTCGGCCTACAAGGCCGCGGCGACCCACGAAGCAAAACTGGCGATCGTGAAGAGCTGGGGCCGGGAATCGTCGGCGCCGCAGCGGTGAGCGACGGCGTCGGGACACCGGCGTCGCGGCGCGGGGGCCGCCGCCGCGACGGCCTGTCCGGCCGCATGAGGAGGTGGAACGTTGGGAGCCTATGCTGGGATCGATCTGGGCGGCACGAACATCAAGGTCGGGCTGTTCTCGCAGGACATGAAGCTCCTGGACCAGAGTTCGTGCCGGACGGAGGTGGAGAAGGGGTTCCATCGGGTGATCGGCCAGATGGCCGACTCGGTGCGGATGCTATGCGAGCGGTCGGGCGTGGCGATGAGCGACGTGCGCGGCGTGGGGATCGGATGCCCCGGGCCGGTGGATACGCAGGCGGGCCTGGTGGTGGTGGCGCCGAACTTTCCGGGATGGCGCGACCTGCCGGTGCGCGACGCGCTGAAGCGAGCCTTGGGAGGAATCCCGACGGTGCTGGAGAACGACGCCAACGTGGCGGCGTACGGCGAGTTCCGGGCCGGAGTGGGCCGGGGTTGCCGGAGCCTGGCGATGATTACGCTGGGGACGGGCATCGGCTGCGGCATCGTGATCGACGGTCGAATGCACCGCGGCGCGACCGACACCGCGGGCGAACTGGGCCACGTGACGGTGCAATGGGGCGGCCGTCAGTGCGGTTGCGGCCGTCGGGGATGCCTGGAGCCGTATGCCAGCGCGACGGGGACGGTCCGACGGTTCCGCGAGGCCCTGGCCTCGGGTCGCAGCAGCATCGTGACCGACAACGGCCTGAGCGAGGATGCGATCACGGCCAAGGACATTTTCGAGGCGGCCGCCAATGGGGACGCGCTGGCCTGGGAGATCGTGGACGAGACGGTACGTTACCTGGCCATTGGATGTGACGTGATGGTGAACCTGGTCGATCCGGACATCATCGTGCTGACCGGGGGAATGGTCGCGGCAGGCGACTTGTTGATGAAACCACTGGAGAAATACGCTCGCGAGATGTTCTTTCCGCGGCCGAAGGCCAGCACGCGACTGGCCCTGACGGCTCTCGGCGGAGACGCGGGCATCATTGGAGCAGGATTTTGCGCCCAGGACTCATTCGGAACTTCTGCATCATAGCGCATATTGACCACGGTAAGAGCACGCTGGCGGATCGGATACTGGAACTGACCGGCGCCGTCGATGCGCGCAAGCGCAAGGACCAGATTCTCGACGCGATGGACCTGGAGCGCGAGCGCGGGATCACGATCAAGGCGTCGGCCGTGACGGTGGACTACGAGCACGACGGCGAGCGGTACATGCTGAACCTGATCGACACGCCCGGCCACGTGGATTTCCACTACGAAGTGAGCCGCGCACTGACGGCGTGCGAGGGCGCGTTGTTGGTGGTGGACGCGTCGCAGGGGGTGGAGGCGCAGACGGTGGCCAACGCGTACATGGCGATGGAACACGATCTGCACCTGATTCCGGTGATCAACAAGATCGATCTGCCGTCGGCCCGCCCGGAAGACGTGGCGCTGGAGGTGGAGCACGCGCTGGCGCTGTCGAGCAACGACTGCGTGTTCTGTAGCGCCAAGACGGGCGAGGGGGTCGCGGAGTTGCTGCGCGCGGTGGTGAAGAAGGTGCCGCCGCCTCAGGCCGACAGCGAGGCGCCGCTTCGGGCGCTGATCTTCGACGCCGAGTACAACGACTATCGCGGGGTGATCATCTACGTGCGCGTGTTCGACGGGACGCTGCGCAAGGGGCAACGCGTGCGAATGATGGGGACGGGACGCCAGTACGAGGTCCAGGAGCTGGGAAAGTTCCGGCCCGAGCCGCAGACGCAGACGGAGTTGGCGGCGGGCGAGGTGGGCTACTGCGTGGCGAACATCAAGACGCTCGACGACGTGAACATCGGCGACACGGTAGCCGAGGCGGAACGGCCCGATGTGGAACCGTTGCCGGGCTACCGTCCGCCGCAGCAGATGGTGTTCTGCGACATCTATCCGACGGCCTCGACCGACTACAGCAAACTGCGCGACGCGCTGGAGCGGTTGCACCTGAACGACGCGAGCTTCACCTTTCGTCCACGGAACAACGAGGTCCTGGGATTCGGGTTCAGTTGCGGTTTCCTGGGCCTGCTGCACATGGACATCATCCAGGAGCGACTGGAGCGCGAGAGCGGCGTGGACCTGGTGCAGACGGCCCCGACGACGAGCTACGAGGTGGTGCTGCATGGGGGCCAGGTGGTTCGGGCCGACACGCCGAGCGACATGCCGCCGATGGCCCAGTGGCAAGAGATCCGCGAACCCGTGGTCCGGTGCAACATGATCATCCCGCTGGAGTCGATCGGGGCGGTGATGAAGCTGGCGGAGCAGCGCCGCGGAACGTATGTGCGGCAGGAGCACCTGGGCCCGACGCGGGTGATGCTGGTGGTGGACTTCCCCCTGGCGGACATCATTTACGACTTCTACGATAAGCTCAAAAGCGCGACGCGCGGCTACGGGACGATGGACTACGAGTTGCTGGGTTACCGGCCGGCCGACCTGGTGATGGTGGACGTGTTGATCAACGGCAAGCCGGCGTCGGCATTGAGCTTCGTGAGCCATCGTTCGACGGCCGAGGACCGCGGGCGTCGGATTCTGCTGCGGCTGAAGAAGGAGATACCGCGTCATCTGTTCGTGGTGCCGCTCCAGGCGGCGATCGGCGCGAGGATCATCGCGCGGGAGACCATCAGCGCGGTCCGCAAGAACGTGACGGCCAAGTGCTACGGCGGCGACGTGAGTCGCAAACGCAAGCTCCTGGAGAAGCAGAAGGAAGGCAAGAAGCGCATGAAGAGCATCGGCAACGTGGACGTGCCCCAGGCGGCGTTCCTGTCGGTGCTGGAGAACCAGTGACGTGAGCCAACGCCCCGAGAAAAGCCCCGACCAGGCGGCCCGTGACCGCGCCGAACGCGACAGCCTGCTGGAAACCGTCGAATCGTTCGTCGTGGCGTTCATCCTGGCGTTCGTGTTCCGTGCGTACGTCGTCGAGGCGTTCGTCATCCCCACGGGAAGTATGGCGCCGCGTCTGAACGGCGAGCACCACGCGTGCGTCTGCCCGACGTGCGGGTACGCCTACGGCGTCGGGATCGACTCCAGGGCCGCGCCGCCGTCGCTGGGTTGCCCGATGTGCGGGTCGCGGGTTCCGGTGCCGCGCGTGCCCAACGCCGGCGATCGCATTCTCGTGTTAAAGTACATGTACGACCTGTTCGAACCGCAGCGGTGGGACGTCGTGGTCTTCAAGTACCCGAACGACCCGAGCCAGAACTACATCAAGCGTCTGGCGGGATTGCCGGGCGAGAAGATCGAGATCATCGGCGGCGACCTGTACGTGAACGACCGGATCGCGCCGCCCAAGCCGGACCGTGCGCAGGAATCGCTCTGGATGCCGGTGGGCGACACGCGATACGAGGGACCCGGGCATCGGGGACGGTGGCATCCGTCCGCGTCGTCGGGGGCGGCGCCCCCCGTGACCGAGTGGCCGGTAACGCTCTCGCCATCGGACGGCGACAGCGTGTGGCTGGAATACCATCACATCGACGCCCACGGACAGCCGGACGCCATCCGCGACGTGTACGCGTACAACATGCTGGCGGCGCGGAACGATGGTCAGAACGTGGTAACGGATCTGCGGCTTCGTGCGGACGTGACGCTCGAGCCGGGGGCGGTGGTAGAAGTGGTGTTGACGGCCCGCGACGACGAGTTCCGATTCGTATTTCCGGCATCGGGCAGCGGACAGAAGACGCGGATTCTGCGAAACGGGCAGTTGGTGGCCGAGGGTCCGGCCGACGTGGCGCCGTCGGGCCGCGAGGTCTGCCTGGAGGCGGCCAACGTGGACCACGGCCTGGTACTGAAGGTGGACGGGCGTCGCGTGATGGACCTCAACGGGGACGGGCGTCTGAACGAGCAGGACAACGTGGCGTATGACGTGCCGTCGCGTAGCCGCGCGTGGGATCGGTCGGAGGCGGAGGCGTCGGGCGTGCGGATTGGGGTGCGGGGCGGCGCCGCCGCGGTGGCGCGTCTGCGCGTGGATCGGGACGTGTACTATACGGACGATCGCGGCACGGCCGCCCCGCGTCACGGTCGCGGGGTCGAGAGCGACCCGTGCCGCCTGGCCGCCGACGAGTTCTTCGTGCTGGGCGACAACAGCCCGAACTCCCAGGACAGCCGTCGGTGGGACCACGAACCGGTGGTGTCGCGCGATCATCTGATCGGGAAAGCGTTCTTCGTGTACTGGCCGTCGGCCGAGCCGGCGCCGGGTCTGCCGGTCCGCATTGTGCCGACCGTGAGCAAGTTCCGGTTCATCAGGTAACCGGCTCCGTGCCGGCTGGAGGCGTGCTCGTGGAACTACTGAACGTAACGGGGCTGGTCAAGCACTACGGCGGCCGCAAGGTCGTTGACGACATCTCCTTCAGCGTCAACCAGGCGGAGATCGTTGGGCTGCTGGGCAAGAACGGGGCCGGCAAGACGACCAGCTTCAAGATGACCATCGGAATGATTCCGCGCGACGCCGGCAGCATCGTCTTCGAGGGCGAGGACGTGAGCGGCCTGCCGATGTACCGTCGTGCGCGGCTGGGGATGGGCTACCTGTGCCAGGAGCCGAGCATCTTCACGCGCATGACGGTCGAGCAGAACCTGATGGCGATTCTGGAGACGATGCATCTGTCGAAATCGGAGCAGCGGGCCATTGCCGACGAGTTGCTGGAAGACTTCGGCCTGACGCGGCTGCGGAAGCAGTTGGCGCGAACGCTCTCGGGCGGCGAACGGCGGCGGTTGGAGATCGCCCGCGCGCTGGTCACGCGGCCGTCGCTGATTCTGCTGGACGAGCCGTTCACGGGAGTGGACCCGATCGCGATTTTCGACATCCAGGGCTTCATCACGAACCTCAAGCAGCGCGGTATCGGGCTGTTGCTGACGGACCACAACGTCCACGCCACGCTCAGCATCGTGGACCGTGCCTACATCATCAACGAAGGCAAGGTGTTCCGTCACGGGACCAACCAGGAACTGATCAACGATCCGGAGGTCAAACGCGTGTACCTGGGCACGACGTTCCGCGGCGACGAGTTCGACCGTTAAGCCGCCGCGCATCGCGTGCCGCAAGGAGGCAGACGCCATGCCCGCCGACGAGCCCCCGCAGATTGTCTGTGTGACGTTGAATCCCGCCGTGGACCGCACGTTCGAGGTCAACAACCTCGAAATCGGCCAGCACGCCAAGGGGCGGCTCGTTTTCACGCATCCGGCCGGCAAGGCCGTCAACGTCGCGCGGGTGCTTCAGCACCTGGGTCGTTCGTGCATCCTCACGGGCTTCGTCGGCGAGGCGCAGCGCAAGCTTTTCGAAGACAGTTTCGATCCGGCGCTGGTCCACACCCAGTTCTTCGGCGTCCAGACCCCCACCCGCGAGAACATCACGCTGGTGGACACGTCGCGCGGCACCGAGACGCACATCCGGGACATCGGCCAGGGTGTCGGCGAGGACGACATCTCGAAACTGACTCGCAAACTGGAGATCCTCGCGCGGCCGAACGTCTGGATGGTCTTCTCCGGAAGCCTGCCGCAAGGACTCACGGTGGAGTGCTTCTGGAGCATCCTCCAGACCGTGGTGGGCCGTGGCGCCCGCGTGGTGCTGGATTCGAGCGAGGCCGCGTTGGGAGTGGTTCGAAAGGTGCCCGTGTGGCTCATCAAGCCGAACCTGCGCGAGCTGGCCGAACTGGCGGGCATGCCCACGGGAACGCCGGGCCAGATCGTCGCGGCGGCGCGCAGCTTGGGCAAGGCCACACAGGCCGCCCTGGTCAGTGCGGGCGAGGACGGCTGTTACCTCATCGACCGACGCCGCGCGCTGCACGCTCACCTGACTCGCCTGCCGCGCAAGGCCGTCAACACGGTCGGTTGCGGCGATTCGCTGCTGGCGGGATTCCTGGCGGCGCGGGCCGAAGGACGCCGGGTCGAGGACTGCCTCCGCCACGCCGTGGCCGCCGGCACCGGCGCGTGCTTCCAGCTCCGCGCCGGCGAAGTCGATCCGGCCGAGGTCGCCCGCATCGTTCCTCAGGTCGAAGTGGAGCCGCTGAACCTGTGACGGCGGCTGCGGTGGCAGAGAAATTCATGGCTTTTCCGCGTCGGCATGGGAGCGGATGCCTGGGACGGTGAGTGTCGTTGACACGTTGGGGCGGCGCCCCTATAATCGGGTTCTTTGGCCCGGCAGGTTGGTGAGGAACAGAGGCGATGAGTATCCGTCGGCCGGAGCAGGACAGGACGTGGGCGGGCCGGGCGGCGCTGGCCGGAGCGGCCTTGGCCGCGGCGGTGTGGGTGGCTCAGGCGGCCGGCCAGGACGATACGGCGCCGGCCCCCGTCGAGGCCCCGGAGGCCGTCGGCGCCCCGGCCGGTGCGCAACCGCCGACGACGGCCCGCGAACCGGCACACGACTTGGCCGCGAAGGACTCCGACGTGGTGGCCCGTGTCAACGGCGAGCCTATTACGCGCCGGGAGCTGGAAGAGACGCTCCGGAAGTACTATTCGGCCCGGGCGCTGGACTCGATGATTCAGCAGCGGTTGATTCGTCAGGAGGCGCGGCGGTTGGGCATTCATGTGTCGAGCCGCGAGCTGGACGACGCCGAGACGGAGTTCTTTTCCAGTCGCAATTTCCGCCCCGGCATGCCGTTGAGCGAGCGTCGGAAGCAGTGGGCCGAGCGTCTGGCGCTGCGGGGATTGACGGAAGAGGATTTTCGCGGCGAGCTGGAGCTGGAAGTGCTCCTGCGAAAACTGGCCGACCGTCGTGTGTCGGTGACCGACGAGCAGGTCCGTGCGGAGTACGACCGCCGGTACGGGGAACAGTTGTACCTGAGCCAGATCGTGGTGGACAGCGAGTCCCTGGCGACGGAGATTGCCGGGCGACTGGCGGCCGGGAGTTCGTTCGAGGAGGAGGCGCGTCGGCATAGCATCGATGCGACGGCGGCCGACGGCGGCCGGCGCCTGACGCCGCTGGCCCGCGGGCAGACGGAGCAGGCGTATGAGGCCGCGGCCTTCGCGCTGGCGCCGGGGGATACCAGTCGCCCCTTCAAGACCACCCAAGGCTGGGTGATTCTGAAGTTGCACGAGCGCGTGGCCGCGCAACATGTGAAATTTGAGGATGTGCGGGACGAGCTGCGACGCCAGTTGAGCGACGCCCAGCGGCGGCAGCTTTCGCCGGTCATTTTGGCCGAGCTGATGAGGCAGGCCGTCATCGAGCGCAAGGACACGCCGGCCGAGGCGACGCAGGCCGGCAACTGAATGGAAGCAGGAATATCATGGCTGTCCAAGGGGCCAAGCAAGAGAAACCGTTCACGATCAACGTGTCGGAACGCCTGAAGCGATTGCCGCCGTATCTGTTCGGGCAGCTCAACGCGATGAAGTCGCGGCTGAGGGCCGAGGGACACGATGTGATCGACCTGGGCATGGGCAACCCGTCGGACCCGGTGCCCGAAGCGGTGGTCCAGAAGTTGGCCGAGGCGGCTCGCGATCCCCGCAACAGCCGCTACAGCCAGTCCATCGGGGTGTTCAACCTGCGTCGGGAGCTGGCGCGCAAGTACGAGCGTCGCTACGGCGTGACGTTAGACCCCGAGACGGAAGTGGTGGCGACGATCGGCTCGAAGGAAGGGTTCTCGCACATGTGCCTGGCGCTGCTGGGACCGGGCGACACGGCCATCGTGCCCGATCCGGCGTTCCCGATTCACGTGTACGCCGTGGCGCTGGCCGAAGGCAACGTCATCAGCGTGCCGCTGGGCAACGACGAGGAGTTCCTGAAGCGCATCCAACTGGTGGCCGAGAACCTGTACCCGCGTCCGCGGGTGCTGGTGCTGAACTACCCGCACAACCCGACGGCGATGGTGGCGCCGGATGTAGCCTTCTACGAGGAAGTGGTCCGTATGGCCAAGCGGTTCGGCTTCCTGGTGCTGCACGACTTCGCCTACGGCGAGACGTGTTTCGACGGGTACGTGGCGCCGAGTTTTTTGCAGGCCCGCGGGGCCAAGGACGTGGCCGTCGAGTTCACGACGATGAGCAAGGCGTACAACATGGCGGGCTGGCGCGTCGGCTACTGCGCCGGCAACGCCGAAATGTGCCGCGCGCTGATGAAGGTCAAGGGCTATTACGATTACGGCATCTTCCAGTCGGTGCAGATCGCGTCGATCATCGCGATGCGCGAGGGCGACGAGTTCTCGCGCAAGCAGGCGGCCATCTATCAGCAGCGGCGCGACACGATGATCCGCGGGCTGCACCGCCTCGGCTGGACGGGCACCCAGTCGCCCAAGGCGTCGATGTTCGTCTGGGCCAAGGTGCCCGACGACCTCATGAAACGCATGGGCACGCTCGACCTGTCGATGTACCTGATGGAGAAGGGCCACGTCTCGGTATCGCCCGGCCGCGCGTTCGGCCCCGGCGGCGAAGGATATCTGCGGCTGGCGCTGGTCGAGAACGAAAAGCGCATCAATCAGGCAATCCGTCAGATCAAAAACGCCCTGGCCGCGCTGGACAGTGAAACGACTCAGGCGGACCAGGCGTCCGGGGAGTAGCGCCTATGGCAGGAACGTTCCGAGGCGGCGTCCATCCGCCCGACGGCAAGGCGGCCACGGCCGGCCTGGCGCCACAGCGGATCGCGCCCGAGGCGACGCTCGTGATCAGCCTTCGCCAGTCCATGGGCGCGGCCAGTGCGCCGCTGGTCGCCGTTGGGCAGAAGGTGCTGCGCGGCGAGCCCATCGGCAAACCCTCGGGGTTCGTCAGTGCGGCCCTGCACGCTCCCACCAGCGGCACCATCAAGAAGCTGACGACCATGAACGATCCGGTCACCGGCGGCAAGGTCCAGGCCATCGAGCTGGAACCCGACGGCGAGGACCGGTGGCACGAGGCGTGCAATCGGCCGCGGGCCTGGCGCGACCTGACGCCCGAAGCGGTGCGCCAGGCGGTGGCCGATGCCGGACTGGTCGGCCTGGGCGGCGCGACGTTCCCGACGCACGTCAAGCTCACGCCGCCGAAGGGCGCCGCCGTCGATACGGTGATCCTCAACGGGGCCGAGTGTGAACCCTACCTGACGTGCGACCACCGACTGATGCTGGCTTCGCCGCGCGAGATCCTGGAAGGGCTGGACGTGTTCATGCGCGCCACGGGCGCCCCGCGCGGCGTGGTGGCCGTGGAAGACAACAAGATGGACGCCTGGCGCGCCCTGCGCGACGCCGCGGCCGATCTGAAGCACGTCGAGGTGCTGGCCCTGCCGGTGAAGTATCCGCAGGGCGCCGAGAAGCAACTCATCAAGGCCGTGACCGGCCGCGAGGTGCCCTCCGGCGGGTTGCCGGCCGACGTCGGCGTGGTGGTGCAGAATGTCGCCACGGCCTATGCCGCATGGGAAGCCTTGGCCTGGCAGCGGCCCCTGACCGAGCGCATCCTCACCATTACCGGCGATGCCGTGTCGCGACCGGGGAATTTCTCGGTGCGGATCGGGACCAGCGTGTCGTCGCTGTTGGAGCGTGCCGGCCTGGACACCGAGGCCGTCGGCAAGGTGATCGCCGGCGGGCCGATGATGGGGCTGGCCCTGGCGACCATCGACACCTATACGATCAAGGGACTCAGCGGACTGCTCTGCCTGAAGTCGCCCCAGACGTTCGCGCACGGTCCGTGCATCCGGTGCGGCAACTGCGTGGACGCCTGTCCGGCCGGCCTCGTGCCGAGCACCCTCAGCCTACTCGGCGAAGCCTACCAGGACACGCAACTGGACGCCCTCGACGCGGCCATGGAATCGGGACTGATGGACTGCATCGAGTGCGGCTCGTGCGCGTACGCGTGCCCCGCCGGGCGGCGCATCGTCCACTACGTCCGCTTCCTGAAGGCCGAGCGACGCAAGCAACTGGCCCGCGAACGCGAACGCAAGAGCCAGCAGCAGGCGGCCGTCAGCAAATGATTGAGGAACCGGGATGACACGACTCGCCGTTTCATCGTCGCCGCACATTCGGCAAACGGATAGCACCGCGAAGATCATGTGGTCGGTGGTGGCGGTCCTGATGCCGCCGCTGGTGCTGTCGGGCTACCTGTTCGGTTGGCGGGCGTTCTGGGTGACCGGCCTGAGCGTCGTGACGGCCGTGGTGTGCGAGGCCCTGGCCCAACGGTTGCGCAAGGTTCCCGTGACGATCAGCGACGGGTCGGCCGTCATTACAGGCATTCTTGTTGCCTTCTGCATGCCGGCCACCGTTCACTGGTACGTGCCCGTGTTCGGCAGCGCCTCGGCCATCCTGATCGCCAAGCAGTGCTTCGGCGGCCTAGGCTGCAACATCTGGAATCCGGCCCTGGTCGGCCGGGCCATCGTTCACGTCTCGTTCGCCAAGGACATGAACCCGTCGTCGTACCCGGTGGTTCACATGGAGCCGTCGTCATCGTGGCTGAGCGACGTGCTGCGGCACTTCAGCGTCGATGTCGGCGTCTCGGGGTCGAACACGGCGGCGACCGCGGTGGACGCCATGACCGGACCGAGCCCGATGGCCATTTTGAAGAAAGGACTGGCGTCGCCGGAGGCGCTGGTCGGGTCGCCCGCCGAACAGTTCACGCACGTGCTCCGCGGCCAGGCGCCGCACCTCTGGGACGCCTTCTGGGGCCACATCGGCGGCAACATCGGCGAAGTCTCCGCCCTGCTTCTGCTGGTCGGGGCGGTTTACCTTGTGGTTAAAGGTTACGTGCGGTGGTACTTGCCGACGCTGTACCTGGGCGCCGTGGCGCTGCTGGCGGCCGTGCTGCCCCTGCCGCTCGGGCCCGACGGCGCGCGGTGGGTCTGGGCCGCCGCCCTGCGATCCGGCAGTGATGCCCTGCTCTACCCGCTCTATCACCTGGTCTGCGGCGGCCTGATGCTCGGGGCACTCTACATGGCCACCGACATGGTGACCAGTCCGCTTTCGGCTCGCGGGCAGATGATCTTTGCCGTCGGCTGCGGCGTCCTAACGGTACTGATCCGCCTCTACGGCGGCTACCCGGAAGGGGTCTGCTACTCGATTCTGCTGATGAACACGGCGGTGCCGCTCATCGACCGCTGGACTCGGCCGCGCATCTTCGGCACCGGCCACAAGAAGCCGGCCCCGGGAGTCTCCTCATGAAACAGGCCTTCCGATTCGTCCTCATCCTGGGCGTCATCTGCCTCGTCATGGGCAGCGGCGTGGCCATGATCTACGCCCATTTCAAGGACACCCTCGCCGCTCGCGACGAGCAGCAACGGGCGGCGCTGCGGCTCCAGGTGCTCCCCGGCGGTCCAGGCTATTTGCCGGCGGAACCGCTGACCGGCGACCCCGATGTGTTCGTCGTCAAACGCGCCGACGGCACGCCCGCGGCCTATGCCGCCGAGGGCGCCGCCCAGGGCTATTCGTCCACCGTTCGCGTCATGGTCGGCATGAACGCCGACGAGCACCTCACGCTGCGCAAGGTCGTCGTCCTGTCGCAGCAGGAGACGCCAGGCCTCGGCGCCAACATCAGCGAAACCAAGAGCACCTACAATCTCTGGCAGAAGATCGGCGTGCAGCCGAGCAACGAGCCCGAGGCCACGTACAACGACTTCATGGATCAGTTCGCCGCCAAGAGCGCCGAGCAACTGGCCGAGGTGGACGCCATGACGGCAGCCACCATCACCTCCAACGCCGTCAAGGCCGCGGTCCGCCAGGCCGTCGGGCGGGTCCGCCAGGCCGTCGGCGTCGTGTCCCCTGACAGCAGCGGAGGCCGCTAGCCCATGCCGCGTCGCGATCTGGAAGCCATTATCGAAGCGATCTTCTTCGCCTCCGACGAGCCTTTGTCGGCCGAGCGCATCGCCGCCGCCATCGAGCGGCAGGACGCCACGGCCCCGGCCGTGCGCGACGCCATCGCCGACCTCAACGACCACTACCGCCAGGACGAGCGGACTTTCGAGATCGTCGAGGTGGCCGGCGGCTACAAGATGATGACCTTGCCGCAGTACAACACGTACATCCGGAAGATTCTTCGCGGCCGCTCGCGCGAACGCATCAGCCAGGCCGCCCTCGAAACCCTGGCCGTCGTGGCGTATCGCCAGCCCGTCACGCGGGCCGATATCGACAACATCCGCGGCGTGGACACCGGCCCGATGCTGCGCACCCTGGTGGACCGCGGCCTGATCAAGATCGTCGGCCGCGATGAGGGCCTCGGCCACCCGCTCCTCTACGGCACGACCAAGCTGTTCCTGGAGGTGTTCGGGCTGAAAGACATCAGCAGCCTGCCGCGCATCGAGGAACTGACCAAGGCCACGCCCGAATCGATCCTGGCCGGCGATGCCGACGAGTCGGAAACGTCCAACGGCGCGGCCTGCGAGGACAGCCCCGACGAGGTGGCCCGCAGCGACGAGGTCCGCAAGGCCATCAGCAACATGGCCGACAGGGAGGAGGCGTCCGGAGGGGTCGCGCCTGAGGCCTCCGCCGAGACGACGACCGAGGCCGGCGAGGCGGTCGCCGCCGAGGAAGCCTCCGACAACGCCTCCATCATTCGTCTGTCCAATCACCTGGGCGAGTCGCCCGCGCCGGACGAGGCACCGGCCGCCGGACAGCCGCCTGAAGCGGAAACGCCCGACGCCGGCATGCCCGAGAACAGACGGCCCCAGCCGTAGCAGTGGAACGCTCATGGCACGGGCATTCTGCTCGTGCGCGGCAGGGGCATTCCCGGCCTTGCAGTCCGGTTCGTCCACGGGCGGCTGCAATAAGCATGGCCGCCGTGCGTTCATACGGCCGACAGCCCCATAGGGATTCAGCCTTCGGAGAGAGCGACTATGGTCGGGAACAATCGTTCGAGCGTCGTGATGGGACTGAGTGCGATGGCGACCTTGGCGGCCGCATGGATCCTGGCCGCGACCGCCTCGGCGCAGCCCGCACCGCCTCCGCCGCCGCCTCCGCAGGAGCAGCCGGCCCAAGGCACGCCCGCCGGGGGACAACCCGGCGCCGGCGGCGAGGCCCGCCGCGTACGCTGGTCGCAGCAGATCCGGCTGCCGAAGGACGTGGCCGTCACCAAGGACATCGAGTACGCCCGGGCCGGCGATCTGTCCCTGCGGCTGGATCTCTATGTACCGCAAAGCGCGCCGAAGCCTCGCCCGCTGGTGGTCTGGATTCACGGCGGCGGCTGGCGCACCGGCAGCAAGGAACAGTGCCGCGCGACGTTTCTGGTGCAGCACGGATATGTTGTGGCGAGCATCAACTACCGTCTGGTGCATGAGGGCCGCTGGCCGGCGCAGATCGAGGACTGCAAGGCGGCGATCCGCTGGCTCCGCAGCCAGGCCGACGCCTACGGCATCGACCCGCAGCGGATCGGCGTCTGGGGCTCGTCGGCCGGCGGGCACCTGGCCGCCATGCTCGGCACCTCCGGCGATGTGAAAGAACTGGAAGGCGCCCTGGGGAACCTCGACCGGTCGAGCCGCGTGCAGGCCGTGTGCGACTGGTGCGGCCCGAGCGACTTGGTCGCCCTGGCCGCCCTGGACCCGAAGCGCGGCCAGAGCGATCCCAATGCCCCCGACGCCCCCGAGGCGATCCTGCTGGGCGGCCCGATTCGCAACCTTCTGGACAAGGCCCGCGCCGCCAGCCCCATCACCTACGTCACGGCCGACGATCCGCCGTTTCTCATCATGCACGGCGACAACGACCGCGTGGTGCCGTACCCGCAGAGCGTGCTCCTGGACGAGGCCCTGCGCAAGGCCGGCGTCGAATCGACATTGCACACGGTGGCCGGCGCCGGCCACGCCTTCGGCGGCCAGGCACTCCACGAGATAGTCCTGGACTTCTTCAACCGGCACCTCAAGCCGAAGCCGGCGGCGGCCTCGCCGACCGACGCCGCCGAGAAGCCGACGCCCGCCGCGACGGCCCCCGCGCCCGCCACAGATGCCGCCCCCGCCACGGCGCCCATGCAGTCGGCGCCCACGGCGGCGCCCTGACCGCCCGGCGGCCTGTGCGCCACCCATCGCACCCTCTGGCACGCAGCAGCCTCACACAGTAAACTGAAGCGCCGGTGGGCCATGACCGACGCACCCTTGCCATCCTCCCCTCTGGCCGCGTTTGCCGACACAAGCGAACGCGACCTGCTCGTCGCCGCCGCCAGGGGCGACGCCGACGCGACGTTGGCCCTGATCGACCGCTACGCGCCCGTGCTGTTCAACCTGCTGCTGCGCACCACGGGCCTGGTTGCTCTGGCCGAAGAACTGACGCGCGACGTGCTCGCCGACGCCTTGCGGCAGCTCGCCCACGCCGTGCCGCCGCCCGAGCGACGATGGATCGTCCCCCTCGCAAGGGACACTTACCGGCGGCTGATCGCTATCGACCTGCGACCCGACGAGCCCACACACCGCGTGCGGATCGCCCCGCGATACTGGCACCCTGAACGCCTCCAGCCGACCGACGACGAGGACCCCCGCCCCGCCACGGCCCGGACCACGCGCCTGCTGCGCCGCCGTTTGGGCGAGGCCTGGTCGCGACTGACCATGAGGCAACGGTTCGTCCTGGCCCTCGTCGAGCCGCACAAACTCTCCACCGACGAACTGGCCGAGGTGCTCGGCGAGAGCGAGCCGGTGGCGCGGCGGATTCGCGACGAGGCCAAGCTGGCCCTGCTCCTGGAACTGCCGCGACCGGCCGCCGACGCCCGCCGACGCGAGGCCCCGGAGGCCCGGCCATGAACCGACTCGATTGCCGGCAGTTGCTCCCGCATCTGGAATCGTACCATCGCGGCGACGCGTCGGAGGAGTTGCGGCTCTTGGCCGACGATCACCTCGCCCGCTGCACGTCCTGCCGACGCCGCCTGGCTCACCTGAAACAGGTCACGGCCCTGCTGGCCGCGTGGCGCCCGGTGCCCGCGCCGCCGGGGCTGAAGACCGAGACGGCCGCCGCCCTCAACCGCGACCTCGGCCGCCGGGCACGCCAGGTTTTCCCCCGGCGGCGGTTCCTGAAACGCCGTAGCCGCTCCCTACGTCCGCTTGAGCCCATGACCGCCTACCAGCGGGTCGCCACATGGCTGGTCATCGCCGCACTGCTGTTCCTCGGCGCCGCCATTGCCTATCGAATCCTTCAACAATGGATGTAGCACGCCGCGCGAACGCTTGCACTGGCGGGGGTGCCGGTCTATGATGGACTCGGACGCAGGGCGCAGCAGCTCTGCGCAAGGAATGGCACGGTTCGTTGCGGGAAAGGTTGTTCGATGAGGGTTGCGTATTTCGATGCTTTCAGCGGCGCCAGCGGCGACATGATTCTCGGGGCGCTGGTCGATGCGGGGTTGGACCTGGCGGCGCTGGAGTCGGCGCTCGGGTCGCTGGGCGTCCATGGCTACCGCCTCCAGGCCCGCAAGGAGAACCGGCTGGGCATTGCGGCTACGCGGCTCGAAGTGCAACTCGAAGACGGTCACGACCACCCCCATCGGCATCTGTCGCACATTCGGCAGATCATCCAGGCGGCCACGTTACCCGGCCGCGCCGCCGAGCGCGCCCTGGCCGTCTTCACGCGGCTGGCCGAGGCCGAGGCTCGCGTTCACGGTATCACCGCCGAGAAGGTCCACTTCCACGAGGTCGGCGCCGTGGACGCCATCGTCGATATCGTGGGCGCCGCCGTGGCACTGGAACTGATGGGCATCGGCCGCGTGGTCTCGTCGCCGCTGCCGACCGGCGGCGGCACCGTCGCCTGCGCACACGGCGTGATGCCCGTGCCGGCGCCGGCCACGGCCGAGCTTCTCAAAGGCGTGCCGCTGCGGCCCTCGGTCGAACAGAAGGAACTGACCACGCCGACCGGGGCGGCCATCCTGACCACCCTGGCCGACGCCTTCGGCGACGTGCCGACGATGCGCATCGAAGCCGTCGGCTACGGCGCCGGCCGGCGACAGGGCCAGACCGTGGCCAACGTCCTGCGCGTCCTGATCGGCTGCGACGTCGCCGACGGGCTCGCCGCCGATACCGTCTGGGTCATCGAAACGAACCTGGACGACACCACCGGCGAAGTCGTGGCCGATGCGTCGCGGCGGCTGATGGAGGCCGGCGCCCTGGACGTCTTCACGACGCCGATCCTCATGAAGAAGGGACGCCCGGGGCTTCTCCTGCGGTGCCTGGCCCACGAGGACACGCGCGCACGGA
The DNA here is from genome assembly GCA_964500225.1 of uncultured Anaerolineaceae bacterium. Lineage (GTDB taxonomy): Bacteria > Planctomycetota > Phycisphaerae > FEN-1346 > JAACEH01 > JAAYDY01. Next base: position 21,999 of record CAZCOA010000019.1, on the reverse strand, counting down.
TCGAGCAACTCCTCTTCGAACACACCGGAACGTTCGGGCTGCGGCGAAGCCAGTGGACGCGGTCCATGCTGGGCCGCCGCCACGAGACCGTTCAGACGCCCTACGGCGCGGTGCGCGTGAAGTTGGGCCTGCGCGGCGACCAGGTGCTGCGCGTCGCCCCCGAGTACGAGGACTGCCGCAGCGCGGCCGAGGCGCACGGGGTGAGCGTCCAACAGGTGATGCAGGAAGCCATTCGGCGCTGCGACGCCAAGTGACGCAACGGAAAGGCGGTATGAACCACTTCTGGCCGATTCTCCTGGCGAGCGTCCTGACCGAGAACCCCCTGTTTGCCATCGGGGTGGTTCTGGCGGCGGGGGCGTTGCTGCTTTTGGCCACCCGGCGGAACATCCGCCGTCGCCAGCAGCAGGCCTGCGAACGGGTCGCCTCGGCATCGGCGCGGTCGTCGCGGCCGGCGGCCGGCCGGTCGCAGCGCGAGCTCCAGGAGAGCATGGAGAAACTCCTCCTGGAACTCGAACAGTTGTCGCGCGAGATCAACAGCCAGGTGGACACGCGTCTCAGGGCGCTCAACCTGCTGATCCGCGAAGCCGACGAAAAGATTCGCCAGTTGCAGCGGATGCAGGGCTTGCCGGAAACCGACGGAGCCGCCGCACGCCCCGAGCCGCGCCCCGAACCGCACCCCGAAGTGACCAGCGAGCGCTACGCCCGCGTGTACCAGTTGGCCGAGCGCGGGCTGACGGTCGTCGAGATCGCCCACGAGCTTCAGATGTTGACCGGCGAGGTGGAATTGATTCTGGCGTTGCGGCGGACGGGAACCGGCGCCGCGGGAGAACGCGCGTGACCGGGACGATTCTTCTGTGGGCGGCCGGCGGCTTGGTCCTGCTGGTCTGGGCGTCGCGGCACCTCACGATCAGCCGCATCGGCAGCACCCAGGACACGTTGCGCCCCGACGGATCGCTGCCGCTACCCGACGACGCGCCCAAGGTCAGCGTCGTCGTACCGGCGAAGGACGAAGAGGCCAACATCGGCCAGTGCCTGGCCACGCTGCTGGCCCAGGACTACCCCGACTTCGAGATCATCGTCGTGGACGACCGCAGCCGCGACGGCACGGCCGATGCGGTGCGCCGCGCCGCCGCGGCAGACGCCCGCGTGCGTCTCGTGCAGGTCCAGGCGCTGCCCGACGGGTGGTTCGGCAAGACTCACGCCATGCACGTCGGGGCCGCCCAGGCCGCCGGGCAGTGGCTCCTGTTCGTGGACGCCGATTGCCGCCAAGCCACCGGGAGCCTCAGGGCCGCCATGAGCTACACCCTGGCACGAGGCGGCGACATGCTCAGCCTCTGGCCGCTGCTGGAGATGCACTCGTTCGCCGAGAACCTCCTTCAGCCGCTCCTGGGCAGCATCCTCGGCCTCTACTTCCGTCCGCAGTGGGTCAACGATCCTCGCCGCCGCGCGGCCTTCGCCAACGGCCAATTCATCCTCATCCGCCGCAACGCCTACGAGGCCGTGGGCGGCCACGCCGTGGTCCGCTCGGCCCTGGTCGAGGACATCGCCTTGGCACGCGCCGTCAAAGGCGCCGGACACCGCCTCCTCAACGCCATGGGCTTCGACCTCTTCCGCACTCGCATGTACGACCGCTTCAGCGGCATCTGGCGAGGATGGACCCGGATTTTCTCGGCCGCCTTCCGTAGCCCCTGGACCCTTCTGCCGGTCATGCTGCTGGTGACCCTCTTCAGCCTCTCGCCCTACGTCCTGACGGCCGTGGCCGGCACGATGGCGTGGCGGGCCGAATGGACCGACGCGCGGCTCAACGCCCTTGCCGCTCTCGGCCTCGTCCAGTTGATCCTCATGCTCTCGGTGCTTGTGCGCTACAACCGCATGGTCCGCGCCAGGCCGATCTACCTCGCCCTCTATCCGATCAGCGCCCTGCTGGTACTGGGAATCCTCGCCGACGCGCTGCTGGCCGGCCTCGGCCTCAAGACGGTCCGTTGGCGCGGCACCACCTACCGCAAAGGCCGCCGCGTGGAATAAGCGAGCCGTCTATCCAGCGCACAGCGCAACACACCGCACACTGGCGCGGAACATCCACCTCGCCACCGGACGACCCGATTTTGCCGAGGTTACGGCGAAGGCGGCGCGCCTTCCAGCGGGATGACACCGTGGACCTCACGGTCGGCGGCATCGGGATCGGTCGAGCCCGTCCCTTCCAGCGGCACCGCGATCTCGACGCCGGGGGCCTGGGGCTTGGCCAGAAACTCGTCAACCAGCGCCGCCTGCTCCGGCGTCAGGAGCGGACGGATCCCCTCGACGTACTTGCGGCTGAGGGCCTCCAGCGCTTCCATCTTCCTCTGCACAGCCTGCTTCATCACCGCGCGGGCCTCGTTCATGCGTTCGGTGTCGCCTGCCGCATACGCCTCCCGCATCATGACCGCGGCCTGCTGCACCAGGTCGTCGCCGACGCGCAACTCCTGGATCGCGACCGGCTGAAACTCCGTATCGAACCGACTCACCGCCGCTCGCTGTTCGTCCGTCAGGTCCACGGTGTCGATGAATCGCTGCACGGCCATGCGCAACGTGGTGCCGGCTCGCGCCGGTGCAGCCGCCGGCGACACAGGCGTCACCGAGGGCTCGGCCGGCTGCGGCAACGGAGCCACGGACGCCTCCGGATGCACGATCCCGACGCCCTTCGGGACGATGCGCTTCTGCGGCCGCCGCAGCGACGACCCCGCGGCCGTATCCGCTGCGCGAGCCGGCGGCCGAGGGGGCACCGGCGGCAGTTCGACGGCGACCGACCCCGCCGGCTCCGCCGCAGTCGGTTCAACGGGCCCCGTGCGTTCCCGGCCGAGGCGATGCACCAGCACGACCGTCACCCCGACAGCCGCCATCGTCACTCCGACGACGACCAGAATCTTCAGCCACCCCTTCACCGTGCTTTCCTCCCGTTACCGCCCCTGTGCCAGACGGGCCTCCATATCCCCTCGCACCGCACCGGACCGCCCGCAAGGGCCCCTGTCGCCACCGGTGCGACGGACTCAGACTGCCCCGGCGCCGCCGAACTCGACGAACGCCTCGCATGCCATGCGCTGCACCGACGGGTCCAGGCCGATGGCCTCGTTGTCGCCGTAATAGCCCGCGATGAAGCCCCCGCCGTGGCCGCCCAGCGTGCGGATCATGTGGCGCGCCTCCGCCCGGATCGCCTCACGGTCGCGCGTCTGGAGCGTCTTCTGGATGTCCACCGGACACCAGAACGCCGCCCGGCCCCCGAACCGCTCGTTCAGCCGGTCGATCCCGTGCAGCGTCGGCTGATCGAACTGGAACACCTGCACCCCAGCGTCGATCAGGTCGTCCATCAGCTCCGTCATGCGCCCGCACGAGTGCATCCACCGGTCCAGTCCCAGGCTCCGCGCCAGCTCGCACTGCCGGCGGATGAGCGGCTTGAACACCTCGCGGAACATCGCCGGCGACACCAGCGGCGCCGTCTGCGTGCCCCAGTCTTCCCAGACCATCACGGCTTGCGCGCCGAGCGCCGCCGCGCGACGGATCACTTTCTCGTTCTCCGTCACAATCAGCTCGTGCAGCCGGTCCACCCGCTCGTGGTTCAGCACCAGATCCATCAGGTACTGCTCCATCTTGCGGATGTACCGCGCTGCGGCAAAGGCCCATCCGCCCGGCAGCCCCGCGATGATATACTTGTCGCTCTCGGCCTTCACGACACGTCGCGGCTCGTCGTACCGCCGCTCGTCGCCGAAATCCGGCGGCGCGTAATTGTCCAGTTCGCCCCAGTCCCCGATCGCACCGCGGACGACCTCGCCCTTACTGATGCCGTGAATGCGGGCCCATGTGCAGCCCCACTCGTCCAGCCAGTATTCCGTGTCCCCCTCGGTCCGGTGGCGCTCATCGAACCCCGGCAGCTGCAGGTTCCCCCAGAACACGATGTCGTGCGGAAACGGCGCCGGCAACGACATGCCGATACGCTCGGGCCCCTCGAAATGGACGCAACGGCGGACGATCTCGCGACCGGTCATGCTCACGGACAACGCCTCCTGACGGCTGCGGGCACCCCTCGGCGAGTGTATCAACGCCGCCGACAGCGGCAAGGTGACGGGCATCACGACGCCATCGGGAGGAAACCGCCGGCCGCCTGCCGGACGGTCCGTAGGCACACATCGGCACGGGAGATCCGCGACACGGCGCACGCCGCGCCGCCGAGATCGTCGGCGCTGCTATCCGGCCTCGCTGAAGAGCCGCTCCAGGTCGATCTTGCTGTAGGCGCGGCAGGCCACGAGCGTTTCCGTCTCGCAGATGCCCCCGGCGTGCGCCAGGTGCCCGGCGACCACGTCTTCCAATGCTTCCAGAGAGGGGACACGGACCATCGCGATCAGGTCCCAGCGCCCTGCGACGCTATAGATCTCCGACACTTCCTTCAGGCCCACCAACTGCTGCGCTACGTCGTGGACTTTCTCCCGGACGGCGCGGATCAGGATAATCCCCGTTACCATGCGCGGTGCGTTCCGTTTGCTCATCGAGTTCCCCTCTGACGACAGGTTCGGCAACGTACAACCTGGGTCCCTGGCCCTTCTGTAGCGATGCTCGTACGTCTGGCTCAGATGTCGGGTGTCGGCGCCGGAGTGAAATCCAGCACCTTGGCAACCACCTCCTCAGGGTCATCCGTCAGAGTCCACAAGTCGGGGTCCTCGGGCGAAATGAACCGTTCGCGTTTCAGCATCACCTCGCGCACCCAGTCTATCAGGCCCGACCAATAGTCCGTCCCCATCAGAAACACCGGAAAGCCCGGGATCTTCTCCGTTTGGATCAGCGTCATCGACTCGAAAAACTCGTCCATCGTCCCGAAGCCGCCGGGCATGATGATGAACGCCCGAGCGTACTTGACGAACATCACCTTGCGCACAAAAAAGTAACGAAAGTTCAGATAATGCGTCAGATACGGGTTCGCCTTCTGCTCGAACGGCAGCACGATGTTCGCGCCCACGCTTTTGCCGCCGCCCTCGATGGCCCCTCGGTTGGCGGCCTCCATGATGCCCGGACCGCCCCCTGTTATGATCGTCTGCCCCACCTGCGCCAGCCGGCGCGCCGTCTCACGCGCCAGCTCGTAGTACCGATTCCCCTCGTGTACCCGCGCCGACCCGAACACGCTCACGCCAGGACCCACACGGGCCATCATTTCGAACCCGTCCACGAACTCGCCCATGATCCGGAAAATCCGCCACGGCTCGTCCCGCAGCGAGCTCGGTATGCTATCGTTGCGCTCGACAAATCGATCCGACACGCCCACGGCCTTCTCCTAACGGACCCAGCGGTCGCGACGACACGCCCCGGCGACACCCGCTTGACTTCCGGTCCCACCCACTTACTTATCGGCCCCCGGACCTCTCCGCATTCACATCCATCCCAGCCGGCCCCGCCCGACACGCCGTCACCAACGCCGCCAGCGCGATCGCCGCCGTCTCGATCCGAAGCACCCACGGCGCCAACCGCACGGCCACCGTTGCGGACTCCATGATACACTGCCGCTCCTGGTCCGTAAACCCGCCTTCCGGCCCCACGAAGCCGACCACCTCGCTGGCCTGGGCCACGTGCGCCAGCGCCTCGGCCGGACGCAACGCCTCGGCCGACGGATCGGCCAGCAGCACCGACGCCCCGGACGCCCGAGCCGCCCCCACCGCCGCCTCCAGGCTCATCGGCGGCTCGATCCGCGGCACGTGCAGCCGACCACACTGCTTGCACGCCTCCACCGCGCGACGATGCCACGACTGCTGTTTGCCCTCCCCGCTGTCGGACACGCTGCTGTAGCGGCAATCCAGCGGCCACACGGCCGTGGCCCCCAGCTCCGTCACCTTCTCGATCAGGGTATCCATGCGACCGCCCTTCGGCACCGCCGTCGCCACCGTCAGCCGCCACGTCGGCGGCGGCTCGTCGCGCGTCCGTACGATCTCGGCCTCCGCCAGCCGCCGCGTCAGGCTCGTCAGGCGGCACAAGGCCCACCGACCGCGACCGTCGAACAATTCCACCTCGTCGCCCACACCCAGGCGGCGAACCGTCCGAAGATGGTGCAACTGGTCGCCCTCAATCAGCGCCGGCGATGCGGTCAGGTCCGGGCAGTAGAATCGCGGCGGCATGACGCCTCCTGACAGAATCTAAAGTCGCTCCCCGCCGAACGTCGAATACAATATAAGCGCACGGACTGCGCCCACTGTCTGTCCGCATCGTGCGGCCGGGGAGGGCGGCGGTCGCGCAGCCGCCTGCCGCGACCATTAGACCAGCCGGCGGCCCCAGATGCAATGCTCCCCTGGAGACCGATGGCCGAACACGACCCGAAAGATTCCCCCAACGCCGACGACCTCCCGGAGACCGCCTCGACGCACGGCGCCGAACAAGACGAACCATTCGCGCCCAACGACGACATCGACGCCCAGATCGCCGCCATGAAACTCGACGGCGACGACGAGGCCGACGAGTTCGCCATGGAGCAACTGCTCTCGGACAAGCAGGGCTCCGCCCTAATGTCCGAGGTCGAAGTCCCGGCCGACATCACAAAAACCATTGCCGACGATGGCAATGCTGCCGCCGACAGCAATGCAGAAACTGCACCAGACATCGACCGTGCCGCGGCCGGCGACCTTCCGCCCGACGGCTCGCCCGCTGTGACCGCTGCGGCCGCCCATGATACCCAAGCCCCCAACGAGGCGACCCCGCCGGACGAGACACTCACCGACGAATCGCCCGTCGAGGCGTCGCGCGCAGCCGAGCCGCAAACCGAGGAACTCGACACCGCCCTCAAGGCCGAAGTCCAACGCGAGGTGGATGCCGCCTTTGACGACAAGACCACCCAGCCGGCTTCAGTGCCGCCCACGGAGGCCGAATCGGCCGTTGCGACCGCCCCCGCAACGCCTTCCTCGGCGGAACCGGCCGACGATGACATTCGACGACAGATCGCCGACATGGGCATGGACCTGAACCTGCCCGCCCAGGAAACCGCGAAACCGTCGCCACCACCGCCGGCGGCGGAGTCCCCGACGGAAATGACAGCCGAGGGCGATGCCGCCGCGGCGCCGACCGGCGACGACGGGCCGGCATTTGACCAGAACGAGGCCGACAAGGTGCTGGCCGCCGAGATGGCCCAGTTGGCGGCCGCCCAGGCCAACGCCGCAGCCGAAACGCCTGCGGCCTCCCCCGCCGTCGAAGCCGACGGAACATCTGCCACAGCCGTTGCCGACGCCTCGAACGAAGCCGCCGAGGCCGTGGCCCAAGGCGAACGCGCGGCCCTGATGGACGAAAAGGCCGAGGCGACCGCCCAGGCCGACGATACTAAACAGCCCGCTGGCAAGGACACCGCCGAAGGCGACGCCCCCGCCGACGCCGTCGCCCCCGAGCCCGACGAGTGGCCCGCCTGGGTCGCTGCCCTGATGCTCCTGCCCCTGAAGGTGCTCGTCGCCGTTTGCGGCCTGGTGAACCTGCCCTTCCGCTGGGTGGACCCCGACACGCGGACCATCGTCGGCAGAATGGCTATTGCCGCCCTGGTCGTGTCGCTGCTGGTCCTGTTGACGGCCCTCATTCTGCCGCTCGTCCGGTGACTGCCGGCGGCGGTCGGCCACGGAGACCTTGCCGTGACTCGTGAAGAATTCGAAGATTGCGTGAACGAAGCCCTGGACTCGCTCCCCGACGAGATCCTCGACCTGATGGACAACATCGAGGTCCACGTCGTGGACCGGCCCACACGCCGGCAGGCAGCCAGCGTCGCACTGAACGACGGCGAACTCCTGCTCGGCCTGTACGTCGGCGTGCCGCTGAACCATCGCGACACCAATTACGGCAACGTCCTGCCCGACCGCGTCCTGATCTTCCGACGCAACCTCGAAGCCGCCTACGATCCGGCCCACCTCGTGGACGGCATTCGCCGCACCGTCCTCCACGAAGTCGGACACCACTTCGGCCTCACCGACGACCGCCTCCGCCAACTCGGCTACTGATCACACCGCTGCAAGTGCCTCCTGCGCGAGAGCCGACCGCGGCCCCAAGTGTCCGACCCCGAGCACGCGCCGGCGACGCCGCCCCTGCCCTCACGACCCCGGATGACTGGATTCGGTCGTGATGGGCAACGGAAGTTCCGATACAATAGATAAGCAGAAGATGATCGAATCCTCAGCCGGACGCCGCCCTATGCCGCGGCATCTGCGCCGATAAGGAGGTGCGCCATGCGACGACAGACCTTGCGAACATCCCTGACCGTGGCCGCCCTGCTGGCGACGGCGGCTGCGGCCTGGGCGCAGGGAGCTGTGGACCTGCGCATCAACCTTTCCACGCAACCCGTGTACAGCTCCCACGACAGGCGGCCGATCCATATGGACTACGTCCGGGCCTCCAGTCTGCTCGCCACCGGCAACGTCCGCGGCGGCAAGGCCCTGATGATCAATCGCAGCTTCCTCGAGGACCGCTACTTCAGCGGCTCGCTCACCCGCTTCTACCGCGACACCGTCAGCGTTCAGGACGTGCTCGGCGGCATCACCCACGGCGGCCTTCAGCCCTACTTCCGCCCCGGCAGCCTCACGACCAGCAGCAGTTCGCTGGCCGGCGCCCGCATCCGCTCGGCGGACCCGTTCGGCGCGGTGACGCAACCGTTTGGCGGCGCCTCCTCGCCGTTCCAGATCACCTACTCGGCCCCCGTCACGGCCCAGCCCGTCTGGTACCGGGCGCAGTTCCCCGCGCAATACGATTTCGGCACCCTCGGCTCCGAAATCTCCAGCGAGGCCATGAACTATTCCATCGCCTCCTTCCTGGCTCGCCACCAGACGCAGCCGTCCGACCTGAGCCGCCTCGAAGGCTACTACAGCACCCCCTGGGCACGACTGCCCGCCACGTCGGATTGGATCGACTCCCTGACGTCGCCTCCGCAGCCCTTGTCGCTCACCGAAACCCAGTCCCGCGAAGACCCGATGCTCTCCCTGCGCCCGCCGGTGCCGCAGGACCAGCCCCCGCTGCCCTATGGCCAGAAACCAACCGCCCCGCCCACGCCCACTACGGGGCTGCCGACCGAGATTCTTCCCAACCAAGACGATTCCCTCTGGGCCAATGATCTGTCGTTCCAGGCCAAGGGCAATACTGCCGCCGGGGCCTTCGAAGAGAGCCTGACCACCGGTTATCTTTTCCCTCAGCAGGCCGCCGAGGTGCTGCTCGCCCCGAGGCAGGCCCGAACCCTTGACGAACAGTACTACCAACTCGGTCTGCTGGACCTGGAAGCCGGCGCCTACGCCCAGGCCGGAGAGGCCTTCCGGCAGGTCGGCTCCCTGAACGCCCAACGCAGCCGCGAAGCCGCCTGGTACGAGGGAATCTCCTGGCTCCTGGCCGGCCAGTATTTTCGGGCCGCCTACCTCCTGCAACGCTCCGTCACCGAGGCCCCGGACCGGATCGACCCGACGTTGCGGCTGACGTCCGTCGTGAACCGCCCCGACGATTGGGCTGCTGCCGAGGCCGCCTTGGAGACCGTCCTCGCCGAACGGCCGCAAAGCCCCGTCCACTCCTTTGTCCTGGCGTATCTGAGGATTTTCCAGGGACGCCCCGAGACCGCCTGCGATCTGCTCGCCGCGGCCGAGAAGCACCCCGACTACGCCGCCGCCGCCCGACTCCTGCGAGAGAAAGTGCTAAAGTAGGAAGAACCGTTCCAACGCGGACACCGCGCACCTCTGATGCGCTCAACCGTTGGAAGTTTCTTGTGCGGCGGCAACAGCCGGGCGGGTATGGGTCTTGCACCGCGCCTTGTCGGCATACATCTGCTGGTCCGCCTCGTGGATCAGCGCATCCAGGCGGCTCGACGCGCCGGCAGCACAGCCGATGGCCAGCGAAAGCGTCATCCCCGACTGGGCGTGAATCGCATTGAAATCCTGTAACGCCCCGCGGATGCGATGCTCGATCGTCCGCAGCGTCTGGTCGTCGGCCATCGGCAACAGGCACACAAACTCGTCGCCGCCGTAGCGGATCACCAGGTCCTCGCTGCGAAGGCTTTGCGACAGCAACTCCGCCGCCTCGCGCAGCATCTGGTCCCCCGTCGGATGGCCCAGCGTATCGTTCTGCCGCTTGAAATCGTTCAGGTCCACCATCAGGACGCCCATCCGCCGGTATCGGCGACAGAGCATCTCCGCCTCGCGGTCCAGGAATCGCCGCGTATAGACGTCCGTCAGTGCGTCCCGCTCCGCCTGCACACGGAACACGGCCACCTGCTCGCGCCAGTGCCGCAACGTCAGCAGCACGCACAGTCCGATGAAGTTCCCGCACGCCAGGGTCACCAGGAGCTGCCGCGTCCACGGCCCCCCGAGCCGCGCCGCCACCTGCCGATCAAAGTCCCGCGTCGGCACCGCCGCCACAATCGACCACGGATGCCCCGCTCCGTGCGACACCGGCGTGACCGTCAGCACCCATTTGTCCGTGCGCAGCGTCTCGCGGCGGTCCGACGACGCCAGCGTCACCACCGGCGCAATCTCCGGCGTCGCCCCGTACCGGTCCCCCAGCAGCTCGCTCTCGGCCGTGAAGATCCAGAGCCCCTTGTCACTATCGGACGACGACCCCCGGAGCAGGTCCGTCTCGAACGTCACCGGCAGCAGCGCCGCCACCAGGCCCGCCGCACGCCCGTCGCAACCCACGATCGACACCGTCAGCACGTGCCCCAGCCGACGGTTGCTCAGCACGAGCGTCCGGCTGATGCGGCACGGTAGCCCCGCATCGCCCCGGTATGCCGCCACGTGCGACGCCACTTCGTCCCACTGGTCCTCGCTGCAACCGTCTGCCGCCGCACCCGACGCCGCCGGGTCCGGTACGTCGTCGTCAAATCGGTAGGCGCACACCGGCCGCCGCGTCTCCGCAAAATCCGACCCGACCACATAGATGGCCGCCACCCAGTTACGCGACAGATCGTGCCGCGCGATCCGTGCCAGGGCGCTATCCGCCCCCTGGCTCGACCCCATGGCCGCCGCCTGACCCGCCATCAGACGCAATTTCCCCGTCACGTCGATGATGTAGCTGCCCAGCCGCTGCGCCGCCACCGACGCCGCCACTTCCTGCTCCGCGATCAGACTCGTCTCGATCTCCTGTTTCACCGCCGTGCGGTACCGGTTCTCGTACGCCACCACCACAACGCTGAACAGCACCAGCCCCACGCCCGTCGCCCACCCCCCGGACGAATAGAGAAACCGCCACCAGCGCCTCCCGGAGCTCACATGAGAACTGATGTGACGATGCACAATTGCCCCCCACACGACGTTGCAATGAACATGCCGGGTTCGGACCAGCCCCGAGCTGCGACGCCCCGATCCGGATTCGTCGCGAGCCACATCCCGCGGACAGGGATTCTCCTTTCAGGCTTGCCCGCCCTGGAGCGGGCGCACCATCTCCCCTGCTTGCACTATTCATCGGACATCCGCCCCAACAGAACAAGAAAATCGCCATACGCCGTGCCCGCCATGGCCGGGAACCATACCTGCCCCCCTCAGACATGGCCGTTATGTCGCACGGTGACACGGGTTTTCCCCGATCCCACCACTGATAAGCCCGCCATCCCCGAACCCGCCTCTTGGCGCGACGCGGACTCCGGCGTATCGTAGCCTCTGCTGTTCCGACCCGTGCACAGGACCGCCGCCATGGCCAAACGTCGCTCCCGATCCGATCCGCAACCCCTTCCGCCGCTGTGGGCCCCGCGCTCGTCGCCGCGACGGTGGCAGGACGTGCCCCTGGACCGCCTCAAACCCGACTTCCGCCCCGCCTTCCTCGACTTCGACCGCGGCATCCGCATGGGCAACCTCGAACCCAACCAGCGCATCACGCGAATCCTCCGCCAGGCCCTCGAAGACCGACACCAGACCCGCTTCATCACCGACCGCTGGGGCCGCGGCATGTATTGGCAATGGATCTGCTGGATCCCCGTCGAGAACCGCAAAGCCAAGCCGATCTCCAGCAGCTACAACTTCGGCTGCGCCAAGTTCTACGTCACCCTCTGCGACGACCCGCAAGGCTTCGAGGCCGGCTTGCAGATCGAACGGGCCCCCCTGACCGCCGCCGGCCGCATCCGAACTCAAAGCGATTGGGACTTCCACACCCTCGTTCGGTCGCTGCGCAACGGCACGCCCCTGGCGGCCGAAGTCGCACGCCTCGTCCGACAGGAAGGCTTCACCGCCCGGGCCGGCCCCTTCGCCGAGCAACGCACGTTCGCCGCCAAGGACTACCCCGGACCCGCCGCCCTCGCCCGCGCCGCCAAGGCCATTCCCGGCGACGCTTGGGGCGGCTTCCAGCTCTGCTATGTCCTCCCGCGCGGCCAACTGCGGACCATGACCGGCGACGACATCATCGCCGCCACTCTGGCCGTCTTCGACGAGCTGGTCCCCGCGATGAATCTTGTTATGACCGTGCCGTGTCTGACGCCGCTGCCCGATCGCTGCGCCGCCGGAGGCCAATATCCACCCCGTCCACCGCCACACGGGGTTCAATAGCGTGTCCCCCCGCCCTCGCCCGGGAATCTGTTAAGAAGGCCGTACCGCCGAGGGCTGTTGTGCCGCAAGGGGCTGTTCCACGTGAGTCTCTAAGGAGCCTGACATGATCCGCACCGTATCGTCCTTTCGCGTGGCCGCGCTGTTCGCAGCGCTGGCCCTGGTATGCCTCTGGACCGGCGCCGCCCGATGCGCCGACCAAGAACAACCCGCCACCGCGGCGCCCAAGGACGACGCCCCTGCGGCCCCGGCCGCCGAGGCGGCCGACAAACCGGCCGACACGCCCAAACAATCCCCGCAGACCAAACGCCCCGGCAAAAGTAAGCCCGCCGACGCCGCCCCCATCTATGTCGGCGCCTATTCCGTGGACCACGAATTCCAATTCGTCACCGACGAGTGCATGGAGATCCTCCGCACCAAGCGCATCCTGTTCGGCAGCCGGTCCTGGGGCATCAACCTCGGCAAGATCATGAGCAGCAAGGACCCAAAGTACGCCCTCACATGGGAACCCTACAACACCCCCCAGATCAGCGACCAGAACCGCGTCCTGAAGCCCGATGTCTTCGACCAGCCCAAAATCGTCCACTACATCTTCCAGATGGATCCGCGCCGCTGGGCGTACCTGGACGATTTCCTCCGCAAGGACCCCTGGAAATTCGGCAGCAAGATCGACGCGGCATTCCAGTCGCTCTACTGCGGGCCGAAGAAGGAGGCCGAGCAGATGGCGGCCGAATACTTCCCGATGCTCGACAAGCTGGTCAAGGATTTCCCGAACGTGAAGTTCGCCATCTGGACCCACCCGGTCAGCGGCGACGGACTGGACCACAAGGGCCAGGAGAAGCCGCCCGAGAGCGACTGGAACATCGGCGGCGGCGACTACAGCGACGCCGTCGTCCGCCGGTACTACGGCAAGCTGCCGATCCTCGACATCCGCGACATCGTCTCGACGCTCCCCGACGGCAAGCCCTGCACCTTCCAGTACAATGGCAAAACCTATCGCAAGATGTGCCCCGAGTACCACATCGAGCGCGGCAAAGCCGACCTGATCCACGCCAACTCGCCCGAGGGCCGCGAACGCCTCGCCAAGGGGTTCATCCTCCTGCTGGCCAAAATGTTCTGCGCCGACAAGATGCCGCCCATGGAAACGCCGAAACCGGAGATTCTCCAGTCCAGGAAGTAGCGCCCCCCCGCCGACCGCGCCCATCCCCGGCGCAGTCAGAGGCGGATCGTGATTGCGATGCCTGCCCCGTCAGGCATCGGAGGGTGAAACTATGAAAGCGCGGCGGGTGGCATGGCCACGCGGAAGCGTGGCCATGCAGCCGGACAGCGCGGCCACCCCTCCGCCGCATCGGCCGCCCTCACCCGCCGAGCCGCGCGGCCACTTCGGCCACGCGACGCCCTTGAAACCGGGCCTGGGCCAGTTCCTTGCCGCTGGGCCGGCGCGAGCCGTCCGGCCCCGCGATCGTCGCCGCTCCCCACGCCGAGCCGCCCTTGACCTCCTCCAGCGACGCCAGCTCCGGGCACGTGTACGGCAGCCCCACGTAGATCATCCCGTGGTGCATCAGCGTGATGACGAAACTGATGATCGTGCTCTCGTTGCCGCCGCCGGTGCCCGTGCTCGTGAACACGCTGCCGACTTTGCCGACCAGCGCCGCCCGGGCCCACAGGCCGCCGGTCTGATCCAGAAAGGACCGCATCTGGGCCGCCATGTTGCCGAACCGCGTCGGCGTGCCGAAGATGATGGCATCGTAATCGGCCAACTCCTCCGGCGCCGCCGTCGGCACATCCGGCTCGGCCACCGCCCCGGCCCGTGCCGCCGCCTCCGCCGACATCGTCTCCGGCACGCGCTTCAACACGACCTCCGTGCCCTCAACCGACCGCGCCCCCTCGACCACCGCTCGCGCCAGCGCCGCCACATGACCATACATGGAATAATATAGAACCAGCACCTTGGTCATAGTGTCCCCCTTCCTTCCGTGGCGACATTATAGCAGGGGTCGCGCGCATGCCGGCGCGCCTATCGCGGGCCGGCGCGCAGCAGAACGATCCACGGGCCGCGGCATAGCGGCGAGCGACGCCTCGACCGTCGGATGGGTTGACCGGACCTGCGTATATTTCACGACGTGGAGTCGCCGCCGGAGGCATCGGCCGTCGTGGACGGCTTCGACGGGACAACGAGCGGCTCGCGGGTCACCGGACCGAGCTTCCGCAGACGCTCATAGCGTTTCTCCAGCAGCTTGTCGATGGGTTGGCTGCACACTTGCCGCAAGTAGCTCGTCAGCCGCCGCTCCAGGACGGTGGCCATCTCGCGCGGGTCGCGGTGCGCGCCGCCGACGGGCTCGGGGATGATCTCGTCCACGATGCCCAGTTCCAGCAGATCCTTCGGCGTCAGGTGCAGGGCCTGGGCCGCCTGCGGCGCCATCTTCGCGTCGCGCCACAGAATCGCCGCGCACCCTTCCGGCGTGATCACGCTGTAGTAGGCGTACTGGAGAATGCCGATCCGGTCGCCCACGCCGATGCCCAGCGCGCCGCCGCTGCCGCCCTCGCCGATCAGCGCGCAGACGATCGGCGTCTTCAGGCGGCTCATTTCCATCAGGTTCACCGCAATCGCCTGCGCCTGGCCGCGCTCCTCCGCCCCGATCCCCGGAAACGCCCCCGCCGTGTCGATCAGCGACACCACCGGCAGATGGAACTTCTCCGCCAGACGCATCGCCCGCAAGGCCTTGCGATAGCCCTCCGGGTGCGGCAAGCCGAAGTGACACGCCACCTTCTCTTCCGTGTCGCGCCCCTTGTGCGTCGCCACGATCATCACCTTCTGGCCGCCCAGCCGCCCGAAGCCCGTGATGACGGCCTTGTCGTCGCTGAAGTACCGGTCGCCGTGCAGCTCACGGAATTCCGACACGAACGCGTCGATGTAATCGCGCGTCAGCGGACGCGCGGGATGCCGCGCCACCTGCACCAGCTCCCACGGCGTCAGCGACGCATATTTCTTGCGGATCATGTCCACCAGGTTCCGCCGCATGTCGCGGATTTCCGCCGACATGTCCACCTGGCGGTCCGACTGGACCTTCTCCAACTGCCGGATCTGTTCTTCCAGAGCGGCGAACGGCTTCTCGAATTCCAGACAGTAGGTCTGGGCCATGTCGATCAACTCCTGACCTGATTCCCTGCGCCGGCCGCCCTGGCCGCGCCGCGCTCGAACGGCTGCCCGATCCGGACCAACTGCTCGATGATCGCGTCGGTCGAAGGCGGACGCAGGTCCGGGTTCTTTTCCAGCATCCGCGCCACCAGCCGCGACAGGTCCGGATGGACCTCCGGCACCACGTGGTGCAACATCGGCGGCCGAGTCCGCAAATGCATCTGCAATATGGCCTCCGGATCGCTCGCCGTCAACGGCAATCGCCGGGCGTACATCTCGAACATGGTAATCCCCAGGCTGTAAATGTCCGTCGCCGGCGACACCGGCCGATTCTCGATCTGCTCCGGCGCGATGTAGCTGCGGGTCCCCATGGTCTGGCCGTGAAACCGCGTCACCAGACTCCGCCAGAAACTCCGCGGCGCCACCGGCTGCGACAACGCCAGATCAATCACCCCGGCCTCCCCCGTATCGGTCACCAGGATGTTCTCCGGCTTGACGTCCAGGTGGACCCAGCCGCGGCTGTGCATGTAACCCAAGGCCTGGCACACCCGAACGATCCACGCAAACCCCAGACGATCCGCCACGTCGCTGTCGCGGTAAATCACCCGTTTCAGCGTCCGGCCGGGAACCGGCCTCATCACCAGGTACGGCCGCGGCGCACGTCGCACAAACGCGTACACCTTGACCAGGTTCGGATGGTCCAGCGATTCCGATACCTTAGCCTCGTGAGCAAAATGACTTAGCGTCCGCTTGTCGTCCGCCAGTTGCGGCAGCACGACCTTCAGCACCACGTCCTCGCGACGCCGATGGTCGTGGGCCAAAAAGACCTCGCTGCTGGCCGTCTGACAAATCAGCCGCATCAGCGTGTAGCCGTCAAGCGTCTGGAGCATCGCCCTACCACGTTCCCTTCCAAGTCACATTGCCATTTTCTGCGTCTTGCGGCACTCATCGCCGTGCAACTCGGGCCGGCAGAACCGCCGCGGAGGACCGTGGGAGGGACAATATATAGGATAATAGCGGATGACTCCTGCCCACGGACCTGCCTTCCAGCCCTAGGGGCGACCCGACTACGGTCAACCACCTCGCAAGGCCACACGGCCGGACCCCACAAGCAATCCATTCTAAGCCCCGTGTTCACAAGGAACAACAAAAAACCCACACCCCAGGCCGTGTGCCGCTACCCACCCCAGCAGGAAGATGCCGGGTGCCATGCAGGCCCCCGTCGGGCATGCCGAAGCCAACGCCGTGCCCCTCATGGCGGCAACAGTCCGTGCTATGATAGGAAGGAGAGGTTTACCGGAACGCCAGAATGAGGTTGATGATCACGCTGACGGCTAGGAGGGCAGCCAGGACAATGACGGCGACCTTCATCGGCGGCACAGCCTCGCCGAGGTCCGCGTCGTCGCCAACGGCCGGTCGCCCGGCGGCGGGGGCCGAGGCTGCCTCGGCCGCCACCTGTTCCCCTTCGGCCAGGCCGGCCAGGGCTGACGGCCCCCCGCGGTCCACCAACTGCCGCGCCAGAACCGGCGGCTCCCCGCGGCGAACACTCTTGAGGTCCAGCAGCAGGTCGCGCGTCGAGGCGTACCGTTCGCGCGGATCCTTGCTCATCATCACTTCGATCACTTCGCTGATGCCCGCCGAGAGTTTCTGGTTGATGTGGTCCGGCGGCACCAGCGGCGCCGTCAGATGCTTCTGCATCACCTGCTGCGGCTTCGGGGCCTCGAACGGCACGCGACCGGTCACCATCTGGTACAGCGTCGCCCCGAGCGAATAAATGTCCGCCCGGAAGTCAATGTTCGGGTCTCCGCGCACCTGTTCCGGGGCGATGTAGTACGGCGTACCAAATGCCTTGCCCGCCTCGGCCTCGGCCGCCGCCGTGTCGGTCGCCTGCCGTGCCAGCCCCATGTCCGCCAGTTTCGCCACGCGCTGCGGCGTCAGCATGATGTTCTTCGGCTTCACGTCGCGGTGGATGAACCCCCGCTCGTGCGCGTGCGCCAGCGCCTCGGCAATCTGGATGATGATATCCAGCGCCTCCTGTTCGCCCATCGGACGGCCGCGCTCCTTCAGCACGTCGGCCACCGTGGTCCCCTCGACAAACTCCTGCACGAAGTAGTTGATTCCCCCCCACTCCCCCGCGTCGTAGGCCTGCACGATGTTGTTGTGGCTCAACTGGGCCGCACTGCGGGCTTCCTTGACGAACCGCTCCTTGAAGTCGGCCGTCTCGGCCATCTTCCGGTCCAGCACCTTCAACGCCACGATGCGGTCCATCGATAATTGTTTGGCCCGGTACACTACGGCCTGCGACCCGCGACCCACCTGCGACAGGATCTCGTACCCCGGGATGTTCACCTCCGGGGCCACCGTGGACGACTCTTCCTTGAGCGTTTGGATGATGCGGCGCACCTGGTTCGGCGTCACCGACATCTGCCGCACCAGTTCCTTGCTCAGCGCCTTGATCTGGTCCGCCGGATTCGGCGACTGCCCGTTCAGCGCCCCCACATCAACCGTCGGCGACGCCTCGGCCACGCCGCTCAGGGCTGCCTCGGCGCGCCGAAGTTCCTCCTCACTCACCATCTCGTGAGCAAGCAGGTGCTGTTTGAACCGGTGAACACTGGCATCGGTCATCGTTGCAGGCTTCCCGGAGGCAATATGCCATCCCCCCGGCGACGACTATAGGCAGCCGCCCGCGTACCGTCAAGGTCAAACCCCTCTCGCTCCGGCCGCCCTGCCCCTCGCGGGCCGCAAGCCTTGTGCCCCGTCAGGCAGGGACGAACCAACGGTTGCGGCACGGCGGACGTGCATGTCCGCCGGGCCGCAGCAAGCTGCCCCGCACCTCCGTCGGCCCACCGGGCCCGGCCTGTGCGGGACTTGTTGACCCGCCGGGTGAACCCGCCCCACG
>CAZCOA010000019.1:0-3469 GCA_964500225.1 uncultured Anaerolineaceae bacterium | reverse complement strand
CAGGGTTCAGGCGGCGTGCCGGGCGAGCCACGTACCCGGCGATGCCGGCTGCCGCCGCGAGGCTGGCGAGCAGCCCGCTGATGATGTGCAGCCAGGGAACACGTGGCTTGCGCGGGTCGGGAAAAGGCGGTGGTGCCCCGTCCGGCCGGGCCGACCCACCGGTGGCGGCACGGCGGCCGTGCATGGCCGCGGTGCCGCAGCAAGCTGCCCCGAACCTCCGTCGGCCCTCCGGGCCCGTCCTGTGCGCTACTTCTTCACCAGCGGGTAGAACCGGACCCAGTCGATGTAGTACTTCGCATCGGCCTTCGTCGGGCCGCGGACCCACTTCACGGCGGTCCACGAATTCATGAAAAACTCGTGGCCGATGTCCGGCACCGTTTCCCCAGGCGGGCACTTGTACTCGTGCAATACCTTGCCGTCCACGTGCCAGACGATCCTCTCGGGCAGAATGTCGAAGCCCCAGATGTGGTAGTCGTCCGACGGATTGAAGTCCAGATCCACGACCTTGCCCAGACTCTTCTTGTCGCCGAAATGGTGGATGGCAAACTCCACCTGTCCCTTGTTCGGGCCGAAGGACGCCGTCACAAACTCGATGTCGATCTCGAACTTCGTCCCGTCGTTTTTCTCGGGCGTGGCATGGTTGTCCCAGTCGATGGTAAAGAAACTGTTCAGTGCGCCCGGTTCCGCCGCGGGCTTGATGCGCCCCACCCATCGACCATAACCAAACTCCCTCTTCGTCTCCATCGATCCGCCGCGGTACGGCTCGCCCGCCAAGACCGTCTGCACCATGACGCCCTTGCCGTCGGTGGCGCATCGCTCGGGCGACATCTGCGTCCCATTCTGCATCCAGGTCGCTACGCTCCACTCCTTCTGGGTCTTTTCCCAGCCGGGCAGGAAGTCGTCCTCGAATGCCGGCTCCACGGCAAACCTGCCTCCGCCGTAACTCTTCTTCTTGGTCTTGGCCTCCGCCTTCTTGCCCTTGCCGTCGGGCTTCTTCGCGTCGTCGGTTTTCGCCGGCTCGCCGTCGCCCGCCGTCGTCTCGCTCGCGGCGTCGGCCGGCTTGGCGTCCTGGGCCTTCTCGGTCGCCGGTGTGACGGTTTCAGCCGACGACGCCGCATCGTCCGCCAGGCCGACCCCCAGCCCCAGCGCGCACACGCCCGCCAGACAACACACCATTAGCTTCCACATGGCATCCTCCTTTGGAATGGTTCCGTTCCGCCTGCGCAGACATGCCGGCCGCAGAGCGCGGTTGCCCGCCTCATGGCCAAGAATCCGATCCGCGCCATTAAACCCCGGAGATCCCGCCAAAGGTCTGCGCAAATAGAGGTGATCGACCTTCCGCCGCGCCGGGCGCCAAGCCTGCTCGCCGTCATGCCGCCTCGATAATCAGCAGGTTCACGTCGTCGTCGGTTCGCAGCGGACCGCCGCAACAGCTCAGGTGACCGACCACGGCGTTCACCTGCTCGGCCGGCGGCTTGTTGCGATACTGGTCCAAGAGCACGCACAGCCCGTCCACGCCGAGCATCTGTCCATCGGGCCCCCGGGCCTCGATGATCCCGTCGGTGTAGAACGCCACGCGGTCGCCCGGCGCCAACGAGACCTCCGCCGCCAGGTACGCGCAATCGTTGAACACCCCGAGCGGCAAGCCGATCTTGCGACCGGTCATGTGCGGCGGAATGGCCGCCGCATCCAGCAGCCGCGATGCCTCCCCTTTGCGGATCAGCACCGGGCGCGGGTGTCCTGCGATGGCATACTCCAGACGCCGGCCCTGCCGCTCGTACAGGGCGTACACCGCCGTGGTGAACCGAACGTCGATCAGCGGACACAGGTAGTTGTTCAGCAGGCTCAGCGTCTCGGTCGCGCGAATGCCCGACCTGGCCCAGATCACCAATTGGCTCTTGATGAGCATCGTGTGCAGCGACGCCTCCACGCCGTGCCCCGCCACGTCGGCCATGAACAGGCCCGTCAGACCGTCGCCCAGCGGCAGAATGTCGAAGAAATCGCCGCCCAGTTGCGCCGCCGGGACGTATCGCGCCGCCAGGGTCAACCCCTCGATCGCCGGCGGGGGCAGCGGCAGAATGTGCTGCTGAAACCGGCGCGCCTGGGCCAGCTCCTGGCTGAGCAATCGGCTGTAGCGGGCCGACTCGATCGCCAGGCTGTGGATCCCCGCCTGCCGCACCAGCCGCGCCCCCAGCTCCCGCGCCACCACCGGCGCCGTCAGGCAATCGTCCGCCCCGGCCTCCAGCACCTCCGCCCGCGCCGCGCTGTCGCCCTCGTCCAGCAGCACGGTCAGCGCCGGACGCATCCCGCCCAACACCCCCGTCGCCGCCACCAATTCCGTCGCCTCCGACGCATCACGCGCCACGATCAACAGCACCTGAAGCCCGCGCGCCTGGTCCACCTCGCCGATCCGACGCGCGCTGAGCAGCGACGGCAACACGTCCAGACAGCTCAGCCGGCCGTCCGCCCGAGGACCGATTAAGACCCCGATCTGCTCCTCAGCCACGCGCGATCACTCCTCGCCCCCGCCGTCGCCCTTCGAGTCGCCGTCGTCGCCGCGCCAGAACTGGTACACCACGCCGAACAACGCCGGCGCCGCCACCATCAGCGGAAACAGGTACTGGCTCGACGCCAGGTGCTCCCGCAACAGCCCGCCCACGTGCGGCTCGGCCAGCAGCAGCGACGCCGCGCCGAACACCGCCAGGTGCGCGCCGATCACCGACGTCGTCACCACGATCATCGCCCGAAACACCACGCCCGCCAGAATCAGCCCCGCCAACGACCCGCCCACCACGCCGATCAGCATCGCGTGCTGGCCGCCCACCGCCCGAGCCACTGCCCATCCGGCCAACCCGCCCGCCACCGCGCCCCAGAAACAAACGAAATAACGCACCAGCGGCCACGACAGCAACGCCATCGCCGCCGCACCGATCAATCCGCCCACCCACGCCACGTGCGGCTGAGAGAACTGCGTCGCCGTCAGCCACCACCCCGCCGCCGCACCCAGCACCGCGCTATAGACCATCACCACGCCCTTGAAGACGCGGTACCCGTACAACAGCGAGATCACCCCCAGCGGCACCAGCGGCACCGCCACATACCACTCGATGTGATCCATGGTCTGGGGCAGCGCGGCCAGCAACTCGGCCGCACGAGCCGCCAGCTCGCGCGCCTCAGCCTCCAGCGTTGCCGCCTCAGGCAGCGGCAACCGCTCCACAGGAATCTGTTGGGCTAACATCGTCAAGACATCTCCTTGGGAACGTCGGCCCCATGAGGCCGCGACGCAGCCTGCTTCTCCGCCAAATGCTGTACGACCACCGCCAGCACCGCCAGACCGAACCAGGCGACGACAACGGCCTTGAGATACTGCATCGGATACCCGGAAGGCAATCGGGCAGAGAAAAACTCGCCGCCCAGCAGGATCGCCGCCGGCGGCGCGGCCGCACGCTCGCCCCCGCGGCGCACGCCC
>CAZCOA010000018.1:0-53130 GCA_964500225.1 uncultured Anaerolineaceae bacterium | reverse complement strand
TCGTCCATCGGCACGCGGTCGATCATCCTCTGGAGCGTGCGGATCATCTGCTGCTCTTTGACGGCGTCGGTTACCAGGAGCCAGTCCTTGAGGCGGTCGTCGTTGGGGACGTTGCTGCCGTGCGGCGTGGCGCTGATGTTGGCAAGCAGGTCGTCGATGATCGCTCCGGCAACCGGCGTTACCGTTTCAAGGGAATCCAGCAGGACGATGACCGACATGAACTGCGTCTGGGCCACGTTGCACATGCTGATCGTGTTCAGGCCGCGGCAGTACCAGCTCGAGCCCGTATAGGAGGCGGCATCGGCGGCATTCTGCATTTCAATCTTTCGGACCGCCATATCGCCGCTATTGATGACCAGGAAGACCAGGCAGGCCAGCAGCATGAAGTAGAACACGCCGAGGAAGATGGCCTGTCCGTCCTGGTCGCGGTGCAGCGTCAATCCTTCGCTTCGCACATGTGCCAGAATTCCATGCATGGCTCACCTGCTCCGGGCTCCGGCCCGGGCGTTGCCGCGATTACCGGGAATGCTGGTCGCACTTCTCGATCATCGCACGGACCTCGTCGGTCGCCTTGTAGCCGAGGGCCACGGCGAAATATCCCTTGGCCTCGGCATATCGCTGGCTGTTGAAGGCGTTCATTCCGCGTGAAAAGTAGTCGCGGTACTCCACCTCCTTGACCAGTTCCGTCGCCTCGGCGCTGTTCATCAGGTTCACTGCGTCTTTGGCTTTCTGGCGGGCCGTGGCGAAATCCCCTTTCTCGAGCGCCTCGCGAGCGGTCTTGACGGCCAGCCGATACGGAATCAACTGCTCCAGGCGGCGGATGTAGGCCAGCACGTTGCGATCATCGGGACTGCCCTTCTGTACCTCGCGGGCCAGTTCGATGGCATCGTCCAGTCGTCCTTCCTGCTCCGCCTTGCGGGCCTTGCTCATCAGATCGTTGTTCCTGTCGCGTACGATGCGCTGGTCGAGTTCCCTCCTCTTGGCTTCATCGACTTCAACCGCACCACTCGCCTTGGCCCGTTCCAGGAGGCTGACGGCGGCAGCCCACTCGCCTTTGCGCTCAGCCGCGTCGGCCTGTTGCATAAGCGTCTGGTACTCTTCCTTGCTTGAGGCGGCGTGTTTGAGGAGCACCGCCTGCTTGTTCGAGGGACACAGCTTCAGCGCCTCGTCGAGCAGCCGAATGGCCTCACGAGTGCTGTCGGCGCTGCCCTGAGCAAGCAAGCCCGCCGCCTGCTCCGTCATGACATTGCTGCTCGCCTCATCGCGCAGACGAGCCAGATCCTGTCTTGACGCACGGGAATCGGGGTCCAGCAGGTCGAGAACCCGCCCGTACAACTCGGCTGCGCTGGCCCAGCGTTTTTCCTCGAAGGCCTTGGCCGCCTCGACCGTGACGGCCTTGATCTGCCCATAGCGTTCCAGCGAGTCCATTTTGCCGCGAACAATCTGACGTTCTTCGACGAGGGTGGGCGAATTGGTGAGGATTTCTTCGGCCCTGGCGTATTGGGCTTTGGCCTCGGTCAGCTCATCCCGGTCGCGAGCCTTGTCGCCGGCGGTAATGGCCTCGCGGAAGGCGTTCTGGACGCGTCGTGTGGCGATTTCGGCCAGCCACGCCTCAGTCTGGCTGCGGTCCGGAGCCACGCCCTCGGCAACCATCGCCCTGACGACTTCCTCGGCCGACAGGAGGTCGCCGCGCTCCATGCTGCCTACGTATTGTTTGTACAACTGGTCATAGCGGCCTTCGTTGCGAATCCGTTCACCCAAGCTGCGATGTTTCTCGTGAAGCTCGCTGCTACTGCCAATAAGCCCGCGGGCCTGTTTCCAGAACTCGTCGGCCCGCCTGTAATCCTTTTTCTCGCGTGCCTCCTCGGCCGAAGCCATGAGGCTCATGAATCTGGCCCGCGGAACCACCGAAAGGCCGCGGAACTCGGTACTCTCGGCCACCTGGTGATAGAGGGCGGCCGCGTCGCCGTACTGTTTCACTTTGTAGTGGCTCTCGGCTTTGTTCATTAGTTCGTCGGCGCGATCGGCACGCTTTCGCTGCTGCACGCTGCCGACGACGACCATTACGATCACAACGAGGACAAGTGCCCCGAGGGCGATGCCGCCGTACTTCATATATTCGTAAGTGCCCCAGCGGCGTCTGGGCAATGGTGCGGTCTTGGCCGCCCCACTCGATGCGGCAGGCGTCGTCCCCGACGAGCGACGCTGAGGGATGCGGCCGTCGGCCGTGGGCGCCGAGTCGTCGATTTCCTCGTCCACCTGCCGTTCCATGCGGGCGGACTCGTCCTCGGTGACGCTCTTGCCCTGGACGTACATGACGAAAATCTGCCGCAGCCACTTGATGATCTGGTCGGCCGAGGCGAAGCGACGCGTGACATCCTTCTCCATCATGCGTTCGACAATGCGGGCCACCAACGGCGGGATGCCGGGCTGCACCTCGCGAAGGCTCGGGGCTTTCAGTTGCGGGTTACTGTGCCAGTGCATCCAGCGGATGCTCGCGCTCTGCTCGTCGGCGAGGATGTCGTGGAACAGCTCGCGGAATTTCTCGGGTCCGACAAACATCTGGTAGGCCATAAAACCGAGGCTGTAGATGTCCGCGCGAGAATCCACGGCCCCGCCGGCGAACATCTCGGGGGCCATGTACTGGGTGGTGCCCATGGGCAGGCTGGTGCGTCCGCCGGTGCGGGCGATCAGGCCGAAATCGGCGATTTTCACGCCGCCCGACGGCTGGATCATGATGTTGTCGGGCTTCAGGTCCCGGTGGACGATACCCTGGGCGTGAATGGCCTTGAGGCCGAGTGTGATCTTCAGCAAGATGCCCAGGCCGGTGTTCAGGCTGGCCGGGCCACGGTCCATCAACGACTGCAGCGACGTGCCTTCGACATACTCCATGACCATGAACAGGCCGCCGCCCTCCTCGATCAGCTCATAGACGGCCACGACGTTCTGCTGACCCTGGCTGAGACGGGCCAGGACCTGGGCCTCGCGGCGGAACCGTTCGAGAAACTTGGCATCGGCGGCAAGGTTCGGCGCAATCTGCTTGATCGCCACGTAACGGTCGAGCGACTTGTCGTAGGCCTTATAGACCATGGCCATACCGCCGGTCGCCACGAGCGACACGATCTGGTACTTGCCGACCTTCATGCCGGGTTGCAGCTGAGTGACGAACTCTCCTGCCATTGTCTCTCCCGTGTTTCAGTTGGCGATGTCGTCCGCAGGAACAGCCGTTACCTCGCGGATCACGGCGCGTACCGCGCCCTATCGCTTTCGATCTCGTCCGACCTGAACGGCGTGTAGATCTCTACGTCCGTCAAGATGATTCGCCGCCCCGTGTCGGGGGTCACGTCCTCATAAATGGCCGACGACAGCATGTTGAAGATGCGGTTCGCATAGGGAATGCTCAGTTCATAACGGTACTTCAGGCGAACCTGTATTTCCTCCCAGCGGGCGAAATCCATGCAGCCCGGTATCCAGGGACAGAACGGGATGTAATTGTACTGACTTGGTAACATCGGATTCCAGTCGCCTCGAAGCGAAGCCCGCCGCGGGCAGTTCTCGCCTCTCTGGGGCTCGTCGAACTGCCAGTGCCACGGACGGCGAATGTCCACCTCGGTGTAGTGCCAGGCGTAAGCGAAGCGGCGGGTGATGTGGTTGATCCACGGCTGGTCGGGATCGCCGCCGGCGCTGACCATCGCGAGCCGCACGGCGTCGGCGATCTCCGTGCCAGTCATTTCGGGATCGTCGATCACGCTGGTCGAGAGCTCGCCGCTGACGGGAATCAGGGCCAGGGCGGCGGCACGGCGGATGCGCGGCATTTTGATCGACGGCGGACCGGGCGGATTGGCCAAGGGATAGTCGGCGAAGACGGCACCGTCGTTAAAGACCATCCGTTCTTCCTCGCCCGACTCGGGCACGCTGCTGCGAACGATGGTCAGGGCAGCCCGGGCTGTCGCGAAGCCGGCGTGGTGCATGAGCATGTTGTCGTTCCACATCAGCGCGGCCTGGACCAGCATCAGCAGAATGCCCAGGACAAAAGGCAAAGCCAGCAGCATTTCGACGGCGGCGGTGCCGCCCTCATCGGACCAGACCTTGTGCAGAGGAGGATGCGGCCGCTCGGTAAGACGTCTCAGTCGCAGGGCGATCAGCCCCAGCAGCGCGCAGCCGATGACGATGGTCAGGATGGCCATGCGGGCTAGGGGCGACGTGGCGGCGAAGGCGGCCGTGCCGCCGCCCAGCAGGGGAACGTACATGATGACCGCCAGCAGCACGACGACTGCCATGATCGCCAGGAACAGTCCCCAGGGTTTTCGCTTCGCCATCGTGGTCGGCCCCATGATCCCATCGGGTTACACTCGACCTTCACAATCCAATGACCCTCGCCACCAGTGATCCCGCGGTGCCGCCGGCGTAGCCTTCCGCCAGGGCCCAGAGCGTACCCAGGCAGGTGGCCAGGCCGAAGGGTACGCGAATCCGCGGCTTGGCGGGTACGGCGTCGCTGAGGTCCGTGCCGTGCAGCGTCAACACACGAATGCCCCACCATGTGGCCGCCACCGTCGGCCCGAGGAGCCGCCGTCGTGCGGCCGCAGCGAGGCCCATGGCCGCCCCGATGGCGAAGGCATAGAACATCACATAGGCCACGAACCACGTCTGCTCGGGCCAATGCCACGCGCCCAGGCTGCCGGCCTCGCGTGTCAGGCCGCCCAGGGCGCCTATGGCGGCCATCAGTTTCACATCGCCGCCGCCCATGCCGCCGATGGCATAGCATAGGAACATCAGCCCGAAGGCCAGCGCCGCCGCCAGGGCGTGGTCCTTCAGCCCACCCCATCCACCGCCGACCAGCGCCAAGAGCAAACCCGCGGCCGTGGCCGGATAGACCAGCCAGTTATAGACCCGCCCGCTGCGCAGATCGGTTGCGGCGGCCACCGCCACAACAGCCACAAGGATGACGTCAGCCAGTAGTTGCATCGTCTCTCAGTCGGGAACCGGGCTGCCGCCGGGGCTGTAGTCGCCTTCCTCGGCCTCGCCTTTTCGCCTTTCCCACCACTCGTTGACCCATCTGGCCAAGTCGTCTTTGTACCAGAACAGCAGGCCCAGCAGCGGCAGGATGAAAGCCCCGATGATCAGGAGCTTCTCCAGCGCCTCGGCGCCCTGTTCGTCGCTGTGCAGGCGGATCAGGAGCGATTTGAGGCTCTGCCCCTTGAACTTGCTTGCCAGCAGTCGTCTCATGGCCAACTCCTTTTCACAAATTCCCATCTCACAGGAAAGGCCAGCCGACATGAAACGCGGTCATGGCGTACCGGTCTTTCATCACATTCAGCAGCACCTGGGCCAGAGCAAAGAGCGGTATGGCAAACGCGCCCAGCACCAGGAGATACTCAAACATGTCGCCTCGCTGGTGTCTGTGCAAGCGGCGGAGGCGGCGGGCCGCTCGTCGGAGAATCCAACCTGTTCCGACTGCGTTCACGAGAAAACATCCTCCACCTGTGCCATAATCAGTGTTTATCGGCAAACAGCGGAGCCAGGCTCTCGGTTTCCTGGGCCATCATGCGGCCCTGAACCTCGTCCATCAACGCCGGGCGGTACCCCGTCCACTGGAGGGTGCCCTCCTCCAGCTTGCGGCTGCCCTCGGGCAACTTCATTACGAACACGTCCTCCAGGCGATACCGGTAATTCTCGTCCAGCGGCAACACTTCGCTGATCTGGACTACCCGACGGGACGCATCTCGGAACCGGGCCATCTGGACCACGATGTCGATCGACGAGGCAATCTGCGTCCGCAGTGCGTTCAGCGGAATCGCCACGTCGCTCATCAGGGCCATCGTCTCGATCCGGTTCAGCGCGTCGATCGGCGTATCGGCGTGCATCGTGGACATCGAGCCGCCGTGGCCGCTCGTCAGGGCCTGGATCAGGTCCAGAGCCTCGCCGCCGCGAACCTCGCCGACAATGATCCGGTCCGGTCGCATACGCAGACTGTTGCGGAACAGGTCCCGGATGGTGACTTCGCCACGCCCATAGCGGTCCGGTCCGCGCGTTTCCAGTTGTAGCACGTGGGGCAACTTCAACTGCAACTCGCTCGACTCTTCGATCACGACGATCCGCTCGTGCGCCGGGATGAAGTTGCCCAGAGTATTCAGCAATGTGGTCTTGCCGCTCGATGTGCCGCCGGCGAAGACCAGGTTCTTTTCGCAGAGGATGTTGATCCTCAGGTAGTCCAGCGCCATCTGACTGATTGTGCCGCACTGGACCATGTAGTCGAAGTCGAAGCCCTCCTTTTTGAACTTGCGGATCGTGATGCACGGCCCCTTGCGGCTGCATGGGGGCATGGCCACGTGAACGCGCGACCCGTCGGGCATGCGGGCGTCGATCATCGGCTGGTCGTCGGTGAGCCTTTTGCCGACGAACTGGAGAAGATTGCGTATGCCAGCCACCAACGCATCCTCGCCCGAAAATCGGGCCTCGGTCCGTATCAGTTGGCCGCGTTGTTCAATATAGACTTCTTCAGGCCCATTGATCATCACCTCGACGACGCTCGGATCGTCGAGATACTGCTGCACCGGCGCAAAGAAGGAACGCAACGTCTTGGCGAAGATCACTGACGGATCAATCAACTCCGCAACCACCGGCTTGGCGTCTTCGACCATAAGTTCCTCGCTTTACAATCGCTTAAACACCAATCAGGCCGTTCTATTGCCGCAAAAATGCCATAAACTACACGAAACTGCGCCTTCGGCCCGGCTTCAGCGTGCCGCACGACCTCCATGGACCATTCCCCTGCCCTCTCCGAAAGTCAATTCTAGCGACCGCTTTGACGGAGGACAACAGGCTTGTTCCAGGCCTGGAAAGCGTCTCGACATTGCCAACCTCTGGTGAGCGGGATGATGGGCCTGGGGAAGCTGCGGCCAAGCCGTTGGAGGATAGTCAGGTACGGGACAGCGCACCAGGCAATTCACAACGATATGCAGGCGATGGGGCTATTATTCCAGGCAGGGCAGAGCCGGAGTACTGCCTCATTCGACGCTCTTCAGAGACAGTCGGGTCATTTCGGCGGTGATGCGCGACGGGTCCATGCCCTTGGTGCGGTTGATCTCGACGGTCATGGTCTTGCCGGTGCTGATGTCTTCGGCGGTGACATGGACGCGGCCCTTGGTGTCGTAGCTGAAGGTGACCTTGACCAGCGCGCCGGCAGGCCGTCCCTCGGGCAGTCCGGTGATGCTGAAAGCGTCAAGGGTGATGCATGCCTCGGGATCGGGGGCGTCGCCCTGGACGACGCGGACGACGATGGACGTCTGGCCGTCGTGGGCCGTCTGGTACGTTTTGGTGACACTGGCCGGCAGACGCGAGTTCTTCTTGATCAGGACATCGTTGCGATAAGCAAGCGTCTGGTGGTCCTTGATGACCAGGCCGAGGGCGTGGCTGGCTACGTCGGTGGTGTGAATGCGCCCGAGCTTGGCGGCCGTGTCGGCGGTGAACTCGACGAGTCGGTCCTGGCTGTGAAGCTCCAGAATGGCAGCGTGGATGGATGCCCCCATGGCGACGGCATCGTCCACGGGAATGGGGATTTCGATGGGCTTGCCGCTCATACGTTCGAGCATCGCCAGGACGGCCGGCATTCGCGTGGAGCCGCCGGTCGGCACGACGCGGTTGATGCCGGCCCAGGTGACGCCGGCTTCTTCGAGGACCATTTCGGTCGTCAACTGTGTCATGGCCAGCAGATCGGCAGTCAAGGACTCGAATTCGTCGCGCGTGACCTCGTAGTTGCCCCAATGGCCGCGATAGGAAACGGGAACGCGGGTGGATTTGCGACGGCTGAGGGCCTTCTTGGCCTCTTCGGCGGTGAGGGTCAGGTACGCGAGGGCGGCGCGGTCCTCGCGCGGATCGGCCTTGAACTCTTCGCGGAATCGCCGGGCCAACTCCTCGACAAGGCGTTCGTCCCAATCCTTGCCGCCGAGTTGGACGTCGCCGTCGGTGGCGAGGGTGATCAGCTCGTTGCCTCGCTTTTCGATCACGGTGACGTCGAATGTGCCGCCGCCGAGGTCGTAAACGAGAAAGACGCCGTCTTCGCCCTTGCCGCTGAAGCCGTAGGCCAACGCCGCGGCGGTCGGCTCGTTGATAATGTCGATGACGTCGAGCCCGGCAATGTGGCCTGCGTCCTCGGTGGCCTTGCGTCTGGCGTCATCAAAATAGGCTGGGACGGTGATGACGGCCTTCTGAATCGGGCCGATCTGCCGCGCAGCGTCCTGGGTGATTTTGCGAAGGATCAGGGCGCTGAGAGACTCGGGGGTGTAGGATTCGCCGTCCACGGTGAAGCGGAAATCGGCGTCGCCCATGGATCGTTTGATGTTGAAGACGGCCCGGGCGGGGTTGCCCATGGCCTCACGGACGGCATCGCGACCAACGAGGACGGTCTCGTCAGTGAAGTAGATCACCGACGGCGTCCGCAGTTCGCCTTCGGCGTTGGCAATGACGGTAGGTTCTCCGGCGTCGTTGATCTGGGCCACGCTCGACAGGGTGGTTCCCAGGTCGATGCCGACGGCACGGGAGCTTCTGACGGAATCGTCGCTGCTGGCCATGGATCTCCTCGACAAGCGGGCCGTATGCGACCGGGCCGAACGGGTTCTCCACGGGCAGGAGTTGCCCCGACGGCGGAAACTGGGATTATAAACCTAAGTGCTTCACTGTCAAGCAACTGGCTCGACTGGTCAGGCGACGGGCAACCTTGACCCTTGCATCGGCGACGGCTAGAATGGCCCAGACCAGGCTTGGGAAATGGCGGCAATGACGGCCGGCGTGCGACGGTGTTCGTGGCGTTCATCGAGCAGGGGCGGCGCCCCATCGTCGTGACAAGGCACAGGAGAAAACATGTTCCGCAAACGACCACGGGATGAGAACGGCCAGTCGAAAGAGTTGACGCGGCATGGCCGGATGGAGCCTGCGCCGCCGACGCCGTCGCTGCTTCGTGCGATCTTGGAGGTGACGGGCGGGCCGGACAAGGGGCAGAGTCACGAGCTGACGCGGATGATCACGCTGATCGGTCGCGACGCGTCGTGCGACATCGTGTTCAAGGAAGAGAGCATTTCGCGCGAGCACGGCCAATTTGAGCAACACCAGAATGAGTGGATCTATACGAATCTGAGCGACAACGCCACGTGGATCAACCACAAGCGAGTTGAGCGGCTGGTTCTGAAGGACGGGGACCTGATCGAGATCGGCGCCGAAACGCGGATGAAGTTCCACCTGCGGGAACCGGAGCAGGTGGAGGTGGCGTCGGTTCCGCGTCGGCGCACCCGCGTTCGGGGCAACGAGGCGGCAGAGGAGGAGAAATCGCAGGAAGCGCCGCGTCCGACGGTGGCGACGGCCGCCGAAGGGCTTCTTAAGCGTCGTAAGCTGCTGGTGGTTCTGGGGGTGTATCTTGCGGCGATCATCGCAGTGGTCGTCATTTTGAAGGTCAAGGGCCGGGGCGACGGCGGGATGCCGACGGGGCCTGTCGAGACATGGGAGAACTACGACGAGATTGAACGGGCGCTCGATTTGACGTTTCCGGAGTATCAGTATAACCTGGTCATGGCCAATCGGCGGCTGGAAGAGGCGAAGCAGTTCAGACAGAATTGGCCGTACGGGGATCCGGGCAACCTATACAGGGCAATCCAGGCGTACCAGGAGAGCTACTACTACCGGGGCCAGGCCTGGCAGGATTTCCGCGATGAGCGGGAGTTCGTGAATGCCAAGACGACGTTGCGTGACACGGTGTGGAAACTATATCGGGACGCCCGGTTGGAAGAATACAACCAGCGGTACAATTCCGCCCGCCGGTGCTACATTGAGATTCAGCGACATGTCCCGGACGAGAAGAATCCGATCTTCAAGCACGTACAGCAGCGCATCCTGGCGTTAAAACGCGGTTCATAGCGCGGCGGCGAGAACCAGAGCGACGATGATTGCCAGAATAATTCCCCCGGTGAGGATGACGACCCACCGAAGGGTCGGCAGACACTGCGGGTAGCGGGCCGCAAGGGTCAACACGACATCCAGGACAGTATCGAAGCGGTCGCGCACATCGTCCCAGAGGAGTACCAGGGGAGACGGCTTCTGAGCAACGATAATCTGTGGCCGAATCGGTTCGGCGATCGGACTGCCGTCTTCCTCGGCCAGGCCGAGGACAAAGGCCATTGCTTCAAAGGTGGCGGACCGCTGGGAAATGATGACGTCGCAAGCGGCCAGACGGTTGACCCACTGTTGAAGAAGCTCGCGGGGTCGCTCGGCGGCGAGGCGTACTTCCGGCGTGAGGGCGAAGCTCTGAGGCCGGCGGAACACCTCCATGACGACGAGGCGCGAGAGGCTCTCGGAAAGTCCGGCGGCCTGCTGAATTTGCTTGACGGCCTCGGCTCGACGATCGAACGGGCCGCGCTCGACACAACGTGCGACGATGGCCACATCGCGGTAGAGCCAGAGTCCCATCGGCAAAGGCAAATCCTCCTCACCTCGGCGGGGCCAGGCGAAATTGCGTTTCAGGCACCACTGCATCAAATCGGGAAGGATTTGCACGACGGGCAAGCCGGTTCGGGCACAGGCGGTCAACCAGTCGGCGAACAACTGGTCGAGCGGTCGGTCCATATCCGTCTGCGGGAACAGTTCCTCGGCTTTGCGGAGCGAGACGGCCAGTCGATGGGCATCATAGGCCGCCTTCTTGTCGCGGTGGGTCAGGACATCGACCGCCTGGCCGATCTCGGTCAGAATCGCGAGGGCTTGCGGCCGGTACCTGCCGATCTGGTATGCACGAACGGTCTTCTTGGCTTTGCGAGCAGCCTCGTTGATGGCATGCACGTTGTCCTCAAGTTCCGGGACTCCGAGCAGCGCGTAGTGGGACGGCGGCCGCTCGGTAGTCTGGATGCCCAGCCAGACGCGATACGGGTCAACCATGGCCGGCACACCGGTCGTGGTGGAATCCTGTGGGGGATCTGAGGAGTGACTGTCCAAGGCGATCTCCGTGCGAATATGCCGAGGGGGCATCATAGAAGAATGCCCCGGCGAACGCAATAGCAGGTCGCAGCCCGCCCAACCGACAGTCAGGATCTCGGGGGAGCGACAACACCCGGCACTCTACGGTATGAATGGTGTTGGATACTGCGTCGGAACAACGCGAGGAACATGACGCGGCCAATCGGATTGTGCCTCGCAACGGCATCGCGCACGTCTGGTGAAAGGAAACAAGCCATGAGTTTCAGCCGCTCGGTCTGGGCCGCCCTCTCGGTGGTTCTGTTGGTTGCGACGGCATCCGGTGCCGGCCCGGAGGCCACCGTCTACACGGCAGCTGACGCGCCGGCGACCCCCGCGTTGGAGGCCCTGCCATTGCAGGATTCGGTCACACAGTACGGGATCACGTGGACATTCGAGAAACCGGCGCGGGTGGGCCGCTTCATCAACGGCGACTGGTACGTGGTGGGGCCGGTGACGGTGACGAAGATCGACCCGAAACCCCTTCGCGGCAAGGAGGTCTCGGACGAGTGGCTGATGGACGACGAGCGTGAGAGCTTCGGCGACGGCGGGCGGAGGCTGTCGGACGAGGAGCGGGCGGCGCGCAAGGAGGCTCCCCTGTACTGCCGCAATGGGTCGGTTCTGAATCCGCCTCCGGTGATGGACCGCAGCGGTTTCGACAGTCGCGTGCGGCACAGCCGCTACGATGCGTCGCTGACGGTGTCGTTGCCGGTCGCCCTGAAACCGGGCGACGCCTTGATCAGTTCGATCAGCAAGGATAAGACGTTGAAGCGCACATCGCATTACACGCCGGTGGCGCAGTTGGCCGTTCTGACGTGCCTGAAGGAGCCGGTGCCGGCGGATGCTTTTCGTCCGGCCTACATGGACCGCGAGCAGAGGATCTACTTGGCGCGTCACCTGCGACGCGAGCTGCTGCCACGGCTGGAGCCGCCGGACCTGACGGGAATGAAGGGCGTGCTGACGGTGGAGCAATTGACCGAACACTTCGTGCAGCCGTGGTACGTCCTGAATATTTTCAAAGAGGACCACGCCCCGTACCAGTGGGCGGGGTACGGTCAGCGATCGTGTTATTACATCGGCGAAGGGTTGATGTACCTGTGCCTGGACCTGCCGGCGGAGAAGAAGGAGCCGTTGCTCCAGGCCATGGTGGGGCTGGGCATTGACCTGTGGGGAGTGGTCAAAAGCGGGCACCCGGGCTTCCCGGCATGGGGCGGATGGAACAGCGGCTACAAGATGCCGATCATCTTCGCCGGGTACCTGCTGGGCGACGAGGTGATGGCTTCTCCGAGCAAGGCGTTTCCGAAGTGCAGTTTCCAGGAGGACGAGCAGACGGCGTACGGACCGGCATGGAATGGCGCCCAGGTGGTTTTCACCGGACATTCGGGCTACGATGCCGCGACGCTCAAGAGTCGCGACGGATTCCAGCGCGGCCGCTCACAGTGGGGATTCTATGAGCACCTGCATCCCTCGCGCTGGGTGAAGGATCAGGTGCAGAGCGACGGATACCGGCGCTGCTGCACCAGCCGCACGTGGCAGGCGCAGGCGTTGGTGGCGCGGCTCATGAAGTTGGAGAAGCTCTGGGGGCACGATGCGTTCTTTGACTACGTGGATCGCTGGATGTACCAGGAGGAGACGGACGAGGTGTTCCAGGCCGTCAGCGCTGCCAATGTGCGCGTGGGATGGCAACCGCTGAAGCCGTGGGGACGGCAGGGCCAGGTGGAGGATCCGTTCGCCGAGGCGATGTGGAAGAAGTACCGGACTGCGGCCGGCATGCCGCCGACAGACGGATGGAAGACACCGAAAAGGAACGAGAACGGGCTGGTGACGCCGGATGTGGTGGGCCCCGTGATGGAGAACGCCGCTGACGGCGCGGATGCGCCCAATCGGTGAGGCTCGGCACCTCGCGATGGCCGGCGTCCGGGCGACACGGGTCGGGCGGTGGGAAAAATGACGGCAGCAGGCTCTTGGCGAAAAAGGGCCTGCTGCCGCTGAGCAAGAATGAGGCAGTGACGGTTGCTCGTGCCGTCAGTTACTTGGCCATGTCCTTGAGGGCCTTCAGCGGCCGGACCTTGATGACGTTGCGGGCCGGCTTGGCGGCGAAGATCTGTTCCTGCTTGGTGAACGGGTTGATGCCCTTGCGCTTCGGCACGGCCGGCTTGTGCACGACAACCACCTTCATCAGGCCCGGAACGGTGAAGATGCCGGGGCCCTTCTTGCCGACAGCCTTCTTGATCTCTGCGGCCAACGCGTCGAACACCGACGCGACCTGCTTCCGCGTCAGGCCCGTGGCTCCGGCGATATTGGCCAGAATCTCACTCTTCGTTGCGCCTTTGGCACTCTTTGCCATTCTCTTGCTCCTTCATCAACAGGGTTAAAGGGACGGGTGACCACAACTCCTTGGGGTGTCATTCTACGTGAACGTTCTGGCCAAGGCAATAGGTGGTGCGAGTTTCTCCGCAGATTTCCGGCTTCTGCAAAGGTGTGCCTGGGACCCTTCCCCTCCCTTGCCTGGACCGTCCGGGGGCCAGGCCACGGGTCGCTTACCGGTCGGCAAGCACCCCGACCAGTCGGAGCAGGCCATCAAGAATGGTCAGCGGATGCGGCGGGCACCCCGGCACAAACAGGTCCACAGGAAGCAACGACGCGACGCCGTTGTGGACCTCGGGATGGTCGACGAAGGGGCCGCCCGCAATGGCGCAACTGCCCACGGCAATCACGAGTTTCGGTGCGGGAACGGCATCGTAGGTCTTCAGCAGCGCGGCCCGCATGTTCTCCGTGACCGGGCCGGTGACGAGGATCCCGTCGGCATGACGCGGCGAGGCGACGAAATCGATGCCGAACCGCTGGAGATCCCATCCCACGGTGGTCAAAACATTGCTATCGGCCTCGCAGGCGTTGCAGCCGCCGGCGCTGACCTGCCGCAGACGAAGCGATCGCCCCAGGAATCCGCGCAGACGATCGCTCATGGCAGCGGCGAGTTGCAGTTGCGAGCCGGCCGCCAGCAGCAGATCCTCGCGGCGGCTGACCGCCAGACGATGATCGGTGGTGAACGCGAGGGCCTGCTGTGGGCATGCCTCGGCGCAGCGTCCGCAGAATAGGCACCGGCCCAGGTCCATGATCAGACGGCCGTCGGGACCGGCCGCTGTGGCGCCGGTCGGGCAGACGTCGCGGCAGACGGAGCATCCGGGCAGGCACCGTGCGGCATCGATCACCGGGCGACCCCTCAGGCGGTCGGAGACCTTCGGCGCCGGACCGTCGGGATAGCGGAACGTGCGGTGTTTCTGGTGAAGTCGGGCCAGAAGTATGCTGATCATCGTTCACCTTTCGCGGCGGGCCGACGACGCGGCCCCGCTGGACTCACAAGTCGTGTCCGCAATACGACAGGTTGAAGCTCTTGTTGCAGAGCGGGAAATCGGATATCTGCTGTCCGCGCAACGCCAGCGCCAGGCCGAACCAGTTGTGCAGCGACGGATCGGTGATCTTGTAATAAGCCAGTCGGCCGGCCTCATCAGTGGCGGCGACGTGGCAGATTTCGCCGCGCCACCCTTCGACGAGCGTCACGACGGTGCGGCCGGGGGCCAGTGGCGGCATCTCGGCGGCAACCGGCCCGTTGGGAAGGCCGCGAAGCTGGTCGCGGACGAATTCGACGGAGCGCTGCACTTCGAGCCAGCGGACGTACGCGCGCGCGAACACGTCGCCGGTGTGCCACGTGGCGACGGGAACGTGCGCAAAGCTGAAGATGCCGGCGGGATGGTCGTGTCGCACATCGAGGCCGATGCCGCAGGCCCTCGCCGCAGGACCGACCAGGCCGATCTGCCGAGCCGTCTCGGCGGTGAGCGCGCCGGTCTCCTCGAAGCGGGCCATGACGGACGGCTTGTCCCACAGAAGGTTGATCGCGGAAGCGGCGTCGGCGGCAACGGCGTCCAATCGCCGTAACAGATCGTCGGCGCGGGCGGCATCGATGTCGAAGCGGACGCCGCCAGGGGTGAGCAGACCGCGGCCAAAGCGGCTGCCGCAGAGTTGGGCGGTCATGTTGAGACCATCGCCGCGGATGCGTCCGCAGTAGCTGGCGGTGGGCAGGAAGCCGATGTCCCCGGCCAGGGCGCCCAGATCGCCGATGTGGCACGTCAGGCGTTCAAGTTCCAGGGCGATGCCGCGGATGGCCTCGGCGCGGGCCGGGACGCGGACGCCCGCGAGCGACTCGAGAGCCTGGCAATAGGCCGTGGCGTGACCGATGGTCGTGTCGCCGGCAGCGGTCTCGATAAGGTGAAGCGTGCGTACATCCGGACCGCCGACGAGTCGGCGCTCGATGCCGCGGTGTTGATAGCCGAGCGAGATTTCCAGATGAAGCACGGTTTCGCCGTGGCACTGGAAACGGAAGTGTCCGGGCTCGATGACTCCGGCGTGAACCGGGCCGACGGCCACCTCGTGGACCTCCTCGCCCTCGACGCGGAAAAAGTCGGTGACGCCGCACAGGGGGCCCTGCCCCGGGTGCGTCAACACGTTGTTGCCTCGCGCGTAGGGTGCGTGGAAGCGGATCGGCTTAAGCCACGGGTGTCCCTTGGGGCGGATGTCCCATTGCTCGGCGATTTCGCGTTCGAACCAGTGGGCCTGCGGACAGTCGGGCGTGAGAGCAGGATAGTCCCGCTCGACACATGTGCTGAGGAGGCACAGTTGGGATGTGCGGTCATCGGCCAGAACGGCGACGAGGCGTATTGCATTCCGCTTGCCGGGTTCGGGGCGTCCGAACAGTGCGGCCAGTCGCATGCCACGCGCCACGCCGTTGACAATCGTGCCACGGAACGCGTCGATGTTCGCATTCGGGATGGCGTCGAGGGCCGCTGCCTGCCCGTTGCGAAGGATAAGGTTCGCGTTGACGGTCATTGCCGGCCTCCCAGAACCAGGGCCGCCTGTCGCAGCGTATCCTCAACGACAGGAGGCACATAGACGCCAAGCACGAGGACCAAGAGGGCTAACGCCAAAGGCGGCAGGAACGTGCACGCTTGCTCGCGTGGTTGCGTCACGGCCGCAAGTCGCTCCGGAGGCGTCCCGTAGGCCATCCGGAGCATGGCGGCGGCCATGCCGATGAAGATGACGGCCAGCAGTACGAGGACGGTCACAGCGACCCACGTAGCGTTCTGGTCGAACGCGGCCTTGATGATCACCAGTTCGCTGACGAAGGGGCCGAACGGCGGACTTCCGCAAATGGCGAGAATGCCTGCGATCCACAGGGCGCCGGAGACGGGAAGAACGCGGATGGCTCCACCCGTTTCGGCCACGCTCTTGGTGCGGTAGGCTGCCAGAAGGTTGCCGGCAACCAGGAAGAGCATGCCCTTGGTGAGGCTGTGGTTGAGGGCGTGGAGCATAGCGCCGCATGCTGCAGCGCCGCCCAGACCGACGCCCAGGGCGAGCAGCCCCATGTGCTCGACGCTGGAGTAGGCGAGCATGCGTTTGAAATCGTCCTGTCGGACAATGAACACTGCGGCCACGGCCATGGAAAGGAGGCCGAAGAGGATCAACAGCGGTTGGGCGAATCCGGCGAGACCGGCGGCGCCGCAGACCTGGAGGATGCGCAGGATGGCGAGGAAAGCGCAGTTGAGCAGGGCGCCGCTGAGCAGTGCCGAGACCATGGACGGCGCCTCGCTGTGTGCGTCGGGCAGCCAGGTGTGCAGGGGCGCCAGGCCCATCTTGGTGCCGTAGCCGACGAGGAAGAGCAAAAACGTAGCTTTGAGCCACGTGGGGTCGAGTCGCTCGGCCGCGGCGATCAGATCGCTGAGCACGAGGGGGATGCTGCGGCCGTGGGGCTCCGTGGCGGCGATGGCGAGGAAGAAGTTGCCGAGCAGCGCGACGGCAATGCCCACGGAACAGACCAGGAGATACTTCCACGTGGCTTCAAGCGAGCGTTTCTGTCGGTGGAAGTAGATGAGCGGCGCGCTAGCCAGGGTGGTGGCCTCGACGGCGACCCAGAGGAGACCGAAGTTGTGACTAACGGTGACGAGGGTCATGGTGGCCAGAAACATGAGGAGGCAGGCGGTGAAGACGGCCTCGGGCTGATTGGTGGCCAGGAATCCCTCGTCGGCCAGGCCTGTGGGGTGGCGAGCTTCGCGTGCCAGGTATCCGACCCCGTAGAGCGAGGCGGCCAGGAAAAGCAGACTGAGTAGTGCCAGGAAGACGGCCCCGAGCGGGTCCAGGACAAGCCAGCCGCCGAGTTGCGGCCCGACGGGACGGATGAACGTGGCAGCCGTCAGGGCAACATGCCCCAGCGCGACCAGCACGAGAAGCAATCGGCGTGCGGCGGCGGACCGGATGGCCAGCACGGCCGCAGCAGCGAAGGTCGGCAGGAGGATCAGGGCGACAATCATGACGGTCAATCCTTCAGCGCGGACAGTTCGCCCGCGTCAATATGATCGAACTCCCGGCTGATGTGGAAGATGATAATACCCATGACGAAGACGGCCATGAAGGCGTCCAGAAGAATGCCCAGTTCGACCAGCAGGGCCTCCTTGAGGGCGAATCCGAGGCCGAAAGCCGTGATGCCGTTCTCGATGGACAGGTATCCGACGACCTGGGTGAGGGCCTTGCGTCGGGCGACGATCATGAACAGGCCGACCATGAGCGTAAAGAGCGCCGCGGGGACGAGCATGGGCGACGCCTGGACGCCAACGGGCAACGGCAGGCGGCTGCCGATCCAGAGGCAGACGCCGATCAGGAAGACGCCGAGGAGCATGGAGGCGCCGAACCCGACGGCCGGCTCCACTTCGCGTCGCAACCGTGTTTCGCGCATGGCGCGGATGAGGAGCCACGGGAAAACGATTCCCTTCAGGAGGAT
The DNA here is from genome assembly GCA_964500225.1 of uncultured Anaerolineaceae bacterium. Taxonomy (GTDB): domain Bacteria; phylum Planctomycetota; class Phycisphaerae; order FEN-1346; family JAACEH01; genus JAAYDY01. The sequence goes on along the minus strand of CAZCOA010000018.1, from coordinate 35,309 downwards.
GCTGACGGCGGCCAGGACGATGCCGTGGGCAGCCAGACCGTCGCTGGCGCCGACGATGGCCAGGACGCCGAGCAGGACGCCCTGGAATGCCACGGTGTGAACACAGGAGACGACGCGGCTGGCGCCCAGCAGCCGGAGATTCGTCATGGCGATCAGCACGACGAGACAGTTGACCCAAAAGTCCAAGGCGATCACCTCAGAACGAGAACCACCGCCAGAGCTGCACACGCCACGGCCGCCAGGAGCAACTGCGGCACACGCACAAGGCGAAGTCGGGCCATGGTGGATTCGACGACGCCGATACCCACCGCCACGGCGGCCATAGCGGCCAGGGCCAGAGCCACGTCGGCCCACAGAACGCCGGTTTGCCAGGGCACGAGAACCCCCACCAGCAGCGCGGCGAAGGCCCACTGCTTGAGCAAGGCGGCGTAGCCGGCGAAAGCCAGGTCCGGGCCGCTGGTGTCTAGGATCATCACCTCGTGGATCATTGTGAGTTCCAGGTGTGTGTTGGGGTCATCCACGGGGATGCGGGCGTTCTCAGCCAGCAACACGATGCCGATGGCAGCCGCCGCGAGCAACATGACCGGGATGCTGAACGCCGGGTCGGCAACGGCGCCGGCCAGCAGTCCGCTCAGAGAGAGCGAGCCCGCCATGCGGGCCATTGCAGCCAGGGCCAGCAAGAGGGCCGGTTCGGCGAGGGCGGAGAACGTGACTTCGCGACTGGCGCCCATGCCCTCGAAGCTGGAGCCCGTATCCAGAGCGGCCGCGACCATCAGAAATCGGACCAGGCCGAAGAGGTAGGCGAATGCGATCAGGTCCCCGGCAAAGGACAACGGGGCGGCGGTTCCGCCAAACGGAAGCATCGTCAGGGCGGTCACGACGGCGGCCAGCGAGACGATAGGACCTGCCCTGAGAACCCAACTCGTCGTGCGACTATAGACGGCTCCCTTGTGAAGCAAACGCCAGAGGTCGCGGTAGGGCTGAAGCACTGGCGGCCCGTTGCGGCCGGCGAAGGCGGACTTCGTCTTGTTGACGATGCCCGCCATGAGCGGCGCCAAGGCCAGTGCCAGCAGAGGATGTATCAGTCGGGTGGCATCCATCGTCAGCCGAGCTTCCAGACAAGCAACACCAAAAGGGTCAGAGCAATATAGAGAACGTACCACTGGACGCGACCGTGCTGGATCCAACGGAGGCGGCTCAGCAGTTCGCGCGCGCGTCGGAAGGCCGGGGCGATCACCCGGTCCGTGAAGAGGTCGCCGACGTGAGTCTGAAGGTGGGCCGCCACAGGGAACAATTCCACGATAGGGGCGTTGTCGCGCCGTGGTCGAAGCAGGCCGCGGAACAAGTCAACCAGCGGCTGGGCAAAGGAGGACGAGGTGTACTGCATGCGCGCGGTCGGCCGTTGGTATCCGCAGTCCCACGTGCCGGTTTCGGTGACGCTGCGCCCGGCAAGGAGCCATCGCCGCAGCAGGACCAGGCCTAGGGCGACGCCGATGAAGATTGCCGCTGCAATGACCACGCCGCCGAGTGGCGCGGAGGCAGCGTCCAAGGCGATGGACGAACCGACGGGCGCGGGACACAGTGCCGCTAGGGGCGATGCCAGGGTGCGACCGATAAGCCACGGGGACGCCAGGCCCACGGCGGCGCATGCGACCATCAACAGAGCCATGGTCGCCAACATGGTCCCCCCTGCCTCCCGGGCCTCGGCGGCCTCGGAGGTTCGCGGTTCCCCCAGGAAGATCGTGCCGCAGGCCTTGGTAAAGGAGGCGACGGCCATGCCGCCGATGACGGCCAGGCCGGCGATGACGGCGGCCGTTGTGGCGCCGACCAGGAGGTCGCCCGAGAGCATTCCATTCAGGGCGGCGACAAAAACGAGGAACTCACTCGTGAATCCGTTCAGGGGTGGCAGACCGCACGCGGCTACGGCTCCGAACAGGAACGCAACAGCGGTGCGCGGCATGCGTCGGGCCAGACCACCGAGTCGGTCGATGCGGGTTGTTCCGGCGGCGTGAAGTACGGCGCCGGCACCCAGGAAGAGCAGTCCCTTGAAGAGGGCGTGATTGAGAACGTGCCATAGGGCGGCGGCATATCCGAGGGTCGCAACGGCCGGAGCGGCGTAGGCCGTGCCGAGGACGCCCAGGCCAAGGCCCAGGCAGATAATGCCGATGTTCTCGACGCTGCTGTAGGCAAGGAGACGCTTGAGGTCGTGCTGCGCCAGGGCAAACAGAATACCGAGGATGCCGCTGCAGAAACCGATGGCAATGAGCAGCCAGCCCCACCAGGCGGGCGGCGGGCCGATAAGCGAGAGTATTCGCAGGAGTCCGTAGATGCCGGTCTTGATCATGACACCCGACATGACGGCCGAGACGTGGCTTGGCGCCGCAGGGTGCGCCTCGGGCAGCCAGACATGCAGCGGCATGAAGCCGGCCTTGGTGCCGAAGCCGGCGACGGCAAGCAGAAAACAAAGCGAGGCCAGTGCCGAGGTCATGCCCCCGGCGTTCCAGCGGTCGAAATCAAGCGATCCGTGCTGGCGAGCCATAAGCACAAACAGGGCAATCAAAGCTGCCGTGCCGATGTGTGTGGCGACGAGATAGGTCCACGCGGCGTGCCGCACCGACTCGCGTCGATCGTCGTAGGCGACCAGGAAGAACGATGCCAGCGACATCGTTTCCCAGGCGAGCAGGAAGAGGACGGCGTCGCGAGCGACAACCACGGCGATCATGCCGCAGGTCAACAGGCAGTAAAAGAACCAGGAAACAGCGACGCGCGGGCCGCTGTCGTGGCCAAGATAGCGAGTTCCGTACACGGCGGCAACGGCCGTCAGCAGCAAAATGGGTATAAGAAAGAGGCCCGACAGGGCGTCCAGAGCAACGTGAAACTCGCCGAGCGGCAAGCCCCACGGACAGGCAATAGCATCATAAGGGCCGCCCAGGACGACGCGCACCGCAGGAACCAGACCGACAGTGCTGCCTGCGACGGCGGTGACGGCCGCTAGCACGGAGGCGACCCGCGGTCGGCTTGCCGCCGCCAGGGCCAGGAGCCCCCCAAGGAAGATGATTGCCGTAGAGGCCAGAATCAGTTGCATCGGTCAGTTGCCCTGGTGTCCGACGCCCACCGATGCAAGGTTGCCCTCAACTTGCTCGATGCAGCGGAAGATCTCTTCCCGCGAAGCCTGTTGCTGCAAGACATCGCGGACCTTGGACTCTCGCAGGACAAACGCCAGCCGCGACAAAAGATGCAGATGGGTCCTCACGGTGGGACTGATCACGTTGAAGAGGATGCCGACCGGGCGGCCGTCCAGAGCAGCGAAGTCGATGGGCTGTTCGAGAAACACCAGCGTAACCATGGGCCGGGCCACATTCAGCACGATCGGGTTGCGGACGTGGGGAATGGCGATGCCGTCGCCGATGCCGGTGGAGCCAAGCGATTCACGGGCCAGCATGACACTGAGCAGAAACTCACGGTCCATGTCTTCGGGCAGCGGCATGAGCCCCACCACCGACCGCAAAACGGAGGGCTTGTCTTTGCCTTCCACTCGGTAGAAGATGCCGCCAGCTCTCAACGCCTCAGTCAACGTAGGTTGCGGAGCCTCTGCACTGATGGGTTCGGCGAACATGTCGGGGGAGACGTTCAGTCGCTGCGCGGTTGCCCATTCAAGCAACTCGCTACGGTTGAAGCGATACTGCTCCCCCACCTTGTAGGCGGGCAACCGGCCCTGGCTGATCCAACGATAAATCGTTTTTTCAGAGACGCTTAGCATCCCAGCAGCGTCATGAACAGTCAATCTCATTGTTCTCGTCCGATTCCCTTCTGCCCCATCATGTGGACATCACGGGACAGTCTACACCAAAAGCCCAAGTTGTCAAGATGTCGCATGCCGAAACCGTTGTGGGGGGGCGCCTGGGGGGTGTTTGGATTCACAGGGTGGAGGCCTGTCTATGTCGTTCATAGAAACGGGACAAGCGGAAAAACGGTGGTGAGAAGCACGTCTGGAAGAAGGAAGACGCCGGCCCGCGGATGAAAACACGCATAATGAATGAGTGGCTGAAGGGCGAAAACCAGAAGGAGTCGGAAGCCCGCATGGCCTAGCCCGTGACGCGGCGCATAAAATCCCGGCAGGCTCGCGCTATGACCTGCCGGGCGTTTGGCGCCGACCATCGGCGCCCAACATTTCTCCGACACTTCTGAGTTGCCAGTGTCGGCTGATTTTTCTTCTCACTTGAATGATATGCGCCCGCCGTACACGGTCAATCCCCTTATAAAACCGGAGTGCGAAGCACCTACTTCAGATTAACAATGGGGCTATTCTTTAAGCCACAGGCTATAGGACGATCCTATAAGAGCCATGGACACCTTGTGAAACCCCTGGGATGCGGTAAAGGGTCGCGTCAATCGTTTGTCTTTCCGCGGTCATTATGGAGCTATCCCTCGCTCTTGTGGCCGCTCAGCCGCATGACTATCATAGCCGGTTTGTTGGTTTCTTCTCGGAGGCAAGTTGGCTCATGGAAGTCGCTCACATCTTTGAGGCCGTGATGCTTTTCTGTTTCGGGTTCAGTTGGCCCGTCGCGATCCGCAAGACGCTCCGCGTTCGCATGGTTCACGGCAAGAGCGTGGGATTCCTTTACTTGGTGGTCGTCGGCTACCTGGCCGGGATCGTGATGAAGTTTCTGCGTGCCGGCGGCGGCATGCCTGACTGGGTCACGCTGCTCTATGCCACCAACGCGGTGATGGTTTCGATCGAAATCGTTCTGTACTACCGTTTCCGTCGTGCTCCGACCGAGCCTGGGTTGGACCTGGTTCCGGAGCCGCCCGGGGCCGACGTCGGTTCGCCTGAGCGGCACCGCTGATCGGCGCGGGTCGTTGCGTGGCCCGCTTGGCGCTATCGTCTGCCGCGAGGCAGTGCTATAATCCGCTTATTCGAATTGTCCGGGACTCAGGACGAGGGCTGCCGCGGCAGACACACGTGGCGAGGTATGCGACGTTCCATAATCCAATCTCCGGCTCTGGTCAGGCAACCAGACTGGTGGGGCTGATCACGGCGGAGCTTCGCGCCCGTGGCCACGAGGTCGTTGCATTCGCCCCGCGCAGCCGCGAGGAAGCCATCGAGCAAGTCCAGTCGCTGGACGAATCGCACGACGCCCTGCTGAGCGTCGGCGGCGACGGCACGCACAATACCATGGTCAGCGGCCTACTGGGACGTTCCGTGCCGATGCTTCCCGTACCGGCGGGCACGGAGAACGTGCTGTGCAAAGCCATCGGCGTGCCGCCGGATCCGGTCGCCATCTGCCACACACTGGAGAGCGGCAAGCCCGTCGCCGTGGACGTGGCACTGGCCAATGGCCACCCGTTCCTGATCATGAGCGGCGTGGGCTTCGACGCCGCCGTTACGCAAGAGGTCCACCGGCACCGCCGCGGCCCCATCCGCCGCCGCGACTACTACTTGCCTTCGGTACGGTTGTGGTGGGGCTATCATTGGCCGCGTCTGACCGTCGAAGTGGACGGCCGCACCGTGGCCGAGAACGCCGCACTAGCCATCGTGGGCAACATGCAGCTCTATGCCGACAAGCTGCACATCTGCGCCGATGCGATGCCGACTGACGGCCTGCTGGATATATGTGTGTTCACCAAGCCGGGTCGGTGGCATCTGCTGCGATACTTTCTTCTGACTAAGGCCGGGCGCCACACGCGATGCAGAGATGTTGTGTATCGCCAGGGGAAACGGATAGTCGTGCGACCGCTCGAAAGCGACGTGCCGTACCAAGTGGATGGCGACGCCATCGCAACGGCGCCTGTGGAGTATACGATTCGGCCGGGCGGCATTCGGTTGTTTGCCCGTGTCGCCCTGTAGAACGCACTATGAACCCCCAGCCAAGGAGTCGCAGACCATGAATGTGTCGTCCGTAAGGGTTGGCCCGCTCAGCCTAGGCAATGGGCCGCTGTTCCTGATCGCCGGTCCATGCGTTATCGAGTCGCAGGACATTCTGCGTCGCGTGGCCGACGTTCTGGTGCCCATGGCCGAGCGGCTGGGCGTGCCCTACGTGTTCAAAGCCTCGTTCGACAAGGCCAACCGCTCCAGCGCCGGCAGCTACCGAGGCGTCGCCATGGAGGAAGGGCTGGCCCATCTGGCTGCGATCCGCGACGCCTACGGGTGCCCGATTCTGTCGGACATCCACGAATCGGCTCAGGCCGCCCCGGCCGCCGAGGTGCTCGACTGTCTCCAGATCCCCGCCTTCCTGTGCCGGCAGACGGATCTGTTGCTGGCCGCCGCCGCGACGGGCAAACCCGTGAACGTCAAGAAAGGCCAGTTCCTGGCCCCGTGGGACATGAAGAATGTGGTGGAGAAGATCGAGGGAGCGTCGCCGTGCGGCCGGGCGCGGCTCATGCTGACCGAGCGCGGCACGACGTTCGGCTATAATCGCCTCGTCAGCGACATGACCGCCATTCCCACGATGCGTCAATACGGTTACCCCGTCGTCTTCGACGCCACCCACAGCGTCCAGCAGCCCGGCGGACTGGGCAACGCCAGCGGTGGCAACAGGGCCATGGTTCCGACCCTCGCCCGCGCAGCCGTGGCGGCCGGTTGCGACGGCCTCTTTTTGGAGGTCCACCCCGATCCCGATAAGGCCCTCAGCGATGGGCCCAACATGCTTGCCCTGTCCGAAGTGGAGCCCTTGATGAAGCAACTGCTGGCCATCCGGGCCGCCCTGTGACACACGTGTCAGCGAACGGTTGAGGAGGCTACCGTCTGTCATCACGTCCGCGGAACCGGAAGGAGGCTCGCTCGTGACCGACCGTTACCGATCGCTGCTAGGATATCAGGAGGGCGCTCGACGGATCCACATCCACCTGACGGAACTCGACACATTGCCAGCCCGGGTGCATTACCAGCACGCGCACGCCGCCGAGGAAGCCGTCTATGTAATCGAGGGCCGCGTGCGCTACGTTTTTGCCGGCTGCACACATGAATGCGGGCCGGGAGACCTGGTTTTCTTCCCGCCGACCGTGATGCACGCTGAAGTCGAGTACCTCAGCCCGAAACTAAAGTACCTGGTAATCCGGAGCGTGGAACCGGGCGACCCGCCCTGCTGTTGCGGCAAAGATCGCCCGCTGGCGGAGGCCTGAGTCCTGTTGCGTCCGGCGCGGGCGATTCGGGGCAAATATACAGTACGCCGAGCGGAAGATGCCACGAATAACAGGTATCGTTTTGGTTTGGGCGGGTTAGAAATCATACAGGTCCGGCTCCGGTCGCCCGGACTGCGGACAGTTGCCCCCTTCAGGAGATACAAAATGCCCACTCAATTTCGGCACGTGATCCGCTTGACGCTGGTTGCCTCGATAGTCCTTGGCCTGACCTATGGCTGCATGCCGCAGGCGGACACGGCCGAGTACCCCCCGGCTGTGTCGCCCTACGCGGCATGGCGGAACGGGCCGCCCACCGATCCCGGGTTCTTCCCCATCGCCGTGTACCTCCAGTCGCCGCAGAACGCGTCGCGATATAAGGAGATCGGCATCAACACCTACATTGACCTGTGGCAAGGGCCGACTGAGGAGCAGCTTGCCGAGCTTCGCCGTCACGGGATGAAGCTCATCTGCCAACAGAATGAGGTCGGCCTGAAGTACCGGGACGATCCGATGATTATCGGCTGGATGCAGGTGGACGAGCCCGACAACGCCCAGTCCATGGAGAAGGTCTGGAAGAACAACGTCGAGGCGATTCGCCAGGCTTGGCCCGACGAGAAACCATGGCACGAGCGGACGCTCAAGGACTGGGACCAGTGGGGACCGCCCTATTCGCCGCAGCAAATCATTGCGCGCTACAAGGAGATGGTGGCCAACGATCCGACGCGGCCGGTGTACCTGGGCTTGGGCGTGGGCGTAGCCTGGGACGAGTGGCAGGGCCGCCGCCGCGCCGACCATCCGCAGGACTACCCGCGTTACATCGACGGGGCCGATATTGTGGGCTTCGACATCTATCCGTTCGCCACCAGCGCCACGGCGGTCCTCGGTCAGGTGCACTATGTGCCCTACGGTGTGCGACGGCTGGCCAACTGGTCCCAGGGGCGCAAGATTCTCTGGAACTCGCTGGAGTGCACAGCCATAACCAGCCTCGACCGCAAGCCGACCCCCGAGCAGGTTCGTGGGGAAGTCTGGATGTCGCTGATCCATGGCTCCATGGGCATCATCTACTTCGCCCATGTCATGGAGAAGGACCGCTTCAGCGAAACCGGGCTGCTGGACGACACGGTGATGGCCGAAGCCGTGGGCAGGACGAACCGCCAGATTGCGCGACTGGCTCCTGTGCTGAACAGCCCGACTGTGCCGCTGGCGGCCACCGTCCAGGCCGATCCGCCCGACGTCAGCCGCAACAACGCGAAGTTCCTCGACGGCCAGCCGGTGGCGACGATGGTCAAGCGGCACGACGGCGCGACGTACCTGTTCGCCGTCCGCATGGAAGACTCGCCTTGTAAGGCAACCTTCACCGTCAAGGATCTGCCGGCGCGTGCAAAGGCCGAAGTCATCGACGAGAACCGGACCCTTCCAGTGGTGAACGGCCGGTTGACCGACCAGTTTGATGCCTACGGCGTGCATCTCTACAGGATCACGCCGTTGCCGTGATGCCGGCACTTCGGCAGCATGCCGGCCGGAATTGCCCGGAGCGACAAGGCGGCCTCCTCATGGCGGCCCTGTCGCTCCGGTAATTTTGGAGGAATGCCAACAGGGGCTACTGCCCTGCCGTCGCGCGGAAAAGGACTTGGAAGAAACTGAAATAGACGAATGCGACGAGCCCTCCGACGACGAGCAGCATCGCGGGCTCGAAGAGCGTCGTTAGCCATCGGATGCGCTCGCCCAGGCGAGTCTCATAATGTGTGGCGAGCTCGGCGAGAACGTGATCGAGCGAGCCCGTCAGTTCGCCGACGCGGACGGCTTCGCAGAAGACGGGATCGAAATGTTCGTTTTCCAGGGATCGAGAGAGGCTGCGTCCTTCCTGGAGGATTGACTGGGCAATGCGTGCCAGACGCCGACGGAAGAGTTCATTGCCGAGGGATCCGCTGAGCAGGTCGAGCGATTGGAGCAGCGGGTGACCGCTGGCCAGCAGGACCGAAAGCATCCGTGCGACCGAGAGCATCAGCGCCAGACGCAGGAGCCGGCCGACAACCGGCAGGTAGAGCACTGCGGCGTGCAACACCAGTCGCGGCCTGGGCAGTCGCAGGGCAACGAGAACGGCCACAGCGACGCCGGCAGCAGCCAGACCCAGGTGGGCGCCGTGGTAGCGTAACCACGTGGACACGTCGATGAGCATGCGCGTCGAGTCGGGGAGCACCAGGTTGCGGTTGCTTAGAAACGACTCGAACTTGGGGATGATGTGTGTGACAAGATAGGCGACGATGCCTATGGTCAGCAGGACCAGCACGGCGGGGTAGGTCATGCCGGTAAGCAGAGCGGCGCGGAGCTGACGGCGCCCCGCCATCACTCGGACAAGCTGGTCCAGAACAAGGGTCAACTGTCCGGTGGCCTCGGCGGCACGGACCATGCCGACGGCGGAAGGAGCGAGAAAGCCTCGCTGGCGTGCCAGGGCGGAGGAGAACTTCTCGCCGCGCTCGACGGCCTCGATGAGGCGTGTCAGGACCGCTGCCATCCGGGGTTTGCGGGTCTGGCGTCGGCAGGCATCCAGGGCATCGACGACCGTCAGACCTGCCTTCAGAAGCAGAGCGATCTGCTCGAGCAGAAGAATCTTGTCCTGGGTACGGATGGGCAAGAACCGGCGCAGCAACCAGCCGACTCCATGGCGTCGCGATCCGGCATCGGCGTTGTGGCCGACCTCCAGGGAGAGAACCATCAGGCCCTGGGCGCGAAGCTGGGCCGCGGCGGCGGCCTGGCCGTCGGCCTCGATCCATCCGGACAACCGCTGGCCGTGGGGGTCCATAGCCTTGTAGCCGTAGAGGCTCACTCGTCGATCTCCAGATGGCCCACGGGGGCGGCTTCGGTCCATGAGGTGACGCCCGCCGCGACTTTGGCCAGGGCGTCCTCGCGTAACGAGCGGATCAGCGGGGTTGCAGCAAGGATCTGCTCTTCGTTGTCTCGACGGTGAATGGCGGCGCGCGCGGCCCGGTCGACGAGGAAGAGCTCGAAGATGCCGACTCGGCCGCAGTATCCGGTGCCTTGGCAATGGGGACATCCGACCGGTTCGTAGAGCGTGGCGCCGTCGCCGAGCAGAGCCCGCTGCCGGGCGGTCGGCTCGGCCACTCGGCGGCATTTCATGCACAACCGCCTGACCAGCCGCTGGGAGAGGCAGGCGGTCAGGGTCGCGGCGACCATGTAGGGTTCGCATCCCATGTCCACCAGTCGCGTGACGGCAGCGACGGCGGTGTTGGTGTGCAGCGTGGAAAGCACAAGGTGTCCGGTGGCGGCGGCGCGGAGCGCGATTTCGGCGGTCTCCTGGTCGCGGATTTCACCAACCATGAGAATATCGGGGTCGTGTCGCAAGATCGACCGGAGGGCCTTGGCGAAGGTGACCTTGCCGACGGCGTCCACCTGCATCTGGGAAACGCCCGGCAGCGAGTATTCGATGGGATCCTCGACGGTGACGATGTTGACCTCATCGCGGTTCAGGAGGCCGAGGGCCGTGTAGAGGGTCGTGCTCTTGCCGCTGCCCGTGGGTCCGGTGACCAGAAGGAGTCCCTGCGGACGGGCGATGAGTTCGCGGAAGCGGGCTTCGACGATCGGGTCCATGCCGAGTTGCTCGACGGCGACGGTGTCCAAGCCGGTGCCGAGCAGGCGAAGGGTCATTCGCTCGCCGTGACTGGTGGCGGCGGTGGCGACGCGGACATCGACTTCGGTCTGCGGCCGCAGGGGGTGCGTCAGCTTGAAGCTGCCGTCCTGCGACTGTCGGGACTCGGCAATGTCGAGCGAGGCCAATACCTTCAGCCGGGAGACCATCGGCTCGCACTGGGCCGCGGGAAGGTTCTGGCGGTAGGTGCGGAGGCGTCCATCGACACGGAAGCGGAGGCGGTAACCCGTGCGGCCGGGTTCGATGTGAATATCGGTGGCGTGCTGGGAAAAAGCATCACGAAACATCATGTCGATGAACCGCCCTGCCCCGCCGGCGGGGAAATCGGAGAGTCGTGTCATGGCGTCCTCGCTCCTCCGTTGGCAGCGTAGTGCTTCATCCAACGGTCGAACACGTCGGGCATGACGCTCTGTCGCCGTGCTTCGTGCGTCGGGACACGTCCGCCGGCGGCGAGCATGGCCAGAGACTGTTCCATGGTCTGCATGCCGTCGGTGCGGGCATTTTCCATGACGCTATACATCTGCTCGGTCTTTCGCTGGCGGACCATGTTGGCCACGGCGGAGGTAATCCGAAGAACCTCGACGGCGGGCAGGCGATGGTGGCCCTGGCGGGCTGCAACGAGCCGCTGGCTGACGACGACGCGCAGCACCATGGACATCTGCTGAGCGATGAGAGGTTGCTCTGCGGCCGGAAACATGCCAAGAAGGCGTTCCATGGCACCGACGGCCGAGCCGGTGTGAAGCGTGGAGAAGACGAGGTGCCCCGTTTCTGCGGCGGTAATGGCGGCGCGCATGGTCTCAAGGTCTCTCATTTCGCCGATGAGGATGACGTCGGGGTCTTCGCGCATCGCGGCGCGGACGGCCGAGGCGAAGTCCGGCACGTCGCTGTGCAGCTCGCGTTGGTGGACCAGGCTGCCGCCGTTGTGATAGAGATACTCGATGGGGTCCTCGATGGTAACGATGTGGCAGGCGCGTGTGCGGCAGATGGTGTCGAGAATGGTCGCCAGGGTCGTAGTCTTGCCCGATCCGGTCGGTCCGGTCATGAGCACCAGGCCGTCCTGAAGAAGAGCCAGGTCGCCGAGGGATTCCGGAAGACCGAGGTCCTGAAACGAGCGGAATCGGCTTTCGAGGCGGCGGAACGTGGCGGCAAGGCTGCCCCGCTGCCGGTAGAAGTGGCCGCGAAACCGCGTTCCGTCGGAGGACGCCAGGGCCAGGTCGAGGACGCCCGTCTCGTCGAACAGAACCCGCCGCGACGGCGGCAACTGGGCCACCGCGACCGTCAGATCGGGCGGTTCCACGTCCAGCGTCTGGAGTTTGCCCAGACAGCGGATCCACGGAGACTGACCCTGTGTCAGGTGCAGGTCCGAGGCGTCGCGGGCGATGCACAGATCCAACAGGCTCATGAACGAAGGGGGCAGCGTGATCATTCTTGCACCTTCCAGCCAAGCAGCAGTGTGACACGAAGCCCGGGGCCGCCGGGACCGTCGGGCCCCCTGGGCGACAGTTTGGAATCGGCGGCTATCTCCCACCTCAGCGGCAACACGCTCGGGTGCTTGCGATGGAGTTCGTGGAAGAAGGCCCGGACGCCGGGAAACGTGGCGATGGCCGTAGCCCGCCAGACGGCGAGCGGCTGGCCGGCGGCGTCCATGCGCTGAAGCAATGCAGATTCGACGCGCGTCTGTTTGTCGATCCTGCCCCCGCGGGGCGACGGGAAGTCTTCGGTGGCATCGGCGACGGTGCGTGCCTTGATGAGCGCAGAGGCGGTGACCGGGGGTTCGTCGGATACCATGACGAAACCGCAGCGCTGCATGAGATCGAGCACGGACGCGCGGTCGGGGCGCGGCGCCGCCTCGGTCGCTTCGGCCAGCAGGCTTCTCGCCCGGGCAAGCTGCTCCTGCAATTGCTTCTGGCGGAGATCCTCGTCGGCGAGCCGCTGCCGGAGATCGGCGACCGACGGCACATCCGGCCTCTGGCGCATCTCGTTTTGGAGGTGGCGGTGCCGATAGACGAAAACGCCCGCCGCAATGGTCAGCACGAGGAATGCCGCTGTGGCGAGATAGCGCGATCTGGTCGTCATGGCAGCACCTCCTCTCCGCGAACAGTGCAGCGGTAGGCGAACGGGTACCGGGCTCGGCCGTCGGGCGTCTCGATGCGGCGGGTATCCTCGGCCGGATCGGCCCTCAGGCACGTGCCGCCGGCCACGAGGGCCTGACGGAAGGACTCGTGGGTTTCGACCGACACAGCCCACCCTCGGATCATCACGCGACCGTCGGGCTCGTCATAGCATTCCTGGACGACCAGCCCCTGCGGCGTGTGCCGGGCCAGTGCGTCGAGCACCTTCACCGGGCGGAGCCGATAGTCGGGGACAAGACGCTGCTGAAGCTGAATCCGACGATGTGCGGCAGCTATCTCGGAGGCCATCTTTTCGTTGTCGGTCAGGACCGCTTGGACCTGAGCGGCCAGGTCCAAGCGAGCGGCCCAGTCTGCGCGATCCTGCTCCAGTCGGAGCCAGGCAAAAGCCAGCGAGGCGGCACAAGCCACTCCCGCAAGAGCGTAGAGCCATTCCCTCTTGAGCACGATTTGGCGGGCGGCCGGCGGGCGTGGAGTCACGCACAGCACGGGCTTCTGCTCGTCGCCGCAGAGGAAGTGCCGAGCCGCCTCCACAATGGGTTCACCGGCATCGTCGCCCCGACCGGCGGCGCCGGGTTCAACGGCGGGCAACTCGAGGGGATAGATACCTCGTAGGCGCAGCCGGTGGGAGGTCAGCTCGCGCGTCCATACTTGGAGCAAGTCCGCCGGAAGAGCTCCGGCGAGGATCTCCCTGGTTCCGTTGCCGGAGGACGGGAGCACACGGTAACAGTAGTGGATATCACCTGGAGCGTGAAAGCGTTCGGTGACACGTGGCTCCAGTTCCCACCGGACCAATTGCTGCAACTCGTCTCCGACAGGAAGTGTTGCGGGCGGCACGGGCAGCACGATCCGGTGCAACAGGAATTGCGATGTAAGGAGGATGGCATCCGTTGGAGCACCGTTGTCCACGGAGCCGTTGACGGTGCTGCGCACGGCATCGGCCAAGGACGCGGCGGTGTCGCCGCGCCGTCGCACCCGGGGCGCCCCCTCGGGCGATGCGGTTACGATTTCGCACCGCCAAGAGGTTCCGTCGGATGCGATGACGACGACTTGCGACGGATGCCGGCGACGACCTCGTAGGTTGTTAAGCAAGGCAACCATGGTTCAGTTTGAAAGCCCCGCGACATCGAATTGGATCGTAGGCGGCGACATGCCGGGCCAGATCCAGACGGCCTGCCCGAGCGGCCGTACATGCCCGTCGGCATCTCTGAGCACGTTGGGAGTCGCGCGCAGCGGCGAACCGTCTTCGTCCCCGATTCGTGGCTCAGGTTTCACCAGAAACAGCATCCGTCGCCCCACAGGAACGCGATGCGCACGTGTGTCGGCGTTCTGACTCCCAAAGTACAGGACAACCGTGCCTCCAACCGGTACGACGACGGGCGACGACAGCGCGGCACCGATATGCCCAAGGGCGGCCTCCTCCTGACGCGACTCGGGCCAGTGGTCCAGGTACACTCGCGGCAGGTCATCGGAACTGGTCTTCCACACGGGCACCGTCACCATCCAGCGACAATCGGCCAGATTCAGCGTGACGGTCTGCCGGCCACTGTTGGTGAGCGAGATCGCCCAGCCGCCGATGTCCACGGTCCATTCGTTTGCGTCCACCAGAGGGGCTCCCTCTGGGGGGACAGGCTCGGTGCCGTCGCCGCTAGGCCCCAGGCTGTGAATCGTCAGATCCGGATAGAGCGTGTGGGCGCTGCACGGCTGCGGCAACGAGGTGAGAACCGACGTCCAGAACCGTGCGCCGGCCGGCCACTGGCTGGGAGTCCATCCTGCCAGCGGGCGTCCCCAGCCGTCGCGCAGGGCGCGCGTGCCGTCGGGGGCAGCCGCCGGAAGAGTCAAATACGGTCCCGCCCAGCCGCGATACGTCTGCCACGTGGCATCGTACAGCCGGCGCACGTTCCGCGGATTGGCTGCATCGCGGTCGGTATTGAGCGGAAACCGCGAAGCATCCCAGAGATCGGCTCCATCGGCGGGTGGCCAGCCCATGTCGGCGAGAAAACCTCCGGCTGGTATCCCGTCGGCCGGCGCCGGCCCCAGGATAGCCTGTCGCACGGCGGCGAGGGTGCGTAGCGAATCCTCATGGCGTCGTCGCCGATCCAAAGTATCGGCGGCCGAGACCGCCATCCCGGCAGTGACGGCAAGCAGCGTCACGACGACCAACAACTCCAACAGTGTCAGGCCGCGTCGGCTCATGGTCACCTCGCCGGCGGCGTAAGGCCGGTCCAGACGATGGGCGCCCGAGCCCGCCGTGCAGCCACGTCCGCGGTCGAGACGCCGCGAAGCCACTGTGTCAGCAGGCGAATACCGATGTCCTGCCGCTCGTAGTCATAGACGAGTTCGTAGTTCGACACACAAATGTTCCGCGTCGCGTCGGCGGGATCCTGAAGGTAGTCCTGTGGGCAACTGGCATACTGGCTCGCCAGCATGGTCAGGTGATATAGCCGCAAGGCGTCGTCGCCGGAATGCGTCTCGACGGCTTCGTCCCATCGTGATTCCGGTGGGTTCGGGTCGGCTGGGTCGTGGACGTTGGCATCCTGATGAGGCCTGACTACACATCGGACTTCGCGGAAATCCAGCACGGTGACGCCCTGACCAAGGACGGCGGGACGTTGCGGCCAGCGGCTGGAGAGTTCGGCCGTGATGTAGGGTCCGTTCCATCCGCGGCGTGTAGCGGGATCATAAACCCAGAGCCCACGGGCGGGGTAGGCGGCACAGACGGGGTCGCCGTCGTCGTTGAGGACAGGATGGTCGCCTCCGTTGCGCCACCACCAGCCATGATGGGCGTCGGCAGGGTCGGGCGATTGCATCAACTCGCATAGGAACTGCGGCGGCTCGCCCATGTCGAGGGCGAACTGGCGGACGGCATCGGCAAGTTGGCCGAGCTCGACCTGTGCGAGCCCCTGCTCGGCCTGGTCCTGGACGCCGTTGTAGTGAACAAGGGCCAGCCCGGCAATGACCGACAACAGAGCGACAACGATCAGCAACTCTGTAAGCGTAAATGCTGTGAGGAGGCCCCTGCTCTGTCGTGTCTGATCCAATCTCGCCATAGTACGCCTCCAGACAAGGTAATGGGGCGCCGGTCGAACCGGGTGGTCCGACCGGCCCCGCTGACACCCCGACGATCAGCCGACGGCGCGGAAATGTCTCAATCGTCGGGGACCGACGGTGCCCGCTCAGCTGCGCCAGTCGTTCTGGTGCCGAGCCTGGCGGGTGGTTTCCATCTTCGGGCTCAAGACGCCGGCAACCTCGGCGTAGAGAATGCCCGTGTTCGAATGCATGCGGACCACGACGATGTAGTGATGATAGTAGTTCTTGCCGACAGCCTCGTCCTGAGGCGGCTGGCTGATGCCGCCCTTGCGGGCGCCGACGATGGAGCAATTATTGCCGAGGCCGAACAGCAACAGGCGCTCGCCCGAGGGGGTGGTGGTGCTCGTTTCGATGTCGTCGCTCGTGTCGTCCGGCGTGCCGTTATCGTTGGACGAGGTGGTGGTGTTGAGCGAGACGCCGAAGTAGTTGTACAGCGTTTTGCCGTTGCTCGTCTCGGGGTTGATGGTGAGAACGGGTTGGCCGGCCGCCAGAGTCCGCGGGAAGACAGGCGTGTCTTCGACGCGGAATCCTGGGCCGCTGGTAACGCCGGCACCGGCATAGGGACCCCGGTTGGCATGGATCAGCAGCGGATTGTGGTCATAGACGGTGGTCAGCCCGAGTTCCTTCAGGGCCTCCACGTCCGATGCGGTCAGATAATAGATGGCCACGGTGGCATTGGTGCTGGTCGTGCCGATGCCGAGACCCGTGGGATGTAGGCCGTAGTTCTGCGCTTTCTGATCGTCGGTCAGGGCATTGTCGCCCAGGGCGTTGTACCCCTTCATGCCGCGGTATACGCCCGGAGCAGTCATGTCGTAGAGCGCCGAGGCGTCGGTCAGAAAGCCACCGGCAGTGCCGTTGGCGGTCTGATAGTCCAGGAGCGAGTCGAAGCGGTTCAGAGCCCCTTTGTTGAGCAGGACGAAATTCTGGATCGCCCGCATGGTAGCCGCCTGGTTGGCGATGGAGACCTTCTGCTGGGCATCTTTCTCGGCGTTACCGAACATCGTGAAGGCGATGGTCCCCAGGGCGGCCAGGATGGCAACCACCAGCAGCAGTTCGGCCAACGTGAAAGCCGTGTGTATGCGACGTGTCATGGCATGGTCCTCCAAAGGTGTTAGAACATCCTGAAACCCGGGTGCTGCAACCGGCCCATCGGGTCACTGGCCCCCTTCGCTGAACATCTCCTTGAGAATTTCACGGGGCTTGTCTGCCCCGTAGCGTTCTGGTTTCTCGGCGAGCGTGTGTTGCCGCGCTGTTTGCGCCGCCAGGGCGGCCTTCTTGGGCAGCATGGCATACTGTTCGACAAACCGCCAGTCGCCCTGCTGTTCGGCGGCCGCGAGCAGTTGTCGCGCTTCGTCGGCAGCGCGATCGGTTTCGCCGCGAATGCACCGCAAGACGAGATCAAGTGCATCCCTGCGCATAAGCCGCTGCGTTGCTCCGGACTGATGTGGGTCGATACGGACCCGATCCACGAGGTCGCGGGCCTTGTCGCCTTGGCCGCTGCGGATCAGCTCGGTGGCAGCATTCAGGAGCATGTCCGCGCGTTCGACGGGTGTTAGGGCGTCGCCGCCCCAGTCGAGGCCGTGGAGGAAGACGGCTGCGGCCTGTTCGTGGCGGCCTTGCAGGGCGAGGACACACCCGAGCTGCCCGGCCGCGTCGGCGCGGTTTTTGGCACAGAGGCCGTCGGCCTGCTCGACCGCGGCCATGGCGTGGTGCAGGGCGATATCGTTCTGCCCCAAGGTCATGTGGACGGCAGACAGAACTCGGCGAACTTCGTTCTGCATCGTCGCGTCGGCAGCGGCGTCGGCCTGCGCCTGCCATTGACCGGCGTAGCGCAAGGCCAGTTCGGGCATTCCTGCATCCAGGCAACCATGAGCAAGATAGCTGTACCATTGGATTGCGCCGGCCCCGCATACCAAGGTGCTGCCGACGGGAAGAAATGACTCAAGGTCGGCGGCCAGTCGTACGGCTCGGACCGCGCCGGCTTCGGCCACGAGTTGCCCAATTAGTTCGGTTCGTTCGGCGTCTGAGGCGGCCTGCCGATAGGCGTGGATGAGCTTCAGCGCGTTGCGACGTGCGGCCCCCAGACGCGTCGAGACCGGGCGAGGTTCCTGCGGTTGGACCGGCGCATCTGTAGCCTCGGCAAGACACCGGGCCTGGTCAGCCAGCAGGGCCGCCTCGTCGGCCCAGAGAGGTGCCGCGTCTGCCGCAGCGCGGGAGAGCATGGCCGCGGCTTCGCGTGGCAACCGGTCGTAGACCAGCGTCCTGGCGGTGGTGAGCGTGCCAAGAAGCTTCCTGGCGGCGTCCGGGTTGCGGCGATAGGCGGCCAACGCGTCGAGCAGCGCAGTTTCGCCGAACGCTTCCTGCCACGACTGGGCGACCCGCTCGGCAGCAGCAGGATTTCCAGACATGATCGCTCGCTCGAAGGCTCGCTCGGCCGCCTCGGGCGACTCGGCCACAAGTTGGCGACGGCATGCGGCCTGTGCTGGCGACGACCAGCGGCCCAATCGCTCGAGCAGACGAGTGGCCGCAGCGTCCAGCGACGCCTCCCACGGGTTAGCCGACACACGCGTGACAGATGGACCCTGCGCGGCGAGAGGCTGACGTGCATCGCGCTTCGTGCGGGGGTTGCAGCCGGCGGACACCAGTGCCAGTGTCAGCGTCAAGACGATTCCCATGGCCACTCTCACGGCAGACCTCCTGGCGCCACGGGGCGGAGCACGTCGTCGAAGATATCGATCCGTGTGCGGGTCTTCTCGCCGACGGAGGTGTAGGGCATGGCCTTGTCGCCGCGCTCGAGGAACGGGTGCGACGAGAGCGCTTGCAATCGCTCACGACTGGGGCCGCTCGCCTCGTCCGGGGCCATCATCACATAGGGCGTGATGAGGAGCACACGCTCGGTCTTGGTCTGCTGCTGGACCTTCTGCCGGAACAGCAGACCGACACCCGGCAAGTCGCCGATGATAGGCACCTTATTCTCGGCCTGGGACTGCGTAGTCTGGATAAGGCCGCCGAGGGCGATGGTCATGCGGTCGCGTGCCACGACAACGGCGTCGATGTCGGTGTTGAAGGTCGTGTCCACCGCCAGCGGCGCGCCTCCCATGGGATTCGGCAGCGTGGCTCCGTTGGCGGTCAGGCTGGAGATGGACTGGCCGATGCGGAGCGATACGGTACGGTCGGCGTTGATCCGCGGGGTGATCTCCAGGGACGAGCCGACGTCCACCATCTCGACCTCGGGCACGAGAACCTGAGTCGTAATGCCGTTCTCGGCGGTAACGGTGTCGAGGGAATAGGTTCGCAGCATCGGCCGTTTTTCGCCGACGAAGATGGTGGAGACTTCGTTGTTGGCGCACATCAGCAGCGGCGCGCCGATCGACTGGACGCGGTTCTGGCTTTCGAGCAGTTGCAGCCGCAACTGGATATACGAGTTCATGAACTGGTAGACGAAGGAGTTGCCGGCTGCGGAAACGGAGCTGTTGACCGTGCCGATGACATTGCCGGCGACAGAGTCGGGCGTAGCGCCGGGCGTCAGAGGATTCAGTGGCTGACCGTTGGCATTGCCGGAGGTCGGTTGGCCGAAAGCGGCATTGAAGTCGAAGACCGAATGAAACCCGTCGGCGAGGGTTACTTCGAGAATTTTCACCTCCAGGAGCACCTGCGACGTGGGGCGATCCACGTCGGCGATAAGAGCGGCGATTTCGTCGATGGCCTCACGGTCGGCGGTGCGCACGAGAATCATGTTGTTGGGACGGTTGACCGAGACGTAGATGCGCTGGGTCCGATCCTGCCTGACAAGCTCCTGCTGGACCTTGGAATCGGGTTCGGCGCCGGTGAGACCCGCCTGGGCATCTTTTCGTCGGGCTTCCTCCAGAGCACGCAATTCATCGGATGACCGGTCGGTCAGCCGGGTGCGTCGGCCCCCGTAGAAGCCCGTGCCCTGGGTGCGGTAGAGTCCGCCGCCGTAGCGGTTGTCGGAGCCGGTCGAATCCCAATTGTAATAGGATCCCGAGCTGGACGTACCGGAGGAAGTTTCGCTTTCGCTGAGCCGCTCGTCCGTGCCGAGGGACAGCTCGACGCGATCCTCGAAGAGGTCTTCAATCTGCCGAGCGACCAGGGTGGCATTGGGATACAGAAGCGTGAAGGTTCGCGTGAATACCTCCGGCCGCACGACGAGGTCCTGGAGATACTCGTCGCGCGTCATCAGACGGGTGACATGCCGCTGTTCGTCGCGACGGAACCAGAGGCCGCTGACGTGGCAAATGGTCTCGACGGCCGTGGGGACGGACACGCCCTGAAGAAAGAGCGACACGGTTCGCTTGCCGGCCTCCTCGGTGCAGACGATGTTCTGGCCGGTTTCGCGCGACAAGGTCCACAGGGCGGAGTGGAGGGTCACGTTCTTCAGCTTAAGAGCCCGGAGGGTCGGGCCCTCGGGGCCGGCGGCCGCATCGACTTCGACGACAGCGATATGCTGGCGTTCGTCGATAGGCACCTCGAAAGGGTTTCGCTCCGCGGCGCCCGGATTCTGCACTGCGGCAACGCTCTGTGCGGCGTCATCCGCCGTGGGGGTCTCGTGCGTCGCCTGGGCGCGTGCCGACGCCCAAGCCGCCAGCAACGCGGCCAGGGACACCATGGAGCAGATCGACGAACGTCTGAACATGGATTCTCCTTGCGACTGCGGAGTCTAATCGTACGAGGCGCAAATCACGTGCCAGAATGAGACTACAGTGACGCGCCCATGGCCGGAAGCACCAGGTGGCTATTCTGAAAAGAGCCTTCAGTCAATACCGGTGCAATGGCGGCAAAACGGTGCACCTTTTTTGTGCACTCCGGGGCGTGGCGTGTGCAGACACCCAGCCGTCACAGGCGAGGGAACGCCAGTTGGTGGTAGATGTCGAGAGCCGCAGGGAATGGTGTTAGAGCGCGTTCAAAAATGCCGAGCGACCGCGCGATCGTCAGACCGTAATTGGTGATCGGCACGCCGGCTTCGCGGCACCGAAGGATTCGCGAGAGCAGCTCGCGGCGGTGCCAGACGCATGCGGCACAGTGGACCACCAGCTTGTAGGAGGAAATATCGGCCGGAAAGTCATGGCCCTGGGTGTGGTCGATATGGAGCTTGCCTCCGACATATTGCGTGAGCCATCGTGGGATTTTGACAGTGCCGATGTCTTCGCCGATCGGGTGATGGGAACAGGCTTCGGCGATCAAGACCCGGTCGCCCGGCCTCAAGGTATCAATGGCCATGGCGCCCCGGACAAACTCGTTGAGGTCGCCCTTGAACCGTGCAAAGAGAATGGAGAAGGATGTCATGGGCACCGTCTGAGGAGTGTCGCCTGCCACCTTGAGGAAGGCCTGGCTGTCGGTCACAACGAGCGATGGGGGACGATTGAGCCTGTCCAGGGCGTCGCGCAGCTCACGTTCCTTGACGACCATGCAGTAGGCGTCGTTGTCGAGTAGGTCTCGGATGGTCTGGACCTGTGGGACAATCAAGCGGCCTTTGGGGGCCTCCAGGTCAATGGGAACAACGAGGACGGCCATGTCGCCCGGAGGAACGAGATCGCCGATGATCGTGGGCGCGTTGACGAATTCCTCGGGCGCGGCGCGGATGATGGCTTCGCGCAGATCGAGGACGCCGTCGCCACGACTGGCGACGGTCTCGACCATGGGGATTTTGGCCTCCTTGAGGCGTTGGACCACCTCGGGCCGCGGCGGGTTGAGATCGACCTTGTTGAAGACGACGATGGCAGGCGTCTTGCGTCGCACGAGTTCATCGAGAATGGCGTCCTCGAACTGGTTCCAGTGCCCTGCCTCGGCAACGATGACGCCGAGGTCGGTTCGGTCGAAGACCTGCCGGGTTCGTTCGACGCGCATACGGCCCAAGGCGCCGACATCGTCGATACCGGCCGTATCGATGAACAGGACGGGGCCCACGGGGAGCAACTCCATGGGTTTCTCCACAGGATCGGTGGTGGTTCCGGCCACATCCGAAACAATGGAAACGGCCTGCCGCGTGATGGCGTTCAGGAGGGAGGACTTCCCGACGTTGCGGCGTCCAAAGAAGGCGATGTGGAGGCGAAATCCCTTGGGGGCGGCTCTCATGAGGTCTCCTTGTGCCAGGTCGGGCTGCCGAGGCGCATGACGCTCTCGCCGGCGACCAGGGAATCGAATTGCTCGGCAGTCAGAAGTCCCGCAGCTATGGCGGCGTCGCGGACGGTCCGACCCGAGCGTCGGGCCTCGGCGGCGATACGCTGGGCGGCTTCGTATCCGATGGCCGCCACAAGGGCTGTAGCGGTGGCCGTGGCCCCACAGACCGTTCGCCGACAACGGTCTTCGTCGGCCTCGATGCCGGCAACGCACAGCCGCCTGAGGATGCCGCAAGCAGCCGTCAGCAAATCGAGGCTGGTCAATAGCGCATCGGCCACAAGCGGAAGGAAGGCATTCAGTTCCAGATTGCCCAGGGAGCACGCCATCGTCAGTGCGTGATCATGAGCCATGACCGCCATGGCGGCTTGGCTGACGGCCTCGGGAATGACAGGGTTGACCTTGCCGGGCATGATGGAGGATCCGGCCTGGCGCGGGGGCAGACGAATCTCGCCGAATCCGGCATCGGGCCCCGAGGCCAACAGGCGAAGATCGCCGGACACTTTCAGAAGGTTGGACGCGCACGCCTTAAGAATGCCGCTGACCTCGACAAAAACGTCGGCGTTCTGGGTGGCCTCGACAAGGTTTTCCGCGCGGGCGAGGCCATAGCCGGTGATTTCGCGAAGGTGATCGACCACACGGAAGATGTATTGCCGCGGGGCGGCCAGACCGGTACCGATGGCCGTGCCGCCAAGGTTAACCGTGCGCAGCCGCTCCTCACATTTGTAAATACGCCACCGGTCGCGGGCGAAGGCTTCGGCATAGGCGCCCATCTCGCGGCCGAGAGTAATCAGGACGGCGTCCTGCAACTGGGTCCGCCCCACCTTCACAACGTGGGCCAACTGTTTCTCTTTGCGTTGAAACTCTTCGAGTAGGGCGACGACCTCGCGCTCGAGCTCGCGCAGGCGTCCGATGGCGGCCACTTTCAGGGCCGTCGGGTAGGTGTCATTGGTGGACTGGTGGCGGTTGATGTCGTCGGCTGGGCTGACGGCAGCGTAGTCGCCCAAGGGCCGTCCGAGCAGTTGCAGCGCACGGTTGGCAAGAACCTCGTTGACATTCATGTTGGTGGAGGTGCCCGCCCCGCCCTGGAGCGCATCGACAACGATGTGGGCATCGAGCCGGCCCTCGATCATCTCTTCACAGGCGGCCTCGATAGCTGCGGCCTTGCGGCCGTCCCAGCATCCGAGTTCGCGATTCGTCCTGGCGCAGGCCAGCTTGACGGCGCCGTAGGCGTGAATCAGTGCCGGGTTGACCGGGCGGCGAGCCAGGGGGAAGTTTTCAATGGCACGCTCGGTGTGGATGCCGTGTAGAGCACCGGCAGGAACGTCCCGCTCGCCGAGAAGATCGTGTTCCTTACGATAGTCGGTCATGGCTGCTCACTCACTGCTAGAAGTACAGATCGCGGTCGTCACTGGTCCGGATCCGATTGAGCCGCGCGATCAGCTCCGATTTGACTCCCCCCTCGGGCAATCGGTCGAGCTCGGCGGCAACCAGGCGATGGCCCGCCTCACGAGTTTCGGGCGAGGCGTAGTCGGTCAGGTATTCCGTCAGGGTACTCAGGGCATTGGGAGTGCAGAAGTCGCGAATGAATCCAGGAATGGCGAACTCCATGAAGTGCTGGCCCGTGCGACCGAGACGGTAGCAGGCCGTGCAGAAACTCGGCACATATCCATCCTGAATCAACTCGCGCATCACCACGTCCAACGGTCGGATGTCTCCGAGCATGAATTGCTCTCGCTGCATGACCTGGGTGTCTCCGGCCTCCGTGTATCCGCCGATCTCGATGCGGCTGCCGGCGTCGATCTGCGAGACGCCGAAGGCCATGACTTCCCGGCGAATCTCGGGCCGCTCGCGGGCGGTCATGATCAGCCCCGTGTAGGGCACCGCGAGCCTCAAAATGGCGACCAGCCGCTTGAACTGGTCGTCGGTGACGAGGTATCGCGAATCGGTCCGGACCCCGGCGGCCGGTTGAAGCCGCGGGAAGCTGATCGTGTGGGGACCCACGCCGTAACGCTTCTGCAAGTGCAGCGCGTGTTGAACGAGTCCGAGCACCTCGAACCGCCAGTCGTAGAGGCCGAACAAGGCGCCGATGCCCATGTCGTCGCAACCGGCCTCGAAGGCCCGGCCCAGGGCGTCAAGTCGCCACAGATAATCCGCCTTGCGTGTTGAGGCCGGGTGCAGCCTGGCGTAGGTCTCGTGGTGATAGGTCTCCTGAAAAATCTGATACGTGCCGATGCCGGCCTGCTTGATGATGCGATAGCCCTCGTGATCCTGCGGAGCGGCATTGATGTTGACACGCCGGATGCTGCCGCGGCCGACCTTCACGCCGTACACCGTCCGGACCGTGTCGGCTATGAATGAGGCATTGTATTTGGGGTGCTCGCCGTAGACGAGAATCAGCCGCTTGTGGCCGACCCTTTCCAGGGCTTCGACCTGGGCGACCAGTTCGTCGTGCGTAAGGGTACGACGTATGGCGTCGCGGTTGGAGCGTTTGAACCCGCAGTACGCACAGTCGTTAACACAATCGTTGCCGACGTAGAGCGGCGCGAAGAGCACGATACGATTGCCGTACACGTCTCGTTTCAATTGCCTTGCGGTGCTCAGAATCCGTTCGACCATCGCCGGATCGTCGGCAGCCAGAAGAACTGCGGTCTCATCGAGAGCCAATGGTTGTTTGGCCAAGCTCTTGGCGAGAATATCGTCCACGCGGGCCGCATCGGGCTGGGCCGTACGCAGCAAATCGGTCAGGTGCCCATCGTTGACAAAATCCACGGCTCCTTCACTAAGGGTCATTGTCGCAAGCTTTCCCATGTCAGACCGATCCTTTCCACACCTTCGTCGGGCCCGGCGGCTGGCGAAGGCGATACGCCCCGGAGTCGCCTCGCCCTCGACCGATGGTTCGTCCCATGGCCACAATGCCGGCCTTCACCTGTCGGTCGAACTCGTCCGTCTCCCCGCACGAAGCCTTTCCGGGGTAGATCTCATATAGGGCGCGATACGGCGGAGGCGTCAGATTGGGCATGATCACATTGCCGCCGCGAGCCAGCCCGAGTTGCCGGCCGCCGTGGACATTCAGCGTGGCCAGAGCCGTCGTGCTCGGGATGTTGGCTCTTGGGCAGACGATTCTTGCCAGGGCCATCGCCTTGCAGGCCGTGAGTTCGTCGGCCGGCACCTGCTCTGCGGACGGCAGCCGCCATGACTCACCGTCGCGGCCCAGGGGCGTGTCGGGGTGGGCGATGAACGGCCCGAGGCCGATCATGTCCAAATCGAGTTCGCCGAACAGTTCGATGTCGCGGGCCAAGTCGTCGAAGCTCTGGCCGGGAATGCCCACCATGACGCCGCTGCCGATCTCGTAGCCCATGGCGCGCAACATGCGGAGGATTGCAAGGCGGTCGCGCGGGGGCGATGCCGGTCGCGTCGGGTGAATCCTCGCAAACAACGCCGTGTTGCTCGTCTCGAACCGGAGCAGGTATCGGTCGGCCCCGGCGGCGCGCCACAGGGCCATCTCGTCGTCGGTCCGCTCGCCCAGACTGAGCGTTACGGCCAGCGGCGTCTGGTTCTTGATGCGGCGGATCACCTCGGCAAGCCAACCGGCCTCGATGCCCCAGTCTTCGCCCGATTGAAGAACAACGGTGCCATACCCCAGGGCGACGGCCTTGCCGGCCGCAGCCAGGATTTCATCAGCCGTCATACGATAGCGCGGCAGGCCCGTGCGGTCGGCTCTCAAACCACAGTAAAGGCATTGGCGAGAGCAATAATTGGATATTTCGATGAGGCCTCGCAGATGCACGTCGTCGCCCACGTGCTGCCGCCTCGCGTCGTCTGCCAGTTTCCACAACACATCGAGGCGGCGGGGCTCGTCCTGAAGCAGCCACGAGCGGATGTCGTCATACGTCATGGTCCTGTACCGCCTCGACGGCCTGATCGGCCCGGACCTTGCGCGACAGAACAACGGTAAAGGTGCTGCCAACGTCGGGTTCGCTCTCGACACGAACGTCGCCGTGGTAGAGGGTCGCCAGCCGTCGGACAATCGACAAGCCCAGACCGCTACCGAGGATATTGCGTGTTCGCTCGTTCTTGATCCTGACAAACTCGCCGAACAAGCGCGACATCTCTTCCTTGCTCATGCCGATACCCGTGTCGCTGACGGCAATCGTAATCGTCTGAGCATCGCCGCTGAGCCGCACGTCCACGCGACCATTGTCGCGATTGTATTTTACGGCATTGGAGATCAGATTGTTCAGAACGATCTCAATTTCGCCCGAATCGGCCGTCATCAGGAGCGGCCCGTCCCCATGAATCTGAATAGTGATGCCTCGCGACCTGGCCTCGGGCATTGCCGTCTCGACAGCAATATCGGCAAGAGCACGGACATCGACCTCAGTGAGCTCGCGTTTCTTGCGGCCGGACTCGATGTGCGTCAGATCGAGCAGATCGGCGATCAACTTCCGCATGTGCCGCATGCGGATTAGACATCGGTCGAGCATGTGGTCGTAGATGGCCTGATCGTCGCCGGCAGTGCGGTCGCGGACGATCTGAAGATAGCCTTCGACGGCGGCCAGGGGCGACTTGAGCTCATGAGCCACAACACGGATAAACTCGAACCGGACCTGTCGCTTTTCCTGGGCGAGGCGGCGGGCCTGGCGGGCGGTGATCAGCGCCTCGGCTGCGCGCCGGATTGTTGTCTTCAGCTCACTGGGCGTGAAGGGTTTGGCGAGGAAGTCGTAGGCCCCCTGCTTGATAGCGCTGACGGCCGTCTCAAGCGAGGCGTAGGCGGTAATCATGATCGTCAGCATGTGATCGTTGCGCCCGATGTGGTCCAGCACGTCCAGTCCCGACATACCGGGCAGCTTGTGGTCGAGCAAAAGGATATCGGGCTCGGCGGCACGGATCATGTCGAGAGCTTTTTCGCCGGTATCGGCGGTCTCGACGGAAAACGCCACGCGCTGGTCGATGTCCGCCAGGTCGAAACGGTAGTCGCCCAACGCACGGGCAATCCCCATCCGCATCCCCGGTTCGTCATCTACGACCAGTACGCGAAGCGTCTCCACGAGTCTACCCTTTCACCAGTCGGCCGATTTCTCGCTTGAGCTGCTCGAACCGCACCGGCTTGTCGAGCACGGCATCGGCCTTCACCCAAGCGCGCTCGCTGTCGGTTGTGGCGTCGAACTTGATCCCCGTCTCGGAGGCCACGGCGGTAACCATGACGACTGGCAATGCGGCGTCCTTGGCCTTGATCTCGCGGCAAAGGACAAACCCGTCGTCCATGTGCTCCATCATCAGGTCAACCACGACCAGGTCAGGCCGGCTCTGGGCCAGGACCTTGCGTGCCTCGCCCACACCATCGGCCTCGACCACCGCGAAACCGGCAGCCTCCAGTTGCACGCGCAGTTGGGCGCGGAAATCCATGTCGTCGTCCACCACCAGAATCGTTCGTGCAGCCATGCTCTTCGTCCTGCCTTTCACTGTCGCAGCGCCGCTGGGGCCATGCGCCCGGAGCGCCGCAGTCCTCAGACCTTCACCGTCCTGACCTCCGCTCGTCGCGGCAACGTCACCGTGAACGTTGTCCCTGTGGGACCGGCGTTCGGGTCGGCGTTTGACCGCACGCGGATGTCCCCGCGGTGCATCTTCACGATACCGTAACTGACAGCCAATCCCAAGCCTGTTCCTTCGCCGATCTGCTTCGTCGTGAAGAACGGCTCGAAAATCTTCTCCAAGTTCTCCTTGGGAATGCCGACGCCCGTGTCGGTCACTTCGATCTGCACGCGGTCGCCCTGAGTCCGTGTCGTGACAGTCAGCGTGCCGCCCTCCGGCATGGCGGCCACGGCGTTGCTCGCCAGATTGGTCAGCACCTGGACCATCTGGTCGCGATCCAGCTCCACGACGGGATCGTCCAACTGATGATTCACGACGACCTTGATGTTCTCGGGCATGGCAACACTGCTGAGCATCGCCTCGACCAGCTCTCTCATATCGGTCGGCTCGTGAACGACCTTGTTCTGGCGGGCGAAGTGGAGCAAGCCGGAGACGATTTTCTTGCATCGATCGGCCTGCTCGGCCACCATGGCCAGGTCGCCGCGAAGCCGCGAATCCTTCGGACACTCGTCCAACAGCAGATGCGCATACATCAGCACCACGCCGAGCGGATTGTTCACTTCGTGAGCGATACCGGCGGCAAGCTGTCCCATGCTGGCCAGTTTCTCGGACTGGATGAGGGCAGCCTGGGCGCTGGCCAACTGCTCGTTGCTGACGGCCAGGTCCTTGACCGCACGGCGAAGTTGCTCGATCGTGTAAGGCAGACACATCTCGCTTTCGGCAAGTCCTTTGAAAATCGCGATCGCGTGCTCGCGGCATGTGTCGTAACCACAGGCACCGCAGTTCAGCTCGTCTTGGGGGGTGAACTTGCCCATTCGCGCCAGGATCATGCGAATGTCGTCGTCGTCCAGGGGGGCCGGCATGCGTTGGTCGTTGGCGGCGAACACTCGGCTCAGGTCGAGGTCGGCCATGTTGTTCATCGCGGTGCGCCATGCGTCGAAGTCGAACTGTTCGCGACGGCGACGCACGTACTGGCTGACGCGCGAACGCCGGCGGAAGAGGGCGTCGGTGCTGCTGGTGCCGGCCCCCATGATGCACCCGTTGCAGCAGAGCACTTCCAGGAGCCGCGCATCGAGGTCCCCCGACTTGAACTCGGCGATGGCCTCGACGAAGTTGGTGCGGCCATCGGCCGCGACGACCAGGCCGGTCATCAGATCCTCGCTGATGCCGGCGGCCTGAAGCATGCCGCGACTAATGGGGAAAAGGGCCCCTGCCCCTCCGAGCGGCGGATCGAAGTCCGACGGATCGGCCTTGGACGCGGTGAGGCCGGCCTCGCGCAGCATGTCCTGCAACTCGATGAACGTAAGAACCGCATTGACCTCGTTGGCCACACGAACGCTTGCGGCTTCCCCTTTTTTGGCAATACACGGGCCTATAAAAACAATCTTCAGGTCGGGTCCGTGCAAGCGGCGCAGAACACGGGCTGTGGCGATCATCGGCGAAACAATAGGCGCCAACGAAGCGACGACCTCAGGATAATAGCGTTCCACGTATCCGAAAATGGCCGGACAACTCGTGGCGATGTACCGTTTGTCGGGGTTCTCCTGGAGCAGCCGGCGGTAACGGTCGGCCACCAGATCGGCGCCAAAAGCCACCTCGTTGACGAGGTCGAACCCCAGGGCACGGATCATGCCGACGACTCTGAGCGGATCGACGCCGGCGAACTCGGCCGGAAAACTCGGCGCGACGATAGCCGCCACACGGTCGGATCCCTTCAGGAGCGCCCTGACGTCGGCCTTGGAATCCAGAACCTGTTTGGCCCGCTGGCTGCAAACGCGGACACAGTTGCCGCATCCGATACAGCGTTGTGGAATGACCTCGGCCTGGCCGTCCGCGATGCGGATGGCCTTGGCCGGACATTCGCGCACGCACGTGTAGCAAACGCGGCAGCGCTCCTTGACCGTCGTGACCAGAGGAAGGTTCTGTGCATGCCTCAACCGACGTTCCTCACTTGACGACTTCGCGCGGTGCGTAATGCGTGTGCAGCAGGTGATGGCTCTTCTCGCCCAGGGGCTTGCCCAGGAACTCGTCGTAGAGCCGCTGGACTTCCTTGTTGGCGTGCGACGTCCGGACGACGGCGTCGCGGTCGATCTTGTAAAGGGCCCTCATGCGGGCCCGGACCTGCTCGGGCTGAGTCTGATACGGTTGACCGCCACCGGCAATGCACCCGCCCGGACAGGTCATCACTTCAATGAAGTGCAGGTCGTTGCGTCCGGCGCGAATCTGTTCGAGGAGCCGCCGGGCATTCGCCAGACCGCTGACGACGGCGACGCCCACTTCCAGCCCGTCGATGTTGAGTCGGGCTTCCTTGACGCCCTTGATGCCGCGGACGGCTTGGACCTTCAGTTCGTCCATCTCGCGTCCGGTGATCAGCCAGTGCGCGGTGCGGATGGCGGCCTCCATCACGCCGCCGCTGGCGCCGAAGAGCTTGCCGGCGCTGGACCGCTCACCGAACGGTGTATCGGCGGAGTCGGGTTCCAGCGATGCCAGGTCGATGCCTCGCATGCGGATCAGACGCGCCAGCTCGCGCGTCGTCAGTACGGCATCAATATCGGGGTTGCCGCTCTGGGTCATCTCGGGGCGGCCGGCCTCGAATTTCTTGGCCGTGCACGGCATGATCGCCACGCTGAAGATACGCGACGGATCCAGCCCGGCGCGCTGGGCGAAATGCGTCTTGATCACCGCGCCCAGCATCTGCTGCGGACTCTTGCATGTGGACAGGTTCTCGATGAAGTCCGGGAAGAACTGTTCGACGAACTTGATCCAGCCCGGAGAGCAACTGGTCATCATCGGTAGGCGGCCGCCGGTCTTGACGCGGTGGACGAACTCGCTGGCCTCCTCCATGATGGTCAGATCGGCACTGAACGAGGTGTCGAACACACGGTCGAATCCGAGGGCTCGCAAGGCGGCCGTGAGAGTGCCCGCCATGTCGATGCCGGGCTTCAGGCCGAACTCCTCGGCCACCGTAACGGACACCGCCGGCGCATGCTGCACGACCACGGTCATGTCGGGGTCGCTCAGGGCGTCGGCAACGAGTTTCAAGTGGCTCTGTTCGCGCAGCGCGCCTGTCGGGCAGACCATGATGCACTGGCCGCAGTTGATGCAACTGGACACGTTGAGCCCGTCGTCGAAGGCGGTGGTCACTTTAGTGTGACATCCGCGGCCGACGAAATCAATGGCTGAGACGCCCTGAATCTCCTCGCACACGCGGACGCAGCGGCCGCACAGGATGCACTTGGCCGGATCGCGCACGATGGACGGGCTGGAAAGATCCATCTTGTCGTCGTTTTTGGCGCCAGTGAATCGGCGTTCACGAACACCGAGTTCCTCGGCGAGCGACTGGAGCTGGCAACTGCCGCTGCGGACGCAGAAGAGGCAGTCGTCCGGGTGGTTCGACAGAAGCAGTTCGACGATCGTCTTGCGGGCTCGCAGGACTCGCGGCGAGTGGGTCTGAACCTTCATGCCCGCGGTCACCGGGAACGCGCAACTGGGCACCAGACCCCGCTGTCCTTCGACCTCGACGACGCACATGCGGCAGGCGCCGCTGGGAAACAGTTCGTTCATGTGGCAGAGCGTCGGCACCTTGATGCCGGCCCGTTTCAGGGCATCCAGCAGCATTTCGCCCGGCTGGGCTTCCACCGTCCGATGATTGACTTCAATGGTAACCACAGTATGACTCCCGACTTATTCCACGGTAATAGCATTGAATCGACAGGCCGCGACACACGAGCCGCAAGCGACGCACTTCTCCGGAACAATGTAGTGTGGGCTCTTGGGCGCGCCCATGATGGCGCCACTGGGACACTGGCGAGCGCAGAGGGTGCAGCCCTTGCACTTGTCCGGATCGATCTTATACACGAGCAGTTCCGTGCAGACTCCCGCAGGGCACCGACGCTCGTAGATATGAGCCTCGTACTCGTCGCGGAACCAGCGGAGCGTGCTCAGCACGGGGTTCGGAGCGGTTTGCCCCAGGCCGCATAGGCTGGCGTCACGAATGACCTCGGCCAGCCGCTCAAGGTTCATTACACCCTTGAAGCGTTCAAGAGCGGCGGCGCCCTTCTCGCTGCGGTAACCCTGGGTAATGCGCTGGAGGATTTCGAGCATGCGGCGCGTGCCCTCGCGGCACGGGATGCACTTGCCGCAGCTTTCGCGCTGGATGAAATCCATGAAGAACTTGGCGACATCGACCATGCACGTGTCCTCGTCCATGACGACGAGGCCGCCGCTGCCCATCATGGCGCCGACGGTCTTGAGGGACTCGTAGTCGATCAGGATGCCCAGGTGCTGGGTGGGAATGCATCCGCCCGACGGACCGCCGATCTGGACGGCCTTGAAGGCCTTACCTTTAGGGATGCCGCCGCCAATATCCATGACGATCTGGCGAATCGGCGTGCCCATGGCCACTTCGACCAGGCCCGTGCGCGACACCTTCCCGGAGAGAGCGAAGACTTTGGTGCCCTTGCTGGTCTGAGTTCCCGTAGCGGCAAACCAGTCGGCTCCCTTGGAGACGAGCATGGGGAGGTTGGCCAGGGTCTCGACGTTGTTGATGACGGTGGGCTTGCCGAACAGGCCGCTGACGGCCGGATAGGGCGGCCTTGGCCTCGGCATGCCGCGTTTGCCCTCGACGCTGTTGATCAGGGCGGTCTCCTCGCCGCAGACGAAGGCGCCGGCTCCTTGCTTAAGCAGGATCTCGAGGTCGAACCCGCTGTCGAGGATGTTGCGGCCGAGCAGACCGTAGGCCTTGGCCTGGGCAATGGCCTGATTCAGCCGTTCAATGGCCAGGGGATACTCGGCGCGAATGTAAACGTATGCCTTGGTGGCGCCAATGGCATAGGCAGCCAGGGCCATGCCTTCGAGCAGCCGATGGGGGTCGCCTTCGATGACGGCCCGGTCCATGAAGGCTCCGGGGTCGCCCTCGTCGGCGTTGCAGATCAGGTACTTCTGTTCGGCAGGCTGCTGGAGAGCGAATCGCCACTTGCGGCCAGTGGGGAACCCGCCGCCGCCGCGGCCCCGCAGGCCGCTCCGCTCGACCATCGTGCACAAGTCGTCGCGCGTCATGTGGCGAAGCGCGCTGGCAAAGGCACGATATCCGCCGCGCGCGATGTACTCTTCGATGCTCTTCGGGTCGATCCGGCCGATGTCCACAAGGACCCAGCGGGTCTGTGGGCCGAAAAACGGGTGTTCGTCCAGGAACGGCACGCCCGCCCAACTTTGCTGGGTCGAGTGGCGGTGCTGGCCGATGAGGCCTTCCAGTGGGACATTGCCGGCCAAAACGGCGTCCAGGAGGGTTGGGACCTTGTCAGCCGTGACCTCACCAAAGGACAACCGCGTGCGGCCGGGCAATTGCACGTCCACCATGGGCTCCATGGCGCAGAGGCCGATGCACCCGACCTCGACGACGTCGGCATCGACACCCTTGTCGGCAAGATAGACCCGGACGGTCTCGAGGGTCTTGCCGGCGCCTGCCCCAAGGCCGCACGTGCCGGCCCCGACGAAGACACACGGACGGTCAATCACGTCACGGCGCAGGCGGGCCAGCAGGGCTTCGTCCTGGACGGTATCGCCGGCGATATATGCAAGAAGCTCCGGCGAGGGAGCCGCACCCTCTCGCCGGCGTGTTCTGTCTTGATTTCGTTCACTTACTGTGGACATCGGCAGAGGCCTTTCGTCGATACGAATCCAGAATCTTCCTGACTGAATCCGGCGTCAGTTTCGCATGAAACTCGCCGTTGACGCACATGACCGGAGCCAGGCCGCAAGCCCCGATGCAAGCGACCACCTCCAGGCTGAAGATGCCGTCACGGGTGGTTTCGCCGGGCTTGAGCTTCAGTTCGCGTTTCACGGCCTCCAGAATGCCGGCCGACCCTTTGACGTGGCAGGCCGTGCCGCGGCAGAGCTGGATGTGGAAGCGTCCTTGCGGCTGAAACCGGAACTGGTTGTAGAAGGTAGCCACGCCATAGACTTTGCTGGCCGGCAACCCCAGATGCTCGCCTACGCGGGCGACCGATTCTCGCGACAGGTAACCCTCGACCTGCTGAACCTTCTGCAGGATCGGGATGAGGGCCTCGCGACCGGCGCCGGCATAGTCCTTGAGAATTTCGCCTATGTCGACCTTTGTCACAGCAGTCCTTCCTAACTGACCGACACTTTGTTGGCTCGCTTCTGACGAGCAAAGAAAGCCACCTTCTCCAGAGAGGTGGTCACATCGATATCCTCGACATACACATACTCGGGCACACGAATCGCCACGGGAGCGAAGTTGAGCAGGCCGCGGACGCCGGCCCGGACCAGCACGTCAGCCACTTCCTGGGCCGCCTCGGCCGGAACAGCCACCATGGCCACCCGAATGCCCTTGTCGGCTATGACAGCGGCCATGTCCTCGATCGGGTAGCACCGACATCCGTGCACCACACGATGGGTCTTGGCAACGTCGCGGTCGAACGCGGCGACGATCTTGAGCTTGGGCCGACGTCCTTCGAAGTAGGCCATCATCGCTCGGCCAATGTTGCCAACCCCCACGAGGGCAACCGGCTCCGGTTCGTCGGCATCCAGGAAGAGACCGATATGCTCAATGAGCTCGGCAACGTCATACCCCTTGGCCGGACTCCCGGAACAGCCCACCGTCATCATGTCGCGACGCACCTGAGCAGCGGTAACACCGGCGGCAGACGCAAGATCATGTGAGAACACATGTCTTATGCCGCGGTTTTGTATAGCAACCAAGAGCCTTCGATAGAGGCTCAATCGCCCTACGGTTCGCTCGGGAGTCATCATAGGAGCCTCTTGGCCACCCAACAAAACACCGTTACGCACGTCACACTGTGAACCATTTCACAGGCATAATATCGGTTTCGTGGCCGAATTTCAATCCCCAATGTGCCCCCTTTTTTGACATTTGGTGAAAATCCCAGGAGTGCCCTGCCATCTTCGTATGGACCGTCCAGCAAGGCCGTGCATGTGCCTGTTGGCAGCCCGGGTGGCCTCCTGTCGCTGAGCGTCGCACGGGAATCCGCAGGGGAAGTCATACATGCGTGGCAGCCGCTGATTGCGCGATGCCTCGCAACAGGGGCAATGTGGGTCGGTTTCGACGTCGGTGGGTCGTGCGGATCAATCAACTCCGCGTCGTGACACTGAAGATATGCGCCGACGCAGCGGCCACACGATTCAGTGCAATTGGGAGGCGTCGGAGGTCGCCCCGCCCAATGGGGCCACGAGACGCACAGGTTGGGCCAATCGAAATCTCGTGCCGCGGCAGGACTGAGATGCTGGCAGTTGACATGGTGCCCCGAGGAACGGTGTCGAGATGGAGGCATACAGCGTTCAGATCGGCCGGCGTCGATTTGTTGCGTGATGGCGATCCGCCTGAATTGTTTGCGATTCGGTGGCGAATAGGGTTGCCATAGGCGTATGGCCCGGTATAATTCCCGGCAGCGTGGGGAGCAACTTCGCAATTCAGCCGTTGCCTCGGCGACGGTACTTGGAACGGTAGAACGGGGAAACTATTCGCGTTCGTCCAGCGAGCACCTGTCAGGGTACTCGGGTTTTCGCAGCCGGCCCCCCCCTGGGCCCCG
>CAZCOA010000017.1:0-53323 GCA_964500225.1 uncultured Anaerolineaceae bacterium | reverse complement strand
GGGGGGCGAGCGGTTCCTCCGGGGGGGCGCCCCGGGGGGGGGCGGGGCGGCGGGGGGGGGGGGGGGGGACTGTGGGCCCTTTGCGACGACGTGCTTGTTGAAGCCGCCGAGTTGTCCTGCGGCGCCGGGGTTGCGGTCCGCTCGGCGACCGTGAACGGCTGCCTGGATGTGAGGGAATTGAAGAAGGACTGACGTCGTCGTGCCCCACCCGGTCGTAATCTTCGGAAGCGGCAGCCGCGGCAACTCGATGCTCGTGGCCGGTCCGCGCGGGCGCATTCTGGTGGACATGGGCTTCCCGCAGCGGCGCATCGTGGGCCACCTGCGCGACGAAGGCCTGGAGCCGACGGACGTGGACGCGCTGCTGGTCACGCATACCCACGGCGA
This sequence comes from uncultured Anaerolineaceae bacterium, assembly GCA_964500225.1. Lineage (GTDB taxonomy): Bacteria > Planctomycetota > Phycisphaerae > FEN-1346 > JAACEH01 > JAAYDY01. Next base: position 52,939 of record CAZCOA010000017.1, on the reverse strand, counting down.
CCACGTGGGCGACAGTGCCCTGAAGTTCTGCTGGCGTCATCGCGTGCCGCTGGTGGCGGCGCGGGAGAACCTGGCGGTGCTCCGCGCCCGGTACCGGCCGGTCATGGGGCGGCTGGACCGAGCGGGCCTGACGCGCGAGATGCCGCCGCGCGGCCTGGAGATCAAGGGGCTTCAGGCGTGCCCGTTCGTCGTGCCGCACGACGCCGAAGGCATCTGCCTGGGCTACCATGTCACGATCGAGCCGGCCGGCAGCGGCGGGACGCCGGTCCGCGTCGCGGCAACGACGGATCTGGGGGCCGTGCCGCCGGAAGTGCTCCGACGGCTGGCGGAGGCGGAGATCGTCGTGCTGGAGTCCAATCACGATCCCGAGATGCTGGCCGCCAGTGGACGTCCGCAGCCGCTGGTGGACCGCATCGCCGGTCCGCTGGGGCACCTGTCCAACGGGGCCGCCGCCGAGGCGGTCGCCGCGCTGCTCCAGCGCGCCGAGCCCGGCCAGGTGCACACCCTTGTTCTGGCCCACCTGAGCCGCGACTGCAACGACCGCTCCCTCGCCTTGCGTTGCACGCGCCACGCTCTGAAGGATTTCGACGGTCCGCGGCCGCAGGTGGCCGCCGCCGATCAGGACGAGCCCCTGACCGTCGCCTTGCCGTTTGCCTGAACCGTGCGGCGGCGCGTGTCCCCGGATGAGGGGGCGTGGTGCGCAAGCGGCGCGTGATACCTGCCTGTGTGGCTGTCAAGAGCACGCCTGAGAACAAGGGCGCGGTCCTGCCTGGCGGGGCAGACATGGCATTCGAGGCGTATGCATACGGTCGGCTTCGTTGGCGGCCGAGGGGCATAGGGTGCGTGGACATGTCGGACGAACGTTATAGAAGGGGGGGCCGGTTGCCGATGATGCCCGCCATGCGATGGTTTTGTCGTTGGACGATTCGGTCGGTGGCGGCCGCGACAGCGGCCCTGGCCTGTGTGTTGGGGGGCTGCGGCGGCGGGGACGAACCCGCGGCGGCGCCCTATGCCACCGACGCCGTGTCGGTGACGTTCCGGCAGGAGACCGTCGGCGGCCGCGCGGCCGTTCGCGGCGCCGCCGATTTTGTCACCATGAGCACGGAGGGCCGCCTCGTCGTGTACGCCGCGGACCAGACCCGGGCCGACACGGCCATCCGCGCCGCCCTGGACCGCGTGGCCGAGATTGCCGCAGCGCTAAACCGCTACGATCCGTCGAGTGAACTGTCGGCGATCAACGCCGCCGCAGGGGCGGCGCCCCTGGAGGTCAGCTCGACCACGGGCCGGGCTATCGAGGCGGCGCGGCAGTGGTGGCAGGTCAGCGACGGGGCGTTCAACCCGCTGGTGGGCCCGCTGGTGGTTCTGTGGAAAGAGGCGGCACGTGCCGGCGTCGAACCGTCCGACGAGGCCATCGAGGCGGCGCGGACCCTGACGGACATGAACGAGCTGGACTGCGAACCGCTGGCCGACGGCCGGTATCGCGTGCATCTGCGGCAGGCGGGCATGCAGTTGGACCTGGGCGGGCTGGCCAAGGGATGGGCCGCCGAGGAAGCGGTCGTCGCGGCGCGCCGCACGGAGGGCCTGTATTCGGTTTTGGTGATGCTCGGGGGGGACGGCACGGTCTGGAGCGAGCCGGGCTGGTCGAGGAAATGGACCGTGGCGGTCCAGGATCCCCGTGATGCCGCCCGCCGCGCGGTCCTGACGAAGATCGAGCTGGTCAACGGCAGTGTGGTGACCAGTGGAGACTACTATCGGTATATTGAGGTGAACGGCCGTCGTCTGAGCCACATTATCGATCCGCGGACGGGACGGCCGACGACCGGCCGGCTGGCCAGCGCGACGGTGATCTACCCCGACGGCGGCGGGGCCGACGCCCTGGCCACGGCCTGCATGGTTCTGGGCCCGGACGAGGCGCTGGCCCTGCTGGGCCGCACGGCGGGGGCCGAAGGGCTGATGCTGGTGTTGTCGGGAGAGGCCCTGGTGCGGTACGAAACGGCGGGTTTCGCAGCTTGTGAAATCGGTCCCTGACGCCAGGGGGCGGGGATATCCGAACGGCGCCTGTTTTTGTCTTGACAGAAGGCGGCGACACGATAATTATTCACCAGCGCCGCGCGGCGGCGCGGCAATGATGCAAGGTCGGAGACGAACGGATGGCCCGGAGCAGGAAACGCAACAAAGACGCGGATGCCGTTCCGCCCCCACAACCCGAGAAGGGTAAGGCGGACGGCGACGGCACCATGACCGAACTGGTGACCGTGGTTCAGGCACCCAATTTGAAAGAGGCTCAGATGATGAAGTCGATTCTGGAATCGGCCGAGATACCGGCCTTCATTGGCGACGACGACAGCAGCAGCACCGGCCTGCGCGGCGTGCCGGTCCTGGTTCCCGAGGATCTGGCCGGCCAGGCGGCCGAGATTCTGGCCGATGCCGCCATGGACGACGATGAGTTCATGGACGACGACATCGACGAGGAAGACGAGGATTTCGACGAGGATTGGGACGACGAGGATGAGGACGATCTGTTCGACGAGGACGACGATTTCGACGACCTCGACGAGGACGATGAGGACGAGGACCTGGACGATCTGGACGACGTTGACGACGACGACCTCTAGCCCGCGCGGCGATCCTTGACCATGACGACGGACGGTTCCCGAATCGGTGGAATCGTCCGTTTTTTTTCATGCTTCCCCTGGGCGGCCGGCGCGCGATCCGGCAAGGAGCCACGACCATGGCACTGCTTCTGGGCATCGACATCGGCACCAGCGGCGCCAAGACTCTGTTGATCGACACGCGCGGCCGCGTCGTCGCCTCGGCGTCGGCCGAGTATCCCTGCCTGGCCCCGCGGCCGGCCTGGAGCGAGCAGGAGCCGCACCACTGGGTGGACGCCGCCCGTAAGACGGTCCGCGCGGTGATGCGCGGCACCGCGGCAGGTCGGGTGCTTGCCGTGGGCCTTTCGGGCCAGATGCACGGAGCCGTGTTCCTCGACGCCGCCGGCGGCGTCCTGCGTCCGGCCATTCTCTGGAACGATCAGCGCACCGCCGCCGAGTGCGAGGAGATCACGCGCCTGGCGGGCGGCCGGCGCCGCTTGCTGCGGATGGTCGCCAACCCCGCCCTGACCGGCTTCACGGCGCCGAAGATCCTCTGGGTCCGCCGACACGAGCCGCGGCTCTGGGACCGCACCGCCAAAGTGCTCCTGCCCAAGGACTACCTGCGCTATCGCCTCACGGGCGACTTCGCCACGGACGTCAGCGACGCCAGCGGCACGCTCCTGCTGGACGTGCGGCGGCGAACGTGGTGCCGGCCGCTGTTGTCGCGCCTCCAGATCGACGCCGACCTGATGCCGCGATGCTATGAGTCGCCCGAGGTCACGGGCGTCCTGAGTGCCGCCGGGGCGCGTCTGCTGGGCCTGAAGCCGGGAATCCCCGTCGTCGCCGGCGGCGGCGACAATGCGGCCGGGGCCGTCGGCAACGGCGTGGTCCGTCGCGGCGTCGTCAGCGCGAGCCTCGGCACCAGCGGCGTCGTCTTCGCCCATGCCGACGCCATGGAAACCGACCCCGAGGGCCGCGTCCACACGTTCTGCACCGCCGTACCCGGCAAGTGGCACGTTATGGGCGTGATTCTGGCCGCCGGCGGCAGCCTCCAGTGGTACCGCAACGTTCTGTGCGAGGCCCAAGTCGCCACGGCCCGTCGCCGCGGCGTGGACCCCTACGACCTCATCACGGCCGATGCGGCCACGGCCCCCGTCGGCTCGCACGGACTCTATTTCCTGCCCTACCTGACGGGCGAACGCACGCCGCACGCCGACCCCTACGCCCGCGGATGCTGGGTGGGCCTGTCGAACATGCACGGCCGCGGCGAACTGGCCCGCAGCGTCATGGAAGGCATTACCTACGCCATGCGCGACAGCCTGGAGATCATCCGCGGCATGGGTGTCCCCGTGAAGGAAATCCGCGTCACCGGCGGCGGGGCGCGCAGCGCGTTCTGGCGACAGATGCAGGCCGATATCTACGGCCAGGCGGTCTGCACGATCAACGCCGCCGAGGGGCCCGCCTACGGCGCCGCCCTGCTGGCCGGCGTCGGCGCGGGCGTCTGGGCCAGCGTGCCCGAGGCCTCCGACGCCGTCGTCCGAGTCGGCGCCGTTGCCCGCCCCGACCGCCGCCGCGTAGCCGCCTACAACCGACGATACCCACAGTTCCGCGCCCTCTACCGGAGCCTCCGCGACGACTTCGCCCGGATGGCCGCCCTGGAGCTCGACGCGACCAAGGGCTGATACCGGTATCGTGCCATGAGACGAACTTACGGCCCGCGCGTCGGTGGGGCAGAGGGCGCCCTGCCGGCGCCGCCCTTGCTGGCCGCAAGCGCGCAGCACGTACGTCGGGTCCATTGACCCGGCCTGCCGGCTGCGCGCTACGAACCCTTGCGAGTCTGGAGCTTGGCGTCGTGCCGCGCGATCCGCGCCGTCTTGGCGACGACATCGGCGATCAGGTCCCGGGCTGCGGCGTCCAGGGCGCCGACGCCCAGGTACCGACGCAGGAACCGGACCTTGTCGGTCCGGGTGATGATGCCCGCTGGGGCGGAGTAATCGAGCGCCGCCAGATCCTTGACGATCCACCGCCGCCGGAGTCGGCCGCCGCGGCCCCGGCGCACGCGCTGGAGGTCGATGACGTGCAGCACCAGCGGCGGTCCGGCGTCGCCCAGGGGCCGCTCGCGCACAAAGAGGTGACACAAGTAGAAATCGCGATGGCAGAAGCCGTGGCCGTGCATCCGTCGGGCCACGTCGGCGATCCGCGCGACGAGTTCCCGTTTCAGGCGAAGGTCGCCGCCGCCTTTCGCGGCGCCGAACCGCCGCCGCAGAAAGTCGTCGGCCGGTTCACCGCCGGGAATCTCCTCGGTGATCAGGAACGAGTCTTGCCGCAGCGACCAGCGGTGCTCCTGCCCCCAGGCCACCGGCTGCGGCGTGGCCAGGCCGATGTGGACCAGTTGCAGCAGGTTGCGGTATTCGGTCTCTGCCCGCGTCTGCGGCTTGCGCCAAAAGAGCAGCCCATCGAGCCACGAACGCACGTCCACGCGCCGGTGCCGCTTCACGTAGAGAGCCGACTCGCCGCCGCCGTCGGGCCACGCGAACGGTACCCGCACCGTGAGCCGGTCGGGCACGTCGCGGTACGGCGTGCCGCCGCGGTATTCCATCACGCCGCGCACCGTGTCGAGCCCCAGCGACCGGAGCACCGGCAGAAACCGTTCGACCGCCAGAATGCGCTGGTTGTCCACGTGACGAAGATTCTCCTGGTCCAGCGGCACCATGCCCGGCGGCGCCTCGTGTCGGGTCCGGAACCGTCGGGGGTCGCGGCCGCGGCCGCTCAGGCGGTCGCTTCGGGCCGCCACGCGCGCCATCATCTCCCGTGTGGCCGCCGTCGGGTGCGATTGGCGCACGTAGGCCAGAACGAAGCGCAGGCGATCGGTCCGCGTCGCGGGCGTTTCGCGGAGCGTCGCCTCCAGTGCCGCCAGGTCGCGCCATCGGTGGTGCGGCGACAGGTGCGGAAACCGGTGCGCCCGCTGCGCATCGATCAGTGTCGGGGCGAACGAGCCCGAGTCGTCGGGCGATCGTCGCACGAAGATGTGTTTGGCGTAGAGGTCGCGAAACGCCATGCCGGCGTCGTGCATCCGGCGGACAAACGCGCCCAATTCGCGCGCCAGGGCGTGCCGGTCGCGGACCTCGGCGGGCGTCGGCGCGGCCGGGAACCCAGCCAGGTACTCCGCCAGGTTCACCGCGTCGGGCACCTCGCGCACGAGCAGCAGGGCCCGCTTGAAGAATCCCGCGCGCCGCACCTCGCCCATGGCCACGGGTTCGGCCACGGCCGTGCCTCGTGCCGCCAGGGCCCGCAGGTTCTGCCACTCGCGCCGGCTCCGCGACGGCGGCGGTCGCAGCCCGGCCGCCAGCCAGCGTCGCACGACCATCGCCGCCTTGGGATTCCACTCGCGTTTCAAATAGAGGGGCACGGCCCGCCCCTGGGCATCTTCCAGCACAAGGCGCACGACGCTGCGGTCGCGGTGGCCGTCGATGCTGCGCCCGCCGTCGTAGGCGAACAGCGCCTCGAACGTGTCGAGCCCGTGCGCGGCCAACAGCTCGCGCCAGGCGGGAGAAATGTCGAATATGATCCGGCCCATCGTCCTCATCGCCTGTCCAGCGACTCGTCCTCCAGCAACTCGGCTACCCACGGTTCGGCCATCAGGCGCTCGATCCGCCGCGCCGTCCGCCGGCGCACGCGGCCCGTGCGGATCGTCCGCTGCGGGCTGAGGTACGCCGTCGCGTGGACCACATGCTCCACCAGGTGCCGCATCTGGTGCGGCGGAAGCAGCCGCACATGATACCCGCGCTCCGCGAGGCCGTGATAGGCGTCTTCGCCGGCGGTCTTGTGGCGTCGCGGCAGAAAGTCCAGCCCGGCGTCCACGAGTGCCTGTCTGCGGTACAGCGCACAAAAGCTCCGTGCATGCGGCGGCCGCTCGCGCAGCGACTCGGGCACCGGCCGCCCCATGAGGCGCAACGCCAGCCGCCGATACGCCTTGGCATCGCCCAGCGGCTTCAGCGCGGCCATCAGGGGGCCCGGCCCGTCGATCTTGTCGGCGCCCAGGGCCGCCAGCGCCGGGTCCTCGAGCATCGGCTGCCGCAGGGCGGCCAGCCACCCGTCGCGCAGCGGCAGGGTGTCGGTGTGCATCGCCAGCAGAAACTCGCCTCGCGCCGCGGCCAGCCCCAGGTTCAGTGCCGTGGCGTGCGCCAGGGCCGCCTCGGGCGGCACCGTGTCGGCCGGCCGCTCGATCAGCCGTATCCACGACACCCCGCGCAAGTACGACAGCGACTCGCCGTCGGCCGACGCGTTGTCCACCACGATCACCTCGTAAGGCACGTCGGTCCGGCGGCGGATGGCGCGCAGGCACAGTCGCGCCAGTAGCGGCGTCTCGAAGTGCGGCAACACGATCGACACCGTGCCCGGAGGCGGCGGCACCGTGCCGCGAGCGATGTTCTGTAGCGTCTCGCAGTCGAGCATAACGTTCCTGTTGCGTCAGCCCGGGATGATCGTGCCCGGGTCGGGTTCCCGGTAGGGGAATCTGCGAATGAGCCCGGCCAGGTTCTCGAACACCTGGTCGGTCTCGATGCTCGTCATGCACCGCAGGTGCCCTTCGGGACACCGCTTCCGCTGACACGGCCCGCACGGTACCGGCGTTTGGAGCTTGACTTCCTTGGCGAACCACGTCTCGGTCCACGCGATGGCCGTCGGGCCGAAAATCGCGACCACCGGCACATCGTATGCCGCCGCAAAGTGCCGCAGCCCGCTGTCGTTCGTGACCATGGCCCGGGCGCGGCGGACCAGCGCCTTGGTAGTCGCCAGTTTCGGCAACGGGTCCGGCGGCATCACTGCCGCCCCGCGCGACGCTTCGCAGACCCGCGCCGCGGTGTCGCGTTCGCTCGGCCCGCACAGCACCAGCGACCGCATGTCCAGCTCCTGGCCGATGCGCCGCGCCAGCATCCCGAACCGGTCCGGCGGCCAGCATTTGGCCAGGCCGAACGCCGCCCCCGGCGCCAGGATCACCGTCCGCGACGGTTCCAGGCCCAGCCCGCCGTACACGGCGTCGGCTGCCACCTCGTCCGCCGGACGCGTGTACAGACGCATCGTCCGCGGCGCCGTCTCGTCGGGCCGTGCCGCCCCCAGCGGCCGCAGCAATTCAAAGTAGTACTCCAGCATCGGCCCCGGCACGTATCGGCCCCGGTGCTTCTGCGGCCGCAAGCGATCCGTCAGCAGCCACGACCGCCCATCCCGTGCGTAGCCCACCCGCCGCCGCACGCCGCCCAACACCAGCACCAGTGCGCTGCGAAACGAGTTGGTCATCAGCACGCCCGCATCGTACCCCGTGCGGTGCAGCACGGCGGCTGTGCCCATCAGCGACGCGCCGCCAGGACCGTCCCATTGCAGCACGCGGTCGGCGTACGGCGCCGCGTCGAACACCGGCGCCACGTACGGACGCACCAGCAGCGTCAGGTGCGATCCGGCCAGCCGCTCTTTGAGCGCCGCCAGCGACGGCGTCGCCATTACCGCGTCGCCGATCCAGTTGGGGCACACCGCCACGACCTTCGTCATGCAAGCCTCTCCCGCGCCCGGCGATCCGCCGCCAGAGCGCCGCCGGATTGTACCATGCCGCCGCAACGCACGAAAGCCGCCGATTGCCCGAACGGCCGGCGATGCGATTGGGCCGGGGGACATCTCTGCCGGGCGCCATGTCTGCCCTATCCGGCCTGTCGCAGGAACGGGCCGCTCCTGGCGGCTGAAAGCAGCCGCCGGGCGTCACGGAAATCGTCGCATCACTGCCTTGCTATTGGGCTTCGCGGTAGCATATACTTTGCGGCGTGCGGCCGCGCGGCGCCGGCAGTTGGCCGGGCGACGGGCGGGCCGCGCGGGCCGCCATGGAGGAATTCCGATGCACGCCTCCCCTCAACCGCTTCACGAGATGATGAACGTGTCGCCGGCGCTCTTGATGGCCGCGCTGGCCGTCCTGTCGCTCATCTCGCTCGTCCTGGCGGTCTTTTTCGTGGTCGTCTTCTGCAAGCTTTTCCACAAAATGGGGCACCACTGGGCCCTGGGGTTCTTGTCGCTCGTGCCGTTCGGGTCGTCGCTGATCCTCGTGTACATGGCATTCTCGCGCTGGCCGCTGGAGAACGAACTAGACCGGCTGCGGGCTGCCGTCGCAGGATCCGTGCCGGCCGGGCCGGCATCGGGCGTTTCGCCGGCGTCTCCGGGATCGCCTGCCTCACCGACGCCGCCTTCGTCTTGACCGAAGTGCCGACGCTTCTGTTTCTCTGACGGCCGCCGAGCGGCGGCCTGGAAAGGCATTTGCCATGGTGTCTCACGAATCACTGATGAAAGCTCTGTCGTCGGTCAACGATCCGGAACTGGGCCGCGACCTGGTCTCGCTCGAAATGGTCAAGGACGTGCGCGCCGACGGCGACGGATGCGTGAGCCTGACGCTGGAGCTGACGACGCCGGCCTGTCCGATGAAAGCCCGAATGCAGGACGACATTCGCGCCGCGCTGTCGGCCGTGCCGGGGGTCCGGCGCGTGGACATCCACGTCACCAGCCGCGTGCGCAGCGCCGCCGAAACGGAGGCCCACGGCGACGCCGATACGCCGCTGCCGATGGTCAAGAACATCATCGCCGTCGGCGCCGGCAAAGGCGGCGTCGGCAAGAGCACCGTCGCGGTCTTCACCGCCTTGTCGCTTTCGCGGCAGGGGGCCCGCGTGGGCCTGCTCGACGCCGACTTCTACGGCCCCAGCATTCCGCGGATGCTCGGCGTCGCCGATCGCCGGCCCGACCTCGTGGGCGGCCGACTCCAGCCCGTCCAGGCCTGCGGCCTCAGGATGATGAGCATCGGCCTGCTGATCGATCCCGACAAGGCCCTGGCCTGGCGCGGGCCGCTCATTCACAAGGCCCTCGAGCAACTCCTGACCGACACCGACTGGGGCGAACTGGATTACCTGGTCATCGACCTGCCGCCTGGCACCGGCGACGTGCATCTGTCGCTGGCGCAACTGGCGCCGGTCACCGGCGCGGTCATCGTCTCCACGCCCCAGGAGGTGGCCCTCCAGGACGCGATGAAGGCGGCCGCCCTGTACCGCAGCACCGACATCGCCATCCTCGGATTCGTCGAGAACATGTCGAGCTTCACGTGCCCGCATTGCGGCAAAGCCACCCACCTGTTCGGCCACGGCACCGTGGAGAAGGCCGCGGCGTCGATCCAGGCGCCGTACCTCGGCGACCTGCCGCTGAATCTGTCGATCCGTGCCGCCGGCGACGATGGACGGCCCGACCGCGTGCTCGACACCGACCCGACGGCCGCCGAGGCCGTCGCGCGCGTGGCGGCCAACCTCGCCGGCCGCATCACGGTCCGACTCGCCACGGAGCCCGCGCCGCGTATCCTCGGCACGCGCAACGGATAACCGTCTTACCGGTACCGGTCAAAGAAGTCGAAGATCAGCGGAACGTAAACGGCTGCGTGGTTGCGCAGCTCGTGGCCGTTGTCGGCGAACAGATACACCTGGTGGTCGTATCCCAGACGCCGAAGCGCCGCCGCGGCATCGCGCGTCACCTGGGGGCTCACGATGGCGTCCTTTTCGCCGTGAATGAGCAGCACCGGGACCGATCCGAGCCGGGACGCCAGCGAGGCGTCGGTCACCCCGCAGACGCAGGCGATGGCGCGGAACCGGTCGGGATGGCGTGCGGCCAGTTCCCACGACGCGAATCCGCCGCGCGAGTGGCCGCCCACGAAGATCCGCCGCCGGTCGATCAGAGGATGGACCTTCATCGCCTCGGCCAGGAACGCGTCCAGTATCTCGTAGTGCTCGTCCTGGGCCAGGCGCCGCGGCGCCAGGACCACGTACCCGCGTCGTGCCGCCTCGCGCGATACGATGTCGTCGCCCATATCCAGCCAGATGTCCTCGGTCTCGCCCGATCCGTGGATCAGGACTACCGTCGGCAGGGACAGACCCGTGTTGCCATGCCCCTCGGGAATCACCATCCGATACGGCACCAGGACGTCGCCGACGCGCACGGCCAGACGCAGGTCGCCCGTGCGGCCGTCGTACGGCGGCTGCCCGGCATCGAGCCGGCGGAGCGTCTCGTGCGCTTGGTCGATCGTGCGGCGGATATCGCGAATCACCATCGCCAGATCGAACGTGTCGTCGGACAGCCATTCCCGACCGTTCAACAGGTACGCGATGGCGTGCTCGAAGTCGGCCGCACAGCGTGCCGCATCGCCGGAGGCCGGCAGCCGCTGCTGCCGTTCCCTCAGGCGACCGATCGTCGTGTCCAGATCCGTCAGGAGCTTGCCCCAGAGCATCACCGGAGCCGCCATCGTGCCGGCGGGCGCCGACGCCGTCACACGCAGCCGGTAGATGCCGTCGTCCAGCGCCGGAATCTCCAGGTGCATCCATCGCGTATGCCGGTCGCCCGGCACGTCCTCGCGGCCGCACACCGTCAACTCGACGCTCTGACCGGGAACCAGGCTTCCCGTCGGCAGCGCTGTCTGGTCGCTGCGACGCGCCATGCCCTCCAGGGCGGCGCTCAACACCGGCTCGCGGCCATCGAAGCTCCGCGCGGCCAACCGCACCACCCGATCGGCGCACTGGTTGATCGATGCATCCTCCGCCGACAGGCCGATCCACCCGCCGTGGACGCCGAGCATGCGGCTCAGCGACGACGTCTCGTCCGCCGACATCGCCAGCGACGACGGCACGATCCAGAATCCGTCCAGCAACACCCGCGTGAATTCGTTGACCGCTTCCAGCTCCACCACGCACGGTCCGGCCGGAAGATCGCCCAGGGCGACACCACGCAAACGCCACTGCTTTGGCCTCTGGCCCCAGCCGCCGGTGTCGCCGAACGTCACCGTGCGACGTGTGGTCCGGCCGCCCGCGGTGAGGGTCACGGCGAACTCGGCCGGCGGAATCTCGCGGCCCCATTTCTCCCGAGCGTAGCGGAACACCAGACGCGCCTCGGCAACGGCTTCCGGCAGGGTGACCGTGTACCGAACTCTCGCGCCCGGCCGGTCCAATTCCTCGGAAGCGAGCACCAGGCTCTGCGACGCCGCAGGACGGTCAATTGCCCGCGGCGCCTCGGCGGCCCCCGGCTTCTCGCACTGCTCGGCCTCCTGCCAGACCGTAGCGGTCGCCGGGCGATTGCCGCCGCTGGTCGCCAGACCGTCCTCGTCGCGATGGCCGCACCCGGCTGCCAGGCAGGCCACAGCCACAACCGCAGCCATTGCCAGAAGCCGCCATGCCGAATGTTCTCCTGCACTGATCACGCGATGATCCCCGAGTCTCGTCGTTGTTGCGGCTCGTGAGGCCGCACTTGCGACGCGCATTATGGCCGCCTGTCGCACGCCACGCAAACCCAAAACGGCAGTTGCCTCACGTAGCCGAATGGCCTATCATGACGGCGTGAATCCGGACGCGCCGGCCGCTGCGCCGTCGCGGCCGTCTCGTTTCCTGGCGCAGCACGTTCCGATGGCGATAAAGATGCGTCGTCTCACAGAATGGTTCGGCGGGCTGCCGGCGACCTCCGGCCACATTCGTTCCGTCGGCCGCCTTGTTCTTCTGGCGGCCCTGGTAGGCACCGTCGCCGGCCTGGGGGCCGTGGTCTTTCAGGTGTTGTCACGCTGCATTGTCTATTATGGGCTCGAGCAGGTCGCCGGGTATCACCCCAGCGGGCCGGCCCACGAGGGCGACTTCCTGTTCGGGCCGGCCGCCGCGACCGACCGCGACTTCTCCCCCTGGCTCCTGCTGGCCGTCATGGCCGGCGGCGGATTGCTCTCGGGGCTGCTCGTGTACACGCTCGCCCCCGAGGCCGAAGGGCACGGCACCGACGCTGCGATCAAGGCGTTTCACCGCAACCACGGCCTCATTCGGCCGCGCGTCCCTCTCGTGAAGATCGTTGCCAGCGCCCTGACCATCGGTTCCGGCGGCTCCGGCGGACGCGAAGGACCCATCGCCCAGATCGGCGCGGGCTTCGGTTCGTTTCTGGCCGTGCGCCTCAAGCTGTCCGAATACGAGCGCCGACTCCTGCTGGCCGCCGGCATGGGCGCCGGCGTGGCCGCCATCTTCCGCGCGCCGCTGGCCGGAGCCATCTTCGCTTCCGAGGTCCTCTATCGCGACGAAGACTTCGAAAGCCAGGCCATCATCCCCTCGTTCATCGCCTGCGCCGTGGCCTATTGCATCTACGGCCTTGTGGCCATCTACGGCTTCGGCCAGCCGTCCGGCTTCGACCACATCTTCGACATCGCGCCGCACCTGGCGTTCGACAATCCGCTCCTGCTCGGCCCGTTGGCCGTGCTGGCCCTGGCCATGGTCGGCGCCGCCATGATCTACGTTCGCAGCTTCTACGGCCTCGCGGCTCTTTTCAAGCGGCTCGGCGTCCCGCGACATTTCAAGCCCGCCGTCGGCGCGGTCCTGGCCGGCGCCGTCGCCGTCGCCGCCTGCTATGCCGCCGCGGGCCTCGGCGGCAACGCTCGCCACGACGTCTTGAACATGCTCTCGTTCGGTTACGGCATTCTCCAGAAGGCGCTCAGCGGCCACCTGGCGGCCTACAGCCCCATGGCCGCCGTCGCCCTGCTGCTGATCGTCGGCTTCGGGAAAATCCTCACGACATCACTGACCATCGGCTCCGGCGGCTCCGGCGGCGTGTTCGGTCCCAGCATGGTCATTGGCGGCACCCTCGGCGGCGCCGTCGGACTGCTCCTGCAGATGGCCATGCCGTCGGTCGCCACTCGCATCGATATCTTCGTGATCCTCGGCATGGCCGCCTTCTTCTCCGCCGCCGCCAAGACGCCCATCAGCACCATCATCATCGTGTCGGAACTGACCGGCGGCTACGAATTGCTCGTGCCGGCCATGTGGGTCGCCGCGCTGGCCTATCTCGTCAGCGGCCGCAAGCACGCCATCTACCGCGAGCAGGTGCCCTCGCGCATCGATTCGCCCGCCCATCAGGGCGAGTTCATCCGCGACGTGCTCAAGGGCATGACCGTCCGCGGCCTGCTTGCCGACGAGCGACAGCCCTTCACGTCGTTGCGGCCGGATGCCACCCTCGAATCCATCATGCCCCTGGTGCCCACGACCACCCAGGCAGTCTTTCCTGTCACTGACGACGACGGACGTCTGGTGGGCCTCATCGACTTCGACGACGTGCGCCGCTTCCTCTACCGGGCCGACATGGGCCGCGTGATCATCGCCGAGGACATGATGAACGCAAGCGTCGAGCCGCTGCGCGAAGAGACCGACCTGTCGGCCGTGATGGGCCAGTTCGCGAGCGTCAAGTACGATCAACTGCCCGTGGTCGATGCCGGCGGCAAGGTCATCGCCCTGATCGGCCGCCAGGACCTGGTGGCCGCCCGCGAACGGGAGTTGGCCCGCCTGCGGGCGCCGCAAATCACGTGACCGCCGCGCGGCGAGAATCCGCGCGCGACGGAGTGCCACTCGTGCAACCGCGCTGCCGGGCCGTCCCTGGGCTTCTTCCTGTGTCCTCAGTGTTTATGCTCCACATACACCACCATCCGCGCGGCGGCCTCCTGCCCGTGCTCGTCGCTGCGGCGGACGGTGACGATGTAGCGGCCCGCCTTCGCGAACCGGTGCTCCGTCACGGCGTAGCCGTCCCGCGCGTGCGGATCGACGTTCCCGTCCGACTGCGTCGTCACCGGCGGCGTGCCGTCCCCGAAGTCCCACACTTCCTGACGCTCCGTCGTGCCGAACGTCCGTGCCAGGAACGTCACCGGGTCGCCCGGCGCGATGTCGAACGTCGGCACGTAGCACGCATGAATCGCCGGCGGCAACCGCTCCGGATGCTCCCGGTCGATCACCTGCACCGTCGCGAAATCCACCTCCACGTTGCCGCGGCAATCGGTCACTTCAAGCATCTCGCAATATTCGCCGGCCTTCTCGTAGGTCCGCTCCACCTTCGCCCCGCGGGCCGTCGTTCCGTCGCCGAATGTCCAGAAGTAGCCCGTGATGTTGTTGCACGCCGCCCACGACCGCGACCCGTCGAGCGTCACCTTCTGGCCCGTCCAGGCCAGTGCGTGCGGCCGCGCCACCGCCAGCAGCTTCGGACCGTACTGCTGCACGTACGCCTGCCACAAGAACGCATACCCCTCGACTGTGCCCCAGCGGCCCGACGGCTGCACGGCGCTGATGGCATAATGAAGGTGCGACCACCCGCCGCTGTCGCCTTCCTTGCCCAGCACGCCCAGCGTGTCGCCCTTGGTCACCGATTGCCCTGCACGCACCGACACGCTTGCCAGGTGGCTGTAACGATGCAGCCACCCTCGACCGTCCAGCACATAGACCGTGTCGGCCCGCCCCTTCACGGGCAGTTCCTCGCGCCCCGCCACGCGGTCTTCCCCGGCGACGATCACCAGGCCGTCCGTCGTCGAGGTCACCTCCAGCAGACCGTCCGGCCCGCCGATGTCCAGCCCGTCGTGATAGTAGATATGCTTGGCGGCCGGATTCTCCACGCCGTCGACGAACGTCGGCTCGTTGGCCATCTGCGTCTGCGTGGCGAACCACCGCTGGCGGACCGGATAGGCGAACGTCTCGGCCCGCACCCACGGCCACCCGCCCGGCCACAGCCGGAGGCGCGCGTCGGCATCCAGCGCCCACGGGTTGCCCCGGGAGTTGGCCACGAGCGCTTTCGTCACCGCGCAATCCGCCTGCACGCGACCCACCAGGACCGGCAACTGGTACCCTCCGGCCGTCAGCACCGCCTCGCGACCGTTGATCTGCACCGTGGCCGTCGCGCGGCGGACCGCGCCGCGAAGGTCGTCCCGCTCTTCGCCGAGTGCCACCAGCGTCACCGTCACCGTCCGTCCGTCGCACAGCACCACCTCGCGCGTCTGCCCCACGTTCAGGTCCACCGTCCGCATCAACGGTTCAATCAGTTTCGGTTCGATCACGTTCGTCTCCTTCGTCGCCGCCGCCGGCCGCGGTGCCGCGGCGTCGTGCGCCGCTTGCGCCGCCGTCAGAACGCCGTCCGGATCGGTCGCCTCCGGCCGGCCACACCCCGACCACGCCGCCGCCAGACAAACCAGGCCCGCCATTGCTCCGAGTATCCGCCGTCCGCGCGGACCCAATAAAAACGGCCATCTCGTCCAATGTTGCATCACGGCTCCTCCATCTTATAACCATGGCGGCGCACGAAGGTCCTTGTCATTGTACGCCGGCGGCGGACACGCCGGCACAAGGCGGCATGGGCGTGCGAGCGTTAGCGCCTTCGGGGCCCGACCTTGGCACGGGCATCGTGTACGTCAGAAGCAAGGGGGGGAAAACCTCTGCTCGCAGACCGTTCGGGTCGAAACCGGAAGTTGGAGCGCGACGCGGTGGAGCCGCGGCGATCACAGCCGCCGCTGTTTGCGGGGTGGGCGGGGCGCCGGGCCGCGCTGCGAGGCGCGACGCTTGTCGCCCGGCGGAGCGCCGCGGTCGGCCCCGCGGCGGGCCGGGTTCCCCCGACCGGACGCCGACGACTTGCCGCGCGGCCGGGCCACGGCATCCTTCTCCGCGTCGCCGCACGAACGGCGGAAAATCAACCGCATCGGCACTTCCGAGAACGGCAGAAGTTCCCGGAATCGGTTCACCAGATACCGCGCATAGTCCTCCGACACGTGCGACGGCTCGTTCACGAACAGCGTCAGCGTCGGCGGGTTCACCGCCACCTGCGTCCCGTAGTAGATGCGGATGAGCTGTCCCTGCTTGCCGCTCGGCGGCTTGCGGCGGCGGACCGCCTCCTCGATCGCCTTGTTGATCCGCGACGTCGATACGCGCGTCCGGGCCTGTTTGTACAGACTCCGCGCCGCGTCCAGGGCTCGCTCGGTGTTCTTGCCGCTCAATGCCGTCGTGAACACGATCGGCGCAAACTCCAGCCCCGGCAACTCGTGGCTCAGGTAGTCCCCGAACTCGTCCGTCGTCGCCTTCGACACCGCCAGGTCCCACTTGTTCACCACCAGCACCACCGGCTTGCGCTGCTCCATGACGTAGCGGCCCAGGTGCTTATCCACTCCCGACAACGGCACCGCCGCATCGATGAAGTGCATCACGACGTCCGCTCGACGAATCGCCTCCTCGGCCCTCACGCGGCTATAGTACTCGATGTCGCCTTTGATCTTCGCCTTCTTCCGCAGCCCGGCCGTGTCGATGACCGTGTACACCAGGCCGTCTTTCTCGATCCGGATGTCCACGCTGTCGCGCGTCGTGCCCGGTACCTCGCTGACGATCACGCGCGGCTCGCCTGCCAGCGCGTTGATAAACGTGCTCTTGCCCGCGTTGCGCTTGCCGACAATCGCGATCCGCATCGCCGACTCCGCCGGTCGTTCGTCTTCGCTCGGCTCGGGCAACTGCGACAGAATCGTGTCCAACAGCACTTCCCGACGACGATGCTCCGTGGCCGACACGCACAGCGGCTCGCCCAGCCCCAGCCCGTAGAAGGTCGGCGCCTCCTGATCCAGCTTCTCGCTGTCGGCCTTGTTCGCCACGAGGATCACCGGCTTGGCTTGTTTCCGCAGACGCTCGGCCACGTGCTTGTCCAGCGGCGTCACGCCCTCGCGCACGTCCACCACCATCAGCACCAGGTGCGCCTCGTCCAGGGCGCGCGTGATCTGCTCCTCCACCTGGGCCGTCAGCGCGTCGGCGTCCTCGATCCCCATGCCGCCGGTGTCCACCAGCTCGAAGTATCGCCCTTGGTACTCGATGATCGTCGCGATGCGGTCGCGCGTCACCCCGGCCGTCGGGTCCACGATGGCAATCCGCTGCCGCGCCAGACAATTCAGCAGACTCGACTTGCCGACATTCGGCCGACCGACAATCGCTACGACGCCCATGGGCATGAGAGAACAACTCCGGATCACTGTAAGACTTGGAAGGTGAGTCCCCCGGACCCACTCCGTCTGTTCGGCAGCCACGCGCAAATCACAGGGGACGGCTCGGAAGCTGTCCCCTGCGCGGCAACGCTATTTCTTCCCTTGCTTGCTTCCCTTGCGGACCGCCTTCGCGCTGTTCTTCGATGTCGCCTTGGGAGCCTTGCCGCGCGGTTTCGCCTTCGCACGGCTGCCCTTGCCGCCCTTCTTCGCCGCCGCCTGTTTCTTGCGGAACGCCACCATTGCCGCAGGCAGCGGCGGACGGCTCGCCCCCTTGACCTTGTCGGCGAAACCCGCCGGCAGACGCATCGGCACCGGAATCTCGCTCTTCTTCAGCGGCAGACGCACTTCCTCTCCGCCGCGGCGGGCCGATTCGTAGATCCCCAGAATGATTTCCACCGCCTTGCGGTGCTCGGCCGGGCCCAGGGCATTGGGCGTGCCCGACTGGATCGCGTCGCTGAACTCCTGGAACGCGCGCGTGAACATCACATGGTACGCGCCCAGCGCCGCCGGGTCGCTGCCGGTCGTCGCACCCTCGGACGGCTTCGCCGCGGGAGGCACGCCGCCGGTCTCCAGAATCGTCTTGTCGTCGGGCTGCTCGTCGGCGAACTTCCACCGGATGATCTTCCCGTCGTAGCTGGCATTGCCCTTGTCGCCGCAGACTTCCACCGTCCCGTGAGGGCCGGGGTAAGCGGCCGTCGTTCCCTGAATCACGCCCAGCGCCCCGTTGGCGAACTTCAGAATCGCCACCGCCGTGTCTTCCACGGCGATCCGCTCGTGCGCCAGAAGCCCCGTATAGGCCCGGATCGACTTCACCGGGCTGCCGACCAGCCACTGCAGCAGGTCCACGTAGTGAACCGCCTGGTTCATCAGGCAGCCGCCCCCGTCCAGCTCCCACGTCCCGCGCCAGTCGCCCGAGTCGTAGTACTCCTGCGTCCGCCACCAGATGCACTGCGCCGACGCCGTGGTGATGCGGCCGAAACGTCCCGACTCCACCGCCTGCTTGAACAACTGGGCCGGCGGGTTGAACCGATTCATGAAGCAGCCGCCGTAGTATGTCCCGCTCTTCTTGAACGCCGCCGCGATCAAATCCATCGCCTCCAGCGTCACGTCCATCGGCTTCTCGCAGAAGCAGTGCTTCCCGTTCGCCGCCGCCCACATCGCAATCTCGTGGTGGTTGCCGCTCGGCGTGCAGACGTGGATCACATCGATCGGCACCTCGCGCAGCATCCGGTCGCGGTCGGTGAAGTAGGGCACGTGGTACTTCTCGCCGAGAGCCTTCGCCTTCTCCGGCACAATATCCATAACCGCCGCCAGACGGCTCCCGCGAACCATCCCCAGACACGTGGCGTGAATGTTGCTGATCACCCCGCAACCGACAATCGCATGATTCAACACGACCGACCCTTTCCGCGCCTGGCTGTCCATGAGTTCCCGTATCGTCCCCCCGGCCGCCGTTTCCAGGCACAAGGCGACAGCCGATGGAGCCTGTTCGGGTGGATCCCCCGGATCCACGCGCTCGATCGCCGCTAAACTACCGATCCCGGCAAATCCGAATCCACGACCGACGAAACCGGTCGTGCCACGGCGTGTGCCGACGCAGACCGAGCCGTTGCATCGACGTTTTCCAGTCTTTCCGTGCCACCTCTTCCACCTCGCCCTTGTACGGCCGCTTGGGGCCCAGGTGCCGCAACGCGAACGTCGTCACCGCCAGCGCCATCTTGTGACGGATCTTGCCTGTCAGCATGGCTATGTCCTCCACCTCCTACCGCTGCACCGCCCGACCCACGCTGCGAAGCACCTCCTCGCGGCTGCGGCTGGCGCGCCACGCCTGACTGGCCAACTGCGCGTGACGACGCACCTGAAGATTGTTCGCCACCACCGTCGCGTGGCTGATTCCCGCATCCACCGTTTCGCCCGCCCGCACATCGTGCTTCAACAGCCAGGCGCTCAGTTCGTCTTCGTACTCCGCCGGGTACAGAATCGCCGTCACCCACGGAAACGCCGGCTGGTACCCCAAACAGCCATACACCAAACGCGCTTTGCACGGCAACGGATCGCTTTCGGCCAGCGCCGCTAGGTCGTCGAAGTCCTTCGACGCCCGCGCTGCGTCGCGCGAGCAGAACGCGAACGCCGACTCGACCTGGAATCGCCGCGACGACACGCCCTTCAGCTCCACCGTGCCGTCGGGCAGCATCCGATGTACCTTGTACACCCGCACATCGCGGTACTGCTCGCTCTCCAACAGCATCGCGACCTCTTCGGCCGTGTAGCCCACGCCCGCCGTGTCGCCGAAATCCACCACGTAGAGGCCGTCGTACCGTTTCTGAGGATCGAGCTTTGGAAGTCTCATAGCATCCCGTCTTCTACGCGGCGCGGCCGCGCTTGGGCAGCCACGAACGCCGCTGTCTTCAAAATCATGGTCACGCCTCGTGCGAGCCATGCCGCCCCCTTCGTCGGGGGCCATGCCTGCTCTCACTTCACTCTCAACCGCGCGAAGCGGCGCTTGCCCACCTTCAACACCGCCCCATCGGCAAACGTCACGTTCCCCTTCGGGTCCGCGATCGTCCGATCGTCCAGCGTCACGCCGCCCTGCTGCACCAGTCGCATCGCCTCGCCGTGGCTCTTGGCAAAACCACACAGGCAGACCAGTCGCGCGATCCAAAGGCCGCCATCGCTCAGTTCGCCCGCTCCGACGGTCACTTCGGGCATCTCCGTCGGCCGTTCCTTATGAGCGAACACGCGGTCGAACTCCGCCGCCGCCGCGGCCGCCGCCTCCGGCCCGTGGAACTGCTCCACAATCGTCCGCGCCAGACGAGCCTTCGCCTCGCGCGGGTGCACCTTGCCGCTCGTCAGCTCGCGCCGCTCCTCGGCCGACACCGACGTCAGCAGCTCGTAATAGTTCCCCATCAGCTCGTCCGGTATGCTCATCGTCTTGCCGTACATGTCGGCCGGCGCGTCCGTCACGCCGATGTAGTTGCCCTTGCTCTTGGACATCTTCTGAACGCCGTCCAGTCCCACCAGGATCGGCATGATCATCACGATCTGCGGCTTCTGCCCGGCGTCACGCTGAAGGTCGCGTCCCACCAGATTGTTGAACGTCTGGTCCGTGCCCCCCAGCTCCACGTCCGCCTCGATCATCAGCGAGTCGTACCCCTGCATCAGCGGGTACAGAAACTCGTGAATCCCGATCGGATCGCCCGACTTGTGACGCAACGCGAACGTGTCCCGCTCCAGCATCCGGGCCACCGTCATCTTGCTCGTCAGCCGGATCACGTCCGCAAACGACAGCTTCGCCAGCCACTGGCTGTTGCGGCGCACCTCCAGCTTCTGCGGCGACAGGTCCAGCACCTTCCCGGCCTGGGCCAGATACGTCTCCGCATTCGCCTCGATAGCCTCCGGCGACAACACCGGACGCGTCTTGTTCTGACCCGACGGGTCCCCCACGCGGGCCGTGTAGTCCCCGATGATCAGCACCGCCTTATGGCCCAGGTCCTGAAACTGCCGCATCTTGCGCAGCACCACCGTGTGCCCCAGGTGAATGTCCGGAGCGGTCGGATCCATGCCCAGCTTGACGCGCAGCGGCCGGCCCGTCTGGTAGCTCTCCTGGAGTCGCGCGGCCAACTCCTCGCACGAGTAGATCTCCACCGCCCCGCGCTTCAACGCCTCGATGTCGCGCTCGACGCGCCGCCGAATCGCCTCCGGCTGTTGACTCATGATTTTCCGATCCTTCCCTGTGGGTGCTGCCGCCTGACGTCGCAACAGGCTATGATAGGCCATCCCCCACGCCGATTCAAGACTTAACAGCCCGTCCCCCCAACGCCCTCGTATCTTGCCTTTGCCGTCGCCGCCGGGTAAAGTAGGCCGACAGTAACGGCGGACCGTCCCCCGGGACCGGAGGAGTCGCGTGCATAGCATCGCTGCCATCTCGATCAACACCTGCCGCGAGGTCGTGCGACAGCCGGTCTTCATCCTTGTCCTGGCCCTGGCCGCCGCCGTCCTGCTGCTCATGATGATTACGCCCCTTTTCGGATTCGCCGACGAGGTCGTCCTGTTCAAAGACCTGGCCCTGCACACGTCGGCCCTGGCCGTGGTCTTTCTGGTGGCCCTGACGGCCGCCAGCAGCGTCGCCGAGGAATTGGAATCCCGAACCGTCCTGGCCCTGCTGGCCAAGCCTGTCGCACGCTGGCAACTACTCGTCGGCAAATTCGTCGGCATCGTCCTGGCCCTGGCCGCCGCCACGGCCGTTCTGGCCCTGTTCGTCTTCCTGACCACCTACATCAAAGTGTACAACGGCGCCATGCCCTCCGAACGACACGGCGCCTTCAGCATGAGCCAAAGCGCCCCCGTCCTGGCTTTCCAGGCCAAAATGTGGTACCATGCCGTCAGCACCTTGCCGGCCTCCGTCATGATCCTCTACCGCGGCGCCATCCTCGCCGCCGTGGCCGTCGTCCTCAGCGCCGGCTTCAGCCGCGTCCTGGCCGTCATCGTCACCTTCGGCCTCTACCTCGTCGGCCACCTCACCGAGTTCCTGACCGACGCCGTGCGGCACTCGACCGCCCTGGTCCGCGACACGGTCACCCCGGCGGCCCATCTGCTGCCCTTCCTCCAGAACTTCGACATCGTCAACCAGGTCTCGGCTACCATGGCCGACCAACCGGCCTTCCACGGCATCTGGTCCTACACCGCCTGGGTCGGTCTCTATACCGTCGGATACGTCGCCTTCGTGCTCCTCGTCGGCACGTTCCTCTTCAATCGCCGCGAAATCGACTGACCCGCGAAATCCTCCCGCTCGCGTCGGCCCCCGTGTCCGCCCCGCCGGGCGGGCCGAGTGGCTCGTGGACCGTCAGGGCCGAAACCGGGGATTGGGCTGCCAGAGGCCCGACGTGCCCCGCCGCATCGTCCTGGGCCGCGGATTCGGGCTTGAACGGCGGCGGCCGACGAGTATACTTAACAGGCTTGAGGGAACCTGGACCCTTTTCATAAGGAGACTGTGCGTGGCGAAGACGTCGAAGAAGGCTGGGAAGGGATGTGCTCGGTGCGCCTGCGGGCCGGAGCCGGAGCATCATTACTTCACGAGCGAGTCGGTCACAATGGGCCACCCGGACAAGGTGGCGGACCGGATTTCCGATGCGATTCTGGACGCGATGCTGGCCGAGGACCCCGCCAGCCGTGTGGCGTGCGAGACGCTCGTCACGACCGGCCTGGTCGTGGTCGCCGGCGAGGTGACGACCAAGGCTCAGGTGAACGTGCGCGACATCGTCCGCCAGACCATCCGCGACATCGGCTACACCGAGGCCGGGATCGGCTTCGACGCCGACAGTTGCGGCATCCTGATCAGCCTGAACCGCCAGAGCCCGGACATCGCCCGGGGCGTGGATCCCGGCGGCGCCGGCGATCAGGGCCTCATGTTCGGCTACGCCTGCCGCGAGACCAAGGAACTGATGCCGATGCCGATCGAGATGGCGCATAAGCTCGTCCTGCGCCTGGCCGAGGTCCGGCAGAAGAAAATCCTGCCGTGGGTCCGCCCCGATGGCAAGAGCCAGGTCACGGTGGAATACTGCGGCGACAAGCCGTGCCGCGTGCATACGGTGGTCATCTCCACGCAGCATCATCCCAGCGTGGACACCAACAAGCCGTCCGTCCGCAAGCAGATCATCGAGAAGGTGATCAAGCCGGTCTTCCCGAAGGGCATGCTCGACGAAGACACCATCTACCACATCAACCCGACGGGCCGGTTCGAGACGGGCGGCCCGCACGGGGACACGGGCCTGACCGGCCGCAAGATCATCGTGGACACCTACGGCGGCATGGGCCGTCACGGCGGCGGCGCCTTCAGCGGCAAGGACCCCTCGAAGGTGGACCGCTCCGCGGCCTACATGGCCCGCTACGTCGCCAAGAACGTCGTGGCCGCCGGCCTGGCCGACCGGTGCGAAGTCCAGCTCAGCTACGCCATCGGCGTCGCCGATCCGCTCTCGGTCAAGGCCGACACCTTCGGCACCGGCAAGATCAGCGAAGCCAAGCTCTGCCAACTGATCCGGAAGCTTTTCCCGCTGCGGCCGCAGGAGATGATCAAGCACCTGAACCTGCGTCGTCCGATCTACACCAAGACCAGCTCGGGCGGCCACTTCGGCCGCAACGAGCCGGAGTTCACCTGGGAGAAGACCGACATGGCGGCCAAGCTGCGTGCGGCGGCCGGGCTGAAGTAGTCGGCCGATTCGTCTCAGGCCGGCTGTGCCACGGGGTCTCCGCCCCGGATGTCCAGTTCACACGGGCGTCCCGACCGATGGGACGCCCTTTTCTTTTGTTGCCGGCCGGGCGACGCGCCGCGTTGACAAGGCCGCGGCCGCGCCATAGAATGGGCCCCCGTAAGATGGCGTCCGGAGTCTGGGACGCTCCCTTGATGGAAAGGATGAACCCGGTTGACCGAATCGCGCGACGAGGCTCTTGTCGGCTGTGAGCAGATTCTGGGATACGAGTTCTCGGACAAGTCCCTTCTGGTCAAGGCGTTAACGCACGCCAGCGTGGCGCCGCATTACCTCGACAGCAACGAACGCCTCGAGTTCCTTGGCGATGCCGTGCTCGGCCTGGTCGTCTGCGAAGAGCTCTTCCGCCGTTATCCGAAGTTCACCGAAGGCGACCTGACGCGGATCAAGAGCGTTGTCGTCAGTCGCAGCACCTGCGCCAACGTCGCCACCGGCCTGGGCATCGACAAGTTCCTGTTCCTGAGCAAGGGCATGGAGACCGAGGGCGGGTTGCCCTCCAGCCTGTCGGCCTGCGCCCTGGAGAGCCTGATCGGCGCCGTGTACATCGACGGCGGGTTCGAGGCGGCCAGTCGGCTGGTACGGCGGCTCATGGACCCGGAGATCGACCGCGTGGCCGAAGGCGCCCACGAGCTGAACTACAAGAGCATGATGCAGCAATATGCCCAACACAAGGTGGGCCAGACGCCCAACTACGAGGTGCTCGACGAGAAAGGCCCCGACCACAGCAAGGCGTTCGAGGTGGCCGTGGTGCTGGATGGCCGCCGGTTCCCGAGTGCCTGGGGTCTGAGCAAGAAAGAGGCCGAGCAGAAGGCCGCCCGACGCGCCCTGGAGGCCTTGGGCGAAGTTCCTCCCGAGGCCGACGACACCGTCGCCGACATCGAATGAATCAGTCCGCGGGTTTCTCGACGTTCCGACCCACGACGTGAATCCGCCCGTCCAGGATTTCCAGAGCATCCAGCTTCAACCGTTGCCGACGGGTCTCCAGCGTCACGGGCTCGCCCTTCAGGAGTCCGCGCAAACTCATCAGCGCCATCAGCTTGGCGTCGGCGACCTGGGCCCGCCGGGCGTCGCCGCCGGCGGCGGCGTTGCCGCTCGACTGCATCTGCGCGATCTTGCGGTCCAGGTGTGCAATCGTGTCGTTGCTGATCATGTCCGGCAGCGGCAGACGACCGGCCTTCGTCGTCCGCATCGTCAGCCGCAGGTCTCCCTCTTCGGTCACCTCCGCCGCAAGGTGCATCGACGCCACCGCCTTGCGACCTTTCACATACACGTCGCCCATGAGCACGATTTCCCCGTCGCGGAACACCACCTGCGGATTGTCGAGCGCCGACGGCAGTTGCCGCAACTGGTCCGGCGGCAGGCTCCGGATGTAGCCGTTGATCGCCGCATCGGTCAGCGTGATGTCCAGCGGCGTGCCGCCCGAGGTGTCGGTGATGGTGTTGTGGATCCGGGCCGCGGCGGCGTTGAACTTGGCCGCCTCGTCGCTGAGTTGTTGCGGGGTGAAGTCCTCAGGCCGCGTGTACCCGGCCGGTTCGCTCGTCGCCAGAACCCAGGCGATCATCACGGCCAGGATGCCGCCCACCATCACCGTCACCAGCCCATATGCAATGACTCGCCGCACCAGGACGCCCTCCGCGCGCTTGGCCGTGTCTGTCGTCTGAATCTTCCCGCGCCGGCCGCGCATCGTCAACGACATCGGACCGTGGCAGGGTGGACAGTGTCTTATCGGCCGCACCGGCGGCGGCTCTTTGCCCGTTTTCGCACTGAAAATCGCGATCTTCGGGCGAAGGGGGCGAGCGGTTCTGGTCGATACAGTCTGGGTCGGTCCCTGGTCCCGCTGCGGCGCTTGCCGACGGACGGCCCGGCGTGTACAATGAGGGGCCGTATGGCTGTCCGGTCGCGTCGTTGAGCTGCCGGGCACTCTGCAACATGTTGTTAACAATGGGTTTGTGTGTGGCCGCCGTCGCGGCCGACCGGCCCTGGGAAGGAAGCCTCGAATGTTCGAACGATTCACCGACAGAGCCCGCAAGGTAATGGCCCTGGCCAACCAGGAGGCCCAGCGGTTCAACCACGAGTACGTGGGTACCGAACATCTGCTGCTGGGCCTGGTCAAGGAAGGCAGCGGCGTGGCGGCCAACTGTCTGAAGAACATGAACATCGACCTGAAGAAGATTCGCATCGAGGTCGAGAAGATCGTCAAGAGCGGCCCGCAGATGGTGACGATGGGCAAGTTGCCTCAAACGCCGCGCGCCAAGAAGGTCATCGAGTTCGCCATCGAAGAGGCCCGGATGCTGGGCCACAACTACGTCGGCACCGAGCACTTGCTGCTGGGCCTGCTGCGCGAGCAGGACGGCGTGGCCGCCCAGGTGCTGATGAACCTGGGGCTGCGCCTGGACGAGGTGCGCGAGGAAGTGCTGAAGCTCCTCGGGGCGACGGCCGAAATGACCGAGGAGACCGAGTTCGGCAGCCAGCCGCCGGAGTTCGACCAGGGCAACGACCGCGCGCAGCCGGGCGCCAAGGGCGCTCGCGGCAAGAGCAAGACGCCGGCGCTGGACAGCTTCGGCCGCGACCTCACGGAACTGGCCGCGCAGAACAAGCTGGACCCGGTGATCGGCCGCGTGAACGAGATCGAGCGGCTCATGCAGGTGCTGTGCCGTCGGACGAAGAACAACCCCGTGCTGCTGGGCGAGGCGGGCGTCGGCAAGACGGCCATCGTCGAGGGTCTGGCCAAGGCGATCGTGGACGGCAGCGTGCCGGAGCTGCTTCGCAGCCGCCGGATCGTCGTGCTGGACCTGGCGCTGATGGTCGCCGGAACGAAGTACCGCGGCCAGTTCGAGGAACGGATCAAGGCGGTGATGAACGAGGTCCGCCGCGCGAAGAACATCATTCTGTTCATTGACGAACTGCACACCCTGGTGGGCGCCGGCGGCGCGGAAGGGGCCATCGACGCCTCGAACGTGCTGAAGCCGGCTCTCAGCCGCGGCGAAATCCAGTGCATCGGCGCCACGACGCTCGACGAGTACCGCAAGTACGTCGAGAAGGACGGGGCCCTGGAACGCCGGTTCCAGACGATCATCGTCGAGCCGCCGACGGCCGAGCAGACCATCGAGATTCTTCGCGGCCTGCGCGACCGCTACGAGGCCCATCATCGCGTGCAGATCACCGACGGGGCGCTGCGTGCGGCCGTGGAGCTGTCGAACCGGTACATCACCGGCCGCTGCCTGCCGGACAAGGCCATCGACGTGATCGACGAGGCCGGCGCGCGGATTCACCTGAAGGCGATGACCCGTCCGCCGGACGTGGCGGAGATCGAGGCGGAAATCGAGCGGCTCAACGGCGAAAAGGAAGAGGCCGTGGCCCGCAGCGCCTACGAGCAGGCCGCCGAGCTGCGCAACAAGATCGACGACCTGAAGGCCCGCAAGGAGGAACTGCTGGCGGGTTGGCGCAATTCGGCCAAGGAAGTGGACGGCGTCGTGGACGCCGAGGTCGTGGCCGAGGTGGTGTCGAAGATGACGGGCGTGCCGCTGACGCGCCTGGAGAGCGAGGAAACCGAACGGCTCCTGCGCATGGAAGCCGAGCTGCACAAACGCATCATCAGCCAGGATGAGGCCATCAAGGCCATCGCCAAGAGCCTTCGCCGCAGCCGCAGCGGCCTGAAGGACCCGCGGCGGCCGATGGGCTGCTTCCTGTTCATCGGCCCGACCGGCGTCGGCAAGACCGAGCTGTCGAAGGCCCTCGCCGAGTTCATGTTCGGCAGCGAGGACGCGCTGATCCAGATCGACATGAGCGAGTACATGGAGAAGCACAACGTCAGCCGCCTGATCGGCGCGCCGCCCGGCTACGTCGGTTACGAAGAGGGCGGCCAGCTCACCGAACGCATCCGCCGCCGCCCGTACGCCGTCATTCTCATGGACGAAATCGAGAAGGCCCACGGCGACGTGCATAACATGCTGCTCCAGATCATGGAAGAGGGACGCCTGACCGACTCGTTCGGCCGCCGCATCGACTTCCGCAACACGATCCTGATCCTGACGAGCAACCTCGGCGCCAACATCATCACCAACAAGGCCGGCATGGGCTTCCGTCAGAAGGGCCGGCAGGCCGACTACGAGCAGATGAAGGCGAGCCTCATGAAGGAAGTCGAGCGCCACTTCCGCCCCGAGTTCCTCAACCGCCTCGACGACACGATCATGTTCCGAAGCCTCACGCGCGACGACATGAACCAGATCGTGGACCTCGAACTGAACAAGATTCGCCGACGCCTGACCGAGAAGGGGCTCGAACTGGTCGTCAACGACGACGCCAAGCAACTGCTGATCGACAAGGGCTACAACCCCGACTTCGGCGCGCGGCCCCTGCGCCGCACCGTCGAAAACCTCATCGAGGACTACCTCTCCGAGGAAGTCCTCCGCGGCAGCTACGAAGGCAAGGACATCATCACCGTCTCCGTCCGCGACGGCCACCTGTACTTCGAGGCCGGCAACCGTTCCGGCGGCGGACCGACGCAAGCCCAGGTCCCGGCCCATCACGACGCGACCTGACGGCCCCCGTCGGACAGGGTTGCACCGTCATCCCGTTCAGGCGAAGTCGCGAAATGCTCGCGACTTCGCCTGAACTCTTTGAAAACACGCGGTCCACCAACGTCGTGTGTCCGGCGCCATGCCTGCCCCGTCGGGCCGTCCGATGGTTCGCCGCGCCGTTCGCTGTTGCCCCTTGCGGGGCTCTGCTGCACCGCAATGCTCACCGCACGACCGCTTTTCTTCGCTTGTGCGTACGCGGTTGCCACTATAATCCTGGTGCATTGCCGGCCGGCAGCCGGTGCCGGTCGGCGGCGTGCGTCGTTACGGGATCCGTCACAAACCACAGAGGAGACCAGACCATGGCCGAATTGCCCGCCCTGCTCAGGCAAATCAACAAGCCCAAGGACCCCAAGAACCTGACCGACCTGGAGAAGAAACATCTGCCGATCATCGAGGCCCCGGCCTCGGTCAAGGCCGGTGAGCCATTCCAGGTGACCGTCCACGTCGGCAAACTGCTGAAACACCCGAACGAGCCGGAGCACCATATCCAATCCATCGAGCTCTACAAGGGCTATGTCCAATTGGCCCGGGTGGACCTGGCCGGCGCGATGGCCGAGCCGAAAGTCACGTTCACCATAACCCTTGCGGCCAATACCGACGACGCCAACGGCGGCCTTCGGGCCTTCGAAAAGTGCAATATGCACGGCATCTGGGAGGCCACACAGCCGATCACAGTCGAGTGACGTCGCCCCCCAGGGGGCCGAGGACATGCCGAAGCGCCGTGGCCGCACGCCGGGCCGCGGCGCTTCTTCCTTGCGCCGTGGAGTCGGGACGATTTTGCTTGATTCGTACCGTCCGGACGTTAAAGTATGATATGGAGCATGTATTGGGGATTTTTGCGCAGTTTAGGTATTGTGTGGGCAGTGTTGCGGCGGCATGGGGGTCGCCGTTCCCCGTAAGGGGCTGCCGATGCAAGACCATAGTGAGGGTGCCCGAGGCTTCCCTGCACGGCGGGCACATCGCAGACGTCCGGACGATGGATGGACCTCCGGCCCTGAGTGGGGCGGAGACGGTCGGACCCGAAGGCAGCACGAGCGACAGCTTGGGAACCTGAATCGAAAAACGAATGGTCGTTGTGTCTTAGGACGGGGGCGGCTGACATCGGACCAGGATCGGCCGAGCCCAGGTAACTCAAAGGACACCAACACGTTGGAACGGAAACACGGCAATCGGCGGCCCGACCGCCTCTCAGGACGAGGGAGGTTTCCCGATCATCCCGTGGGATGACGGCGCCTGGGGCCGTGGGCCGTTCTCGTGGCTCGTTCGTTTTTCTTCGGCGTTCGCCGGCCGGGTTGGCCGGACGCTTCCTTCCATCCATTCCTGCGATGTTCCCTTGTCACAGGCACGGCTGATGCCGACGCCCGGCCCCTGGAGTCTTGATACGTGAGCGGCCGTCCGCCGCCGCAACGGTGGTGCACACCTTAATATACGTGGGGTGCGCCGCATTGCGACCGGTCGGGTTCGGTCCGGAAAGGGGATGCTATGAGTGTGCCCATTGTGTTGGCGCAGATCGGCGCGCTGGAAATCGTTCTGATGGTCCTGGTGGTGGCCGCAGCCGGTTTCGGCGCCTGGGCGTTTCTTCAGTACAGCAAGTTCAAGAAGGCCCACGGCGAGGCGGCGGCTATCATCGAGGGAGCTCGCCAAGAGGCGGATAAGCGGATCAAGGAAGCCGAGATCGAGGCCCGCGACAAGACCCTGAAAGCCCGCGACCAGTTCCAGAAGGAGACCGAGGCCACCCGCCAGGAGCTCAAGAGCATCGAGCGGCGGCTGGAGAAACGCGAAGACAGCCTCACGGAGCAGGCCGAATTGCTCGTTCGCAAGGAGAAAACCATCGAGTCGATCGAGCGGCGGCTGAACGAGCGCGAAAGGGAAATCGAAGCGGCCAAGGCCGAGATCGACGCCATCCTCGCCAAGGAAATGGAGCAGTTGCGTCAAATCTCGGGAATGAACCGCGAGCAGGCCTGCGAACTTTTCCTCAAGCGCGTCTCGGAGGAGATGGAGCAGGAGGAGGCCGACATCATCAAGGCCGTGGTGGAACGGGCGAATGAGGAAGCGGCGACGCAGGCCCGCAACATCCTGGTCCAGAGCATCCAGCGGCTGGCCAGTGAAATCACCATGGAAAGCACCGTGGCGTCGGTGGACATTCCCAACGACGAGATGAAGGGACGCGTCATCGGTCGCGAGGGACGCAACATCCGGGCCTTCGAGAAGGCTACGGGCGTGGACGTGATCGTGGACGATACCCCGGGCGTGGTGATCGTCAGCGGGCACGACAGTGTGCGCCGCGAGATCGGCCGCCGGGCCATGGCCAAGCTGATCCTCGACGGCCGCATCCACCCCGCCCGCATCGAAGAGATCGCCGCCGAGACCCGCAAGGAGGTCGAGGCCGAGATGCAGGAGGCCGGACGCCAGGCCATCATGGACATGAAGATTCGCGGGGTGAACAACAAGATCATCCCCTTGCTGGGCCGCCTGCGGTTCCGCACCAGCTACGGGCAGAACGTGTTGGAGCACGCGATCGAAGTGGCCCACCTGTCGGGCATGATTGCCGAGCAGTTGGGTCTGGATGCGCGGGTGGCGCGGCGGGCCGGGCTGCTCCACGACATCGGCAAGGCCGTGGACCACGAGGTCGAGGGCGGGCACCCGGAGATCGGGGCCGACCTGCTTCGTCGTTACGGCGAAGCGACCGAAGTGGTCGAGGCGGCGGCCTGTCACCACGACCTCAAGCCGGCCAGCAACATCTACGCCTGGGTGGTGTCGGCGGCCGACGCCGTAAGCGCGTCGCGGCCGGGCGCGCGGCGAGAGTCGCTGGAACGGTACATCCAGCGGCTGGAGAAGCTGGAGTCGATCGCCATGCAGTTCAAGGACAAGGGCGTGGAATCGGCCTATGCCATCCAGGCCGGCCGCGAGCTGCGCGTCATCATCGAGGCCGACAAGGCCGACGATGCCATGGCCACGAAGCTGGCCCGCGACATCGCCAAGCAGATCGAGACGGAGCTGACGTTCCCGGGCGAGATTCGCGTGACGGCCATCCGCGAGAAGCGAGCCGTCGAGTACGCCCGCTACGTGTCGTGACGGGGCACGAGATGACGCGGCGCGTGACACGCGGTCGCGCTTCTGTAGCCATGAAGGGCAGGGCGGCATAGCGGGGGCGGGCGGCGTGGCCGCGCCGTCGCGGCCATAAAGGGAAGCAGAGCGGCACCGCCGCTTGCTGCCATGATGGAAACCGGGGAGGTCTCGGCGTCTATGGAACCTGTCGATCTGTGGCTCGATACCGACATCGGCAACGACATTGACGATGCCGTGGCGCTGGCCTATCTGCTCCGCCAGCCACGCGCTAACCTGGTGGGCGTCTCGACGGTGACCGGCCCCGTGGCGGACCGGGCCCGGATCGCCTCCGCGGTGGCAATGGCCGCCGGCCGCGACGACCTGCCGATCTACGCCGGCTACGGCGATCCGATGAGCGGTCCGGGGCAACCGACGTGCCCACAGGCCGAGCGGCTCGACGCCGTGCCGCACAGAAAGGACTTCGCCGCCGATCCTGCCGCCGCCCTGGCGGCCCTCGGGGCCGCCGCCCGACGCAAACCCGGACAACTGACCTTGTTGACCATTGGTCCGCTGACCAATGCCGCGCGATTCTTCCAGGACGATCCCGAACTTCCGCGGCTGCTCGGCCGCATGGTCCTGATGGGCGGCCACTTCTATCCCGACAAGCCCGGCGCCGAATGGAACATCCTGTGCGATCCTGCGGCGGCGGCCGCCGTCGCTGCGGCGCCCGTGCGGCGAACGTGGTACGGCCTGGACGTCACGCTGAAGTGCGCGATGCATCGCGACGACGTGAGGCAACGGTTCCGCGGGCCGCTCCTGGAGGCCGTGTACCGGTTCGCCGAGGTCTGGTTCCGTCGGCGGGATCAGATGGTGTTTCACGATCCGCTGGCGGCGGCGGCGATCTTCGAGCCGCCGTTGTGCGCCCTGCGGCCCGCTCGGGTCGAAGTCCAGACCGCCGGCGAATTCCCCGGCCGCACCGTGCCGCACGAAGCCGCGGGACCGCAGGCGGATCTGATCGCCACGGCCGTGGACGCGAAGGCCTTCTTCGACCACTACTTCGCCGTGACGGCGTAAGAGAACGGCCGGCGAATCCAGGGCCGCGTCCGCTCACGATCCTTGATGTCCGAGGCGGGAGGTGGGGCCATGGAAGTGACCTGTCCGACGTGCGGCCTGGCACTGACCGTCGGCGAATCGCCCGCGCCCGGCGACCTTCTCGTCTGCCGGTCGTGCGGCAGCGTGTGGCTATGCGAGCAGGGCAAGGACGCTGAAGACAAGGACGGCGTGACGCCCCGGCCACTCCCGAATCGCGTCCGCTTCGAGCGGCAAGGCGACAGCGACTTCACAATCACTGCCTCGATTCTCCAGCCCGCCGCAGCGTACCTGGTGCTGTTCTTTCTGGTGTGTGCCTACTGTGCCGTCCGGACCGGCGTTCGGTGCGACTGGATCCTGTTTATACTGTCAGTAGCCGGCGCGGCGGCGGGCGCGGCGATGTGCCTGGAGTTCATCGCCGGCCGGTTCCGCCTGGCGGTCCGCGGCGGCGAGGGACGCCTCGACGAAGGCTTCGCGGGATTTCATCGCACAAGGTCGTTTCCGTGGGCCGACGTGGTGAGCGTGGACCAGCACGTGTCGCGGCGGTTGAAAATGAGCCGCATCGTGCTGAATATGAAGGACGGGCGTCAGGTCTTTCTGGGCAGCGCGCTGCCGGAGGACCGCCTGCGGGCCGTGCTGCAACTGCTTCGCTACATGGTCGAGTTGCGGTGTCGGGCCTGTTGACCCGACCTGCACGCCGGAGCGGACGCCTTTTGCCGCGAGAGAATTGCCGATCTCTTTCCCCCCCTGGATGCCGTGTGGCGTGGTCCCACGTGCGTGGCCACGATGGGCCGCGTCGGGTTTTTCGCTTGCCGCGGGGGGCGCTTCCGGGTATAATGTTAAGCACGTTTAACTTTCCGGCCGCCCCGGGGGCGGCCGTTGGCAACCAGAGGGGCGTGGACGTGAGCGACGCGGAGTTGACCTCATCGATGGAAGACTACCTGGAGGCCGTGCTGGGGCTCCAGTGCGAGGGCGGGGCCGCGCGGGTGCGCGATATCGCCGGCCGGCTGGACGTGAGCATGTCGGCCGTCACGGCGGCGATGAGGGCGCTGGCCGAGCGCGGCCTGGTGCACTACGATCCGTACCGCCAGGTGACGTTGACCGAACCGGGTCGCCGGGCGGCGGAAGAGATTACGGATCGGCACCAGGTGTTGCGCCGGTTTCTGACAAAGGTGCTGGGATTGTCGCCGGCGGTGGCCGAGGCCAACGCCTGCCGCATGGAGCACGTGGTGGACAAGGCGGTGCTGGACCGTCTGGCGGCGTTTGGACGATTTGTGGCCGCGTGGCCGCCGATGATGCAGAAGCAGTTGAACGATTCCCTGGTCGGTCCGCGGACCGGCGGTGGGGCGGTCGCCAAGGCCGGCCCCCGCGGGAGCAGGAAGCCCAGCCGGGGTTGAACGATCGCCGCCGATTGGCGGTGCCGTAGGTTGAAGAGGAGAAGGCAGTGATGCCGCTGTCTGCGGTTGAGGAAGGGGCTGTGGTGCGTCTCGTTCGCGTCGATGCCGGTTGCGGTCTGCGCAGCCGCCTGACCGCCATGGGCCTGGTGCCGGGTACCGAGTTGCAGGTGGTTCGCAACGGCGGCCGCGGCCCCTTCATCGTGGCCGTCAAGGGCACGCGCCTGATGCTCGGCCGCGGCATGGCCGAGCACATCGTGGTCCGCTGACCTCGGACCGCGCGGTTCCACCAAAGGCTTTTGCGGCGACCGCGGCCCATCGCGGCCTGCCGACGAGGACACTGTCGTGATCAGCGGCAACCGTATCACTATCGCTCTGGCCGGCAATCCCAACAGCGGCAAGACCACGCTTTTCAACAATCTGACCGGCGCGCGGCAGCACGTGGGCAACTACCCCGGCGTTACCGTCGAGCGGAAAGAGGGCCTCTGCCGCCACGGCGGCTACGAGATCCGCGTTGTCGATCTGCCGGGCACCTACAGCCTGACGGCCTACTCGGTCGAGGAGCGCGTGGCCCGGGACTTCCTCATCGAGCACCGCCCCGACGTGGTCGTCAACATCCTCGACGCCTCGAACATCGAGCGGAACCTGTACCTGACGACACAACTGATCGAGCTGGGCCTGCCGCTGGTGCTCGTGCTGAACATGAGCGACATGGCCAAGCAGCGCGGCATCGAGTTCGATCTGGAGCGTCTGAGCCGTCTGCTCGGCGCGCCGATCGTGGAGACGGTCGGGCACAAGGATCGCGGCACGGAGTCGCTGCTGGACGCGGCGGTCGTGGTGGCCGCGACGCCGCCCGATACGCCGCGACCGGCGATCACGATCAGCTATGGCCGCGAGATCGACCGCGAGGTGGCCGCCATCGAGCGGCTTCTGTCGGGCGACCAGGCGTTGGTGTCGCATTACGGCGGGCGGTGGCTGGCCGTCAAGCTCCTGGAGGACGACCCGGAGGTGGTGGAGCGGGTACGAACCGGTGCGACCCGCTGGGACGCCGTGCGCGATGCCGTCGCCAAGGCGCGCCGCCGCATCGAACGCGACTACGGCGACGCGGCAGAGGTCGTCATCGCCGACCGCCGCTACGGCTTCATCAGCGGCGCGTGCCAGGAGTGCGTCCGCAGCAGCATCGAGCTGCGCCACACGCGCAGCGACCGCGTGGACGCCGTGGTCACGCATGGCCTCTTCGGCCTGGTGATCTTCGTGGCCCTGATGTACGCCGTGTTCTATCTGACATTCACGGTCGGCCAGCCGCTGATGGACGTGCTGGAGTGGCTCTTCGCACGCCTCGGCGACGCCGTCGCCGGCCTGTGGCCTGCCGACAGCGACAGCCCGCTGAAGAGTCTCCTGATCGACGGCGTCATCGGCGGCGTCGGCGGCGTCCTGGTCTTTTTGCCCAATATCGTCCTGCTGTTTGCCGCCATCGCGTTTCTGGAAGACAGCGGCTACATGGCCCGCGCCGCGTTCATCATGGATCGCCTCATGCACAAGATCGGCCTGCACGGCAAGAGCTTCATTCCGATGCTCATCGGTTTCGGTTGCACGGTGCCGGCCGTCATGGCGACGCGGATTCTCGACAGCCGCCGCGACCGGCTCGTCACGATGCTCGTGCTGCCGCTGGTCAGTTGCGGCGCGCGGCTGCCGATCTATTCGCTTCTGATTCCGGCCTTTTTCGCGCCGCACCTGCGGGCGCCGATGCTGCTGGCCATCTACCTCATCGGCATTGTCCTGGCCGTTGTCGGCGTCAAGCTCCTGCGCACGTTCGTCTTCAAGGGCACCAGCGCGCCGCTGGTGATGGAGTTGCCGCCGTATCGGATGCCGACGCTCAAGGGAGTCCTGATCCACACGTGGGAGCGCGCGTCGGCCTACCTGCGCAAGGCTTCGACGATCATCCTGGCGTTCTCGGTGCTGATGTGGGCCCTGGCCACCTACCCGCGCAAGACGCACCTGGAGCGCGACTACGAGGCCGAAATCGCCCGGGCCGACAGCGAACGCGACGCCGCCCTGGCGGCGCTGAACACCGAGCTGGGCCTGCCGGCGGAGTCGTTGCTGCTTTTGGCCGACGATCTGGACGCCTCCGCGGCGCCGTCCCAGGCGGTTCGGCTGGTGCATTTGCGACAGGCTGTTCAAGCCGCGCGACAGCGGTTCGACGAGGCCGTCGCCGACCAACAGCTCCTCGCCGACTCGGCGCGATACCACACCTTGCAGACCCACTACCTGGGCGAACTTCACCGGCTCCAGCAGGCGGCGCCGGAGCTGTACCCGTTGGCGTTGCGGCTACTGGACGAGATTCAGGGGCCGCACCAGCGCCGCGTGGCTCAGCTCCAGGCGGCGCGCGCCGCGGAATTGTTGGAGTCCTCGTCGGTGGGCCGGCTGGGGCGGCTGATCGAGCCGCTGCTGAGGCCGCTCGGATTCGACTGGAAGATCGGCGCCGCCCTCATCGGCGCCGTGGCCGGCAAGGAGTTGTTCGTCGCGCAGATGGGCATCGTTTACGCCATCGGCGACAGCGAATCGGCCGGCGACGCCCTGCGGGCCCGGCTGCGCAACGACTACTCGCCGCTCGTCGGATTCTGCATCATGCTGTTCTGTCTGATCTCGATGCCGTGCGTCGCGACCTTCGCCGTCACGGCCCGCGAGAGCGGCAGTATCCGCTGGGCCGTATTCCAGGCCGCCGGGCTGACGACGATCGCCTATATCCTCACGCTGGCCGCGTACCAACTCGGCTCGCTGCTCGGCCTGGGAGCCTGACCGGCGACGCCGTCGGCGTTGAGGCGGCAGCCTGCGCCATAGATGAACTGCGCGTCCGCGCGTCGGGTTCCGCCGCCGCACGTGTCGCAATTTCGCACGCTGAGCTATTTCCTTGGCGCCTCCGCCGACGTACACTGAATGGCGACGTGGAGGAATCGCCATGATCGGTACGGAATGCCCCGAGTGCGCCACGGACCTGGCCCGGGTGACCTTGTTCGAAAGTCTGCCGCCGAAGGATTTGCTGCAACTGGCGTCCGTCGTGCGGCGCGAGCATTTCCCGCGAGATGCCACGCTGTTTCTTCAGGGGCAGCGCGCCGACCGTTTCTACGTCCTGGTCGAAGGAGCGGTGAAGCTCTTCCGAACGTCCCCCGACGGGCGGCAACAGATTCTTCACACGGTGCTGCCGCCCAACGCATTCGCCGAGGCCGCCGTGTTCGCCGGCGGGCGCTATCCGGTCCACGCCGTCGCCATCAAGCCGAGCGAGTGCCTGCTGCTGCCGCGAAGCGAGTTCGTCGCACTCCTCGGCCGCCATCCCGAGCTGACGATGCGCGTCCTGGCGTCCATGAGCCGCCGGCTTCAGGACTTCGTCAGCCTGATCGAAGACCTCAGCCTGCGCGAGGTGTCGGCGCGGCTCGCGCGGTACCTGCTCCAGGAAGCCGAACGCCACGGCCGCCGCAAGTTCCGGCTCCCCATCCCCAAGGGCGAACTCGCCCGGCAACTCGGCACCACGCCCGAAACTCTCTCGCGCACTTTCACGCGGATGGACGACTGCGGGCTGCTGGCCACGAGCGGCCAGACCGTCCACCTGCTCGATGCCGACCGCCTGGCTGCCCTGCTCGAACAATAGGGCCTCTGCCGCCGCGA
Organism: uncultured Anaerolineaceae bacterium; assembly: GCA_964500225.1. Classification (GTDB taxonomy): domain Bacteria; phylum Planctomycetota; class Phycisphaerae; order FEN-1346; family JAACEH01; genus JAAYDY01. The sequence goes on along the minus strand of CAZCOA010000017.1, from coordinate 15,460 downwards.
CGCCGGATGCCGCGGCTGTCCGTGACGGCTCGCCGAACAGCGCGAACCCTCCGCCTGGCCGCCGCCAGCTCCCCCTGCGCTCGTGGCGGTGCGGCTCGCCGGCGCGGTGCGACGCTTGAATCCGTTGCAGCGTGCGGGTACACTCCTGGCGTGCGAAACATTCGACTGCTCATTGCCTACGACGGCACGCCGTATCACGGTTGGCAATTCCAGCCGGGATTGCGAACGGTCGAGGGCGTGCTGCGCGAAGTCCTCTCGCCGATCACGCAGACGGCCGTGACACTGGTGGCCGCGGGGCGGACCGATGCCGGGGTCCACGCGCGCGGCCAGGTGGCCAACTTTCACACGGCCAGTTCCATCGACGCGGCCCGGCTGCGCCATGCGGCCAACAGCCGATTGCCCGGCAGCATCATCCTCCGCGCGGCCGACGACGTGGACCCCGAGTTCCACGCCACGCACGACGCCCGGGGCAAACACTATCGCTACAGCGTCTGGGCCGACCGCGAGAAACCGCCCTACGACAAAGCCGCCTACACGTTCCATTTTCATCGCCCGGTGGACCTCGACGCGGCACGCGAGGCGGCACGCCTGCTGGTGGGTTGCCACGACTTCAAGGCCTTCGAGGGCGGCCGGGGGCAGCCGCGACTGAATACGGTCCGAACGATTTGGCGGCTCGACGTGAGCCGCTCGGGACCCGAAGTGCTCTTCGACATCGAAGGCGATGGGTTCCTGTACAACATGGTCCGCAACCTCGTGGGCACCCTGCTGGAGGTGGCGCGCGGCCACTGGACGCCCGACAGGATCGGCTCGATTCTCGCGTCGCGCGACCGACGAAACGCCGGGCCCACGGCCCCGGCTCATGGTTTAACCCTGTGGCAGGTCTTCTACGACGAAGCGGTCTGGCCGGCCGCGCGCGCCGAGCCCGGAGTCCCTGAGAACCCATGAGAATCGTCCACGTCATCACGCGCATGATCCTCGGCGGGGCCATGGAAAACACCCTCCTGACGTGCGAGGGCCAGGCCGACCGCGGCCACGAGGTCACGCTGCTGTCGGGCCCCACCTACGGCCCCGAGGGATCCTTGGTGGACCGCGCGAGGTCTCACCCCGGACTCCGCTACGAGACCATCGACGCGCTGCACCGCAGCATCCGTCCGCTGTGCGACCGCCGCGCGCTGGCGCAACTGCGCCGACGCCTGGCCGACCTGCGGCCCGACGTGGTCCACACCCACAGCTCCAAGGCCGGCATCCTCGGCCGCTGGGCCGCCGCCGCGGCGTGCCCCCAGGCCGTCGTCATCCACACCATCCACGGCCAGTCGTTCCACCCCTGGCAACCCGCGCCCCTGCGGTGGCTCTACACGCATCTGGAACGCCGCGCCGCCGCCGTGACCGACCACTTCATCAGCGTCTGCGACGCCATGACCGAGCAGGCCGTCGCTGCCCGCGTCGCGCCGCCCGACAAGTTCACCACCGTGTATTCCGGCATGGACGTCAGCGCCTTTCTGAACCCCGCCGAACCTGTCGGGTGCGTCCGACGCCGGTACGCGCTGCCCGAAGGTGCCACGGTCGTCATCAAAGTCGCGCGGCTGTTTCACCTGAAGGGCCACGAGGATCTGCTCCGCGCGTTCGCCGAGGTGGCCTCGCGTCACCCGACGGTCTGGCTCCTGCTGGTGGGCGACGGCGTGCTCCGCCGCCGCCTCGAACGTCTGGCCCGGCGTCTCGGCATCGACGCGCGCGTCCGGTTTGCCGGCCTCGTTCCGAGCGACCAGGTGCCCTCGCTCATTCACGCCTCTGACCTCCTGGTCCACGCGTCGTACCGCGAGGGCCTGGCCCGCGTCCTGCCGCAGGCACTGCTGTGCGGCCGACCGGCCATCAGTTACGATATCGACGGGGCCCCCGAAGTGGTGCGCCCCGGCGAAACGGGTCTGCTTGTTCCGCCCGGCGACTGGCGCGGCCTCGCCCGGGCCATCGACACACTCCTGTCCGACAAGGCCCTCCGGCAGCGCATGGGCGAACGCGGCCGCGAACTGTGCCGCACGCAGTTCGACCACCATCGCATGGTGGATCAGATTCAGAACGTGTACCGGGCGGCCTTTGAGCGGCGAGGGATCAGAGTATGATGAAGGCGAGGGGGCCCCTGTATCGGATTCTCGGGGTGGCGATCGGGATCGCCACGGCGCTGGCTCCCGTGCCGCGTGCCGCCGCCCAGGACGTGCGCGAACGCGTCACCGCCCTGCTCGAAGACGCCCAGCGACGCCTCAGCCAAAGCACCGACGACCTCCAGCGCCTACAGCTTCAGCGGCACATCGAACTCTACAAACACCGCCTCGGCTACCGCGACTTTCACGACCGGCCCCTGAGCTGGGACGTCAGCTATCAGAAGCGACTCCTGGAGCTGCTCGACGCGGAGATCGCCCGCATGGAGTCGGCGACCAAGGGCGGCTGGGGCCTGGCTTCCAAAAGCGACGATGCCCGGCGGGCCGTGCGCATCATCGCGCGGGATCTGCTGCGCCGGGCCGACACCGAGCCCGACGAGACCGAGCGGTCGCGGTACGGCTTCGCGGGGATGCTGCTGGTTCACAATGCCGACGTCGTTGACCCGGTGCTCGACGCACTGGCGAAAGTGGCCGACGCGCGCAAGGCGGCGGGCGATGCCGACTCGCCCGAGCGGGCCGTCCTCGACCGCACGCTGGCCGCCGCCGACAGCCTGATTGCCCTGGCCCGCCAGGTGTCCGGCAACCAGGGGCGCATCGGCCACGGCGAATTGTGGCGGCTGGCCCGCGACCTGGATCGCCTGCGCCAAGGGGCCGCCTTTGTCCTCGACGGCAAGCTGCCGCCCGCGCCGGCCGCCGCCGTGTCCGACGACGACCGCCGCAAGGCCGAGTGCGACGAACTGGCCGGCCGCGCCGCCGCCCTGGCCGCGTCGGAGCCGGCCTTGGCGGCCCGCCTGACCGGCTACGTCGAGCAGGCGCGCTTCGGCCTCACCGTCGAGCGCGTACGCCCCGTGGCCGAGGCGATTCTCGACCATGTCCGCACCGCACTGGACGTAGCCGAGGGCCTCGTCGCCGGCAAGGTCGGCAGCCCGGCGTATCGCCGCGCCATGCTCGACCGGCTCGCCGCCGCCGTCGCCGGCATCGACCGGCCCGAGGACCGCGAAGCCGCCTTCGGCGACGTCCGCCGGATCGACGGCGACGACCGCCTGCGACGCCAGTTCGAGTCCATGCCCGTGGCCGACGCCGTCAAGGCCGACCTCTGGCTTGGCATCGAATGGATCGAGAGCCAGATGAGCAAACCGCCCGACGACCAGCTCCGCCAGGAGGCCGAGCGGCTGCGCGACCCGCTCCAGCGCCTGTGGTGGCGCACGCGCGACCTGTACGCCGCGACGCAGCCGCAGAACACCCACTTCAAGACGCCGCTGGCCAAAGGCCTGAAGGTGCTCGAAGCCGCCATGGCCCAGGTCGGCAAGGACCTGCGGAACCCCGTCGTCGGCATCGCCCAGAAGTGCTGGCGCCTGGACGCGATGATCAACGATCTTCACTTGGTCCGCCGCGCCGGCTGCGATCTGGACGCCCTGACCGGCGACGCCATGCCGTCGTCGTCGATTCGCAGCGTCGCGCAGCAGGCGGCCGCCGCCCTCTGCGACGACAATCCCGATAACGACAACGTCGCGCGCCCCATTCTGCAGGCCATGGCCGACGCCTTCCGCCTCCTCGTCGAGTTCCACGGAACGACGATTCCGCGCGAGGGCCTCGCCGAGGCCAACCTCCTGACGCGCGGACGCCACGCCGCCACTTTCAAGAAACAGGCCTCCCGCGCCGAGTCGCTCATCAAGACTCTCGTCGAGGGCAACCGACTGGAGTACGACATCCTCCGCAGCACGATGCCGCTGTACCAGATGACGGCGGCCGCGGTGGTTCTGGGGCCTTCGGGCGCGGCGGCCGGCGACACCGATCGTCTCCGAGCCGCACGCCACGTCACCGCCGATCCGGCGCTGGTCCGCCAGGTGGTGCAACCGGCCGCCGACCGACTGGCCGAGGCGTTCCTCCAGCTTACGCGCATCACGCCGGCCGAGCTGGACAACACCGTACGGCCGGTCGCCGTCGGCGAACGCCTCGCGCGCCCCGCAGCGGCCGCCTTGGTCGAATTGCGACGCGATGCCGCAGCCGGTTCGCGCCTGGACCTTGTCGTCGCCGATCTTCAGGCCGCCGCACGCGGCGACCCAGGCAACAACGTCCGGGACCGATGGCTGGTCTCCTGGCATCTGAACCAGGCCGTTGCGGCCTACCTGGCCGGCTACGAGGAGACCGGCGATTTCCACGGCGACGAACTGCGCCGCCGCAATCCGCTCCTGGCCGTTCCCCTCGGCGCCCCATGAGGAAATACGCGATATGACACGAAAGCCCACCTCGAAGCCCCGTGCCGCAACGCCCCAGCCCGTGGACTATCTCGTCGTCGCGCCGCATCCGGACGACGCCGAGTTGGGCATGGGCGGCACGATCGCCGCGCTGCTGGCCGCCGGGCGCCGTGTCGCCGTCGTGGACCTCACTAGCGGCGAACCCACCCCCTTCGGCTCTCGCGCCAAGCGACGCCGCGAAACCGCCGCCGCCACCGCGGTGCTCAACATCTCCGTGCGGTGGAACCTCGGCATGACCAATCGCGAGCTCATGCCCACGCTCGACAACCGCCGACGACTGGCCGAGGTCTATCGGATCCTGCGGCCGCGAGTCGTCTTCGTCCCCTACTGGCTCGACGCCCACCCCGACCACGTCGCCGCCACGGAACTGGCCGAGCAGGCCCGCTTTCACGCCAAGCTCACCAAGACCCGCATGCGCGGCGAGCCGCACTACCCCGCGCGGCTCCTCTACTATTATTGCACGCACCTGCGCCGCAGCGCCGACGTGGCCTTCGTTCTCGATGTGTCCGACCACATCGACCTGAAGCGCCGCGCCATCGAGTGCTACCGCAGCCAGTTCTACGACGGCCGCGGCGACCAGGCCGGCGCCGTGCTTGACTACGTCCTCGACACCAACCGCTACTGGGGCCGCCAGATCAACCGACGCTTCGGCGAACCGTTCGCCGTCCGCGAAACCCTCGGCCTGGAGACCCTCGATGCCGTCCTCTGAGTGCATCCTCGCGCCGGCGAACGGCCGGGCCGCCCGGGGCCGGGACCGCCACGTCACGCATCAGCAGGCAGGGCATGTCCCGCGGCCCCACGCCGACGAAGTCGCCGAGCCATGCGCCGACCACAACACACATGAAGGAGCTCTACTCATGATCATCTTCCGAACACTCCTCGCTGGGACAGCCATTATGTTGGCGGCACTGGTCGCACGTGTTGCCAGCGCGGCGACGGACGTCCCTCCCGGCTCCGAGCAGGACGGCTGGCGGATCGCCGTCCGGTGCGACCGCGAAAACGGTCTCTACGCCGCCGGCGACCCGATTCTCTTCACCCTTGAAGTGACCCGCGACGGCAAACCGACCGAGCAGCCCGTGACGGCCGACTACACGATCCTGCTCAACGGCAAACAGGAGATCGAGCACAAGACGCTGACCCTCGACGCGGGCGTCGCCACGGTCCGCACGCAGCGCAGCGAGCCGGGATGCCTGATCCTGGCGGCCGCGTGTCGTCCGACCGACGCCGTGACGATCAAGGCCGAGGCCGGCGCCGCGGTGGACTACGAGAAGCTCGCCCCGTCGTTGCCGATGCCCGACGATTTCGACGCCTTCTGGGCCGCCCAGAAGCAGCGTCTGGCCGAGACGCCGATGAACGTCCAGTGGACCCGCGTGGAGGCGCCCGATGTGTCCTGGGCCGCCGACGTCGAGTGCTTCGAGGTGCGCGCCGACGTCCCGAAGCCCTGGGCGGCCATGACGGGCTACTTCGCGCGGCCCAAGGACGCCAAGGCCCGCAGTTGCCCCGCCTGGATCAGTTTCCACGGCGCCGGGGCCCGCAGCGCGAACCTCGCCACCGTCGCCGGCCGGGCCAAGCACTACGGCATGCTCGGCATGGAAATCAACGCCCACGGCCTCCCCAACGGCCGACCGGAACAGTTCTACAAGGACCAGCTCGAAGGCGATCTCAAGGACTATTCCTTCCGCGGCAACGACCGCCGCGACACCTGCTACTTCCTAGGCATGTACCTGCGTCTGGCCCGGGCCGTCGAGTTCCTCTGCGCCCAGGACGCCTGGGACGGCCGCACGGTCATCGCCTCCGGCAGCAGCCAGGGCGGCGCGCAGGCGCTGGTGGCCGCCGGCCTCGATAGCCGCGTGACCCTCGTCTCGGCCGGCGTTCCGGCCCTGTGCGACCTGGCCGGCCCGGCCGCCGGACGCGCCTCCGGGTGGCCCCTCGGCCTGCGCAATCTGTCCGATGATCAGATGCAGACCATGCGCTACTTCGACGTCTGCCACTTCGCCGCCCGCACCCGCGCGACCGCCGTCGTCCGCATCGGCCTGGTGGACCGCACCTGCTGGGCCGCCGGCACCCTGGCCATGGTCAACCAGCTCAAGGGCGAGAAGCACCTGACCACCAGCCCCCTCTCGGGCCACATGTGGTCCTCGCCGGGGGCGTATGCCCAGGCCGAGGCCGCCTTCAAGGAGGTACTTGCCCGCAACCGGCAGTCCCAACCCCCGACGCCGTAGCGGCCCCTGGCGATCCGGCCGTCATGGCCACGCCGCGGCGTAGCCTTGTCATCCCCCTGTGGCCGTTATGGCCTGGGGGCTCGTGTCCCCGGTTCCGGGGCCGGCCGAGGCTTGACGCCACGCATACAATGCCTGGGGAGAGGGCTGCGGCCGACAAGGGGAACTGAGATGACGCGACCGGCGGTGTGCGTGGCGGCAATGGCTGCAACCGTGTGGGCGGCCGCGACCGTCGGCGGCTGTCTGGACCCGGAGGAACCACCCATGAACGCCACCCGAACCGACCCGCATCCGAACGGCGACGCACACGACCCCGCCGCCGGCCGGCGCACCGAGATCGCCACCTTTGCCGCCGGATGTTTCTGGGGGGTCGAAGCCGCCTTCCGCCGCACCGACGGCGTCGTCGCCACAACCGTCGGCTACACCGGCGGCACCGTCGAACACCCCTCCTACGAGCAGGTCTGCACCGACCGCACCGGCCACGCCGAGGCCGTCCGCGTCGAATTCGATCCGGCCCAGGTCTCCTACGAGCACCTGCTCGACGTCTTCTGGCAGTGCCACGACCCGACGCAGCTCAACCGGCAGGGCCCCGACATCGGCCGCCAATACCGCTCCGCCATCTTCGTCCACACGCCGGCCCAGCAGGCCGCTGCCGTCGCTTCGAAGGAACGCCTGGCCGCCTCCGGCCGCTTCGCCCGCCCCATCGTTACCGAGATCCTGCCGGCCCCGGCCTTCTATCCGGCCGAGGCCTATCATCAGCAGTATCTCGAAAAGCAGGGCCGCGCCTCCTGCTCGCGCACCGTCCGCTGAAAACAGAGCCTGCGCCGCGAGCGTTCGCCCGAAGCGCAGGCCTCGTCCCCATGCACATCAACGTGTTCCCAGCCCGTCACCGGCCCGTACGGCGGCGACGCGATATCAGCAGGCCGCCCAGCCCCAGGCCCACCAGCGCCGCCGTCATCGGCTCCGGCGTCGGCGTACACGACGGGTACGCGCCCGTCAGGTCGCCCACGGCCCCCTGAACGCCGTGCTTGGCCAGAACGAAGTCCGTCAGCGTTCCGTAGGCCGGATACACGTTGCAAATGAACGTGAACACGCCCACGCCGCTCTTGCCCGGCTCGTCCATGCTGCCGGGCACGGGCTCGTACTTGATCACAGGCAACCCCAGCGGGTTCATGCTCGACAGAAGGCTCGGGTCGCCGCCGGTGCGAAGGAGCGAGCCTTTGTAAAACACGGTGAAGATCACCGGATCGCCGGGTTTCCACTGCTCGCCCGTGGACGAACCGTCGGACGGCGCGCCGAAGTCCACCGGAAATAGAAACAAATGGTCCGGGTTCGCGCAGCCGGGCAACTGGAGCAGGTCCATGTGGCTCAGGGCACGATTGAAGCCGGACCATTCGACCGTGTAGGTGTAGCGGTACCACTGGTACCCGTCCCATATGCCCTCGGACTGGACCGACCCGACGGCGGAAATGGCCCCCTCGATCAGGTCGGCTCGTGCCGGCGCCGAGGCCGACAGGCACACCACGGCCGCGGCCGCCGCCGCAACGACGAGACCCAAACGCAACGACTTGCCGAAAAAGGACATACAGGTTCTCCTGGGCGATCTCGTTAGACTCTTCTTGGCGCGACAGACATCCCAACGCACGACGCGTCCGGCACGATAGTCCATTGGCGGATTCCCGCTCGGGAACACACCGCCTACCAGCCAACAAAAAAGGACGAAGCGCGCTTCGTCGCGCGTCGTCCCCCGACATTTGGCGGTTACACCCGCGCGACCCGCCCCTCTCGGGACGCGCAGGCTCAACCGCCAAACGGTCATCAGTGGTTCACCATACGGGAAAAAATCCCTTCAATTTGCGGTTCCGCAACTCGCCTCGGCTTGCCCTGCAAGGGAGCACCGCCCACAGACAAGCCCATGCGAACATGGTCAGGGAATAAACAACCGCCCGCCGCCACGTCGCGCCGCAGACGGGCAAGCCCAACGACCCGCTCGCCGCAACGCCACCGCCCTGTCCGGTTGTCTATCCCAGCAGCTGTGTATTAGGGCCATTCGCTCAGCCGGCCCGATGGATACGATTAATATATAACATATCCGCCGACAGAAGTCAAGTTGATTCGGGTTACCTGATGCGATTATTTGACTTTTTGGGGTGGTGGTGGTCAACTGTCGCCAAACTGCATTTTCAGTATCACAAAGGCACTCTGGAATGCACGGTGCGGCAAATCGTGGCCGTTCGCGCATGGTTTTCAGTTCACCGAATAGCAGCCCGGCGAGTGAACGGATATCGCAGGAACGATATTGTGGTGAATCTTTTCCCGCGCCCTCTCGGCCGCTACGATCACAACGGCCGCCGAAACCCGTGTCGTCGCACGGTCACCGTCGATCTGCCATCGCCGCGGAGCCCCTAGGTCTTGAAAACCGTGGGGAGGCTTACCGCATCGTGGATGCGACCCGATTTTATGCTTGACACGGATTATCCAATAGGCGATAATTCGCCTACGGATTATCGGTATGCGCACCGATGTCGGAGGCCGGCGGTGGCGGAAGACTCAACGATATCCAGAATAAAGGCTTACATCGCGCCCATGAAAGGGCTCGATCCCGACGTGGTTGCCCAAGGTGTCCAGCTCTACCAGAGCCACCGGGCCGTCGAGCTTCTTGTCGAGACCCACCTGAGCAGCCAGGGCGTCTCGGCCCGCCAGATGGAAACCCTCGAAACCCTGTATCACGACGCCGACCAGACCATGACGCCCGCCGAGCTGGCCGACAAGGTTGCCCTGACTCGCTCGGCCATGACCGGCCTGCTGGACTCCCTGGAGCGCCTGGGCTATGTCAGCCGTTCGATGCACCCCCAGGACCGCCGCATGATCAACATTACCCTGACGGACCAGGGCCGCCGCTTCTGCGACGAGGCGTTGCCTCGCCGGTACCGCGACATGTCCCGGATCGTCAGTTGTCTGTCGCCCATGCAGCGGGCCCTGATGCTCAACGCCTACCAGCGCCTGGCGCGGGAGATTGCCGCCCTGATGACGGAGACCAAGCCGTGACCTCTTCTCGCAAGTCCCCAGCCCGACGCCGTACCGCAGGAGCGACCTCTGCCCTGGCCGTGCTGGTTATTATCGCGTGGGCCGTCGTTGCGGGCGGCTGCACCGCCGGCGATGCCGGCCGACTCCGCCGCGACCAGGCCCGACATCTCTGCGACGAACTCGCCCGCCGCGCCGCGGCGACGTTGCCGCAAGGCCGTCCCGTCACTCTCGACGACTGCCTCCGCATCGCCTTGGCCAACAACCTCAACGCGCGCGCCGCCGACATCCAGGTCCGCCTGGCCGCCCTCGACCGCAAGATCGCCTTCGCCAACTTCCTGCCGCAGATCGACCTGTCGTGGAACTACCACGAGACGCACGACCCGGTGCTGATGCGCGCGGGCCGTCAATACCTCCAGACCTCCGACCGCTGCGTCTGGGACGTGGCCGTCGCCGCCCAGCAGCCGGTCTTCGCGCCGCAAACGTGGTTCCTCTATACGGCCTATCAGAAAGGCGAACAGGTCGCCGAGATGGTCCGTCGCCGCACGCGCCAGTTGATCGTGCTGCGGACCACGGCGCTGTACTATGCGTGCCTGTCGCAGGACGAGGCCGCCGTGCACCTTCGCCGCCGGCTCGACGAAAGCCGCACCCTGCTCGACGAAACGGCGGCGCTGGAGCGCGAGGGGCTGGCGCTGCCGGCCGACCGCCAGGCCGTCGAGGCGATGGTGGCGGCGCGTCGCCGCGCCGCGGACGACAACGACCGCGCCCGCCGCCAGGCCCGTGCCGACCTGCTGGAGACGCTCGGCCTGTCGCCGCTGGAGCCGCTCGAACTGGCCGCCGCGCCGTCCGGCGCCGCCGAGCCGCCCGCCGGCGACGTTGCCGACCAAGTTCTCGAGGCGCTGCTGCATCGGCCCGAGTTGTTCGCGGCCGACCGCACCGTCGAGATCCGGCGCGACGAAGTGCGCATGGCCATTGCCGCGTTTCTGCCCGTCGTCGGCGCCTTCGGCAGCTACGACTACTCCTCCAACAGTTACCTGAAGTTCGCCGACACCTGGACCTACGGCGCCTCGGCCGTGCTGTCGGTATTCGACGGTTTCGCCGACATCCAACGGTACCGCGCCGCCCGCCTGCGGCAGACCGCGGCGTTTCTCCAGCGCGAGCAGGCCTGTCTGACGGTCATGCTCGAGGTGGTCGCCGCACGGCGCCAACTGGACGACGCCGCCGACGCCCTGGCCGCGGCCGCCGCCACGCGCACTGCGGCCGAGGCGAGGCTAAAGAATGTGGAAGCCCAATGGCGCGAGGGGCTCATCGACGTGTCGTCGCGGCTGGCCGCCCTGGCCGACTGCGATGCCGCCGCGGCCGCCGAAACCGTCGCACGCTACCGCCGGCAGGTGGCCGCCGCCACCCTCCTCGACGTCATGGGCATGACGCCTCTGAAGGAGCACGAGCAGCAATGACCACGCGAAAAATCCTCGGCACGATGCTGGTCCTGGTCGCCGTCGCGGCAGCCGTCGCAGCAGGCGTCCTGTGGGGCAGACGCCGGCACAACGACCCCGCCGCGAGCGCCGCCGTCGAGACCCCGCCCGCCCGCGCCGTGCGGACTGTTCCCGTCAGCGTCGTCCAGGCGCGCACGATGACATTCCAGTCGCGGCTGGTCACCAGCGGCAGCCTCCTGGCCAAGGACTTCGCCCTGGTCTCGGCGCGCCGACCCGGCACGCTCGACGCCGTTTACGTGGACGAGGGCGACACCGTCGTCGCCGGACGGACGCAGCTCTTCCAGACCGACAGCGTGAACCTGATCCGCGCCGTCGAAATCGCGCGCCAAGGCGTCGCCGCGGCCGAATGCGCCGTCCGCGAGGCCCAGGCCAACCGCGAACGCCTCGAGGCCGACTTCGCCAAGGCCCGCATCGACTACGAGCGGTTCCAGCGGCTCTATGAGCAGGACCACGCCGTCACGAAAAATGCCTTCGAGATTCAGCAGTCCCGATTCCTCCAGGCCGAGGCGGCCCTGAAGCACGCTGCCGTGTCCGTCGAGCTGGCGGGCAACCGGCTCGAGCAGGCCCGCGGCAATTTCCTCATTGCCGAGAAAGACCTGCACGATTCGCTCGTCGTGGCGCCGCTGGACGGCGTGGTCACGCACCGCCTGCGCGAGCCCGGCGAAATGGCTGCCGCCGGAACGCCCGTCCTGCGCATCGAGAACCCGAAGGTCCTGGAGGTCTCGGCCTATCTGCCCTCGGACGCCTACGCCGACGTCGTTCCCGGCCGCACCGAGATTCACGTGCGCGTCGGCGGCATCGACCTCGGCCACCGCGCGGTCACGTACCGCAGTCCCACGGTCGATCTGAAGCTGCGCACGTTCGAGGTCCGCTGCGACGTGGCCGACCCGCCCGAGGGCGTCGTGTCGGGGCGCCTGGCCGACGTGGCCGTCGTGCTGACGCGACGCGAGGCGCTCGGCGTGCCCGCGGCGGCCGTCCAGCAGCGCGCCGGCAAACACGTCGTCTTCGTCCTCGAAGGGGCCACGGCGCGCAGCGTCGCGATCACCCCCGGCCTGGAGACCGACGGTTGGGTCGAGGCCGGCGACTCCGCGCTCGCCGACGGCGCCGCGGTCATCGTGCGCGGGCAACAGTTGCTCGACGACGGCACGCCCGTCCGCGTCATCGAGGAGGGCCGCTGATGTTTCTGTCGAATGCCTCCATCCGCCGCCCGATCGCGATGGCGTGCCTCATCATCGGCCTGACGCTGCTCGGCGCCAACGCCTATCGCAAGATGGGCCTGGAGCTCATGCCGCAGATCGACTCGCCGTTCATCACCATCGTCACGGTCTATCCCGGCGCCAGCCCCGAGGACATCGAGACCGACGTCGCCAAGCGCATCGAAGATGCGGTCGTCGCGATCGACGGTCTGAAGCACGTCACGAGCACGTGCATGGAGAACGTCTGCCAGACGCTCCTGGAGTTCCAGCTCGACGTGGACGTGGACATGGCCGCCACCGACGTCCGCGAAAAGCTCGACCTGATCCGGGCCGACCTTCCCGCCGACGTCGAGGATCCGAAGATTCAGAAGTTCGACATCAACGCCAAGCCGATCATTACGCTGGCCCTGACGGGCGACGCGCCGCTGGACGAATTGTACGACTTCGCCGACAACACCCTGCGCGACCGCATCACCGTGATCGCGGGCGTGGCCGACGTGCAGCTCATCGGCGGCGCGCGGCGCGAAGTCCGCGTCGAACTCGACCGCCGCCGCCTCGCCGCACGCGGGCTGACGAGCACCGACGTCGTCCGGGCCATCCAGGGCGGCGTCCGCACCATTCCGGCCGGCCGCGTGCGCGATCACGGCTCCGAGTACACCGTCACCTTCGACGCCGACTTCCAGGCCGAGGCCGACATCGCCGACCTGGAAGTCGCCAACGCCGACGGTCGCCGATGCTGCATCCGCGATGTCGGGCGCGTCGTCATGAGCACCGAGGAAGTCCGCCAGATGGCCGCCATCGACGGCCGCACCGCCGTCGCCATCCGCGTCGTCAAGAAGGCCGACGCCAATGCCGTGGAAGTCACCCACAACGTCCGCGCCGCCATGGACCGCCTCAACGCCGAGCTTCCCGGAGGCATGGACCTCGTCTGGGTGACCGACGACGCGGTCGTCATTGCCGCCACCAACGCCAGCGCCTGGGAGAACGTCGTCGAGGGCATCCTCCTGACCGCCCTCATTCTTTTCGTCTTCCTCTACAACATCCGGTCCCTCATTGTCGTCGCCGTCACCATGCCCCTGACCGTCGTCATCGGCCTGTTCTTCATGCACCTGGTCGGCTTCACCCTCAACACCTCGACGCTCATCGCCATCGGCATGTCGGTGGGCATCCTCGTGACCAACTCGATCGTCGTTCTGGAGCTGATCGTTTCGCGCCTCGACCGCACCGGCGACCCCAAGGAGGCCGCACGACTCGGCGCCGCCGAGGCCTTCATCGCCGTCCTGGCCAGCGCCGGCACCAACGTCGTCGTCCTGTTCCCCCTGGCCACGATGGGCAGCATGATCGGCCGCTTCATCCGCCCTCTGGCCCTCACGATGTTCATCATGACCGTCGTGTCGCTGTTCATTTCGTTCACGCTCACGCCGATGCTCTGCTCGCTGCTGCTGAAGCCGCGACGCGACGGCGACAACGGCCTGCTGCGCCGCATCGAACGCCGGTGGAACCGCGGCTTCGACTGCCTCGTCGGCCTCTACCGCCGCGTCCTGGAGTTCAACGAGCGGCACCGATGGGCCGCCGTCCTGACGCTCCTGGCCGTCGCCGCGATGCTCGTCCATGCCCTGAGCCTGGCCGGCTCGCTCGGTACCGACATGGTCGCCGACAGCGACCGCGGCGAGATCTACGTCAAACTCGAACTGCCCACCGAGTACGACCTCGCCAACACCTCGGCGCGACTCGCCGCGGCACAGCAGCGCCTTGCCGACCTGCCCGAACTGAAGCACACCCTCACGATGATCGGCAAGGTCGAAGGCACCATCGGCCAATCGTCCGAGGGCGTGTACCTGGCCCAGATCCTGCTGAAGTTTTCCGACCGGACCCAACGAACCATCACCATCAACCAACTCCAGGCCGAGGTCCGCCGCCGCCTGGCCGACTTCCCCGGCGCCATCGTCGTCGTCTCCACGCCGGTCGTCATCGGCGGTCAGTCCGTGGATATCGACATGGCCATCGCCGGCGACGACCTCGCCACGCTCGACCGGCTGGCCCTGGCCGCGGCCGAGGCCGCCCGCGAATTGCCCGGCATCCTCGACGCCGATACCACCGTGCGGCCCGGCAAACCCGAGCTGCGCATACGACCCCGGCGGGCCGTCCTGGCCGACATGGCCCTCCCCGCCGTGCAACTCGGCCTCAGCCTTCGCGGCAACCTCGAAGGCATCACCGCCGGCACGTTCAAACGCAACGCCCGCAACTACGACATCGTCGTCAAGTTCGCCGACGAGCCGGGCAAGCACCAGGTCGAACGGTTCCAGACGCCCGGCGATCCCGGCCGCCCCATTCTCCTCGGCGACGTCGCCACCATCACGCAACAGCAGAAGCCCATCCAGATCACACGCAAGGATAAGCAACGCATCAGCAAGCTGCTGGCCAACCTCGCCCCGGGCACGCCCCTGGGCACCGGCGTCGCACGGGTCCGCAACGCCACGGACCGCGTGGTTCCCATGCCCGCCGGCTACAGCTACAGCTTTGGCGGCGTCTATGAGGTCATGGCCGAGGCCATCGACGAACTCGGCGAGGCCGGCCTTATTTCCGTCGTTCTCGTCATCCTCTCGCTGGCCGCCATTCTGGAATCGTTCAAGCAGCCGGCGCTCATTCTCGTCACCGTGCCGCTAGCGCTGATCGGCACCCTCTACGCCCTCGCGCTGGCCGGCGGCAGCCTCGGCGTCTTCGAGATCATGGGCATCGTCATGATGATCGGCATCGTCGTCAACAACGCCATCCTCATCATGGACCAGTTCAACGTCCTCGTGGCGCGCGGCACGCCGCACCATCAGGCCATGATCGCCGCCTCGTGCGACCGCTTCCGCGCCGTCATCATGATCACCCTTGCCGCCGTGCTCGGCATGTTGCCCCTGGCCGTCAGCCGCGGCATCGGCGCCGAGATGCGCAACGGCGTCGGCATCGCCTCCGTCGGCGGCATCCTCGTCTCGGGCGTCCTGACCCTTGTGGTCGTCCCGATCCTCTACGACCTCTTCACCCGCCGCGCGCGACCCAAGCCCTAAGCGCGCGGGCCGACCCCAGGGGCGCGCCGATCAGGTCCATGGCGTAACGCGCCGATGG
>CAZCOA010000016.1:0-53561 GCA_964500225.1 uncultured Anaerolineaceae bacterium | reverse complement strand
TGCCCCCCCTGCCGCGGCTGCCCGTGTCGGCCGACACGCCGCCGTCCAGTCGCCTGACATGCGACGTGGCCCTCGGTTATCTGGCGGGCTATCTGGAATCGGGCCGCGCGGCGTGGCTCGACACGGGGCTGTCGCTGTTGCGGCACGCCTTTGCGCAGCAGGCACCGCAGGGCCATTTCGTCTGGAACTACGGCCAGCACGAGATCGACCAAGTGGATCTGGGCACGGTGCTCGACACCTATTACTGGTACTGGACGCTGGTGCCCGATCTGCCGCAGGATGTGCGTCTGGGCATTCAACGGTCCACCGAGCATGCGATCGCGTACCTGAAGACAATGGAGCAACCATCACATCCGGGAATCATCCAGAAACGGGCCGGCGACCCCGAGCACCCCGAGGATCGGCGAACGGCCGACTACACGAAGATCGACGTGCTGAACGGTAACGCGTTGGCGGCCACGGCTTTCTGCCGCGCGGCCACGATTCTCGAGCAACCGGACCTGGTGAACCGGGCGGCGGCCTTCGAAGCAAACATGGTCGCGAGTTTCGGCCGCCACGTGCCAGGCTGGTGGGTGTACATCGAATGGCTCGAAACGCGTGAGGTCCACACGCCCGAGTCGCTGTTCTACCAGGCCATGACCGCATTGTACCTGGAGCCGCTCTACCGGGCCCGGCCCACAGCGGCCCTTGGCCGCGTCCTGGCCGAGAGTCTGCAGACGCTCGAACCGCTGGTGGACGCCGCAGGCGACCTCGATTGGTCGCACGAGTCGCGGAAGGATTTTCAGGATACCCAGGTGCTGATGGTACCATCGGCAGCCGCAGCTCTATATGATGTGTACGACCTGACCGGGGCTGGACGGCGGCGGCTGGAACGGGTAGCCCGGACAATGGTGGACCGCCAGACCGGGCTGTTGCGCGATGCGGCCGGCCAGCACCGCCACGGAGAGATTTCCGACGAGTTGCGTCAGATCTGGGGCGTCAGCGGTCTGGCCCTGATTGTCCTCTATGCCAGGAGAGCCCACGATGACACATCCGCGTGAGCAACTGGACCCGGCGATCCGCGACCAGATCGACCGGTACATCCTTTTCACCAATACGGACGAGGATAACCTGCGCCGCGGCGAACTGGTCCGCTGTCAGTTGAAGTCGTGCGGCAAGGGCCTGAAACTCGCCCCGGGGGCGACCATCCCCTGGGGTGGCAAGCTGGTCTGTGGCGACAACGTCTACATCGGGCTGTGGACGTACATTGGCGGCGGCGACATCACCCTGGAAGACAACGTCATGATCGGCCCTCATTGCTCGATTACCGCCGGCGATCATCAGTTCAACCCCGAAACGGAGGATTTCTCCGCCAGTCACAAGCGGGGTAGCATCGTCATCGGTCGCGGCACATGGCTGGCTGCCGGAGTGGTTGTGACGGCCGGGGTCCGCGTGGGCAAGGCCAACCTGGTGGCCGCCGGAGCCGTCATTACCAAAGACACGCCCGACTATGCCATCATGGCCGGGGTCCCCGCGCGGCAGATCGGGTCGGTCAAGGCGATCTGAGGCATATCCGAAGGCCATTTTGCGTCGCAGCGGATGTTCGATGCAATAATCCGTTGAATTCGGGGTTCTTCAGGGGTATGCTGCGCCTCTGTGAGGGGCCGCGGAAACGGTGTTGCGCCGGGAAGCGGCTATCCGTGTGGAGCCCGCGACTTGGCGGTTTTATTCCGACAGCTTTTCATAAAAAAGTGCCCGGTGCTCGTATTACTCTGTAGGGGCAACGGAGCCGGGCCGGAGGAGATGCCATGATCCGGGTTCGCAGTTCAACTCTCTTCAAGGTGCTGAGCGCTTCGATCGGCCTACTGTCGCTGGTGCTGCTCGGGCTGGTCGGGGTCATGGTTCACGGGAGCATCGTCGAGGAGCCTGTAACGCTGAACTACACCCTGGAACGGCCCAAGGTGGCCGCCGCCGCCGTGGTGTCGATTGATCGCAGCATGGCCAGTTGGCAGGACCGCGTGGACCCCGTCAAGGAGAATGAGCCGCAGCAGTTCCAGGTCGATCCGAACGCCAAACCGTCGTACAACGGAAAACGGTTCATCGGATGGATCGCCGATCCGGCCACCGGAGACTTCAGCGTCCTGCTCCAGGATGAGAAAACAGGGGTCCAGGAATGGTGGCACAAGGGCAAGAAGCGCGACGAGATCGA
Organism: uncultured Anaerolineaceae bacterium; assembly: GCA_964500225.1. GTDB lineage: Bacteria > Planctomycetota > Phycisphaerae > FEN-1346 > JAACEH01 > JAAYDY01. The sequence continues at coordinate 51,373 of CAZCOA010000016.1, read as the reverse complement.
GGTCATGGCGCTGGCCGGCAACAAGGTGGCGGTGTCGTTCGGCGGCCAGTCGGTCACCCTGGTCCAAGGCGAGGCTGTGGTCAAGACGGCGCGGCCTGCGGCCCGCCCTGTTGGCGCGGCGACCACCGTCGGCGCAGCGACGGCCACCGGCGCGGCGACGGCCAGCACCGCCCAGATCGTCGAGAATCCGAGCGGCGAGCAACCGGCTCCGTCGGCATTGCCCGCGACGAGTCCTCCGGTGATGAGCCGCACGGTGCGGCCCACCGGGACCAATCGCGGCGCGGTGGACGCGGCCTATTGGCAGGAACGTCTGAGAAGGGTTCGGGAAGCCAGCCAGGCCAGACAGAACGGCGGCAATGGACAGCCGCAACCGCAGCAGCAATGAGGATGGATCATGGCGTGCCGTCGGGGCGAGCCCGAGCGGCACGATCAAGGCGTGGCGGAAGCGTTGGGCAGCAGGTAGAAGGTCATCTCGCGGGTGTCGTCCGATCGAGACCAGGTGAACAGGATGCCCTTCTTGTAGAGTTCGTTTCGGGGCCCCTGAAGGATGACTTCGACACCCGTGCGGGCATGACGCCCATCGTCGGACAGTTCGACACCGATAGCAGCGGCCGTCCAACTGTAAAGGTTGACGTTGCCGAACGGGCCGCCGAGGTGGTATTCGATTTCGCTGCGAAGGTCCACCTCGGCGCCAGGCGCGTAGTACTGGGCCAACTGCCGGAAGTTGCCCACGGCGATGTCGCGGAGCACCTGGTCGGTGCGCGATCGCAGCATGGTCACCGTGGGAGACTCGGACCGGACCGCAGCCGGCGACGAGGCAGGCGACTGGCTTCTGCACCCCGGTTGGGCGACCAGTAGCACAGGCAACAAGGCCAACATGGCACGTTTCGTGGAGAAGGTGCATATCATGGCAGAGCAGAGCTTATTGTTCCCGCGCAGCCTTGTCAAGGCGGTCCTCCTGCCTGCGGTCGGCGTGATCATGGCAATGGCTCCGGCCGCAACGGTCTGGTCCCAGGAGCCGCCGGTGGGGCAAGAACCTCCGGCCCAGGAACGGATCGGCGAAGAGCAGCCGGCTCGTCCAACCGTGACGGCCCCGGCCGCCGAAGCGACGGTCAACCCGGACGAGGTGCTTGAGCTGTCGTTGCCGGACAACATGGACGTTCGCGTTTTCGTAGAGTACGTCGGGCAGAAGCTCCACCTGAAGTTCATCTACAACAACACCCTGACCGGGCCCATCACGATCCGGCCCAACCAGAAGGTCCGCGTCGGCGAGTTGTACGACCTTCTTGAGAACAGTCTCAACGTCGTCGGCTTCAGCATGATCCGCCTGCCCAAGAGCGACTGGATTCTGATCGTGCCGACGGCCAATGCCCGGCAGTGGGCCCGCCTGCTGCCGCCGAACGAGATCGCCGGCGACGTGACCGGCGAAACCATCGTCACCGAGACGATCCAGCTCCAGTACGCCGACCCGAAGGACATTCAGGACGCCCTGACCCCGTTCATCAGCGAGAGCGGCCTGATCATCCCCCTGTCGGATCGCGGTCTTGTGCAGATCGTCGAAACGCGCAAGCGTCTGGACCAGTTGCGGCCGCTGATCCAGCTTATGGACGTCAAGCCCTCGGAGGTCGAGGTCCGGATCATCGAGCTGCGGTACACTCGCGCGCCGGACATGGCCGTGAAGCTGAACAACGTCCTGGCCGCGCGAAGCCAGGCACGGACCCGCACCGTGCCGACTCCGCAGCGCGTGGGCAACACGACGCGGATCGTCTGGCAGCGTGTCCCCGCCGAGCAGGACCAAGTGCCGTTCATCGACGTGGACGAGCGCACCAACCGGCTTATTCTCATCGGCGCGACCACCGAACTGGACAAGCTGGAAGAGATCCTCAACATCTACGACGTACCGCGCAAGGAGCTCCAGGTGATCGAGCTCTATCGGCCCATTTACTTGTCGGCCGAGGACGTGGCCCGTGCCATTCAGGAGTTGAAGGTTGGCGGCATGGAGTTCAACATCACCACGACGACGGCCCGGCGCACCACCACCACCCGCACGACCACCACGGCCCAGCGTACCGGCCAGCCGCAACAGACGGTCACGGCCACGGCGGGCGACTTGGGCGGCACGGGGGCCCTGCCCCGACTGACCGTCCTGGTGGACACCAATACCGTCGTGGTCAGCGCAACGCCGGAGGAGCATGCGGCCATCCGGAACCTCCTGGAACGCATTGACGTCAAGCCGGAGGAATTCGACAAGATTCGCGTCTACACGCTCGAACACCGGGCCGTGTCGAGCAGCACCGACACGTCGGCCGGCGGCGGCACCTCGCAAAAGGGCGTGGTGGACATTCTGAAGGAGGTCATGGAGTCCGGCGGCATCGACCCGCGGACCAAGGCGCCGATCCCCGGCGCCGAGGACGCCCCGGTCATCGTCGCGTTCGAGCCGACCAACTCGCTGCTGGTCAGCGCCACGCCCGCCCAGCACGAACAGATCGCGGAGATCCTGGCCCAGGTGGACCGCCGCCTGCCCCAGGTGCTCCTGGAGTGTACGCTCATCGAAGTCACCCAGCGCAACGACAAAGACATCGGCCTGGAACTGGAGTTCCAGGAGATCATCGGCAAAGCCTCTGCCAACGACTGGCAGTTCGGTTCGACCGACTACGGGTACTCGGTCCGCGACGAAGTGACCGGCCTGCGGCTGTTCCCGGGCAGCGTCGGCACCGGCGGCACCCTGGCTTGGGTGGACGACGGCATTGTCGCCGCCCTGCTGCGGGCCATCGAGACCAAGAGCAACACGCAGGTGCTCTCGAAGCCGCGGCTGCTGGTCAACGACAACCAGGAAGGCTACATCACGAGCAAGGACGAGGAACCCGTCACCGAGCTCAGCGCGCTGACCACCACCACCTCGGCCGTGTCGTTCAAGGAGTACGTCGAGGCCGGCACCACGCTCACCATCACGCCCCACATCAGCGAAAGCAACTTCCTCGTGCTGGACATCAAGGCCACCGTCCAGAGCTTCACCGGCGACGCCGCCAACACCAACGTGCCGCCGCCACGGTCCAACCGCGAGGTCCAGACGCGCGTCACAATACCCGACCAGCGCACCGTCGTCATCGGCGGCCTCCACGGAAAGCGCAAGATCAAAACCGAGACGAAGATTCCGCTGATCGCCGATATACCGCTCTTTGGCGAGCTGTTCAAACGCCGTCAGAATCAGGACGTGAAGTCCACGATCTACCTGTTCGTCAAGGCCAGCATCATCCGCGACATCACGTTCCAGGACCTCTATGACGAAACGAAAAAGGCCCGCGAGATTCTTCCGGAGGACCTCAAGGAACTCGATCCGGACCTGTCGGAAGAAGCCGCCAAGGCGGAAGCCAAGCGGCTCAATGAAGTCCTGCGCCGCCGGGCCATGGAAAAGCACCTGGACAAGGGCGGGCAAGTGAATCTGTCGGGCACGGCCCGCCCGCCGGCGCCGACGGGCGTCCCGGCATCCCAGGCGACGTATCCAACGGGCAACGGCATGGCAACCATGCAACCGTCGTCCACCCCGGCCCCTGCTGTTGACGGGAACGAGCCGTCGGCGGCGCCCGCCCCCGACACGGCGCCTGAAGCGGCGCCCATTACGGAGCCTCGGCAGCCCCCGCAGCCGTCGCCGCCACCCGAGAAGCCTGTACCGCCGGCAACGACGGAGGCCGCCCCGCCAGCCCCGGTACAGAATCCAAATAACGATTACCGACCCGCGCCGATCATCGTGCCGCTGCCTGAGTGAGGCCCCCACCGGAGCAGGTCGCGGAATGCCGCTCCGCGCGGCCGCAGAGCATAGAGGCTGGATCGCATGACTGATTACCTGAATCGCTGGCTCGACTCGTTCGCGTCCATGGGGGCGGAACCCCTTCAGGTGGCCATCGCCGAGGCCGCTTCGCACGGCCGTTCGCTGGAAACGGTCCTGGCCGAGGACGGCCGATTCACCGAGGAACAGGTGCTAAGCAAGCTTTCGGCCCTGCTCGGCATCGAGTACCGCCGTGAACTGCGCGGGCGCGACGTGCCGGCGGAGTTCAAAGAACGGGTTCCCGCGATGTTCGCCCGCCGCCACGGCATGGTCGGGGTCGGCAAGACCAACGGCGTGATGACCATGGCTACGTGCTCGCCGCTGAACATCTATGCGATCGAGGACGTGGAGAAGCGGCTGGGAATGCCCGTCCAGTTGGTCCTGGCGCCGCGCAGCGAAGTGGCCGGCGCCATCGACTCGGCCTACGAAGACCGCATGGACGTCGTGGACGAGATTGTCGAGGAACTGGATGACGCCGGCATGGAATCGCTGGCCCATCAGATCAGCGCCACGGACGACCTGCTCGACGTGGTCAACAAGCCGCCCGTCATCCGTCTGGTCAACAGCATCCTGTTCCGCGCCTTGAAGATGCGGGCTAGCGACATCCACGTGCATCCCTACGAAAACAAGCTCCAGATTCGCTACCGCATCGACGGCGTGCTGTACGATATTTTCAGCCCGGCGCGCAGCGTGCAGCCATTGATCACGTCGCGCATCAAGGTCATGGCCGGCATGGACATCGCCGAGCGCCGCATGCCGCAGGACGGCCGGTGCAGCGTCCGCATCGGCGACCGCGAGGTGGACCTGCGCGTCAGCATCGTCCCGACCAGCTATGGCGAGCGCGTCGTCCTCCGCCTGCTCGACAAGACCACCGGCGTTTACGACCTCGACCAGCTCGGCATGGACGCACACCTGCACGCCAACATCCTGTCGCTCATCAACATGAGCCACGGCATCTTCTTCGTCACCGGGCCGACCGGCAGCGGCAAGACCACCACGCTCTACGCCTGCCTGAACCGGATCAACTCGGCCGAGAAGAACGTGTTGACGGTCGAAGACCCGATCGAGTACCAGCTCACCGGCATCAGCCAGATTCAGGTGGCATCGAAGAAAGGCCTGACGTTCGCGACGACGTTGCGGCACGTGGTTCGCCAGGACCCCGACGTGATCATGGTCGGCGAAGTCCGCGACCTGGAGACGGCCCGCCTGGCCATCCAGGCATCGCTCACCGGTCACCTGGTGTTCTCGACGCTTCACACGAACGATGCTCCCGGCGCGGTGGCCCGTCTTCTGGACCTGGGCATCGAGCCGTACCTGGCCTCGAGCAGTCTGCTGGCCGTACTGGCCCAGCGTCTGGTGCGGCGCATCTGCCCGAATTGCCGGCAACCGTACACTCCGGACCCGCGGGTGATCGAGCAGCTCGACGTGGGCAACCTCATCACACCGGGCACCCAGTTGTGGCGCGGCGTCGGGTGCGACGAGTGCCTGAACACCGGGTACCATGGCCGCATGGGCATCTACGAACTGCTGATGGTGGACGACGAGGTCCGCGCGCAGATTCAGCGTCACGACAGCGCGGCCATGATGAAGGCCTCGGCCGTGGCCCGAGGCATGAAGACCCTGCGAATGGACGGAGCCGTGAAGGCCGTCGCGGGGGAGACAACGCTCGATGAAGTGCTGCGCGTGACGCAGCGCGACGTGTTCTGATCCGGACATGTCCGCCGGCCGCTCGAATGCGAGGGACGGTCCGGCTCGGCGGCGGCTCGGGCGGCAGGTCGCGACGGAATGGCGGCGTGGAAAAACGCCCTTGGGGCGTTCGATGAGACCAGGGAGGCGGACGTTTTGCCGATCTATCGTTACGAAGCTCTCGGGGCCGGGGGCCGGCGGTCCACCGGCGTGCTCGATGCGGAGTCGCCGCGCGACGCGCGTCGCAAGCTGCGCGAACGCGACCTGCACGTCACGGCCATCCAGGAAGCCACGTTGCTTCAGCGGCGCGGCGCGCACCTGGCGCGCCACCGCGGCTTCAGCCGCCGCCGGCTCCTGGTGGTCGAGGCCGTCACACGGCAGCTCGCCCTGCTGCTGGAGAACGAGATCAAGCTGACCGAGGCCCTGAACATCACGATCGAGGAAGTGACCGATAAGCGGGTCGTCCTGGCCCTGCGCGACATCCGCGACCGCGTGGCCAACGGCTCCAGCGTCGCCGATGCCATGGAGCCGCACCAGTGGCTCTTCGGCCACATGTACCTGAGCATGGTGCGTGTCGGCGAGACGGCCGGAACGCTGCCGGAGGTTCTGCGGAACCTGGCCGATTTCCTGCGCGAGCAGTCGATGCGAAAGGGGCAGCTCGGGGCCGTCATGATCTATCCGATCATCATGATCGCCGTCATGACCGGCATCGTCGTCTTCCTGATGACCAACGTCCTGCCCAAGCTCAAGGAAGTCATCGAGAGCTTCGGCAACGAACTTCCCCTGCCGACGCGAATCCTGATGGGCACGAGCGACTTCATGACCGAGCACTGGATCCTGTTGACGGGAGCCGTCGTCGGCCTGGGCTTCCTGCTGACGCTCTTCCTCAAGACCGACCGCGGGCGGCGCCTGACGGACCGCCTCATGCTGCGGATTCCGGTGGTCAGCGATCTGGTCCGCAAGACCCAGACGGCCCACTTCACCGGAACCTTGCAGATTCTGCTGGCCAGCGGCGTGAAGATGGCCGACTGCATGGCCGTCCTGAAGGAAACCACCGGCAACTCGCTGATGAAGGACACCCTCAGCGACCTCCAGGAGAGCATTCTGCGCGGGTCGGACGTCAGCGCCGTGCTTCGCCGCAGCCGCATCATCCCCCGGGCCGTGGCCCACATGGTCGCCGTAGGCGAACAGAGCGGCGAACTGGAGACCGTCCTGAAGCGGCTGTCGTCGAACATGGTCGCCGAGGTGGATATCACGATCACCAAGCTCAACGCACTCATGCAGCCGGTGATCATCCTGGCGATGGCCGCCGTGGTCGGCTTCATCGTGGCATCGGTCATGCTGCCGATCATGCAAATGTCGAACCTGGAAAGCCTGTAGGAGGCACGCAATGAACCGTGGAAGGCATCCTATTAAACGAACCACGAGAGGCTTCACGCTTCTGGAAATGATGGCCGTGATCTTCATCATCGGTCTGCTGGTCGGCCTGGGCGGACTGACCATCATGAATCAGATCAACAAGGCCCGCGTCAACACGGCCAAGGCCCAGATCGCCACCTTCGACCAGGCCATCGAGCTGTTCCAGATGGACAACGGCCGCTTCCCCACCATGGAAGAGGGGCTCGACGCCCTGGTCCACGCACCCGGCGACGCCGTGGACTACCCGGCCGGCGGCTATCTGAAGATGTCCGCGGTACCCAAGGATCCCTGGAACAACGATTACCAGTACCTCGTCCGAACAACCGAAAACGGGCAAGAATACATCGTCTTCAGCTACGGCGAAGGCGGACAATTGGGCGGCGAAGGCTACGCCCGCGACATAGCCAGCCGCGGCGAGGATCCGGCGAACTGGATTGGAGGCTACTGACCGCCATGGACCGCCGCCGGCGACCACGCCGTGACGCGTACACTCTGATTGAGCTGATGGCAGTCGTTTTCGTCATCTCGCTCGTCAGCGGCCTGGTGTTCGTCAACGCCGACGCGATTACGCCGCGGTTCAAGGCCGACAAGGCGGCCGCCGAGGTGGCCGCTCATCTGCGCACCGCCCGCAGCCAGGCCATCCTCCGGCAAAAGGTCGTCCGCCTGGAGCTCTATCCCGAGGACCACCGGATTCTCTGCTTCTACGAGGACCCGGCGGCGCAGTGGAGTCAGGACGCCTCGGCGGATGTCGGCGAGAACCGGCCGTTCGCCCAGAGCCAGTGGGATGCGTCCATGCTGTTGGATCGGTCCATCATCGGCGTTGACGATGTCCTGGACCAGCAGACCGTTGTCCTGCGATTCTGGCCCACCGGCGTCTGCACGCCCGTGCGGCTCCTGATGAGGTTCAAGAACAACGCCGAACTGAAGCGGACCGTGCGGCTCAATCCGCTGACCGGACTGACAACCATCGTCAAAGGGTACGAGACGCCGCAAGAGTACGAACTGAAAATCAAGGCCCCAGGGCGACGGATGTAATCACATGGGCTCACACCGACACCATCGAGCCTTTACGTTGCTGGAGGTCATGGCGGCCGCGGCCATCATCGGCTTTGCGCTGGTGGTGCTGCTCGGCAGTCAGGCGGCTGCCGTCAGGAACACTCAGCAGATCATCCGTCAGGCCCAGGCCCTGGCCGTCGCCGAGGCCGCCATGGACGACTTCCTCGCTCAGCCCGTCTTCGAAGCCGACGGCAACCGACAGTTCCCCGAGCAGGAGGTCGAGATCGGAATTCCCGGCTATTCGGGCGACCCACGGAACGCCCCCTTCCGGGTTTTTCGGATCACGGCGCAGCGCGATCCCTACATGGATCAGCAGCGGCTCGACGTTTACTCCGAGGAGGAAGAAGACGACTCCCTGCTGACCGCAACCGAGGAAGAGGAAGAAGAGGAGTTCGACCCCGGCCTGTTTGTCTCCGTGCGCATCGAGGTCCGCGACCCCGCGGGCGACAAGGTGCTCGCCGCCCTGGTGACGTGGCTGCCCAAGCCGCGCATCGAGGAGGACAAGCGAGAGAACGAGGAGACGACGCCATGAGCCTCCTCCCGTCCTCGTTCCGTTCCCTGCGTCGCCCCGGCATGACCCTGCTGGAGTTGCTCGTGGCCACCGCGATCACCGGGACCATCCTCGTGACCATCGGCATCGCCATGAGAACCAGCGTTACGACGCGCAGTGCCGTGGATCGCCGCCTGGAATCGCTGGCCAAGGTGCGCGGCGTGCTGGACCTGGTGTGCGACGATCTTCAGCAGGTTCACGTGTACGACAGCCGCGCGTACCTGCTGGTCGAGAAACGCGAAGTTGCCGGCAAGACCGTCACGAGCATCGCGTTCCCGTCGGCGACGCCCATCCGCGTCAGCGAGGAAATGCGCGAGCGGCCGGGACTGATCGAGATTGCGTACCTGGTGGGCCAGGACCCGAACAACGAGAAAGCCCTTGCCGTATTCCGGCGAGAGCTGGCCATCGAGACGGACCGCTCCGCCGTAGCCATCCGCAGTTCGGACCAGGGGCTCGTCCTGCTGGCCGACGGGCTGACGGAGTTCGACATGGACTTCCTCCCCCAACCCGGGGAGGACGAACCCGCCAACGGTCGCCAGGCCGAATACCAGGACCAGTGGGAAGGCGGCTTCGGCGTGGATAAAATGCCCGTGGCCATTCGTTTCCGCATCTCCGCCGATCCGCAGACGGATCCCCAGAAGGCCCTGGTGTTCCGCCGGACGGTGCGGCTGCCCACGCCGGACGTCAACGGCGAGATGCTCCAGCCCGCCCTGAACGAAAGCCTGAACGTGGAGACGGAAAAGTAGCATGAAGCCGGGATCGCGCCCATCTTCGTCGTCCAGACGCCGCGGGGTCGCCCTGCTGATCACCGTCGTCACAATCATGGCCATCACCCTGATCGTGTCGCAACTCCAGCTCAACACCACGCTGGAATACAAGCAGATCCGCGACTACATCCGCGTCCGTCAGTTGAAGCGTGCGCTGGACGCCGCCCCGGGACTGGCCATGCGAATGCTCGAAGAACCCATGGCCGCCACCGCCCAAGACACATTGCAGGACGAGTGGGCGGCCGACAAGTACTTCGACATCCCCCTGGACAACAAGCATATCATCCGCCTGACAGTCCACATCGAGGACTGCTCGCGTTTCTACAGCCTCCAGCCGCTGCTTCAGGAGGATTCCGCCCTGCTGGAAAAGAGCATCCAGCGGTTCATCGAGTTCGCCCAGGCCTGCGGCCTCGACGGCGGCGTCGCCGACCGCCTTGCCCGGGCCATCGCCGAAGAAGCCGCCGTGCGCCGCACCGAAGACGCCGTCTTCCTCGATCTGACCGAGGAAGAGCAGAAAGCCGAGCAGCAGGCCCAGCAGAATGCCGGCAACCCGCAACAGTCCCGGCAAACGCAGCAGAATCAGGAACTCGTGCCGCTGTGGCTCGACGATTTCACCCATGTCCCCGGCCTCAGCGACGAGGACCGCTATGCCATCGAGCGGGCGTACATCGAACGCGACAACCCCCTCGACCCCACCGGCCCGAAGGTCATCGTCCGGTTCATCGACCAGGTCACCATGTGGCGCAGCAACCTGCCGAACATCAACACGGCGGGCCGTGAGGTTCTCCTGCACGACGTGGAGACCCTGCGCGGCCGCCCGGATACGGTGGACGAAATCCTCGTGCTGCGCAACGAGGAACCGTTCATGAACGTTTCGCAATTGGGCAACATCGAGAGCCTCACCCGCGAAGAGGCCCGGCAGTTGCAGGCGGAAGTCCGCCTCAACAGCACCCGGTTTCGCATCATCGCCACGGCGGCCGAACACCGCCTGAACGATTCCGGATCGGTGGACGACTCCGGCCCGATCCGCACGGTCCGAAGCACGATCATCGTCGAACGACGCCAGGGCGGCGCCCTGTACACCCTCTGGCGACGCAACGAACTGTAGGAGAATCACGTGCCCGAGATGGTAGCCGTTCAAATCCTTCCCGACCGCGTCCAACTGGCCCGCGCCCAGCCGGCCGGCGACACGGTGCGCCTCGTCGAACTGGTCTCGCAGCCGTTGCAGGGAACCGACGGCCTCGAAGAGGCCATGACCCTGGTGCGACAGCGAGGCGTCGAAAACGTCGGCCTGGCCCTCCTGGTCAACTGGCAGGACTACAGCCTTCGCGATCTTTGGATGCCGTTTACGAATGTGTCCCAGATTCGCAGTACGCTGAAGTTCGAACTGGAAGACGACCTGGACGTCGCGGCGGCGGACCTCCTGGCGTCCAGCCAGGTTATTGAGCAGCGAGCCGATGCCAGCCACGTGTTGGCCTGGGCCATCAGCAAACAACGGATGCACGCACTGCTCGATCCGTGGGAGCAGCGAGGTTTCTCGCCGGAGTACATGCCTCCGGATATCGTCGGACACGTCGGCCTGCTTCAAACCTTGGCAGCCGACCTAGCCGAGAAGCCCGTCGTCACCATCACCGGCGACGACAAGGTCGTGGACATGGCGATGATCTATAAGGGCGTCCTGTGGGCCCGCCGCCGCATGGTCAGTTTCGCCTGGGCCACCGAGGCTGCCGGCCGGCCGCTTCAGGAATTCCGCCGCATGGTCCTTGCCGTTCCTGGGTTCCCGCCGCCGGAGGCCATCGTCAGCTTCGGCGGTGAAGCCGCCGACACACTGGCCGCCGCAGCCGCCCAGGACATCGGCTGCCCCCACCGCCGCATCGCCCCGCCCGCCGTCGAGGGCGCCGGACGCATGCTCTACTGGCCGCTGGCGGCCGGTGTGGCTCTGCTCATGGCCCGTGGCGGACCGCGGCCGCTGACGTTCCGGATCGAAGCGTTTGAGCCGCGAGAAACCGCTCAGGCCATTTCCCTACTGTCGGTCTGGGCGGTGGCCCTGCTGGGCATCTGCTTCCTGGTTGGCGGCGTGTTCTGCCTGATCCGTGCGTCCGACTACCATCGCCGCCTGGACGAGATTCACCAGGCAGCCGACACGTTCTGGACGACCTACCGCGTCGAAGGCCGCCGCCCCGACGACATGGCCTACTTCGCTCCTCAGTTGAAACAGCAGATCAGCAAGCTCCAGACACAGATCGAACAAGCCCAGGCCAACGTGGACGTAACCGACCTGCTGGCCCAGTTCGCCCAGCAGGCCACCAAGGTGCCCGAAGGAATCGACGTGGAGTACCAGCGTGTGACGGTCAACCCCTCGGCCATCAGCCTGCGCGGCAAGGCCAATACCTACGAGGCCGCCACGCAATTACGGGCCCTGCTGGACGAGTCACCGCTGTTCGACTGTGAAACGCGAAAAGTGCAGACCGATCCGCGCGACAACAACCGGGCCGAGTTTGATTTCCTGATCACGCCGACCGAGAAGAAATAGAGAACGCAGGAGAACCCCGCCGTGAGCAAACCATTCCTTGTCGCCCTGGCCTTCACCGTTTGCGCCCTGGTGTTCCTGGTGGTCATGGCGTTGCGGCAAAGCGACGCCAAGGCCGCCTGCGAGGCCGCCCTCGAACAATGGAATAGCAGCCAAGCCGTCCGACAGCAGTTCGTTGACACGCGCGAGGCCGCCAAAAGGCTCGTTCAGAATCAGCCCAAGTCCGTCGATCTGCCCACCGTCATGTCCGAGCTGGCCAAGCAACTCGGCATCGACAATCCCGAAATCACCAAACAGGGTTCCGTCCGCGGCCAGACGCGGCACTCGGTCATCTTCCCCAAGCTCACCATCGACACGATGGGCCAGCTCCTGGGCGCCATCCGACAGCAGCACAAATACCTCACCGTCCGCAGCATCGACGCTTCGCGGTCGTCCGGCAACGCTCCTTCGGAATTCAAGTGGACCCTCGAAATCGGAAGCCCGGAAAGCTGACGCGACAGCCCCCCTAAAAAAACGCGAGGAACGCCGCGGCGACTGACGTTCCTCGCTCGTTGAGATTCGATGGTGGGCGTTGAGGGACTCGAACCCCCGACCTCATGGGTGTGATCCATGCGCTCTAGCCAGCTGAGCTAAACGCCCAAAACGCCCGTATTATACCGAGCCGGCGTGAAATGCCAAGCCCAATTGCCTGCGAAAATCGCCGCCGCAGGCCCCTTCGTCGCTCTGTTGCGCCGCCCCGCTCATTCGCCGGGATAGTGCGCCTCCAGCGCCGCCATCGTCCGGGCCATGTCCTCGGGCACCGGGGCCTCGAACTCCATCAGTTTGCCCGTGATCGGGTGCCAGAACGACAGCCACCGGGCGTGCAGCGCCTGCCGCTCCAGCAGCACCTGGGCCCGATCCTCCTGCCGCCCCGTGATGTCGCCCAGCGTGAACACCGCTCGCGGCGAGTACATCGAATCCGCCAGGATGCGGCAGCCGATACTCGCCAGGTGCACACGAATCTGGTGGGTGCGCCCCGTCCGGGGCCGCGCCACAATGGCCGTAAACGGCCCGTACCGCCGCCGCACCTCGTAATGCGTCACCGCGTCGCGGGCGTTGAGTCCGTCCACGGCCATCTTCTCGCGGACCTTCGGGTGCCGCCCGATCGGCCGGTCGATCACATCGGCATCGCACTGCGGCCGCCCTTCAGCCAAGGCCAGATACTCCTTCCGCACGCGACGATTTTCCCACTGGCGCGCAATCTGCGAGTGGGCCAGGTCGTTCTTCGCCACCACGATCACCCCCGTCGTGTCGCGGTCCAGTCGATGCACAATGCCCGGCCGCTCCGGACCGTTCAGCCCGCTGAGGTGCTCGAAATGATACGCCAGCGCGTTGACCAGCGTCCCGCCCCAGTTGCCCCGAGCCGGATGCACGATCATATTGTGCGGTTTGTTGATGACCACGAAGAAGTCGTCCTCGTACAGAATGTCGAGGGGAATGTTCTCCGGCACCACCTCGCGTTTCTCCGGCGGCGGCAGTTCGACGTGCACCACGTCGCCTCCGGTGATCTCGCACGACGGTTTGACCTTGCGTCCGTTGACGGACACCTGCCCCTGGCGAATCAGCTTCTGAAAGAACGCCCGCGACCGATCGCTGAACCGCCGCGCCAGAAAACTATCGAGCCGCCGCCCGCCATGCACCGGCCGGATGCGCAGTTCGATTACTTCGGTGGCACCCGTTTCCTCGTCGCCGAAATCGTCTTCCAGCACCTCGGCTTCGTCGGCGCCGTTGATCGGAGGCGGATTCTCGTCGAGATGATCGTCCATGGTTCTCGGATCGTCCTCGGAACAAGACGGCGGGGACAGCCGGTACATGGGCCGACTGTCCCCGAAGTCGTCTAAGCATTGGACCGCCACGGCTCAGCCAATCAGGCTCTTGGCCACGTCCACGGCCGAAGCCGCATCCGGGGCATACCCGTCGGCGCCGATCTCGTCGGCATAGCTTTGCGTCACCGGCGCGCCGCCGATCATCGTCTTGACGTTCAGGCCGGCCGCCTTCAGGGCCTTGATCACTTCGGCCATCTGCGGCATGGTCGTCGTCAGCAGCGCCGACATGGCCACGACGCACTTGCCCTTGGCCTTGGCCGCGGCGACAAACTTCTGCGCGTCGGCATCGGTGCCGATGTCCTCGACCGCGAAACCGCCGCCCTTGAGCATCATGCCCACCAGGTTCTTGCCGATGTCGTGCAGGTCGCCCTTGACCGTGCCCAGGACCACGTGGCCGGCCGGCTGAACGCCCGCCTTCGCCAGCACCGGCTCCAGGATGCTCATGCCGCCGTGCATCGCGCGGGCCGCGATCAGCACCTCCGGAACGTACACCTCGTTCCGTTTGAACTTGCCGCCAATGATGCTCATGCCGGCAATGAGGCCCTCTTCGAGGATCGTCTGCGGAGCCACCCCCTCATCCACTGCAGCTTGAACCAGCTTCTGCACCGTATTGCGGTCGCCCTTCTGAAGAGCCGCGCTGATGCCTGCCAGATCCGCCATCGCTTCTCTCCCTATCCCAGAAACAGCTCTGTTCCAAGGCAGGCACACCACTGCGGTGCCTGCCGCGCATTGACCCTAGGGCTGCGGTGTCTCGACCGGCGTCTGCTGGGCCGCTGGAGTCGTCGCCGCCCCCTCCTCCGCCGGAGCTGCCTTCGCCGTCTCCTCCTCCGCGGCCTTCTCGGCCTTCGGCGACTCATTCGCCGCCGCACCGTCCTCCGTCTTCTTCTGCGGCTCTTTGTCCGGCGCGATCACCAGCGGCACGTGATCGCCGAGCACGCTCAACCGCTCCTGGGCCAGCTTCGCCGCCGCCGAGTTGGTCACGGCCGCCAACGCCGTCAGCCGACTCACAGCCTCGTCCCGGCGGCCCAGGGCCTTCGCCGCACACGCGCTGCCCAACTCGGCCAGTTCGCCGATGTCGCCTTCAACGCCCTTGAGCTCGTCGAACGCCTTGGCCGCCTCGGAAAAGAACTTCTCGGCCTCGGCCACCTCGGCCCGGTCCGCCCGCGCGACCAGCCCTCGATCGTACAGCAGGCCCGCACGGCTGAACTTCGCCAGGTTTACCGTCTTCGCGTCGGGATACGAGGCAATGTACTTCTCCAGCTCCTTGATCTGAATATCCAGCAGTTCGGCTGCCGACAGCGGCGACTCGCGGTTTCCCCCGCCGGCCGTCAGGGCCGTCATCAACGCCATCCCCTGTTCCAGATTCGCCTGCTGCGACTTCTTGTACCACTCATACCCGCCCCAGCACAGGGCCACCACTACGATCAGCCCCACCAGGAGGTGCGTCGTATAGTTGCGCGTCTGCGCCACCACACCGCCGACCGCCTTTGCCAGTTCGTTCGTCGCCAGATCATGTCGTTCTTCGGATTTCACCTGCGGCACTCCATGTCAGATGCGGTCCTAGTGGCTAAGCATCGCGCCGCCCCTGTACGGCGCGGCACGCCCCATGAAACCAAAATGCTACCGCATCCCTCCGCCAATAACAAAGCAAAAAACAGCGACGCCCCGGCATCGAGGTCGAGCAAGCGGTCGCGTCACACAGTGCGGATCAGGATAACGGCATGCCTGCAAAAATCGTAGTGACTCGCGTCACACTGCCAGGCCGGAAAGCTGCTCGGCGTTGGCGAAAGCCGCCGCCACCTGGGCAGCCGACAGGCCCGCCCCCAGCAGCACTTGCTCGGCCCCGGCGCGGTCGTAGAAATCGCTCACCGCATGGGCGTCCGAACCAAACACCAGCTTCGCCCCCACCCGCAAGGCCGTGGTCGCCACGTGGGCGTTGGTCAGGCTGTGCCCCCGGCGGCCGCTGATTTCCAGCAGCACGCCCCGCCGGGCCGCCTCCGCCGCGTCCGCCTCGGTAATCATCCCGGGATGCGCCAGAATGTCCACTCCGGCCTCGATCGCCGCGCGGTTCGTCCCCGGCAACACCGGCTCCACGGGCGATTCGCCGTGGCAGATGACCACCTCGGCCCCCAGCTCGCGAGCACGGGCCGCCAGACGAGCGATGTGCTGCGGCCGGCAGTGCGTCAACTCACACCCCGCCAGCACCTTCATCGTCATGGCCTCGCTCAACTCCCGTGCCGCACGAACCAGTTGCGGCAACGTGTGCTCCAGAGTGCCGTTATCGACGTGATCCGCGAAACCCACGGCCCGGAAACCACGAATTTCCACCCGACGCACCAGTTCCGCCGGCCCCAGTTCCCCGTCGCTCAGAAACGTGTGCGTGTGGAAATCAATCATCGCCTCACCGCCGAGTAAAAAATGGTACGCCCGACAGGATTCGAACCTGTGACCTGCGGTTTAGGAAACCGCCGCTCTATCCTACTGAGCTACGGGCGCGCCGTGTCAGCCGACATGGACTGTCCTTATGGGGCTATTATGCCCCGCGGCAGCCCCGCAATCAAGGAAAACCGCAACTGTTTCTCCCTGGACCAGATCCTCCCCCGTAGAGCGACTCAGGCGTCGGACGACTCCATATCGAGGACCCACGCCGTCGGGACCGACTGCTCGATAACGACGCGGGCCAGGTTCAGCCAGCGTCGGCACCGGTCGAGAATCGCGCTATCGGACGTGGCCACGCATGCCTCGGACCGGCTCAGGCGACGGTCGGGGTCCGTGACGGTCTCGACGCGCCACGGCCAGCCGTGGGAGGCCGCCACCTCGTCCATCAGAACCTTCAGGCGTCCGGAGTTCGACACCGGACTGTCGAGGTACCAAAGGCACTCGGCGGGCCCGATGGCCGCAAGAGCCGCTCCCAACAGCTCAAGGGCCGGGATCGTTTCGGATACTTTCCGGTAGGTGCCGTGAAGGCTGGCCATGTCGCGGAAGCAGCCGTCGCGGCACGCCAGGATCACCCCGCCGCCCAGTGCCGCCTCGACCGTCGTCAACACGTTGTAACCGTCCAGAAGCAGCCGCCCGCCGCGAAGGCTTTGCGTGGGGACCATCCGGGCGCGACGCGCGTCGCGTATCTCATCGCCACACGCCGCCCGCATCAGGGCCACGCGCTGTCTGGCCGACAGGGCAAAGCGGTCGCCCACCAGCGTCAACGAGGACTTCTCGGCGTATCCCTTGCCCAGAAGCATGGTCAAGTCGCCACAGGCACGGCGCAGGATCGGCGTCACATCGGCCGCAAACAGCCGCTCGTCCTCCGGGTGCGGCCCCCTGTGCTGTCGCCGGTCGGGCATCGGTCGCCTCCTTGTCTGCCGCCACTGCCCTGCGGCCAGACCATTGTACCCTACGCGACGCACGGACAGGGCCCATCGAGACCGGGGCGATGCCGAGCAGCCCTATCGTCCGGGCTCGCGCAATCGCGAAGCGACTCGATAAGACCCAAAAAATGGCAATTCCGGAATTTTTGTGGCACAAATGACATTGTTTCTGCCATTTTCCGGTTGATTCAGAACGCTTTTGCCCATATTCTAATAATGGTCTCAAGGAGGCGTGTTGGGTGCCGCCTCCTGCTGCAATCACACCGTATCCATCGCACAAGCTGCACGTGTCCGGTTTTCGCGCTGACCACCACTGAGGCTCGCTGACAGCGACCCCTGCCGGAAGGAGGAGCCGATATGACCACCCTGCAAGACCGCCATCAGCCCCAGTACCGCTACCCCTATCTGACCGATCCGCGGCAACTTGTCGGCCTGTCGCCGACACAGCGTGAGGCGGCTGCCCGCGTTGCCGAGAAGTACGCCTTCAGGGCCAACTCCTATTATCTGGGACTGATCGATTGGAGCGACCCGGACGACCCGATCCGCCACCTCATTGTGCCGCACGAGGACGAGTTGGCCGACTGGGGCAATCTGGACGCCAGCGACGAGGCCGCTAACACCGTGGCCCCCGGCGTGCAGCACAAGTACCCGCGCACCGTCCTGCTGCTATGTACCTCAACATGTGGAGGGTTCTGTCGCTACTGCTTCCGCAAACGCTTGTTCATGCGCGACAACCGCGAGACGGCCCGCAACCTCGACACCGGACTCGATTACATCGCCCGCACCCCTAAGGTCACCAACGTCCTGCTCACGGGCGGCGACCCGCTGATGCTCAGCACGAACCGGCTGGCGACGATCCTGGAACGGCTGCGCGCCATCCCGCACGTGCGGATCATCCGGATCGGCTCGAAGATGCCTGCTTTCAACCCGTGGCGCATCCTCGACGACGACGAGCTGGTCGAGGTGCTCGGCCGCTTCAGCACGCCGGAGAACCGTATCTACCTGATGACCCACTTCGACCATCCGCGCGAGCTGACCGAACCGGCCACCGAGGCCCTCGACCGCCTGATCCGGGCCGGCGTCATCTGCGCCAACCAGTGCCCCATCGTGCGTGGGGTGAACGACAGCGGGCCCGTCCTGGCCAAACTATTCCGCGAGCTGTCCTATATCGGCTGCCCGCCCTACTACGTGTTCCAGGGACGCCCGACCGCCGGCAATCGGCCGTATGAAACGCCCCTGGTCCGGTCCTACAGACTCATGGAGATAGCCAAGCGCCACTGCTCGGGACTGGCCAAGCGCGCCCGGCTGGTCATGTCCCACGCCTCGGGCAAGATCGAAATGGTCGGCTTGGACGACAAGCACATTTACCTGCGGTACCACCGCGCCAAGAACCGCCACGACCGCGGACGGTTCATGGTGTTCCACCGCGACGACGAGGCCTTCTGG
Source organism: uncultured Anaerolineaceae bacterium (assembly GCA_964500225.1). GTDB lineage: Bacteria > Planctomycetota > Phycisphaerae > FEN-1346 > JAACEH01 > JAAYDY01. Next base: position 32,863 of record CAZCOA010000016.1, on the reverse strand, counting down.
TTCGATCAATTGCGGCCGGCGAACTGACGCCCCCCCCCCGAACATGACAGGGCCGTCGCGATCGCTCGCGACGGCCCTTGACGTTCGTGGCATGGAAAGGCGGTGCCGGGCCGGTCAGTCGCCGGTCTGGTTGGCCAGGAAAGCGTTGCCCATCATCTTGATGTGGCCCTGAACGTTGTCGAAGTAGTCCAGGTGCTTCTCCTCGTCGGCCAGAAGTTGCTCGAAGAGCTTCTTCGACACGTGGTCGCCCTCTTCGCCGCAGACAACGGCCGCCTCGTTGTACATCCGGACGGCTTCCTTCTCCAGGTCCACATCGGTCTTGTACATGGCCGGAATGTCCTGGTCCTTGGCGACTTCGCCGTCGGGCTTGGTGGTCGGCGTGCCGCCCAGGAAGCGAATCCGCTCGGCCAGCATCTCAGCGTGCTTCATCTCCTCGATGGCCACCGCCTTGATCTTGGAGCCCAGTTTCCCGAAGTCCTGATCCTCCAGTTGGTAGTGTTGGGCCATATACTGGATAATGGCCATCAGTTCCTGCCCACGCGCCCGATTCAGCAGATCGATCACCTTTTTACTCATCGCCGCTCCTCCGTTGCCTGGCCGCTTGGTTCTTTTCTGCCGCTCGATCGGCATCAAAACCGCATATAACACGCCCTCCGTCATGGGTCAAGGCGTCTGTGTGTCGTCGATCTTCCTTCCGGCCGCAGAACCGCCCCCGGGGTCACTCAGGCATCGGGCCTGAGAGCCGGGCTTGCTTTTGGGCCGCCGTCGGCTACAATGGGCCCTTTGGGCGGGCCTGCGGTGGCTCGGACCCTGCGCTGTAACTTCTGTTTTGCTGTCGGAGAGGGCACCGGATGAAGCTGCGAGGCAACACCTGCGTCGTCGGCCTGCAATGGGGCGACGAGGCCAAAGGCAAGATCACCGACCTGCTCAGCGAGCAATCGGACGTCGTTGTCCGGTTTCTCGGGGGCTCCAACGCCGGACACACCGTCGTCGTCGGCGATCGGACCTTCAAGCTGCATCTGATTCCCAGCGGTATCGTCCACGAGGACGTTCTGTGCGTCATCGCCGGCGGCGTGGTGCTGGACCCGGAGGTGTTCGAGCAGGAACTCCAGAATCTTCGCGACGGCGGCGTCCGGTTCGAGGGGCGTCTGCGGGTGAGCCAGACCGCCCACGTGGTTTTCCCCTACCACAAGCTCGAAGACCAGCTCCGCGAGACCGACAGCGGCAAGGACAAGATCGGCACGACGGCCCGCGGCATCGGTCCGTGCTACTGCGACAAGGCGGGCCGCACCCAGGCCATTCGCGTCGGCGACCTGTTCCACACCGACGCCATCGAGCAGCAGGTCCGTCGCATTGTGGACTATAAGAACCGTCTGTTGATGGCCATGTACGGCTCGGCGGGCGTTCCCGTGGAGCAGATGGTCGCCAAGGCCAAACGGTACGCCGAGATTCTGCGCCCGTTCGTTTGCGACACCACGGCGCTGCTCCAGGAGGCCATTGCCGAGGGGCGCCGGTTGTTGTTCGAGGGCGCCCAGGGCACGCTGCTGGACATCGACCACGGCACGTTCCCGTACGTCACCAGCAGCAACGCCTCGGCGTGCGGCGTGTCGGCCGGAGCCGGCGTGCCGGCCAAGGTCATCGACACCATCGTGGGCGTGGCCAAAGCCTACACGACACGCGTCGGCACAGGCCCGTTCCCGAGCGAGCAGGACAACGACATCGGCAACCGCATCCGCGAGCGCGGACACGAGTACGGCACCACGACCGGGCGGCCGCGACGTTGCGGCTGGTTCGACGCCTTCGCCACGCGCTACAGCATCAAGCTCGGCGGCGTTGACAAGGTGGCGCTGATGCTTCTGGACGTGCTCAGCGGATTCCAGACGCTGAAGATCTGCACCGGTTACCGCTACAAGGGACAGCTTCTGAAAAGTTTCCCGACCGACGCCGAGGTGATGAAGGATGTGGAACCGGTGTACGAGGATCACCCCGGCTGGTCGGAAGAGATCGACGGCGTGCGCCGATTCGACGACCTGCCGGCCAACGCCCGCAGCTATGTGAAGCGTCTGGAGGCCCTGCTGGAGACGCCCATCGTCATTGTCAGCGTAGGCCCCGAGCGGACCCAAACCCTTTTCCGGGAAGAGCTGATCTAGATGGCCACGACGCCCGTACCAGCGCTTCTGGCCGACGTGCCGCGCGAGCGGTGGCCGCAGCACATTGCCATCATCATGGACGGCAACGGCCGTTGGGCTCGCCGGCGCGGGCTGCCGCGCATGGAGGGGCATCGTGCCGGTCGCGACAGCGTCCAGCGCGTGCTCGAAGCGGTCGAAGACCTGGGCCTGAAGCAGGTGACCCTCTACGCCTTCAGCCATGAGAACTGGTCGCGGCCCCGGGAGGAAATCGAGTCGCTGATGAAGCTCTACCGGCGGAACCTCATTGCCGAGCGCCGCCGCATCAAAGAAAAAAACGTTCGGTTCATCAACATCGGCCGCCGTGACAAGCTGCCGGCGGCGGTTCTGAAGGAAATCGAAAACAACGAGCGGCTCGGCGCCGGGAACACCGGGCCGGTGCTCTGCCTGGCGGTGAACTACGGGGGGCGACAGGAGATCGTCGATGCCGCACGGAGCCTGGCCCTTGACGCGGCCGCCGGCAAGCTCGATCCCGAGACCATCGACGAGGCGACGTTTGCCTCGCGCCTCTACACGGCCGGACAGAGCGACCCCGATCTGCTCATCCGCACCGGCGGAGAGATGCGGGTCAGCAATTTCCTGCTCTGGCAGATTTCCTATACGGAGCTGTACTTCACCGACGTGCTCTGGCCCGATTTCCAAAAAGAAGACCTTTACCGGGCCATGGCCGACTACGCCCGCCGCCAGAGGCGATTCGGAGGCCTGTCGCCGGACGATGCGCCTTGACCCCGGAAACACCATGCACAGGACGCCTATCGACTGACATGCTCAGAATTCGAGTCATCTTCGGCATCCTGATGGCCGCCGGCGTCTGCGGCCTGCTCCTGCTCGATGTTCACCTGCAACGGCGCTACGATATCGGCTGGGCGCCGGCGTACTTCGGCGTCATCGCCCTGGCAACGGTGCTGGCAGTTCACGAGCTAGCCCTCCTGCTGCGGCAGGCCGGATGCCGCATTCACGAATCGCTGGTCGTGGCGGCCTCGCTGGCCCTGCACGGGTCGGTGTTGGCGGCGCAGCTTCGCGGCGGCGAGGCCCTCGTCCGGCACCTCGGCGGGACGGCTTTGACGCCGCCGCTGGTGGCCACGGTCGGCCTGGTCATGGCGGCCCTGGTGACCGAGACGGTTCGCGGTTGGCAGCACGGCGCCGACAGCACGGCCCTGGGCCGTCTGGGAGGCGACCTTTTGGCCTTCGCCTATATCGGCCTGCTGGGCCTGTCCCTGACGGCTCTGAGGTTTATGGAATCCCTCAACGGCATCCACGCCCTGCTGGTTGCCGTGGCCGTCATCAAGGCCAGCGACATCGGCGGCTACCTCTTCGGCCGGGCCTTCGGGCGGCGCAAGCTGGTACCGCGGCTCAGCCCGAAGAAGACCGTCGAGGGGCTGATCGGCGGTTTCCTGCTGGCGATGGCCGTCAGTCTGGCCGCCGGCCGCTGGCTGCTTGGGCTGGCGTGGTGGCAGCTCGTGGTCTTCGCTCTGGCGGTGACGCCCATGGCGGTCCTGGGCGACCTGGCCGAGAGCCTCATGAAACGGGCTGCCGGGATCAAAGACTCCGGCAACGGCATCCCGGGCTTCGGTGGCGTGCTGGATGTGCTGGACAGCATTCTGCTGGCGGCGCCGGCGGCCTACGGAATACTGGTGCTTTTCGTCTGCGGGCAATGACGACACAATAGAATGTCGATGCAGAAGCAAATACCTATTCCCGACAGTCCCGACCGGCTCATTCTGTTTGGCAGCCAGGACCGGCACCTGCGAATGATCCGCGACGGTCTGTCCGTGGAGGTGTCGGCCCGGGGCGACACACTGACTTTAAGCGGCGAAAGCGGTGCCGTGGCGATGGCCGCCACGGTCGTCGAGGAACTCATCGGCCGCATGCAGCGTGGCCGCACGATCCTGTCGCGCGACGTAGCGGATTTGATCGACTCGGTCCGCCACAACGGCGCCGGCCCCAACGGGACGGAGATTTCCGTCCTGGCCCGCGGACAGCGCATCCGCCCGAAAACCGGCGGTCAGGCCGCCTACGTCGAGGCCATGCGGCGGCACGACCTGACCTTCTGCACCGGCCCCGCCGGCACGGGCAAGACCTACCTGGCCGTGGCCCTGGCCGTCGAGTCGCTCAAGCGGCGCGACGTCAAGAAACTCGTGCTCACCCGCCCGGCCGTCGAGGCCGGCGAACGGCTCGGGTTCCTGCCCGGCGACATGCTCGCCAAGGTGAATCCGTACCTGCGGCCCCTGCTGGACGCCCTGCACGACATGATGGACTTCGAGCAGGTCAAGCTCTACATGGAAAACGACATGATCGAGATCATTCCGCTGGCGTTCATGCGAGGGCGGACTCTGAACGACTCGTTCATCATCCTCGACGAGGCCCAGAACACCACTGTCAGCCAGATGAAAATGTTCCTCACTCGCATGGGGATGCGCAGTAAGATGGTCGTCACGGGCGACGTGACGCAGACGGATCTGACGGCCCCGGCGCGCAGCGGACTGATCGACGCGGTCCGGAAGCTGGGAGCCGTGTCGGGCATCGCCCGCGTGGAACTCGGTCGGGCGGACATTGTCCGCCACCGGCTGGTCCAGGAGATCGTGGAGGCGTACGAGCGGCACAAGGGCGTCCCGTCGCCGGACGTGCCCGACGACCTGCCGAAACCGGCCCAGGACGAGGAGAGCTGAAGCGGCCATGGCCCTGTTCGAACGCCAGAGGCGTCGCGTCGACCCGAGAAAACTCAAGGGCGAGGGCCTGCGCGGCTTGGTGGGCCGGCTTCGCCAACCGCGCAACTTCGTCCGCCTGGGCGTCCTCCTGCTGATGTATGCCGGCACCGTCATCCTGATGCTCACGCCGTACGAGCCGCTCCAGTACCGTAAGGGCGAAACAACAGACATCTCGATCGTATCTCGCGTGGATTTCCGTTTCGTGGACGAGGCGGCCACCAACGCCGAGCGCGAAAAAGCCCGCAACACAACGCCGCGCGTTTACTCGCGCGACGCTACGGCCCTGAACAAAGTCCGTGAGGAGTTCATCGACCTGCTGGGATATGCCAGCGAACTGGCTCGCCAGCCGAAACCGGCCGCGACTGAAGGCCGGCCGTCGGGCGTCGCCCCGATGCCGACCGATGTGCCCGGGACCGAGGCTGCGACGACCGCTGCGCCCTCTGCGGCCAATGCCCCCACAGAAACACCGGCCGCCCCGCCGGCCACCGACAAAGACGAGCGCAGAAAGCGGGCCGAGAGACTCAAGAAGACCTGGGGCCTTGACGACATCTTCGGCCAATTGATCGAACTGACCAAGGACGACAAGACCCGGGAGCAGCTCGTCACATACTGCGACGCCGTGGCGGCCTACGTTCAGAAGCTGCCGATCTTGTCGGACCCGGACCACTTCTACGAGCGCGGCCACACGGAGCTGTCGCATATCTTCATCTACGACAACGGGGAGCTGTCGAAGCTCGACAAGGCCAAGGATCCGCCGCTGAACGTCCTGACGGGCTCCACGCGCGACCTGGTGGAAGCGAAAGTCCTCGAGGCGTTCGCCCCGGCCAATCTGAGCATCGCCCTGCGCGAAAAGATACGCGACCGTTTTGTGGCGGCACTGGCCCCGACGCTGATTTATGACGACGCCCGCACCAAGGCCCAGCGCGAAGAGGCCGTGGCTGCCGTCCAGCCCGTCATGCGCGAGTTCCGCCGCAAGGATATCCTCGTCCCCCGCGACTCCGTGATCGGGGACGAAGAGCTGAAGGTGCTCGACCGCGAGCACCAGGAGTATCTGAAGCAGATGCACCCGGTGCGGCGGGGCGGGGCCGTCGTCGGGTCGGTGATGCTCGCTGCCCTGCTGATCGCGCTGCTGACGGCCTTCACGGCGATCTACCAGACCAATGTGGTGGTCCGCCCGGCCCGCGGGCTCATCATCGTGATTCTGGTCCTGAGCGTGCTGGTCATCGCCAAGTTCGTTCGCTACTGGCCGCCGCTGGCCCTGTTCCAACTGGTCACCGTGGCCATGATCCTGACCATCGCCTACAGCCGCCGGTTCGCCCTGGTGCTGGCCTGGTGGACGGCCGCCCTGGCGGCGCTGGTCACGCGGCTGGACGCCAACACCCTGCTGCTGATGGTCACGGGGTCGAGCATCGCGGTGCTCCAGCTCAAGGCGGTGCGGTCGCGGCTGAAGCTGACGTACGTGGGCCTGACGACCGGGGCGACAATGATGGTCACCGCCTGGGCAGCCGCCCTGTGGGACCGCAATGTCTCATGGGACAATCTCGGAACGACGCTCAACTATGGGTTGCTGGCCATGGCCTACGGGCTGCTGGCCGGCATCTTTGTGCTGGGCATCCTGCCGTTCGTCGAGCGGATCTTCGGCGTCGTGACGCATATTTCGCTGCTGGAGTTCTGCGATGCCAACCAGCCGGCCCTGAAGAAACTGGCGATCGAGGCCCCCGGCACCTACTCGCACAGCCTGCTGCTGGGCAGTATTGTGGAACCTGCGGCCGAGGCTATCGGAGCCAACGGCCTCTTGGCTCGCGTCGGCGCCTATTTCCACGACATCGGCAAAGTCAACAAGCCGCACTACTTCACCGAGAACCGCACCCAGTTGGGCGACGCCCCGGACCACGGCAACCTGACGCCGCAGATGAGCAAACTGATCATCACCAGCCACATCAAGGACGGCCTGGACATGGCCGAACAGTATGGTCTGCCGCCGGCCATCAACGCCTTTATCGCCGAGCACCATGGAACGACCGTCATCGAGTACTTCTACTACGAAGCCATCAAGGCCAGCGACGGTCCGGTCAACGAGATGGATTTCCGCTACAGCGGCCCGAAGCCGCAGAGCAAGGAAACCGCCGTCCTGATGCTGGCCGACAGTTGCGAAGGCGCCGTACGAAGCATCAAGGATCCCACGCCGCCGAAGATCGAGGACCGCGTCCACCAGATCACGATGAAGCGGCTGCTGGACGGGCAGTTGGACGAGAGCGGCCTGTCGCTGAACGAGGTGCGCATCATCGAGCAGAGCCTGATCAAGTCGCTGATCAGCATCCATCACGGCCGCGTGGCCTATCCCGACGAACAACAACAGCAGGAGTCAGCCGCCAACGCCCAGAAGAGCCAGAGCGGCGACGCCGCGGCATCGCCCCGCACCGCCGCCAGCGAGGAACTCACCTGACGCCCATGCCACCGATCGAGATCAACGACCGGCAGACCTTCCTGAAAGGCCAGAAACGCCGCCTGGCGTCTGTGCTGCGAAGCGTCCTGGCGAGCGAAGGCGTCGCGGCCGGCGAGCTGTCGGTGACCCTCGTGGACGACGCCGAAATCAGCCGCATCAACCGGCAGTATCTGAATCACGACGGACCGACCGACGTCATCAGCTTCGACCTGTCGGATGCCGGAGACGACCGCCTCAGCGGCGAGATCGTCGTCTCGGCCGAACGAGCCGTTCGAGTGGCGGCCGAGCGCGGCACAGATCCCGTCGGCGAACTGCTGCTCTATGCCGTGCATGGATTGTTGCACTTGGCGGGCTACGACGATCGGACGGCCGCCAAGGCCGCGCACATGCACGCCCGCGAAAACGAGTTGTTGACCGCCCTGGGTTACCCCGACGTCTATCGCAAGGGGTCGCCCGCTGCATCATAGGAGTCGGCTGTGGATTACATGCCCTATTACGGTCTGGCCCTGTTGGCCGCGAGCGTCACGCTCTCGATCCTGTCGCACGCGCTGCGCGAGTACTCGACAAGCCGCCTCGAGCAGCGACTGTCGGACGCCGGGAGGCTGAATGGCCTGGAACGGTTCCTCGAACACCAGGAAAGCCTCGTCCAGACCGTCTCCCTCTGGCGCACCTTGGCCAACGCATCGTTCGTCGCTGTGGTCGTAGCGTACCTGCTTTCGGAAAAGTCGGCCGTCCACTGGGTCATCGGCGGCCTGATGGTCTTCTTGGCGCTGGTGGTGCTGTCGGTGGCGGTGCCTCTGGCCTGTGCCCGCTACAACAGCGAGTGGATCATCGTGCATGCCCTGCCGCTCATGTACGGTCTGCGGGCCGTCAGCGCGCCGCTGCTGAAAGTGCTGGCCCTGGTGGACGTGCTGGTGCGACGGCTCAGCGGCGCCGCGGCCGACGACGACCCGGATCAGGACCTGGAGGACGAACTGCGAAGCATCGTCACCGAGGGCGAGCTCGAAGGCACCCTCGAAGAAGACGAGAAAGAGATGATCGAGAACATCATCGAGTTCAAGGACACCGACGTTGCGGCGATCATGACGCCTCGCACCGAAATCGTCGCTCTGCCCCGCACGGCCACGCTGGCCGAGGCCCGTGCCTGCTTCACCAACGACGGCCACAGCCGTGTGCCCGTGTACGACGGCACCATCGACGCCGTCGTCGGCGTCCTGTACGCCAAGGACCTTCTGGCCGCCACCGCCGCCGAAGATTTCGACCGCCGCTGCGCAGGCGACCTGATGCGCGAGGCGCTGTTTATCCCCGAGACCAAGAAGCTCAGCGAGCTCCTGCACCAGTTCCGCAGCGCCTGCGTCCACATCGCCATCGTCCTCGACGAGTACGGCGGGACCGCCGGACTGATCACCATCGAGGATATCATCGAGGAAATCCTCGGCGACATCGTGGACGAGTACGACCGGACCGAACCGGAGGAGATTCGCCGCGTCAGCCAGACCGTGGCCGAGGTGGACGCCCGGGCCCGCATCAGCGAGGTCAACGACGAGCTGGACATCGAACTGCCCGAGGACGAGGATTACGACACTGTGGGCGGATTCGTTCTGTCCACCGTGGGCCGCATCCCCAAGGCAGGCGAACAGATCGAGTACCGCCGCCTGGTGATTACCGTACTGGAGTCCGACGAGCGGAAGATCACCCGTCTGCGCATCAGCCGCCTCGACCAGTACGACCGGACGCCCCAATCCTGACAGGAGGCCGTTCCCGTGGCGCTGGTGACCGACGAAGCCGTGACCCTGGCCGCCTCCGACTACAGCGAGACCAGCCAGATTGTCTCCCTGATGACCTTTCGCAACGGCAAGGTCCGCCTTATCGCCAAAGGATCCAAACGTCCCAAGAACCCTTTCGGCGGGCGGATCGACCGCCTAGAGGTCGCCCAAGCCGTCTTCACCGTCGGCCATCGCGGCGGCCTCGGACAGCTCACGGAACTGTCCGTCACGGACCCCTTGCCGGGCCTGCGGCAGAGTCTGCCGGCCTTCTATGCCGCCTCATGCCTGGCCGAACTGGTCCTGGCGGCTACTCTGGACCTGGACCCGCACCCCGAATTGTTCAAAATCGCCGTCCACACGCTTCAGCGCTTGAGTTGCGGAGACGATTCGGCTATCCTGATGTACCGTTTCGAGGCCCATATGCTTCGAATCCTGGGGCTGATGCCCGAAGTGCGGACTTGCGTGGCTTGTCGCCGCCCAAGGCCCCAGGGCCGCAGCGGTCTGTTCAGCGCCGCCTCGGGCGGGCTGGTCTGTCGCCAATGTGCCGGCAACCACGGCGGCGGGATTGCCGTCTCCGGCAAGGCTCTGGACGCCCTGGCGTTTCTGGCCGCGGCCGACGACCGGCAGGCGGATCGTGTCGCGATGTCGCCGCAGACCCGCAGCGACGTCCGCAGACTTCTGACAGAGTACTGGCAGCACGTTCTCGGCCGGCCCGTGCGCGCCATGAGGTACCTGTGATTGTGCGGCACCACAGACCGACCGAACGGGGAATCCACCATGCGTTGGCTTCGCCTCTTCGCTCTGCTGGCAATCGTTCTGGCCCTGGCGCCGCTCGCCGAGGCCAAGCTCGTGTTTCGCAACGGCCAATGGGTTCGCGTCCCCGACGAGGAGGATGTGACCGCGGAACCCGCCCAGGCCGACACGCAGCACGCCGAACCGCCGCAACCCGTCGCCGAGCCGACCCCTGCGCCCAAGCCCGAGCCGACGCCGGCCGAGCCACCGAGTGATACGTCCTCCGAGAAGCCCGCGGTCGTACCCGTCGAACCGGCGCCATCCGTTGAGCCGGCGCCGGCAGCGACGCCTCAGACTCCCACCGTGCCCGCCGAAATCCCGGCGACAACGCCGGCCGAGACGCCGCGCGACGGTCAGGCGCTGATGCCCATGCAGCCCATCGAGCCCGAGACACCCGATGCGACCGCCGCCGACCAGACGCCAGCCGCTCCCGCCGAACCGGCAGCCGTAACCGCAACGCAGCCGTCACCGGTGGCCGAGACCCCGGCCATGCCCCAAGCAACGCCGGCGCCCGAGACGCCCGTGATGCCCGAGACGCCCGCAACGGCTGAGACGCCGGCCCCGACGCCTGCCGCCGAGCCATCCGCCGAAGCGCCCACTACGCCGCCTCCGGCAACCGCCGCCGAAACGACGACGCCGGCCCCCGCGCCGGACGAAGAGGTGGATTTCGTGTTCCGCGACGGCCGCTGGGAGCCCGTCGTCCGGTCGCAGACGGCCCCGAAGCCCTCGACGACGCCTCAGATCACCGTGCTCCCCGACGCCGGCAGTACGCCCATGCCGAGCGACCCCTCTGCCCCGGACCTGGGGACCGAGCTGCCGCTGGTCACGCCCATTACCAACGTGCGGCCCGAGGACCACGGGCCTGCGTTGCCGCCGCCCGTCGAGGTGCAACCCCTCGCCCAGACGGCCCTGGCCATCGACAAGGTGCCCAGCGTCGGCGAGAAGTACCGCCAGATCGAACCGTCCGCCGCCGCCGAAGAGGCCGAAAGCCTTCTGGCCGCCGCCGGACAGACCGACGGCGACGGCCCCGCGGCCGTCCGGTCGATGATCGCGAAGTTCCGCAGCGGGCACTACGCCGCCACGGCGAAGCTGGCGTCGAAGTTCCTGAAGAAGCATGCCGTGTCGCCTTGCGGCGAGCCGGCCTCGTGGTTGAAGGCCGAGGCGGTGTTCTGCGGTGGCGACTACTATAAGGCGTTCGAGGCCTACGAGCACTTCATCGCCAACTATGCCGGCAGCCGTCTGGTTGACAAGGCCCTGCTGCGCGAGGTCCAATGCGCCGAGGCTCTGTTCGGTCCGGCCCGCCGCAAGGTGCTCGGCCTCGGGCTCGGCAGCGGCAACGACGAAGCCGTCGCCATCCTCGAAAAGGTGTACGCCCACCGGCCGACGGGTCCGCTGGCGGCCGACGCCCTGTTCCGGATCGGCGAATTCAAGATGAGCATCGGCAAGTCCGAAGAGGCCGAGGAACAGTTCCGCCGGTTCATTGACGAGTTTCCCAACCACAGCCGCGCCAGGCAGGCCCGCCTGATGGCCGCCCAGAGCGCCATCGCATCCTGCCTCGGCCCCGTGTACGACGACGCCCCGATTCGGCGGGCCGGCGGCATGCTCCAGAGCTACCAGGACACCTACCCCGAACTGGCGGCCCAGGAAAACGTCGCCGGCGCTCTCGAGGCGATTCGCCGCCATGAAGCGACCAAGAAGTACCAGATGGCCGTTTACTACCAACGGGCCGGCCGACCCAAGGCTGCCGCCTTCTACGCCCGCAAGGTCGTCGAGGAGTTCCCCGGCACGCCGGCGTCCGTCGAGGCCCGCGCAATGCTCCAGAAACTCCCCCCGCCGCCGGCGGTGGGACAATGAGGACATGCCCATGAACAGACTCATCCTGCTGACGACAGCCGCCGTGGCGTGCGTCGCACTGACCGGTTGCGGCTACTCGACCGATGCCTTGCACCGGACCGACATCCGAACCGTCGCCGTCCCGGTCTTTCAGAGTGACGAGTTCCGCCGCGGCATCGAGATGGAACTGACCGAGGAACTCAAGAAGCTCATCGAGCTGCGCACCCCGTACAAGATCGTCAACGAGGAGCACGCCGACACGATCCTCACCGGCCGCATCATGGACCTCCAGGAAAGCGTCATGACCGAGGACGACCGCGACCGGGCCACCGAGATTCAGACGTCGCTGAACGTCCAATATGAGTGGAAAGACCTCCGCTCGGGCCAGGTGCTCCGTGCCGGAGTGCCCACGGTCTCGTGGTACTACGCGCCGGCGGAGCGGCAGACGCTGCGCAGCTCCACGACCATGGCCATTCGCAAGATGGCTGAACGGATCGTCGAGGACATGGAGGCCAACTGGTAGGCGACGGCATGCCGTCTGAACCGCCGCTACGGTCGCCCCAGCCAGGGGTTGAACAGTCTGTCAGTGTTCTGTGCCGCCGGTTGTCGGCGGCCGGTTTTGTGTCAAAGCGAGGTGTTCTCCGTTGAATTTCACGCCGAACGATCAAGACAACGAACCGACACCCGGCCCGCACGGCCCCGGCGAAGGCCGCCCCGCCGCCGGCGGTCCAGGCAACATGCGCTCGCTAGTCTTCACTACCCTGCTCATCGCTGCCGCCGCCTTGGCTTTCATGCTCATCATGAGAAAGGACGACAAGGGAGTCATCACCTCCGGAGCCGTACTGAAAGAGCAGCTTGCATCACGGCCCGAAGCGTTCAAGGAAGCCTATATCCAAGACGGCAAGGTCTATGCCGAACTGAAGAAGGAAGTCCTCAAGGAAGGCGAACCTGGCAGGTTCGAGATCATCATCGTGGGCGATGCCAACGCGAACGACTGGGCCAAGCGACTCGATGACGCTTTGGGCAAGCGGTTCGAGGTGCGGCGCGATTCGTTCAACTGGCAGCCGATGCTCTGGACCTTGCTACCGTGGCTTCTGATCGTCGGCGTAATCTACTTCATCTTCATTCGCCAGATGCGCCAGGGCGGCGGCCCCGGAGGCGTGCTCAACTTCGGCCGCACGCGAGCCCGGCTCGCCCGACGCGAAAACTCGAAGGTCACCTTCGAGGATGTGGCCGGCATGGTCGAGGCCAAGGAGGAAGTCGTCGAGATCATCGAGTTCCTGCGCAACCCGAAGAAGTTTCAGCGGCTGGGCGCACGGATGCCTCGCGGTATTCTGTTCATCGGCCCGCCCGGCACCGGCAAGACCCTGCTGGCCAAGGCCATCGCCGGCGAGGCCGACGTACCGTTCTTCAGCATCAGCGGCTCCGATTTCGTCGAAATGTTCGTCGGCGTCGGCGCCAGCCGCGTCCGCGACCTGTTTCGCCAGGCCAAAGAAAACTCCCCTTGCATCATCTTCCTCGACGAAATCGACGCCGTGGGCCGACGTCGAGGCACGGGCATCACCGGCGCCCACGACGAACGCGAACAAACCCTCAATGCCATCCTCGTAGAGATGGACGGCTTCGACAGCAGTGACCAGGTGATTGTCATCGCCGCCACCAACCGGCCCGATGTGCTGGACCAGGCCCTGCGCCGACCCGGCCGGTTCGACCGCGAAGTCGTCATCGACCTGCCCGACATCAAGGAACGCGAGGCGATCCTCTCGGTCCATGCTCGCAAAATCCGCCTCGCCGAAGACGTGGATCTGAAGCGCATCGCGCGCGGCACGCCGGGCTTCAGCGGCGCCGATCTGGCCGCCCTCGTCAACGAGGCGGCCCTCGCGGCCACGATGGCCCAGAAGGAGGCCGTCGAGGAAATCGATCTCGAAGAAGCCCGCGACAAGGTCCGCTGGGGCCGATCCCGACGCAGCCGTGTCATGGACGACCTCGAAAAACGCGTCTCGGCCTATCACGAAGCCGGCCACGCCCTGCTGACGGTCCTGCTTCAGCCCGACGTCGAGCCGCTTCACAAAGTCACGATCATTCCGCGCGGCACCGCTCTGGGGGCCACCATGTTCCTGCCCCAGAAGGACCGCTACCTCATCCGTCGCCGCGAATGTATCGGCAACATCATGGTCTCTTTCGGAGGCCGCATCGCCGAAGAGCTTGTCTTCGACGACATCTCCAGCGGCGCCTCCGACGATATCAAACAGGCCTCGAACCTCGCTCGCCGCATGATCAAAGAATGGGGGATGAGCGCCACCCTCGGCCCGGTGAGGTACACCGACCGCTCCGACCAGGATCAGTACCTGGGTATGGACATCGTGACCGGTCACGAGTACAGCGAAGATACGGCCCGCGAAATCGACGAGGAAGTCAAGCAGACCCTCGAAACCGCCTATGCCAAGGCCCGCGACCTGCTGGTTGCCAACCGCGACAAGCTGGATCGTCTCGCCGAAGCTCTGCTGGCGTTCGAGGCCCTCGACGCCGAAGAAGTGCAACAGATTGTCGAAGGCAAGACCCTGTCGCGACCAGCCGCCAACTCGAACCAAGCGGCGACACCCGCCGCAGCAGACACCGGCAGCACCGAACCGGCGGCCGCGCACGCACCGGACGCCGACCCTGCGGCCTTTGGCGACGTCGGCGCAACACACGACGGAGGCAGTCCCTCTGGCAACCATGGCCCATGACGATTTCGCCCTGACCGTCAGGCACAATCCGCGGGTGCTCGACGCCGCCCTCGCGCCGCCGGCCGAAGCCGAAATGCAAGACGCCGGCGTCACCGCCTATGGTATCGCCGTCATGGCGCCCAAGGCACGCCACTTCTGCATCGTTCTGGAACGTGTGTCGAGGCTGCACGCCAACCTGATCAAGCAGCACATGCTCTCCCTGGGCGGCGAGGCCGCCGTTCACAAGCACGTGCCCACCGAACAGGTCGAGACCACGACGCTGCTGCTGATGGGAACCGAACGCCATCTACGGCTGCTCGCCGGGAAACTCCGCGACCAGCCATTCGGCCTGCCCGCCGTCGGCGACATGATCCTGACAACAGCCGACGGCTACCGGCGACGGTCCTGGCCCCTTCGCTGCGGCAGCCGGTCCATCGAACTCGGCCCACAGCCGACGATCATGGGCATCCTGAACGTCACCCCCGACAGCTTCAGCGACGGCGGCCGCTGGCTCGACCCGGCCCTTGCCGCCGAGCATGCCCTGGCCATGCACCAGGACGGCGCGGCCATCATCGACGTGGGCGGCGAATCCACCCGGCCCGGGGCCGACGACGTGCCCGCCGACGAGGAAATCCGCCGCACGATACCCGTCGTCCAGGCCATCCGCAGGCAGTCCGACGTCTTCATCAGCATCGACACGCACAAGGCCGCCGTGGCCGCAGCCGCCCTGGACGCCGGCGCCGACATCGTCAACGACATCTCCGCCCTGTCCGATGCCGACATGGCCGGCCTCGTCGCCGCCCGAAGCTGCCCCGTCGTCCTGATGCACATGCAGGGACGGCCGCGGACCATGCAGCAGAACCCGACTTACGAGCATGTCGTGGCCGACGTCTGCCGCCGCCTGCGGCAGGCCGTCCAGCAGGCCGTCGAAGCCGGTGTGGACCCCGAACAGATCCTCGTCGATCCCGGAATCGGTTTCGGCAAAACCGTCGCACACAACCTGACGCTGCTGGCCCGGCTCAAGGAGCTTCGGAGCCTCGGACGGCCGATTCTCGTCGGTACGAGCCGAAAATCCTTTATCGGAAAGATTCTCGACGCGGAAGTCGATAATCGTCTCATGGGAAGCGTGGCGACGTGTGTCTGGGCCCGGGCCCAGGGCGCCGCCGTGTTCCGTGTTCACGACGTGGCCGAGACGGCGGCCGCGCTGCAAATCACTGCCGCCATACAGTCTGCGGAAGACAACCGCTGATGGAAGCTATCAGAGCCTACCTCCAGTATCGCGCCGCCAACTTCTCCGTCATGGACATCGTCGAGTTTGTCCTGATCGGACTGGTCATCTATATCGTCTACCGGTTCCTCAGGGGCACGCGCGGCGCCCGCGTCTTCCGAGGCTTCATCTTCCTGCTGATCTCGGCCTTCATTCTCGTGCAGCTCGTCGCCGGCATCCTCAAGATGCAGCGCGTCCAGATCATCTACAACGTTCTCATTCAATTTGCCGTCATGGCCGCCGTCATCATCTTCCAGCCCGAGCTGCGCCGCGCCCTCATTCAACTTGGCCAGAACCCCTTGTTCCGCATCTTCCTGCGCAAACAAGGCATCGCCTTTGTCGATATCCTGGCCCGCGCCGTCGAGCAACTCAGCCGCGACAAAATCGGCGCCATCATCGCCATCGAACGCGACGCCGGACTGACCTCCCTCGTCGAGAGCGGCACTATTCTCAACGCCGAACTGACCCCCGAGCTGCTCGTGACCATCTTCTGGCCCGGCTCGCCGCTGCACGATATGGGCGTCGTCATTCGCCAGAACCGTATCGTTGCCGCCGGATGCGAGTTCCCCCTGACGCTCAATCCGCCGCTGGGTTCCAAGTACGGTGCGCGGCACCGTGCCGCCCTCGGCCTCTCCGAGGACAGCGACGCCGTCATCATCGTCGTCAGCGAGGAAACCGGCGACGTGAGCATCGCCGTTCAGGGCCGCCTCATCGAGGACCTCTCCATGGCCCGGTTCCGCCGCGTTCTCACGCAGATGCTCGTCCGCGAACAGAGCGACGCCGGCATCGCCGGCGCCTTCGGCCTGACGGCCGGCCCCACCCCCGGCGACAAGTCGATCGAGGAAAAACAGGAATAGGTACGGCATGCGACTTCGCGAACACATCAGCGCCTTGATCATCGTCTTCCTGGTGACCCTCGTGGTCTGGGTCGTCGCCGACCGCAGCGTCTTGCGCACCAGCCGCGAAATGACCGTTAGCGTCAGCGTCAGCGTACTCGACCAGACACGGTACCGCGCCTCGATCGTCGAGCCGGCCGACCAACAGATGAAGGTCCGGTTCCAGGGACCGGGCCGCGCGATCGAGCAACTTGAGTCCCGACGCCTCCCCCTGGCCTTCCAGTACACCCTCAGCGACGATGAGTGCCAGGAAGCCACTCGGACCGGATCCATGATCCTGCTGGCGCGCGAAGGCTTCCGCGATCAGGCCCTGGTACAGGACGGCATCACCCTCGAAACCGCCAGCCCCGGCAAAGTCACCATCCGCGTCGAGAAGGTCCGCCAGAAAAAGGTGCCCGTCATGCTGCCGCCCGACCTGGCCGCCATGGTTGCCGACGACTGGACCGCCCAGCCCTCCGAGGTCCTCGCCGAACTCTCCGAGACCGCCTGGGACAGACTGCTCCAGAGCGGCGTCCAACTCGTCGCCTATCCGCAGATTAATCCCGGCGCCGAGGCCGCCCTGTCCCGACGCGAAATCAAACAGACCGTAGGCCTCGTCCCGAGCCAGACCGACCCCGAACTCGGCATCCGTTTCGTACCGCAACAGGTCGAGGTCACCTTCCGTCTGACCACGCCCCTGGCCAAGCAGAAACTCGATCCAGTCCCGATCCTCGTGGCCGGCCCGCTCGACCAGTTGACCAAGTACCATGTGGCCATCCTCGAATCCGCCGACGTCGCCATGATCGACTCGCGGGAGGCCGTGCTGAAGAACCTTCATGTCACCGGCCCCGCCTCGGAAATCGCCTCCCTCGGGCCCGACGACGTGCACGTTTTCCTGATCCTCAAGCCGACCGACAAGGCCAACACGACGACCCCCCTCATCCGCTCGCCCGAAATCTTCTTCCGCCCGGGCCTGCACATCAAACTCGACGAAGACTTTGCCCGCCCGTCGGTCAACTTCAATCTCATCGAACGCTCCGCCGCCGACTCGACGCCGCCCCCCTGACCAACGTTCGTGCCTATCGCATTTGACGTCGCCGCCGGCATGTGGTAGACTGCCGTCCTGTCTGCCCCTTGACCCAGGAGGTCGCCTAGACTACCGACTATCCCGCTCAGGCCGAACAGATGGACCGCCGGGCGCGGCAGGCCTCGCGGTCCGTCGCCATCGCCTCCACCTCCCAGAAAAACACGGCCCTGGCCGCCATGGCCGACGCCCTGATCGAACACGCCGCCGCCATCAAGGCCGAAAACGCCAGAGACCTCGATGCCGCCGCCAAGGCCGCCCTCTCCACGGCCATGATCGACCGCCTCACCCTGAACGACAAACGCATCGAAGCCATGGCCGCAGGTCTCCGCGAAATTGCCGCCCAGGATGACCCTGTCGGCCAGATTATCGAGCAGAGCACGCGACCCAACGGCCTCAGCATCCAGCGCATCCGCGTCCCGATCGGCGTCATCTTCATCATCTTCGAGTCGCGGCCCAACGTGACCATCGATGCCGCCGCACTCTGCCTCAAGGCCGGCAACGCCTGTATTCTTCGCGGAGGCAAGGAAGCCGCCTTCAGCAACGCCGCCCTCTACAGCGCGATCCGCAGCGGCCTCGTCGCCGCCGGCCTGCCCGAAACGGCCGTCCAGCTGGTCGAGGCCCCCGACCACGCCTTTGTCGGAGCCATCTTGAAGCAGGACCGCTGGATCGACCTCGTGATTCCGCGCGGCGGCGAGCGGCTCATCCGGGCCGTCGTCGAGCAGTCCACCATTCCCGTCATCAAGCATTACAAGGGCGTCTGCCACGTCTATATCGACGAATTCGCCGACCCGGCCATGGCCGCCGAGATCGCCCTCAATGCCAAGTGCCAGCGGCCCGGCGTCTGCAACGCCATGGAGACCCTCCTGGTCCACCAGGCCCAGGCCGGCCGGCCTCTGGCCGAGCTTCTAAAGGCCCTGGCTGCGCGCGGCGTCGAAATTCGCGGCTGCGAGCGAACCCGTGCCGTCTTCCCCGCCGCCAAGCCCGTCTCCGAAGCCGACTGGGAAGCCGAGTATTTGGACTTAATTCTCGCTGTCCGCGTGGTCGATAACATCGAAGACGCGATAGAGCATATCGCGCGGTATGGGTCCGCCCACACCGATGCCATCGTCACGGCCGACCCCCGACGGGCCGAGGAATTCGTCCGACGCGTGGACAGTTCCAGCGTCATGGTCAACGCCTCGACCCGGTTCAGTGACGGCGGGGAATACGGCCTCGGCGCCGAAGTGGGCATCTCGACCGACAAGCTGCATGCCCGAGGCCCCATGGGCATCCGCGATCTGACGACCTACAAGTACGTCGTCCGCGGCAACGGACAGGTCCGAACCTGACCCAAGGGCAGACGTCACAGGAGCGCACCACCGTGCCCCAGATTCTTGACCAGAGCGAAATCGATGCCCTGCTCTCGGCAGTGGACGAAGGCACCATCGGCAACGACGACGTCCCATCCGTCGCCTCCAAGGCCGCCACCGTTTCACGCGATTCCCAGATCCGGCCCTACGATTTCAAGCGGCCCGAGCGCGTCAGCAAAGAGCAGATGCGCAGCCTCGAGTCGCTCCATGAAACCTTTAGCCGCAACTTCGGCGCCAGCCTCTCCGGCTACCTGCGCACCATCGTCGAGGTCAACATCATCTCCATCGAGCAGATGACCTACTCGGAGTTCCTGCAACTGTTGCCGAACCCGACGTGCATGCACCTGCTCAGTTGCCGCCCGCTCGATGGCAACATGATCCTCGAAATCAACCCGCTCATCATTTTCCCGATCATCGACCGCCTGCTCGGCGGCGGCAATGACACGGCCTTCATCCCCGACCGCGCCCTGACCGCCATCGAGACCATGCTCGTCGATTGCATCATCCAGCGGGCCGTCACGACCCTGCACGAAGCCTGGACGCCCATTACCGAAATCGAGTTCAAGGCCGTGCGCAACGAATCGAACCCCGCCATGGTTCAGATCGTCCCGCCCAACGAGGTCGTGGTCGTCATGGGATTTGAAATCAGCACCGGCGGACGCAGCGGCATGATGTCCTTCTGCATTCCGTTCAACGTCATCGAGCCCATCATGAGCGAGTTCACCGGCCACAACTGGTCCGTTTACACCCGCAGCAGCAGTGACAGCCAGTCGAAGCAGAATCTTGTTGCTCGAGTCTGCGGCACCGTCGTCGACCTGACGGCCTTCCTGGCCGAAACCACCATAACGCTCGGCAAACTCATGCAGCTCCAGCCCGGCGACATCATCAAAACCGACAAGCCCGCAAACAAGGACCTGCTCATCACCGTGAACGGCCAACCCAAGTTCCGCGGCAAGCCCGGCCTCTACAAAGGCCACAAGGCCCTCCGCATCACCCGCTTCGCCCTGCCCCAGGAACGCATCTAGACTCCGTTGTCCGAGACGGATCGACGTTTTCGTGCGGCTCGCGCCGTCGCCTGGCGGCGACTGCCCGACCGTCCTTTGCCTGCTCCCCCCTTGTCCGCTCCACGGTAGCCCCGAAGCGCCGTCGGCAACACCTCTTCCATCCGTCGCACGACGACAAACTCCATCGTGTCGCGGATTTCCTGCGGCACTTCGTCCAGGTCCACCGCATTGCGCTCCGGCAGGATCACCTTGCGAATGCCCGCCCGCGCCGCGCCGAGCACCTTTTCCTTGATGCCCCCCACCGGAAGCACCAGGCCGCGCAGCGTGATCTCGCCCGTCATGGCGACGTTTGCCGTCGCAGGCCGCCCCGTCAGGAGCGACACCAGAGCCGTGAATACGGCAATGCCCGCCGAAGGACCGTCCTTGGGAATCGCCCCGGCCGGCACGTGGATATGCAGGTCTCGATTCTCGAGCCGATCGGGCGCTATGCCCAGCTCTGTGGCGCGGCTGCGAACATACGATAACGCCGTCTGCGCGCTTTCCCGCATCACGCTGCCCAGTTGCCCCGTCAGGGTCAGGTTCCCGCTGCCCTTCATGTCGGTCGCTTCGATAAACAGAATGTCGCCGCCGGTCGGCGTCCAGCCCAGCCCCGTCACCACGCCCGCCACGCTCGTCCTCGCCGCCACGTCGGGCACGAACTGCCGCGGACCCAGGTACTGCGCCACCTCTCCCGCCGTCACACGCACCGCCGGCCGCCGCCCCGGCCGAGATTCGGCAACCTGCCTTGCCACCGCGCGGCAAATGGCCGCAATCTGACGCTCCAGGTTCCGCACCCCCGCCTCGCGCGTGTAGTGGCGGATGATCTCACGCAATGCCGAGTCCGTTAGCCGCAACCGCGACCGATCCAACCCGTGGCTCTCGATCATGCGCGGCGTCAGGTACCGCCGAGCGATTTGCAGCTTCTCCGTCTCCGTGTACCCCGGCAGACTGATGATCTCCATCCGGTCCTTCAGCGGCGGCGGAATCGTCTCCAACATATTCGCCGTCGCAATAAACATCACGCGCGACAGGTCGAAGGGCACGTCCAGGTAGTGGTCCGTGAACGACGAGTTCTGCTCCGGATCCAGCACCTCCAGCAGGGCGCTGGTCGGGTCGCCGCGCACGTCCGCGCCCAGCTTATCCACTTCGTCGAGCATGAACACCGGATCGTTGGTCCCAACCTTGCGGATTTCCTGGATGATCCGACCCGGCAGGGCCCCGACATACGTCCGCCGATGCCCGCGAATCTCCGCCTCATCCCGCACGCCGCCCAGGCTCACCCGCACGAACCGCCGACCTGTGGCCCGCGCCACCGAACGGCCCAGGCTCGTCTTGCCCACCCCCGGCGGCCCCGCCAGACACAAAATCGGCCCTTTCACGTCCTTGCGAAGCAGGTTCACCGCCAGAAACTCCACGATCCGCTTCTTCACCTTCGCCAGCCCGTAGTGGTCCTCATCCAGGATCCGCTCCGCCCGCCCGATGTCCGCCGGCGGACGCGTCGAGGGCCGCCACGGCAGGTCCGCCAGGTACTCCAGATACGTCCGCGACACGTTGAAATCCGGCGCCTGAACCGGAGTGACCTCCAGACGCTGAAGCTCCCGGTCGGCCTCCTTGCGCACCTCGTCCGGCAAGGCCGCCGCGTCCAACCGCTTGCGCAGATCGCCAAGCACGCGGCTCCGCTCGTCCTCCACACCCAGCTCTTCCTGGATCGCCCGCAACTGCTCCCGCAGGAAATACTCCCGCTGCGTCTTGTCGAGGCTCGTCTTGACGTTGGCCTGAATCTTCCCCGCCAGTTCCAGAACCTCGATCTCCTGGCTGATCTGCTCCGTGGCCTTCTCCAGCCGCCGGCGCACGTTCAATTCCTCTAGGAACATCTGCTTGCGGTCGGCATCGTAGTTCAGGTTGGCCACGATGAAATCCGCGATCTGTCCCGGGTCCGGAAGATTGTTGACAACGATCGTCGCCTCGTCGGGCACCTGCGACGACAGCTCCGCCAGACGACCCACCAACCGCCGCGCCGTCACCACCAGCGCGTCCAGCCTCTTGCCAGGCTCCACCGTGTCCCGAAGGACCTCGTACCGCACGGACAAGTACGGTTCGCTCTGAACCGCCTCGATCAGACGGATCCGCGACACGCCCTGCACCAGCGTCGTCTGTGTCCCGTCCGGCATCTTGATCAGCTTCAGCATGCGAACCATGCACCCGACGTCGTAGATGCCCTCGAACGACGGATCCTCCTGTTGCGAATCCTTCTGCGCCGACACCGCAAACAGCTTGTCCTCCGACATCGCCACCTGCTGTATCAGCGCCAGGCTCTTGGCACGGCCTACCGCCAGCGATTGAACCATCCCAGGAAAAATGACGAGGTCGCGCAGAGGCATCAGCAACAACACGTCGCGCTGCGGCTCCGATGCCGAGGCAACGGCATTTGCCGCGGAAGCCTTCGACGAGAAATCCTCCGAACCGCCCGCTTGTCGGTTGTCCATTGCGTCCGCCTGATTTTTCATGGCAGGTCCTGCCTCACGGGGTTGGCTTGTCAATGTGGATTTGAAGCAGCCCATCGCGGTATTCAATCTTCATCGGCAGCGATTCGGCCTCGAACGGCAGTACTATCGCTCGACGAAACGGCCCTCGAGGCAACTCAAGCTGATGCACCAGCTTCTGCCGGTCCGCACCCGGAAGCACCCGCGTGCCGCTGATAATCACCGTGTCGCTTTGTACCACCACCTGGATCGCCTCGCGTGCAATCCCCGCCACGTCGGCCAACACGCACACACGGTGCTCACACTCAATCACGTCCACCGACGGCTGCCATGTCTCGTCGCCTGCACTCATGAACGACGTGTGCTTCCACTCGTCCATCAACTGGTTCATCCGACGAGCCAGTTTGATCATCTCATCGTTGATATCGGGGCGATTCGGCGACATGGGCGTCTCTCCACTGCGGCCACACGCCAGGGGAACTCAGGACCTCCGGAGTATAGCACCCCCCCGGCCACCGTTCAAGCCGCACCGTCGCACACGCCATCCACACCGCACCTTCACGCACCGAGCCGGATCTCCTCGCGGAGAACCGGCTCGGCACGCCCTCGTCAACGAATTCCCCAGACACTTCGACCCACGCGCATCACTCGGTCTTGATCCGGACCTTTTTGCGTTTTTCGTCCTCCTGCTTCGGCAGGCGAATGGTCAACACGCCGTTGGCCGCATGGGCCTCCACCTTGTCCGCGTCCACGTTCGCCGGCAACTGGATGCTCCGGGAGAAACTGCCGTACTGCCGCTCCACACGATGGTAATTGCGATCCTTCGTCTCCGTCTCTTCCTTCTTCTCGCCCTTGATCGTCAGGACATCCCCTTCCACATACACCTCGATGTCCTTCGGATCGATGCCCGGCGTCTCCGCCCGTACGGTCACATCGTTATCGGTCTCCGACACATCCACCGCCGGAATCCACCGCCCCAGGTGCAGCGGCTCCAGTTCGCCCGACCAGAAACGGTCGAAGATTCTGTTGAATTCGTTCCTCAACGACTGCAACGCCGAATCGTCACGACCTCTCTTCCATGGCACCAGATCCATAGCACCTCACCTCCTTCACGTCCCTTGCTCACTTGCCCGACTTGTCCTCGATGCGGCGCTTTGCCTCAGCCGGCTCCACCTGAACCGGAATGCGCCGCGGCTTGCTACGCTCGTCCCGGGCGATCCGGATCGTCACCACGCCCGACTTCAGCGACGCGTTGATGTGCTCGGCCGAAAAGTCGCGCGGCAGGCGGAACTGCCGGTAGTAGTCGCCCGTCAGAAACTCTCGCTGCACCGTCTTCCGCGAAGCGGGCTCCTCCTCGGCCGGCACACGGCCGTGAAGCGTCAACACGCCCTCCTCCACCGTCACGTCCAACCGATCCGGCGACACGCCCGGCATATCCGCCGTCAGCACCAATTCGTCCGCCGTCTCCATCACGTCCACCGGAGGAAGGAAGTACTCCTCCGGAACCGCCGGCGTTCTGATCGTCTCATTCGTATTCATCGCACGTCCTCCCTGCATAAGGAACGTTTCACGCTTCCCCGCACACCGCCCCGACGTCCGTTACTACTCCGTCTTCACTTTCACCTGCTTCGGCATCACCTGCGGCGACTTCGGCACCGTCACCCGCAACACGCCGTTGATGAATCGCGCCTCGGCCTTGTCGCCATCCACCTCCACCGGCAACGTAATGGCCCGGTTGAACGCCCCGTACCCGCGCTCCCGAATGTGCATCCGCGCATTCTCGTCGCACCGGACCTCCGGACGCTCGCCCTTGAGCGTCAGCGTGTCGCCGGCGATGTACAGCTCCAGGTTCTCCTGGTCAACGCCCGGCAACTCGCACTCCAGCGTCAGGGCCGTCCCGTCATCGTAGATGTTCACCGGCGGGAACGTCCGCCCCACCAACCCACGGGCCACCGCCAGTCGCGGCGCCACCAGCGTATCGAACAACTGGTTCATCTCACGCTGCAACTGAGCAAACGGACCACTGGGTGAATCGAAAAACCGTCCGAATGGCATGGCTCGCACCTCCATTAAAGGTCCTTCAACCACTCCCCACTCGCCGCGACCCCATTCGGGGCCAACCTCCACCTATCCTCATTAGCAAAGCCCATGCCAGTACAAGAACCCCGTTTTCGGTGTCCCTATGCGTACCCAGAGGGCAAATCAGGTGCCAACTTGGCAGCCACGTCGAGTCACGCCAACAAAACCTGCCATTGTGGCAGCATATGCCGTTTCTTGACGAAACCCAGCCTGTCCGGCCTCCATTAGGGGGCTATCCGTTGCTGCTGCAACACAGCTTTCCGTTACCCGGGCGGCGGCGACGGCCTTATAATACGCCCTCCGTGAAGCGCTCATACGACATCATCGTTGCCGGAGGCGGCCACGCGGGATGTGAGGCGGCCCTGGCGGCCGCGAGGCTCGGGGCCCAAACGGCCCTGGTCACCCTGTCGCCCGAGACCGTCGCCCAGATGAGTTGCAACCCGGCCATTGGCGGCTTGGCCAAGGGGCAGGTAGTCCGGGAAGTGGACGCCTTGGGCGGTGCCATGGGCCTCGTCGCCGACCAGACCGCCATCCAGTTCCGTCTGCTGAATCGCAGCAAAGGCCCTGCCGTCCGAGGCCCGCGGTGCCAGAGCGACCGCGACGCCTACGCCCGCGCCATGCTCACGCGTTTGAGCGAACAGAAGAACCTCGAGCTCATTGCCGACGAGGCCATGAGGGTGCTCGTCGCCGATGGTCGCGCCTGTGGCATTGCCACGGCCGTCACCGGCGACCTTGCGGCCCGGGCTGTCGTCCTGACGCCAGGCACGTTTCTTAATGGACGCATGCACTGCGGCGAGCGGATCTGGCCGGGCGGCCGTATCAACGAACCCCCCTCCACTGCCCTATCGGCATCCCTGCGCGATCTTGGCCTGGAGCTGGGACGCCTGAAGACCGGCACGCCGCCACGACTCGACCGCCGCACCATCGACTTCGACCGGCTCCAGCGGCAGGACGGCGACAGCGACATCGTCCCGTTCTCGTTCCTCACGGGCCGTCTATGCATCGACCAGGTGCCTTGTTTCATCACGTACACCAACGAACGTGTGCATCAGTTGCTCCGCGACAATCTGCACCGCGCGCCTCTCTATAGCGGCCAGATCGAAAGCACGGGGCCGCGCTATTGCCCGTCCATCGAGACCAAAATCGTCCGTTTCGCCGACCACGACCGCCACCAGGTATTCCTGGAGCCCGAGGGCCGCGACACTCATTGGATCTATGCCAACGGCATCTCGACCAGCGTTCCGGCCGATGTGCAACTGGCCATGGTCCGCGCCATCGAGGGTCTCGAACGGGCCGAGATTTTGCGGTTCGGCTACGCCATCGAGTACGATTTCGTCCCGCCGACGCAACTGACGAGCGATCTTCAGGTCAAGCGTGTGCCTGGGCTGTTCTTGGCCGGCCAGATCAACGGCACCAGCGGCTACGAGGAGGCCGCCGGCCAGGGCCTGATGGCCGGACTGAACGCCGCACGGTACGTCGCGCGGCAGGAACCGGTGGTTCTTGGCCGCGACCAGGCCTACATCGGTGTCATGATCGACGACCTGGTCACCAAGGGCGCCGAAGAGCCGTACCGGTTGTTTACGAGCCTGGCCGAGTACCGGCTGCTGCTGCGGTACGACAACGCCGACCGCCGGTTGACGCCGCTGGGGCACGAGGTCGGCCTCGTCGATGAGCGGCGCCGACGGCTGCTCGACGAGAAACTGGCCGCCATGGAGGAGATCGCCGCGGCCCTGGCCGCCTGTCGCGACGGATCGAAAAGTTTCGCGGAACTGCTGCGGCGGCCGGAAGTGACGCTGGCAGAGTTGTCCGGCCGCAACGCCGACCTGGCCCGCCTGACGGCCGCATCACCCCTGGCCGCCGAGCAGGTCGAGATCGAAGTCAAGTATGCCGGGTATCTTGAACGTCAGACGCGGCAGGTCGAGGGATTCCGCCGGCGGGAGCTGCGCCGCATCCCCGACGGGTTGGACTACGCTTCCGTGCCGCAACTGCGTCACGAAGCCCGCGAGAAATTCGCCCGCATCCGCCCGGCCAACCTCGGCCAGGCGGCCCGCATTCCAGGCATCGGCCACAGCGACGTCACCGTGCTGGAAATCCACATTGAACGGCTGCGCCGGAGCCAGGATCATTCACTGTCGTAGTCGATCAGGGCAACCGTTCGGCGATTCCCGAGTTTCTTGCGGCCGCCGAGGAACGTCAGTTCCACGAGGAAACTCGTGCCTGCCACCACGCCGCCCAGCCCCTCGACCAATCGGCACGCGGCCGCCATGGTGCCGCCCGTGGCGAGTAGGTCGTCCACCATCAACACGCGCTGGCCCTTGCGGACAGCGTCGGCGTGCATCTCAATCGTGTCGGTGCCGTACTCCAGCGAGTACTCCTGGCGCACAGTCTTGAACGGCAGCTTGCCGGGCTTGCGGATCGGAACGAAGCCGGCCCCCAGTTCAATCGCCACGGCAGCGCCGAAAATAAACCCTCGCGACTCGATACCGATGACGAGATCAATCCCGTCGTTGCGGAACGGGTCCGCCATGAGCCGCGCCGCCTCGCGCAAGGCGTCCGCATCGGCAATGAGCGGGGTGATGTCACGGAAGACGATGCCGGGCTTCGGAAAGTCGGGAATGCTGCGGATCAATGTCTTGAGTCGCTCGGCGGCCGAGGCCATGGGGCTCTCCTTCCTGGGGTGTGTACGGTGGCGGATTAAAGCGGCTGGACGACGGCGTGCCTCACGCCGTCTGCGTCTTGACGTCGGCTTCCTGGTCTTCGAGGTCGCCCTCTTTGCGGGCGATGGCCTCGCTGATGCGCTGGAGGGCGTCGCGTTCGATCTGGCGGACGCGTTCCCGCGTCAGACCGATCTTCTCGCCGATCTCCTTGAGAGTCATCGGCTCGTCGCCATCCAGGCCGAACCGCATGCGAAGAATGCTGGAGGCCCGCTCGTCGATGCTGTTGAGCAGGTCGCTAACGATTTCCGTGCGATGGTTGTCGAAAATGGCCTCGGCCGGGTCCTGGGCCCGGTCGTCGGCGAGCATCTCCGACAAGGGCATGCCGCCTTCGTCGCCCGTCTGCCGCACGGGTGTCGCGAACGCCTTGGCCACCCGGGCGATAATGGCCGCTTTCTTGGCCGGCAGCCCCATGTCCTTGGCCGTCTCTTCGATACTCGGCGGGCGGCCCAGCTCGCCCTCGAGCCGCTGCGTCGCCCGACGCCACTTGCCGATCATCTCGACCATGTAGGCCGGAATCTCAATCGGCTTGCTGCTGTTCATCAGGCTACGCTTGATCGCCTGGCGGATCCACCACGAGGCGTACGTCGAGAACCGGCACCCCATCGACGGGTCGAACTTCTCCACCGCCCGGAGCAGGCCCAGGTTGCCCTCCTCGATCAGGTCGAGAAACAGCAACCCGCGATTGCAGTAGTTCTTGGCAATGTTGACCACCAGGCGCAAATTGCTGCGGATCATCTCGTCACGGGCGCGCATGTCGCCCTTGCGCAGACGCCTCGACAGTTCCTGCTCTTGTTCCGGAGTGAGCAGTTTGGCACGATTGATCTCACGCAGGTAGAGCTGCAGGCCCGATTCCATACGACGAGACCCCCTCGTTGTCAGTCTTACTACTCAAACCGCATTCAGATATGTGAGAGCGGCTTCACCAACCCAGACACCTGCCGTCGGCCGCTTGAGACAGAACCTCCACCGATTTGATGGGACGGTCGAGGAACAACCGGACGTATCGAATTGAACCCAAGCCCGAGTCCCAAGCGCATCGTATTAGACCACGAAAACGGCTTGTTGGCAATCTTTTTCTTTTGACTTTTTGGAAACCACAACCCGATTCTCACCAAGGACTTACGGGAAGGGACGAACTTCCGTCCCTTCCCATGCCCTTGGCCTGCTTGACTTTACGCCAACGACACATGACCGTCAGCCTGCCCGCCAACGGTCACTGCTGGTCCCGCTCCTTGCTCGACTCAGACGACTTCGGCATGGTGAACAACACGTCGCTGACGATCCCGTCCACGCCGCCGTCGGAGTCCTGGATGCCGCCCAGCTTCGCTCGCTCGCGCTTCGCCCCGCCGCCCTGTGCCGACGACTGATCCTGTTCGGCGTCCTCCGCCGCCCACTGCGCCCGCTTCAGCGACAGACCGATCTTCCGCTCCTCCGTATCCACCCGCAGAATCTTCACCTCGATCGCCTCGCCCACCTTCACCACGTCCTCGGGGTGCTCCACCTTGTGGTCCGCCAGCTCGCTGACGTGCAGCAGGCCTTCCAAGTCGCCTTCCAGTTGAACAAACACGCCGAAGTTCGTGATCTTCGTGACCGTCCCCTTGACCAGCTCGCCCGGCACATAGGACGACGGAATCCGCGTCTCCCACGGATCCTCTTCCAGTTGCTTCAGGCCCAGCGCCACACGCTTCTTGTCCTGATCCACATTGAGCACCACGGCCTTCACCGTGTCGCCCTTCTTCAGCAACTCATTCGGATGACTGATCTTGCGCGTCCACGACATGTCGCTGACGTGCAGCAAGCCGTCGATCCCTTCCTCGATCTCGATGAAGGCGCCATAGTTCGTCAGGTTCCGCACCTTTCCCTCGACGATCGTCCCAGGAGGATACTTGTCCTTGACCAGCGTCCACGGGTTCACCTCGGTCTGCTTCATCCCGAGGCTGATCTCCTGCTTCTCCTTGTTGATGTCCAGGACGACCACATCCACCTGGTCGTTGACGGAAACCATTTCGCTCGGGTGGTTGATCCGCTTCGTCCACGACATTTCGCTGATATGCACCAGCCCCTCGATCCCGTCCTCCAGCTTCACGAACGCCCCGTAGTTCATGATATTGACCACGGTGCCCTTGACCTTCGAACCGATCGGGTACTTCTCTTCCACGTTCTCCCACGGGCTCTTTTCCTTCTGCTTCAAGCCCAGGGCGATCTTCTCCTTCTCGCGGTCCACGTTCAAAATGACCACTTCGATTTCGCTGTCGATCTTCACCATCTCGCTCGGATGGCTGATCCGCGTCCAGCTCATGTCCGTGATGTGCAGCAGTCCGTCGATGCCCCCCAGGTCCACGAACGCCCCGAAGTCGGCGATGTTCTTCACCACGCCGCGGCGGATTTCGCCCACTTGGATCTCGGCCAGAAGCTTCTTCTTGCTCTCCTCGCGCTGCTCCTCGATCAACCGACGGCGGCTCACCACGATGTTCCGACGGCTCTGGTCGATCTTCAGAATCTTGCACTTGATGTCGCGACCGATGTACTCCGCAATGTCCGACGGCCGACGGATGTCCACCTGGCTCGCCGGAAGGAACACCGGCACCCCGATGTCCACCAGCAGACCGCCCTTGATCTTACGCATCACACGGCCTTCGACCACGTCGCCCTCGGCGTGCTCGTTGATGATCCGTTCCCACCCGCGAATCCGGTCCGCCTTGCGCTTCGACAGCACAATCTGGCCGCTCTCGCCGTCCACCGCCTCCAGCAGAACGTCCACACGCTGCCCGATCTCGATCTTCGACGGATCCAGGAACTCGGCCTTATCGACCGTCCCCTCGCTCTTGTAGCCCACATCGACCACCACCGAGTCGCCGAACACGTTGATGATCTTGCCCGACAGAATGCTCCCGACCTCGTAGTTCTTGATCGAGGCTTCGTACACATCCGGCAGGCCGCCCTTGCCGTCCTTGGACAGCAACTGCTGGACTTCGCTCTCGATATCGCTGTCGCGAACACCGTACTGACGCAGAATACTCGGACGTACCATATGATAACAACCTCTCTGATTGCCCTCGGAGGATCCGAGACCGTTCACCGTCCTGCCCCGCAGGACACTCGCGACCATCCGCCCCGTCTGGGGGATAACACGAACCGGGCAAGCGCGCCGCGTCGGCACGCTTAAGCCCACACCACAAGAAGAGGCATTGTAACAACTATCCCCTCAGCCGTCGAGACCTTTTACCGTCTCGATGAAACGCTCCACCAACCACGCCGGCGTGCTGGCCCCCGCCGTCACCCCCACGCGCACCCGCCCCGCCAACATCGCCTCTTCCAGTTCCTCCGCCGTCTCCAGGTGATACGTCGGCACCCCCGTGCTGCTGCACAGACGTGCTAACTCCCGCGTATTGGCACTGTTATGGCCGCCCAAAACGATCATCACGTCCACGCGGCCCGCCAGTTCCATGGCCGCCGCCTGCCGGTCCACCGTCGCGTTGCAGATGGTGTGGAACACCCGAAGCTCGTGCCCCTGGAACCGCCGCGCCGCCTCGGCCGTCGTCTCACGAAACCGTCGCGGCGACTGCGTCGTCTGGCTCACGATCCCCAGACGCGCCTGCGCCACCAGGTCCCCCAGGGCCTCCGGACCGTCGATGACCGCCGCCCCGGGGGCGTAGCCCAGGATCGCCTCCACCTCAGGGTGCTTCGCGTCGCCCACCACCACCACGCGGTACTGCTCGTCGTGAAGTTTCCGCGCCAGGCTCTGCGCCCGCTTCACCAGCGGACACGTCGCGTCCACCAGTTCCAGCCCGCGGGCTTCCGCCTCCGCCGCCGTCGCCGGACTCACCCCGTGGCTGCGGATGATCAGTACTCCGGGCTCGACGGCCTCCTCCAGCGTCTCGATGACCCGAAGGCCCAGACCTTCCAGACGCTGAATCTCCTGCGGGTTATGAATGACCGACCCGAGGCTGTACACCCGCCCGCCGCGGGCCAGCGTCTCTTCCGTGATCTGGATCGCCCGACGCACCCCGAAGCAGAACCCGCTATTCTCGGCCATCTCTATCGTCCGGCCGCCCGCCTGAATCACTCGCCCCATGTCCGGCGCCTCCCGCCCCTGAGTTCCGCCTGAAGCTCGACCATGCGGCGGTGCAACTCGGCCACGAGTTCGCCCGGCTCGCTCCGCCCGACCACCTCGGCCGGAATCGCCTCGCCGTAGCCCACCTTCAGCGCGTGCCACGTCGGTAGCACACGCTGCCGCGGCCAGCACTCGTACGCCCCGTCGATCACGGCCGGAAGAATCGGCACCTTCGCCCGCTGCGCGATCAGCACCAGCCCGCTCTGGAGCCGCCCGATCGACCCGTCGCGCGTCCGCGTCCCCTCGGGAAACACGAGCACAATCTCTCCGCGACTCAAACGACGGATGGCCTCCTTGATCGCCCCCAGGTCCGCGCTGCCGCGCTTCACCGGAAACGCGTTGAGCGATCGGATCAGCCACGAGAACAGCCTCTGGCGAAACAGCGACTCGCGGGCCATCGGGCTGAACGGACGCGGAATCGGCAACGCCACCAGAATCGGATCCAGGTAACTCTGGTGATTGGCGACCACCAGGAGGCCCCCCTGGCACGGAACACGATCGCGATGGTACGCCCGACCCTGCATCAGCCCCACGTAGAGCATCTGCGCTATGAGCTGAAGCACCCTGTACCAGATCCGCCGCAGCATGGCTCTACGCGCCTCCCGCGCGGCGGACATGCTCCATCAGCGTATCCACCACTTCATCAATCGTCATCCTCGTCGTGTCCACCACCACGGCGTCCTCGGCCACACGGAGCGGACCTACCTTCCGATTACGGTCGCTCGCGTCGCGTTGTCTCAGTTCCTCCATGATCGTGGCCACAGTTGCATCTTGACCGCGCTGCACGAGTTCCCTGTGCCGTCGCCGGGCACGTTCCTCGAGCGATGCGTCCAGGTAGAACTTCACGTCCGCCTTCGGAAAAACAACCGTGCCCTGATCGCGTCCCTCGGTCACAAGGCTTCCCCATTCGCGGCCGATGCGACGTTGCGCTTCAACGAGCACCGACCGCACTCCTTCGTTCGATGCGGCATGGAACGTCTTGCGGCTCACCTCGTTGTCGCGAATCGCCGTCGTCACGTCTTCGCCGTCCACAAGCACACGCAACCCGTCGCCATCTCGCACCAGATCGATCCGAATTTCGCCGGCAAGCCTCTCCAGCGCCGCTTCGTCCGCCAGATCCACTCCTCGACGCAGCCCCGCCACCGTCACCGCCCGATACATCGCCCCGGTATCCAAATGCGCCACACCCAGCCGCGCCGCCAGAAGACGCGCCACGGTCGATTTGCCGCTCCCGGCAGGTCCGTCAATCGTCACGATCATCTCGTCGTCCCCGAACTTTCCCGGTCGTTCGAACCCGCGATTCTACACGCCCCCGCCCCGCCCCCCCCCCCCCCCCTTACCCGTCGCCTCTTTACAAACCCCGTGTGCCCGACTATAAAGGCCGGCCATCAACGCGTGGTGGGCAACCCG
>CAZCOA010000015.1:0-53584 GCA_964500225.1 uncultured Anaerolineaceae bacterium | reverse complement strand
GGATTCGAACCCCGGGTACCCTTACGGGTACACACGCTTTCCACGCGTGCCCGTTCGGCCGCTCCGGCATCTCTCCTGGAGTGGGACCGGCAGTATAGCTTACGGGGGGGGAAAAACCATCCTGCGCCGCCGGCGGCACGCAGCATGGCACCCGACGCAGCCAGTCCGTTGACGACGAGAGGGGTGGCGTGGGCGGCGAAAAGCGTTGACCGGTTCTGGTGCGGCGTCTACACTGAAAGGACGTGGAGACTCTGCGCCGACCGACCCGCGGCCGTGGTTTATGGCGGGTGTTGCTGCGGTTGTGGGGGCTCCGGCGGACGGGGATGGAACTGAGGCGCGAGATGATCTTGACGCGGTCCCAGCAGGCGTTCGAGGCGGCCCGGGGCGTGATCGCCGGCGGGGTGAACAGCCCGGTTCGCGCCTTCAAGGCGGTGGGCGGGCGGCCCGTGTTCATCGCTCGCGGCCAGGGGGCCTACATCATCGACGTGGACGGCAACCGGTACATCGACTACGTGGCGTCGTGGGGGCCGTTGGTCCTGGGTCATGCTCATCCGGCGGTGGTGGAGGCGGTGTCGCGGGCATTGCGCGACGGGACGAGTTTCGGGGCTCCCACGGAGCGGGAGACGCAACTGGCCGCCCGGATTTGCGAGGCGATGCCGTCGATCGAGCGGTTGCGGTTCGTCAACAGCGGAACGGAGGCCGCGCTGTCGGCGATCCGTCTGGCCCGGGCGTTCACGGGGCGGGAGCTGATCGTGAAGTTCGCCGGGTGTTACCACGGGCACGTGGACGCCTTGTTGGTGCAGGCCGGCAGCGGGGCGATGACGTTCGGACAGCCGTCGAGCCCGGGGGTGCCGGCTGCGGTGGCGGCGACGACGCTGGTGGCACGATACAATGATGTCACGGGCGTCGAGGCGCTCATGGCCGAGCATGGGCGTCGGGTGGCGGCCGTGATCGTCGAGCCGGTGGCGGGGAACATGGGGGTGGTGCCGCCGGAGGCGGGTTTTCTGCCGGCGTTGCGTCGGTTGTGCGACGAAGCGGGAGCGCTGTTGATATTCGACGAAGTAATGACGGGATTTCGGGTCGGCTGGGGCGGCGCGCAGGGGCGGTACGGAGTGCGACCGGACCTGACGACGCTGGGCAAGGTGATCGGGGGCGGCCTGCCGGTGGGGGCGTACGGCGGTCGTCGCGAGATCATGGAGCAGGTGAGCCCGGACGGGCCGGTGTATCAGGCCGGGACGCTGTCGGGGAATCCGCTGGCGATGGCGAGTGGGTTGGCGACGCTGGAGGTGCTCTCGGCGCCGGGGACGTACGAGCGGCTGGAGGCGTCCGCGCAGCGGCTGGCAGCGGGCCTTCGGGAGTCTGCGGCTCGGCACACCGTGGCGTCGCAGGTGCACCAGGTGGGCTCGATGCTGTGCGCGTTCTTTGCGGAGGGGCCGGTGCGGGACGACGTGACGGCGTCGGCGAGCGACACGGAACGGTACGGCCGCTATTTTCGGGGGATGCTGCGTCGAGGGGTGTATCTGGCGCCGAGCCAGTTCGAGGCGATGTTCGTGGGAACGGCGCACGGGGACGAGGAGATTGCGGCGACGTTGGAGGCCGCTGATGAGGTGTTGAAGGAGCTATCCGCGGCGTAGCCGCTCGATTACAGGAGCAAGAGCCATGAGCAAAGAAAGTTCCTCTCGCGACCTACCGCCGGTGCGGCTGCCAAATCCGACGGCGGAAGGATTCATCGCGTCGCTGAAGGTGGTGCACTTTTTCGCAGTCGTGTTTTTCTGGCTGGTGCTGACGGCGCTGCTGCTGCACGTGGCGGCCTTTGCGGCGTTCCAGGCCGGCGTGTTCGACGGCCCGCTGGGCTTGGCCGAGTCGGTGTCGGCCGAGAAAGGCGTCTCGCAGGCGTCTGGGGATAACGGCTGGTGGACGGCGCAGCGGGCGGAGGAGTGGTTCCGGTATGTGCGGCAATTGCTGGCGACGTTCCGGGTCATCGGCCTGATGGCGGCAGTGCTGCTTCTGGTCACGATATTCCTGTATTTGGAGATCGCGCTGCTGGGTCGGTTGGCGGGGGTGCAGTCGCTGACGGTGGCGTTTTTCCTGTTGTTGTTGCTGGCGGCGACGGTGGTCAGTTGGGAACCGCTGCTTCCCAGCGGCGACATCATCGGGTCGCTGTTCAAGTTGGATGATTTTCGGCAGTCGCTGGTTTTGCTGGTGCGGAGCGGGGACACCCCGACGTGGACGGACGGGGGCCTGTACTATCATTGGGGGCGTTTCCTGATCGAGCCGGTGTTGTCGCTGGTGCTGTTGCTATCGGCATGGCTCCAGTTCCGTCGCGGCTACGAGCATTCGGTGCTGATGAACGAGTAGGACGGCGGAGACGTCCGCATGATCGAATTCCGGTGTCCGCATTGCGGCGAAGGCGTGGAGGTGGAAGACCGTTTCGCCGGTCGCAAGGGCCAGTGTCCCGAGTGCGGCCGGGTGATCGGGATCCCCAGCCCCGGCGCCGCAGCAGCGGGCGGGGCGTCGGCACTCCAGGCGCCGGTGATACACGGTCCGCGTCGCCTGTCGGTGCCCGAGTCGGTGCTGAGCGTGGACCCGACGGCATTGCAGGCGGCGGGGGCGACGGGCACCGTCGCCGGGAGCGGCTCAGAGAGTATTTTCGCGACGCCGCGGGTGGCTCTGATGCTGGCGCCGGTGCCGTGCGTGAGCGTGCTGGGGACCGTCTTCGGGGCGATCAGTTGGTCGCGTGCCGCCAAAGCGCGTCAGGCGCACGGGCGGCGGCTCGCCATGGTCGCCACCGTGCTTGGCGCGGTCTGGACCGTGGCTCAGGTGGGGCTGAGCATTGCCGTGTTCGTCGCGGCGGTCCACATCGGCGTCGTCCAGGGACAGGCCGAGGAGTGTCGCCAGTCGCTGTATTACCGCGGCGGTGGGCTCATCTCGGAAGCCATGTCCAGTTCCGGCGGCGCGGCCTCCGGCACAGTCACGTTGCCGGAGAAACTGACCACGGCGGCGCATTTCGGGTATTACTACGGCGAGCGGTGTCCGGCGACGGACCAGGAGTACGGGTACATCGGCGGCCTGACCTACGATTCGTCCGCATCGACGATCATCCTCTACGACGGCAAGGCGACCCACGGGTATGTCACGTGGCTGAAGACGCAGCCCGACGGGCGCAACGTGTACCGCATGAATGGCGTGGTGGAGTTTTTGACGGAAGAGGCGTTTCAGAAAGAGATGGTCGAGCAGGGCGCGCGGTTGGGCCATCCGTGGAACGGGGGACCGTGAGCGGGTTCGGCGCGGGGGGGCTGGCGTGTTGGCCGGGTGTCCGCGCGGCGTGCCGCCATGAGGCGGATAGGGGTGAGGGCCGTTGATTACGTTTCGTTGCAGCAACTGCAAGGCGGAGATCGAGGTACCGGAGCACTATGCGGGTCGGGCGGCCCAGTGCCCGACGTGCGGCCGCAAGCTGCGCGTGCCGTCCCCTGCGGCGGACCGGACGGATTCGCGCAGTGCGGCACTGCCGCTGGATGCGTCGAGCACGGGGAGCATCGTGTCGCTGGACGGACGGGTGTACCAGGTGCGGCCGCAGATAGAGGGGATGATGATCGCCGCGGCGGGGGTCATCGGTCTGAGCGTGCCGGTGTTGGCGGTGGTCGGGCTGACGCTTCGGGCGTATTCGCCGTGGTTGTGGGCGGGCCTGATTGCGACGGGGGTGGCCGGATTCGGGATGCTGCTGGTGGTGCCGGGGTTCAACAATATTCGTCGCAGCCGCGGCCGCAAGAGCGGGCGTCGTCTGGGGATGATCACGTTGGCCGGCGGCCTGGCGTTGGCGGCCACCTATCTGTCGATCGGGCTGATCAGCTATGCGGTGGCGGACCACTCCGGGTGCCGCGCGAGGCTCGAGGCGGTCTATCGGGCGATGATGCAATACGCCTCGCAGAACGAGGGGCATCTGCCGCCGCGGCCGGAAACCCTGGTCGAGCTGGGGTACCTGAAGGCCTCGAAGCTGACGTGCCCGAAGCACGGCGGTGTGCGGGAGGGGGATCCCACGTACATTCCCGAGAGTTACAGTCCACGGATCGATCTGCGGACCGAGGGGGACTTCTTTCCGGACGATACGATCATCCTGATTGATGCGACGGTGCATCGCAGCGACAGCATTGTGGACCCGCAGACGGGCAAGCCGACACCGTACTGTTACGCGTTGCGTCTGAGGCCGGATGCGCAGGGGCAGGTGGTGGGTTACGTGCCGTATGTGCAGGTGCTGGAGCGTATCAATGAGCAGCGCCGGATCATCGGCCGCGTGGAGGGCAACCGCCTGGCGTACCGGTCGGGGAACGGAACATCTGCTCCGCCGCGGCCTGAGGCGGCTGCGACATCACCAGGAAAGTGAGGCCCGATGTTGTCGCTCGAATGTCCCCATTGCCGGAAGCGCATTGAACTGGACGAGTCGCGTCGCGGGCGTCCGTCGCGGTGTCCGCTGTGCGGGGGCATGTTCCGCGCGCCGCTGTTCGACGGCGAGGCGGGCATTGCCGCCGGCACGGCCGGCCGCGGCGACAGGGTGCTGATGGCGGCGGCCGGATTTGCCGTTGTGGGCCTGGTGCTGATCGGAGCGGCGCTGCTGACGTTTTTCGTCGCCGGCGGCAGGTTACTGGTGCCGTGGAACGCCCTGCTGGTGACGCTGCCGTTGCCGCTGATCCCGATCGGGATCACCTGGTACGCGGTGCGCCGCACGCGGCGGCAGGGGCTCGTCTGGGGTGCGCGGATTCTGGCGTACCTATGGCTCGCGGCACAGGTGTATCTGATGTTCAAAAGCCTGATGAACCGGTGACCGTGGCGTCGGCACGGCCGGCGTCCTGCGCGGGGCCGGCAGCTTTCGGACCCACTTCCGCCGTCGGGCGGACTCACGGAAGGAGACGTGGAATGAGTTGTCGTGAAGCCCTGGAGTACAAAGCGGTCGAACTCGGTCGCCTGGCGGTCCGGATGACGGGGGAGGCCGGTTCGGGCCATCCGAGCACGTGCCTGTCGCTGGCTCACGTGACGGCGGTGCTGATGTATCGGGTGATGCGCTGGGATCCGAAGAATCCGTGGGATCTGCGAAGCGACCGGCTGGTGCTGTCGGAGGGACACGCGGCGCCGATCGTGTACGCCGCCTTGCTGGATCTGGGGGCGGTGGTCGGTCGGGATGCGGAGCACGCCCGGGCGCTGTCGCTTGCCGAGGTGGGCGACTTGCGCAAGGCCGAGAGCGTGCTGGACGGGCACCCGAATCCGGCGGTGGGGATGCCGTTCTTCGACGCGGCCACGGGGTCGCTGGGGCAGGGACTGAGCGCCGGTGCCGGCCTGGCCATGGCGGCGCGCATGACCGGCTCGAAGCGCCGCGTCTTTGTGATCTGCGGCGACGGCGAGATGCGCGAGGGCCAGGTAGCCGAGGCGATGGATTTCCTCAAGGATCACCATCCGGGCAACCTGGTGGCCGTGGTCAACTGCAACAACCAGGGGCAGAGCGACTACGTCAGTCCACAGCAGTCGCTGGAGGTGCTCTCGAAGAAGTTCAAGGCGGCCGGCTGGGCGGTCCGGGAGGTGGACGGCCACGACGTCGTCGCGCTGGAGGCCGCCCTGGGGCGGATTCCCCGGGGCAAACCCCTGGCTGTGCTGGCCCGGACCGTGAAGGGCTGGGGCGTTCAGTCGCTACACGCCGTGGACGCCCATGGCAAGGCCCTGTCGCGCGAGCAGACGGCGGCGGCCGTCGAGGAACTGAAGCTGCCGCCAAGGCCGGCGAACCTGGCCGACCTCGTGCCGCCGGCGCCCACGGGACGCAAGATTCCGCCCGCGCCGCCCCTGGCGCCGCTGGATCCGCCGGACTTCACGGCCGTGGCCAAGGACGGCAAACTGGCCACGCGCAAGGCCTACGGTCTCGGCCTGCGTGACCTGGGACGCAAGAACCCGCACATCGTGGTCCTCGATGCCGACGTGCAGGGCTCGACGTTTTCGAACTATTTCCGCAAGGAGTTCCCCGACCGATTCATCGAATGCAAGATCGCCGAGCAGAACATGGTCAGCGCCGCGGGCGGGTTGGCTGCGGGCGGGCTGCTGCCGTTTGCCAACACGTTCGGCAAGTTCTTCGCGCGGGCCTACGACCAGATCGAGATGGCGGCCATTGGCGGCTTGAACCTCAAGCTCGCCGGCAGTCATAGCGGCGTGACCCTGGCGGCCGACGGGCCGAGCCAGATGGCACTGACGGACGTGCCGTTCATTCGTTCGATGAGCCATGTGCGTCTGCCCGACGGGCGGCCGATGCTCCAGATGCTGATGCCCGCCGACGCGGTCTGCGCGTACCGCTGCGTCGAGCTGGCGGCGCGGCACCGCGGCATGGTTTACATCCGCACGCTGCGGCCGGAGACGCCGATCCTGTACGATGCCGGCGAAACGTTCGTCCTGGGCGGCGCGAAGGTGCTGCGCGACGGACGCGACCTGACGATCGTCGGCTCGGGGTACACGGTTCACACGGCGCTGGCGGTGGCCGAACGTCTGGCGGGCGAGGGCGTGGGCTGTCGCGTGGTGGACTGCTATGGATTGCCGGTGGCCGATGAGGGACTGCTGGCGATAGCCCGCGACCCGAACGAGAAGATGCTCGTGCTGGACGATAGCTACGTGGGGTCGGTCGGCAGCGAACTGGCCGAGGT
Organism: uncultured Anaerolineaceae bacterium; assembly: GCA_964500225.1. Lineage (GTDB taxonomy): Bacteria > Planctomycetota > Phycisphaerae > FEN-1346 > JAACEH01 > JAAYDY01. The sequence continues at coordinate 46,913 of CAZCOA010000015.1, read as the reverse complement.
GGCGGCGGCGTGGCGCGGGGCCCGGGGGGTGACGATGAGCGTCGCCGAGCCGCCGAAGTCGGCCCGCGAGCCGGACGAGGTGTTGCGGCAGGTGGGCTTGGGGGAAGACGCCGTGACGGCCCGTGCGCGCGAGCTGGCCGGCGACGAAGAGTGAGGCAGAGGCAGCGTCCGGTCCCTCCGACGGGCCGGGTACGTGGTTCGCGCTGCTGCACTGGGGGCCGGTCGTGGGGGCTTCTTCATGGGTCCATGGGCGGAGGGGTGGGCGATATGATGGCTACGGAAATCGAGGCGAAAGTACGGATCGAGGATGCGGCGGCGGTGGAGCGGCGATGCGGCGAGCTGGGGGCCGTCTATGGCGGAGCGTGGCGGCAACTGGACCGGTTCTTCGATCATCCGGACCGGCGTCTGCTGGAGAGCGACAGCGCGTTGCGGATGCGTGTGAGCGAACCTCTGGACGCGGCGGCGCGGGGGCTTCGTGCGCCGGCGTTGTTGACGTACAAGGGGCCGCGACAGGCGGGCCGGGCCAAGGTGCGGGCGGAGTACGAAGTGGAGGTGACCGATCCGGAGGCGATGACGCGGATCCTCGGGACGCTGGACTACATCGAGACGTTCAGCTACGAAAAGCGGCGGCGCGTGTGGCGGCTGGGGACGGTGGAGATCACCGTGGACGACGTGCCGGAGCTCGGGCAGTTTGTGGAAGTCGAGGCGCCCGACGAGGCGACGGTCGAGGCGACGTTCGAGCGGCTGGGCCTTGGACCGCTGCCGCGCATCACCGACAGCTATGTCCGGATGCTCTTCGCCCGGAAATCCTAGCGCCGGCGGATGATAACGTGTGGCGCGGCGAGCACGGCGCCCCGTTTGCCGCAAGTCGCCCGTGGCGGCGGGCCGGCAGCCCTGCGGACCTATAGCGTACAATATCATGGCGGAGTGTTGAACCGTGGATATGGTGATTATTGTATTATTGTTGGCGACTTTGGTGCTGGTCGCGGTCCTGGGCGGCTATGCGGTGGTGCTGCTTCGTCGCGGGTCGTCGGAGGCCGTGGGGGCAGAGTGGCGCGACCGCGTGGAACGGCTGGCGGGGCAGTTCGCGGAGTCGCTGCGGGCGAGTTCCCTGGACATGCAGGATCGCATCGGCCGTTCGTCGAGCGAGTTGAAGGACGCTCTGGCGGCGAACCTGGCCCAGGGTCGCAAGGAGTCGGCCGAAACGCTTCAGCGCGCCACGCGGGCGCTGGAAGAGCGGTTCGAGCGGTTGCAGAAATCGAACGAGGAGCGGCTGGCCAGGCTCCAGGACGACAACAGCAAAAAGCTGGACCAGATGCGGGCCGTGGTGGAGGAGAAACTTCAGACGACGTTGGAGGCGCGGCTCGGGCAGTCGTTCCGGCAAGTCAGCGAGCGGCTGGAGCAGGTGCACAAGGGCTTGGGCGAGATGCAGGCCCTGGCCAGTGGCGTGGGCGACCTGAAGAAGGTGCTGACGAACGTCAAGACGCGCGGCACATGGGGCGAAGTGCAACTGGGAAACCTCCTGGAGCAGGTGCTGACGGCGGAGCAGTACGCGTCGAACGTGGTGACGCGCCCCGGCAGCAACGACCGGGTGGAGTACGCGATCCGGCTGCCCGGGCGCGATGAGCACCGAGCGGAGACGGTGTGGCTGCCGATTGATGCAAAGTTCCCGACGGAAGATTATCAGCGGCTCATCGAGGCGCAAGAGGCCGCGGACCCGGTTGCGGCGGAGGCGGCGGGCAAGCAACTGGAAGCGCGGATCGTCAAGTCGGCCCGGGACATCCGGGACAAGTACGTCGAGCCGCCGCACACGACGGATTTCGCCGTCATGTTCCTGCCGATGGAGGGATTGTACGCGGAAGTGGTGCGGCGACCGGGGCTGCTGGAGACGCTTCAGCGGGAGTTCCGCGTGGTGGTCTCGGGGCCGACGACGTTGGCGGCGCTGCTGAACAGCCTTCAGATGGGATTTCGGACGCTGGCGATTGAGCAACGGTCGAGCGAAGTGTGGAAACTGCTGGGTGCGGTCAAAAGCGAGTTCGGGAGGTTCGGCGAGTTGTTGGATCGGGTTCACCGGCAACTGGAGACGGCCAGCCGCTCGATTGATACGGCGTCGCGGAAGACGCGGACGATCGAGCGGAAGCTGCGCAAGGTGGAGGAGTTGCCGGCGGACGAGGCGGCCAGTGTGCTGGGGGCGATCGAGGAGGACGGTAACGTGGGCGAGGGATGAGTCGGGACGACGGAGGTGGGGATGTCTGAGTCACGGTTGGCCGAGCGGGTCCTGGATCGGCTTCTTCGTGAGCTGGTCGGGGGAACATGGTCTCCCGGCTCGGTGCTGCCGCCGCGTCGGCAGTTGTGCGAGATGTTCGGCGTGTCGCAGCGTCCGATGCAGGAGGGGTTGGCGGAGGGGAGTCGTCAGGGGCTGATTGTCTTGGCGCAGCGTCGGCCGACGCTGAGTGCGTCGGATGCGGCGGAGCGGGCCCGTGCGCTGCTGGCGCAGCGGGCGGCGCGACCGGCGGCGCGGCGCGTGGCGCTGCTGGTGCCGGACCACCGTTTTCCGCTGAGTCCCGGGGAGTACTGGCACCAGGTGGTTGTGGCCCTGACGCGCGAAGCGGCTCGCAGGGATATTCTCGCCGAGGCCGTCTCGTGGCCGTACATGGAGCAACTGACGTTTGCCGAGCAACTGAGCATGCGAGGTTTCGGGGCGGCGGTAGCGCTGGCGACGCCGGAAAACAGGCTCCTGTCGCTGCGCGAGATGGCGCGACGGCAGTTTCCGGTGCTGCTGCACAACCGTCGGGTGTCGTGGCTGAACGTGCCGTCGCTGATTCGTGATGACTTTGCGGCGATGCAGCGGATCGGGCAGTTGTTTGCAGCGCAAGGGCACCGGAACCTGTGCCTGGTGACCAACGACTATGCGGCGGAGCGCGAGCGGCTGCTCGGCGGCCACGGCATGGTGGAAGGCTGGAGCACATTTCTCCGCGAGTCGGGGCTGGCGGCGACCAGCCCGACGCCGGTGCACGTGGTGTACGGGTACTACGACTGCATCCAGGCGTTGCTGGAGTGCCGCAATCCGCCGACGGGGCTGGTCCTGGCGTTTCGCGGGGGGCATCGGGCGATGACGGAAGGGTACCTGTCGCGCGTGCCGATCCCGGAGGTGGTGAGCGTGGCGATGGTGGATTCGGCCGAGGACATTCCGCCGCAGCCGTGGCGTCCGTCGCTGACGTCGTTGACGTTGGACATGACGCGCATGGCCGAATGCACGATGGAGATGATCGAACGGATGCTGGGCGGAGAGATTCGCCCGCCGAGCATCCGGATTCCTCTGCAACTGCACATCACCGAGAGCATCGGTCCGGCGCCGAAGGCGCGGACCTGAGAGCCGCTCAGCGCACAGGTTTGCTGTCGAGAAGGCGGCGGACGGTGCGGAGGACGTCGGCGGGTCCGAAGGGTTTGGTCAGCAGGGCGGCGTCGGGCGGCAGGCGCCTGTCGGCGAGTGCGGTGTTCTCGGTGTAACCGGTGATGAACAGAGTGTGCAGCGCGGGTCGCACGGCCCGAAGCTGCTGCGCGAGGTCGGGACCCTGCAAGCCCGGCATGACCACGTCGGTGATCAGCATGTGGATGTCGTGGGGGTAGTGTTGTCCGAGCGGCAGGGCCTCGTCGGCGCAGCCGGCTTCGAGAACCGAGTACCCGCGGTCCCGCAGGACTTCGACGATCAGATGGCGAACCTTCGGATCGTCCTCGACGACCAGGATCGTCTCGGTCCCGCCCAGGGGGGAATCGTCGCCGGAGACGACGGGGAAAGTATCGGCCTTGCCGCCGACGCGCGGCAGGACGATGCGGAAGGTGGACCCGCGGCCGGGCTCGCTGGAGACGCTGACGGTGCCGCCGCTCTGTCGGACGAAGCCATAGACCATCGAGAGGCCGAGGCCGGTTCCCTTGCCGACGGGTTTGGTGGTGAAGAAGGGGTCAAAGATGCGCTGCCGCGTGGCCTCGTCCATCCCGATGCCGGTGTCGGTGACGGCCAGGAGGACGCACTCGCCGGCCGGAGCGTCGGATGCCCAGTCCTGGCGGTTCTCGGCAGGGAGGTTCGCCGTCTCGATCGTGATGCGTCCTCCGTGCGGCATGGCGTCGCGGGCGTTGATCACGAGGTTCATCACGGCCTGCTCGACGAGGCTGCGATCCGCTCGGACGTTGCCCAAATCGGGCGCCGGCACGAATTGCAGGTGAATGTTCTCGCCGATGATGCGTCGCAGCGGACTCTCGATCTCGGCGATGACGTCGTTGAGGTTCAGCACGACCGGGCGCAACACCTGGCGCCGGCTGAAGGCGAGCAACTGGCCGGTCAGGCCGGCGGCGCGGGCGGCCGCCTGGCGAATCTCGGTGAGGGCCTCGCGTGTGACTCCCTGAATCGTGGCGTCGTACAGCAACAGGTCGCAGTAGCCTTTGATCACGGTCAACTGGTTGTTGAAGTCGTGAGCCACGCCGCCGGCGAGCCGCCCGATGGCTTCCATCTTCTGGGCCTGGCGGAGCTGGTCCTCGATGTGCTTCTGAGCGGTCACGTCGCGGGCCACCAACAGGACGCTGCTGGGCGACGTCTGAAGGATGTGGATTTCGAAAACGGCCTTGACGCCGTCGTGCTCGTAGAGCTGTTCGGCCGGTCCCCAGGACGCGCCTTCGCGGGCGGCGCGGTACAGAATGGCGGCGGTGTCGTGGCCGATCAGGTTGGGGAAGACGTCTTCGGCGGGGCGTCCGAGGAACTGCCGGCAATCGACGCCGAAGATGCGGCCGGCGGCCGGATTTGCATCCACCAGAGTCAATCGGCGGTCGGGACCGAAATCGTACAGGAGCATCCCCAGGGGCGATCTCATGACGATGCCGCGGAATCGCTCCTCGCTTTCCCGCAGGGCCCGCTCCGCCCGCTTGTGCTCGGTGATGTCCAGGGCCGTGAACGTGACTCCGGCGCCGGGGTCATCGGGGTCCAGCTGGGTCGAGCTGAGCAGCACGTCGATAATGCGTCCGTCCTTGTGCCGCCACTGGGTCTCGATGACGCCGGAGCCGCCCGCGGCGAGCTCCTGGTACTTCAGGCGTCCGACGCGATCGTACTCTTCCTGTGACGCATAGACCACGCGCGCACTGCGGCCGACCAGTTCGTGGCGGGATAGGCCGACCATGTCACACATGCGATCATTGACCGCCTGGATGACGCGGTTGACGACCACGCCGATGGCAATGGGCGCCGCCAGGAAGATGCTTCGGAGCATGGCCTCACTGCGACGGACGGCCCGCTCGGTTCGTTTGCTCTCGGTAATGTCCATGGCCGTCAGAGTGATGCCGCTGCGCAGGTCGGCGGGATCGCGCACACTGGCGCTCAGGAGGACATCAAACTGCGAGCCGTCCTTGCGGACCCACTGCGTCTCGACCACGCCGAAGCCCGACGTGGCAATCTCGCCGTAGAGTTCCCTGCCGACGCGGTTGTATTCGGCCTCGGTCGGATAAAGACTGCGGACGGGATGCCCGATGAGTTCCGCGCGGTCGTAGCCGATCATCTGACAGAAGCGATCGTTGGCTTCGAGAAACAGGCGGTTGCGAACGAAAGCGATGCCGAACGGCGCGGCCACGTCGATGCTGTGCAGAGTGGCCTGGCTGAGTTGCACGGCCTGCTCGGCCCGGAGGCGACCGGTCTCGTCGATGACCAGAAAAATCAGGCCCTCGGCGCCGCCGTCGGCCCTGAGCGGCGACAGGGTGACGCGCACGGGGAAGCGGGAGTCGTCCTTGCGGCGCAGGAATGTTTCGAAGTGGGTGGACACGTTGTCCTGCATGCACCGCCGGGCGTCGCAGGCCAGTTCCTCGTCGGCATCGAGAAGCCGACCGACCGGCAGGCCGAGCAGTTCGTCGGCCTGATACCCGGACGCGGCGGAGGCGGTGGGATTGGCGTAGAAGATGTGCAGGTCGGGATCGGCCAGAAAGACCATCTCGGCCAGATCCTCGACCATGTAAGGCGCAAAGGCGAGCGCCTCGCGGCCGAGGTGGCGAGCAGAGCCATGACCGTTCTGCATAGGCCAGTCCCCCAATCGACGCAGCGACTGGGACATCTGCCTGACCGGACATCGTGCGATGCGAACACTCGCAATGGGACTCTTCTCACGTTGGACTATACAAGGGCCGCGGTTTCGAGGCAACAGAGCAGGTGTAGTATTTCTTCAAGGAAATGTCGGCCGCAGGGCAGAGGCCGGCGCTCATTCCGGAATGAAGCCCAGGGCCTCGTGTACGCGCGCCAGCAGCGGGCGCGTGCGGGCCAGGGCGCGTGCGGCGCCGTCGGCCAGGACGCGCGCCAGGCCCGACTCGTCGGCGATGATGTCGCGGTAGCGTTGCTGGATCGGCCGCAGCAGCTCCACGACGACCTCGGCCAGGTCCTTCTTCAGATCGCCGTAGCCTTTGCCCTCGTAGCGTGCGACGATGGTCTCGATCGGTTCGCCGGTCGTGGCCGCGAAGATCGTCAGCAGGTTGGCCAGCCCCGGACGCGATTCGTCGTACACCACCTCGCGTCCCGCGTCCGTGACGGCGCGCTTGATCTTGCGGCGCACGGCGTCCGGTTCGTCCAGCAGGGCCACGTAGGTGGTGTCGTCCGCGTCGGTCTTGGACATCTTGCTGGTGGGATCCTTCAGGCTCATGATGCGCGCCCCCACCTTCGGGATGAACGGTTCCGGCACGGTGAAGATGTTGCCGTAGATGCCGTTGAACCGTTCGGCGAGATTGCGCGTCAGCTCCAGGTGTTGCTTCTGGTCCTCGCCGACGGGCACCAGGTCGGCGCTATAGAGCAGAATGTCCGCTGCCATCAGGACCGGATAGTCGAAAAGACCGATGTTGATGTTCTCGCTGTGGCGCGAGGATTTCTCCTTGAACTGCGTCATGCGCTGAGCCTCGCCCATGTAGGTGAAGCAGTTCAGGATCCACGACAACTGGGCGTGCGTCGGCACATGCGATTGGACGAACAGGGTGCTGGTGGCCGGATCGAGGCCGCAGGCCATGTAGAGGGCCAGAAACTCGTAGCAGCGTCGTCGCAGGACCTGGGGATCCTGGCGGACCGTGATGGCGTGCAGATCGACGAGCACGTAATAGCACTCGTACTGGTCCTGGAGGGCGACCCAGTTGCGCAGCGCGCCAAGGTAGTTGCCGATGGTAAGGCGTCCGGTGGGCTGAATGCCGCTGAGGATGGTCGGTTTACGCTTTTCTGGTTTTGAGGTCATGGCGTCGAGACTATAGCTGCCGGCTCATTCCAAGTCAAGGCGTCCTGCCGGCCGCCGCATACGTCGGGCGGCGCGTCCGCCTGCGGCCATGAAGTGTGGCGCGATGGCCGCTCCTGCGAGTTGTCGGTGGCGCGCGACGGTCCCGGCGGATCTCCCCTCACCAGGCCTCCAGCTCGCCAACGATTTCTTCCACCAGGTCTTTCAGTGTGATGATGCCGATGAACTGGCCGCGGGGGTTTCGGACGATGGCCATGGCGGTGCGTGTGCGCTGCATGGTGAAGATGGCCTGCGTGACGCTCATGGCCGGATCGAGATCGAGCGTGGCCGTGGTGAACGCGTCCAGGTCCAGGTCGTCATCGGGGCCGACGTGCTCCAGAACGTCGTGGACGCGGACCACGCCGAGGATGCTGCGCCCGGTATTGTCGGTGACCGGCAGGCGGCTGTAGGGGCAGGCGGCGATGAGACGGCGGAACTCGGGATTGCCCGTGCCTCTGCGGACCGTGACGACGCGCCCGGCGGGGACCATGGCCTGGGCGACACGGACGCCGCGCAGGTCCATGATTTTCTCGACGAGCTCGTTCTGGTACGGCGTGACGATGCCCTCGGCGGCGCTGTCGCGCAGGATGGCCCTGAGGCGGGCCTTGGCGGGAAACGGGTCGGGGCGCCCTTTCGGCCGCACCAGGGCGGTCCATGCGGTGCTGATGCCTTTCAGGGCGGCCACCAGGCCGAGCGACCGGAAAACGACGCCGACGACCCACAACGGCCGGGCCCAGTGCATCATGAGCCGGTCGGCCTGCGCGTTGAACACGTTCTTGGGAACCAGGTCGGCCGCGATGAAGAAGATCGGCGTCAGGATCGCGGTGGCGAGAAACTCGGCGTAGAGCGGGTCGGCCTCCGGATGGCGCGCCTCGAGCATCCGCGTCATCAGGAGAGTGGCCATGTAAACGGCCAGGTTACTGCCGATGAGCATGACGCAAATCTGTCCGGGCATGTCCGCAAGCATGCGAACCAGGAGCTTGGCTTCGGGTCGTCCTTGGCGCTCGGCCAGGTGGAGCCGCACCCGGTTCAGCCGGTACAGACCGGTCTCGGCCCCGTTGAAGAATCCGGCGGCAAGAATCCCGGCCGTGACGCCGAGGCAGGGCAGCAGCGCCAAAAGGTCATGCACGGTCATGTTCCGTCTCCTGTCGTCTCGGCTGCCGCGGTCGGCGCCTGGTCCAGGATTTCGAGCAGGATCTTCTTGGGCCAGCCGTGCCCGCCGCCGCGTCGGCGTCCGAGCGACCGGACGGTCATCCGGAGGTTTCCCCAGGTGCACTGGTCGCCCTCGCGCGGCAGGCGGCCGAGCAGCCCCGTGACGAAGCCGCCGAGGGTCACCACGTCCATATCCGTGTCAAGCTCGGCCGTGGCGAACTGACGCCAGGCCCGCATGCTGAGGTTGGCGTCCAGGAGATATTCCCGGTCGCTCAGCCGCTGGACACGGGCGTCGATGTGATCGTACTCGTCCTGGATGTCGCCGACGATCTGCTCAATGCAGTCCTCCATGGTGACCAGGCCGGCCGTGCCGCCGTACTCGTCCACCACCACGGCCAATTGAATTTGCTCGCGGCGGAACAGCCGCAACACCGCCTCGACCGACGCCTGCTGCGGAACGAACCGAACGGGCTCCAGCAGCTCGCGCACGGGCTTGTGCGGCTCCAGGAAGGCCCGGCGCGAGGTCACCAGCCCGACCACGTTGTCGATCGAGCCGCGGTAAACGACCATGCGCTTCAGCCGCGTGCGGCGGAACTCGTCGAGCAACCGCTCGGTCGGCGCATGGAGGTCGAAGGCCACGACATCCACTCTCGGGACCATGACCTCGCGAAGGCGGATCTCGTGCAACTGGAGCACTTCGTTGATCATGTCGCTCTCGTTGCGGTCCACGGCGCCCTCGTCGCCGGCCAGATCGACGATGGCCTGAAGTTCCTCCGTGGTGACCAGCAGCGGGGCGCCTCGGGACCGGCGGCCGGTAATCAGCCGCGTCAGCGGCTCGACGACGCCGCGATCCAGCACGACGACGACCGGCCTGAGGAGCCACCGCAGCCCCCATAACGGCACGCCCGCCAGCCGCGCCATGCTTTCGGGCGCGGTGGCGGCGATGGTCTTGGGGGCCACCTCGCCGCAGATGACCACCGCCAGAAGCATGGCAAGACCCGTCGCCACGCCGGCCACGTGGCTGCGCGAGCCGATGCTCCAGACGATGGCGCTGGAGACGGCGTAGAACGTGACGTTGACGATCATGTTGCCCAGCAGGAGGGTGACCAGAAGGGATCGCGGCTGGGCCACCAGCGCAGCGGCCAGGCGTTCGGTGCGGTGCGGTCCGGAGCGGAACCGTCGCAGGCGGTCGCGCGGGAGGCTGAACAGGGCGGTTTCGCTGCCGGAAAAAAAGGCGCTGAGGGCCAGCAGGCCCGCCATGGCCACGAGCCGCCACGCGTGCTCGCTCAGCCACTCAATCATGGCGGACCTCCGAGGGCGTTCGGGCGGCGCACGCCCCAAGAGGGCCCGTCGCAGCGCAGGCCGACGGCCGGAACGGACGCCTGTGGAGATCGTCACGGCGGTTCATGATGCAGGCATCTTACCGCCGCGCGGGCTGGATTTCCACGGGGTTGTTGATCGGGCCGCTCCCGGCGGCGCTCACAGCAGGTCGCCCCGGGAACGGAGCCAGACGACGTTGTCGTGGCCCGGGATGACGAAGTCGCCGATCTGGAGCAACTCGGCGAAGGATTCGGCGGCCTTGTCGCGGTCCCAGAGGGTCGGCCCCAGGTCGCCGTGTTCCAGGTAATCGCGGGTCAGCAGGGCGTCGCCGGCGACAAAGGTCGTCTCGGTCGGGGTGTTGACCATGAGCGAACAGTGTCCCGGCGAGTGGCCTGGCGTGGGGAAGATGTCCACCCCCGGCGCGATACGGTCGGGGGCGGGCTTGAGCCGCTTGAGCACGGCGGCCATGGTCTTGTCGCCCTTGAGCTCGGCCTTGCCGTAGGCGATCTCCTCGGCATAGGCCATCCAGCGGGCCTTCGGGAACGTCTCGGCGCCGCCGACGTGGGCCGGGTCCAGGTGTGTCAGGAACACGTCGGTGACGTCTTCGGGCTTCAGCCCCGCGCGGTAGAACAGAACGGCCCGCAGCACGGCGTCGGGCCACCCCGGATCGACCATCAGCGTCGTCCGGCCGCTGCGCACCAGCGTGCACGTGGCCACCTCGTTGCGCAGGTTGTCCGTCTCGTTCCAGAATCTATTCTTGGCGAGCGTGCCAATGGCCAGTACGTCCACGCGCAAATCGCTCATGCAACGCCTCCTCGGCGGCCCGCCCGGTGTCGCCGTGGGCCGCGAACCCCGAGATTATGCGGCAGACGGTAGGCCAAGGCAAGACCGCTTCAGGGTTTCTTGGCAAGGGGGCCGGGCCCGGACCGGCGGATCGGGGCGGCAAGATTTGCGCCTCGAAACGATGAAACTTCCTGACGTCCGGGGCGCACGGGGGCCTTGTTCCGGCCCGCAGCCGCAGAATCCGGCCACGGCCGGTACATTTCTAACCCACTTGACAGCAATAGGTTGTGGGTTTTCGGGGTCGTTCGCCGGCCCCCGTCTGCGCCCAGGCCGCGCGGCGTTGGCACGGACTTTGCCATGACAATTACTGGAGATGGTTTGTTCGTGGCTGTCGGTGCCGGCCGTATGGGAGAGGATTCATGACGAAGCTGTTCCAGGACGCGGTTCCTGCCGAGGGGGGAACGATCGAGGACCGGTTGCCGGAGATGCTGGACCAGGTGCTGAACCGGTTCCGGCGAGTCGGTGTGCAGCAAATATGTCTGCTGGCGGAAGAAATGGTCCGGGCGCGGATGGAGCAGCCGGGGACGGCGCACCTGACGGCGGGTCCGGCGCGGCGGAACTGACGGCGGCAGAAGGAGACGGGGCGTGCTTTACGGGCTGTACCTCTCGGCGACGGGCATGATCGTGCAGCAGCACCAGCACGAAGTCATCGCCAACAACATGGCCAACGTCAACACGACGGCGTTCAAGCGCGACGTGGCGACGTTCCGGCTGCGTGCGCCGCAGTCGCAGTCGAGCGTCTCGGGCATGGCCTACCGGAAGCCGCTGCTGGATGGTCTCGGCGGCGGCACGCTGGTCAGTCCGACCTACACGGAATTCGCTCAGGGCGAGATCGAAAAGACGGACCGGTCATTGGACGTGTGCCTGCGGGGGCCGGGGTTCTTCGCGGTGCAAGACGCCCAGGGCAAGATGTTCTACACGCGGGACGGGCGTTTCGCGCTGGAAAGCGGCACGGGGCGTCTGACGACGCTGGACGGGTCGTGCCTGGTGCTGGGGGATACGGGGCAGCCGATCCAGGTGGACTCGTCGCGCGACGTGACGATCAGCAGCGACGGCGTGATCAGCCAGGACGGCCAGGCGGCGGGCCGGCTGCGCGTGGTGGATTTTGAGGACCGTCGGGCGCTTCGCAAGGTGGGGGCGAACCGCTTCGAGCACTCGGGGGTCGAGCCGGAGCATGTGCGGTCGCCGCAGGTGCTGGCCGGGGCGCTGGAACGCAGCGGCGCGGACGCGGTGCGGGAACTGGTGTCGATGATCGAAGCGCAGCGAGCCTACGAGGCGAACGCGCGCATGGTGACGGTTCAGAACGAGACGCTGGGTCGAGTGGTGAACGACCTGGCTCGCAATGTCTGACGACTGGCGGCAAGGAGCGGATGAATGCGTTCGATGGCGACGGCGGCAACCGGCATGAAGGCGATGACGCTCCAGGTGGACGTGATCGCCAACAACCTGGCGAACATCAACACGACGGGGTTCAAGCGCGGGCGGGCCCTGTTCCAGGACCTGTTCTACCAGCAACTGCGCCAGCCCGGCACGACCAACGGCATGGGCAACACGAACCCGTCGGGGGTGCAGATCGGCCTGGGCGTCCAGGCGGCCAGCACGATGGATGTCTTCGAGCAGGGCGACTTCGAGCCCACCAGCCGCGACCTCGACGTGGCGATCCGCGGGCGCGGGTTCTTCTCGGTCAAGATCTACGACGACCTCGGCGAGGGCGTCGGCTACACGCGGGACGGCAGCTTCTTCATCAATGCCAACGGCGACATGGTGCTGGGCGGCCCGGACGGCTTTCTCCTGGAGCCGCAGGTCACCGTCCCGACGGATTACCTGACCATCGACATCACGCCCGACGGACAGGTGAACGTGACGACGCCGGGCAGCGTGACGCCGACGACGGCCGGCGTGATACAGTTGGCCAACTTCACGAACCCCGAGGGGTTGATCAAGGTCGGCAGCAACATGTACGTGCGTAGCGCCAGCAGCGGCGACCCGACCATCAGCGACCCGGGCAGCGAAGGGGCGGGAACGCTGGTCCAGCAATACCTGGAGAAGAGCAATGTGGACGCGGTGCGCGAGCTGACGAGCCTGATCGAAGCGCAGCGGGCGTTCGAGCTCAACAGCCGCGTGATCGAGACGTCGGACGAGATGCTCCAGGTGGTGAACAACCTGAAAGCGTAACCGTCCGGCCGGGTCCGCCCGACGGAATCGGCCGGTGTGACAGCGGAGGCCTGAGATGACACGAGCAACGGCGGTGGCGATGGCGGCGAGCGTCCTGTGGGCCGCGACGGCGTGCGCCGCCACGAACGTTTACCTTCAGCGTGAGGCGACGGTTCAGGGCACGATGATCCGCCTGGGCGACGTGGCGCTGGTCGAGGGCGACCGCGCCGAGGAACTGAAGTCGCTGGTCGTGTGTCCGTCGCCGCTGGCCGGCGGCAGCGTGTTGCTGGACCGGCAGAAGATTGGCCGGCGGCTGCTGGCCGCCGTGGGCGGCGCCGAGGTGGAACTGGCCGGGGCGGACTCGTGCACCGTCAGCCGCGCCGACGTGCAGCAGGAAGCGGCGTGCCCGGCGTCGGTCGCGGCGCCGGCGGGCGCGGGGCGGCGCCTGGAGCAGATGCTCCGGGAAGCGATTCAGCGTCGGATCGACCTGCCGCAGGACCGGTACCGGATCGAGTTTGACGCGCGCGACGCGGCCACGCTGGCGATGACCGACGGGGAGCAGTCGTTCCGGGTGGAACTCGGGGCCGCCGAGAAGGTCTTCGGCACGGGCATCTCCCGCGTCGAGGTGACCGGCCGGCAGGGGCAGGATCGGTCGCCTCGGACGCTCTTTGTGCGATATCGCGTGGTGCAGTTGGCGTCGGTGGTTGTGGCGGCGCGCGACATTCGCCCGGGCGAGGTCCTGGGTCGTGAGGACGTGCGCCTGGAGCGTCGCGAGTTCCGCGACGAGCGCGTCGATGGCCTCCGACATCTGGAAAACGCGGTGGGCGCGACGGCGCGGTCGGCTTTGATTGCCGGCCAGGTGCTCTGCGACAACGATGTGACCCAGACGCTGCTGGTTCGCCGCGGCGACATGGTGACGGTGTACGTGTACGGCCGGGGCTTCACGCTGAAGACGCGGTGCCGCGCGCTGGAAACGGGCGAGCGCGATGCAACGATCGCCCTGGAAGGCATGGACGGACGCGGGAAGTTCTATGCCCGCGTGATCGATGCGCGCACGGCCGAACTTCGTCTGGCCGACGCGCCGGCGAAACAGGCCCTGGTACAACCGGCGTCCGCCGGCGCCGATGCCGCCGAGAGGACCCGCAAAGGAGAAAGCTGATGGCTGCCCGAATCGTTTTGGCCATGCTGTTCGCCGTGTGGTGGGCCGTCGCGGTGCAGGCCGAGTCGCTGCTGAAAGAAGGCAAGACGGCTCCGGCGTCGGTGGTGGACGAGAAGGGACAGGAAGTGCCCGTCCGGTCGTCGCCGACCGTGTCCACCGTGAGCCTGATCGCCGTCGGCAAACCCGAGACGCGCAAGTTCAACATTCACGACATCATCACGATCATCGTCCGCGAGGAGTCTACGTCGAAGACGTCGGCGGATTCGTCGGCCGAGAAGAAGGCGAGCATCAACACCGAGCTGAAGGACTGGATCCAGTTCAAGGTGGAGGGCGACGGCAAGTCGCGGAAGCTGCTGACCGATCCGGGCATCGCGACCCGGACGCCGTCGATCGACGCCAGCGGTCAGACCAAGTACGAGGGCGAAGGCGAAGTCAACCGCAAGGATTCGTTCCTGACGAAGATCTCGGCCACGGTCATCGACGTGAAGCCCAATGGCACACTGGTCATCGAAGCGCGGCGGTTCATCCAGATGGATGACGAGAAGATCACGATGACGCTCACGGGCATGGTGCGGCCGGATGATATCAGTCCCATCAACACGGTGAACTCGACGAGCGTGGCCGACCTGGTGGTGACGAAGAAGACCGAGGGCGTAGCGCGGAATGCGGCGAAACAGGGGTGGCTGATTCGGCTGGTTCAGGCGATCAACCCGTTCTGAGCAGTCTCGACGGGCAAGGAGCTTGCACGATGAGCGGCAAAGCGATGCGACTGGGGATCTTGGTTCTGGCGGCGATGGCGGCGATGGCGGCCGCGGGCGAGCGTGCGTGCGGCGTCACCGTGGGCGACGTGACGGAGGTCGAGGGCCAGCGGATCAACAAGCTGCACGGCCTGGGCCTGGTCGTGGGTCTGCGCGGCACGGGCGACAGCGGCGAGTACATGCCGACGATCCGGCCGCTGATGGCGCTGCTGTCGAAGCTGAGCGACACGGTGGCCAATGTCCAGGAGCTGGAAGAGACGCGGAACGTGGCGATCGTGACGGTCACCTGCACGGTGCCCAAGACCGGCGCTCGCGAGGGCGACCGCCTCGATGTGCAGGTGCAGAGCATCGGCAGTTGCAAGAGCCTGAAGGGCGGGCGGCTGTTCATCACGCCGCTCCAGGGGCCGCAGCGAAATTCCGTGGTGTACGCGCTGGCCGAAGGGCCGATACGGCTCGAGGACCCGCAAACGCCGACCAGCGGCGTGGTGGACGGCGGCGCGGTCGTCGAAGAGCCGGTGGTGACGGACTTCGTGAAGGACAACCGCTTTCGTCTGGTGCTGAACGAGGCCAACAGCGAGTTCTCGTGGGCGACGACCATCGCCGACACGATCAACCAGCACACGGAGTACGAGGTGGGGACGGCGATCGCGCGGGCCCTGGACGCCAAAACGATCGAGGTGACGATCCCGGAGGCCTACCGTCAACAGGCCACCACGTTCATCAGCCGTATTCAGCGGCTGGACCTGATTCTTCCCTATAGCCGCGCGCGGGTCGAGATCAACGAAAAGAGCGGCACGATCGTGATCACCGGGAACGTGGAGATCAGCCCGGCCGTGGTGAGCCACAAGCAGCTTCTGGTGACCACGGAGGCGCCTGCGGCGCCGGCCTCGTCGGCGGCGGCGACGGCCGCCGCGACCACGGCCGCTTATGTTCCCGAACAGGGGTACTTCTTCGGCATCGATCCGCGGCACGAAGGCGGCGTGCAACTGCGCGACCTGGAGACCGCGCTGAACGTGCTCAAGGTGCCGGTGGAAGACCGCATCGCGATCATCAAGCTGCTGGCCAAGGCCGGACGGATTCACGCGGAGGTCGTCTTCGCCGACTGACGGCGAGACCCTGGAGAAGACGATGACCGGACTTCAAGAACTTTCGAACGATGCGGCACTGTTTGCGGCACAGCGTCCGCGCGTGCCGCAGGTGGCGCCGGCGACGACCGGCAGTGCTGCCTCCGACCGGCAGGCGGCGCAAGCGCGGCAGAAGCTCGCCGAGTTCGTCGGCGCGTCGCTGTTCGGCATGGTCCTCAGCGAGATGCGCAAGACGACGCACAACGAGCACGTGCTCTTCGGCGGCCGCGGCGAGGAGGCCCTTCAGCCGCTGCTCGACCAGGCGCTGGTCGGCAAACTGGCCTTGTCGCGAAACTTCGAGCTGGCCGAGGCCGCCTTCCAGAAAATCTACATCAATACGCCGTACAGTCCGCTGGTGTCGCCCGAGCTGGCGACGCCGGCGGCCGCGTCGGCCAGGGCGAGGGCCACCGCATGAACCCGCATGCCATGGCTGTGGTGCGTCACGTGGAGACGCTGGTGCGGCTGAACGAGCAGTTGCTGTCGTTCGCCGAGCAGCGTTACGCGGCGATGTCGTCGCGCGACACGGCCCGCCTGGAGACGATCATGACCGAAGAACGCAAGGTCGCCCAGGCGGTGTTCGAGCAAGAGCGGGCGCGCCGGCAGGCCGTGGTCCAATTGGCTCAGAGCCTCGGGCATCCGGTCGAGAAAGCCGACACGGTGAAGCTGTCGGAACTGATCGCGTGGGTGGACGCGCCGCTGCAGGCGCGGTTGGCCGAGATGAGCGAGAGCCTGCGGACGGTCGTGGACCGGATTCGCCGTCGCAATCACGCAGCAACGCTGCTGGCGCAGCAGATGCTGCCGCACTTCAGCGAACTGCTGGAAATTCTGCTGGCCGGCGGACCGGCCGGGGTTTCGTACACGCCGGGCGGACGCGCGACGCGCGGGTCGGCCCCGTGCATGAGCGTTCTGGACATGCAGGCGTGAGGTGAGTTCATGGGCATTTACTCGGCATTTAGCATCGGTCGTACGGCCCTGGTGGCGAACCAGGCGGCCCTCGAGGTGATCGGCAACAACATCGCCAACGCCTCGACGCCGAACTACAGCCGCCAGGTGCCGATCATGGTGCCCGGCCCGTCACTGAACACGGGGATGCACCTCGGGACGGGCGTCCGCCTGGAGTCCATCCGCCGCGTGTACGACTCGGCCGTCGAATCGCGTCTGCGCGACGCGATCAGTAACGGCCAGAGCACGCAGATTCAGCAGCAGATGCTCGATCGCATCGAGGCCCTCTACAGCGAAACCACCGACACGGACCTCTCGACCGCCCTGACGACGTTCTTCAACTCGTTCAGCGAGCTGGCCAACGATCCGCAGAACCTCGGCGTGCGCACCATCGTGGTCGAGAATTGCCGCCAACTGGCCGACCTGATCAAGTCGATGCGCGACGGGTTGGACACGCTGCGGAAGGAGGCCGACTACTCGGTTCGCGTGACGGCCGCCGAGATCAATCGCCTGTCGCGGGAAATCGCGGACCTGAACGTGCAGGTGCTCTCGGCCGAGGAGGGACAGGTCGGCAGCGCGCCGAACTTGCGCGACCAGCGCGACGCCAAGATCCGCGAGCTGGCCGAACTGATCCAGGTGCGCGCCGTGGAACTGGACAACGGACAGACGAACATCATCGTCGGCAACCAGGTCCTGGTGGACGGGCGGTACTATCGCGAGTTGACGACCAAGATCATCGAAGACCGGAACCTGGGCGTGTACGAGGTGCGGTTTGCCGACAACGATGAGCTGGTGGCCCTGACGGGCGGCGCGTTGCAGGGCCACGTGGCCAGCCGCGATTCGTGGGCCGGCGAGCAGGTGGACTCCCTCGACCAGTTGGCCCAGGCGCTTATTTTCGAGGCCAACCTGCTGCACGCCGAAGGCATCGGCCTGATCGAGCAGCGCGTGGTCCGCAGCGAAAACTTCGTCTTGGACGCCGCGGCCGTTCTCAATAGCGTCGATGCGGGCCTGTTCAACAAGCCGCGTCACGGCTCGTTCCTCATCCATGTGACCAACGCCGTGTCGGGCATGACCGAAACGTCGGTCGTCACGGTGGACCTCGACGGACTGGGCGCCGACGACTCGCTCAGCTCCCTGGCCGCCAAGCTCGATGCGCTGGACAACGTGACCAGCTACGTCGATGCGACCGGGCACCTGGTGATTGAAGGCAGCACGAGCGAAATCCGCCTGAGCTTCACCGAGGACTCCAGCCAGGTGCTGGCGTGCCTGGGCGTCAACAGCCTGTTCACGGGCTACGACTCGGTGACCATCGGCATGTCGTCCGCCGTCCAGGCGGATCCGCGGCTGCTGGCCGCGGGCCTGACCAGCCAGGCCGGCGACAACGGCAACGCCCTGCGCCTGGCGGGCCTGGCGGACACGCCCTTGGCGTCGCTCGGGAACACCTCGCTGCTGGACTACCACAATCAGGCGGCGACACGGCTGGCGGTCAACACCGCCGCGGCGCGGTCGTCCAACGAGGCCGTTCAGGCGTTTCTCTCCACGATGAACGACGAGCGTGAAGCCATCAGCGGCGTCAGCCTCGACGAGGAGGCGGTCAGCCTGATCCGCTACCAGAAGGCGTACACGGCGGCGGCGCGGTACATGAGCACGCTGTCGGAGTTGCTCGACGAGATCATGGAGATCATCTGACGAAACGGCGGCCCTCGGCACGCCGCCAGGAGCATACGGCATGGGCATCGGTTCCGCAGGAACGCGCGTCTCGAATTCGTTGCTGGCCCAGTTGGCCATCCGCAACATCAATGCGAACATGCACCAGTTGCTGACCTTGCAGTACCAGTTGGCGACGGGGTTGCGGCTGTACAAGCCGAGCGTGGACCCGAGCGGCTCGGCCGTGGCGATGTCGTTCCAGGGACTCATCGAGCGGCGCAAGCAGACCGGGACCAACATCACGCAGAGCACGGCTTTTCTCGCGGCGACCGACAACGCCCTGGCCGACCTCCAGGACATCCTGAACGAGGCCGCGAGCGTGGCCTCGACCAACATCGGCGCCGGCAGCGACGACGACACGCGACAGAATGCCGCCGCCTTCGTCAGCAGCCTCATCGATCAGCTCGCGCAGCTCGGCAATCGCCAGTACCAGGGCCGCTACCTCTTCGGCGGCCAGGCCACCACCAGCGCGCCCTTTGACCTCTCGGACACCATGGTCCAGTTCGTCGGCGACATCAACCACATTCTCACGACCCTCGACAGCTCCTCGTCCGTCGCCTACAACGTGACTGCCGAGGAGGCTTTCGGCACCCTCAGCGGGCGCGTCACCACGCTGAACGATCTGAACCCCAACGTCACGATGAGCACACGCCTGTCGGAACTCAACCACGGCACGGGCGTCCGCCTCGGCACGATCATCCTCAGCGACGGCACCGACAGCACGCAGGTAGACCTCTCGTTGTGCGACACGGTGGCCGACGTGGTCGCCGCGATCAACGCCAACGGCGTCGTCAACATCACCGCCTCGCTGAACGCCGTGGGCAACGGCCTGCAACTGACCGGCGGCGCCGGCACGACCATCAGTTGCAACGACCTTCCGGGCGGCTTCACCGCCCGCGACCTCGGCATCCTTCAGACGACGGCCCTGCCGGCCGACACGCCCATCGTCGGCGCCGACCTCGACCGGATGCTCTCACTGACGACGGAACTGAGCGCCTTGCGCCAGGGCGCCGGCATCGACACGGTCAACGGCATCCGCATTTCCGTCGGCGGCGACACCGCCGTCATCGGCCTCTCGGCCGCGCAGACCGTTCAGGACTTGCTCAACGCGATCAACTACTGCGGCCTGAGCGTGCGGGCGTGGATCGACCCCGACGGCCGCAACCTGGTCGTCGCCAACACGGTGTCCAGCGACCCCATGTCCATCGGCGAGAACGGCGGAACCTGTGCGACCGATCTGGGACTGCGCACCATGCACGCCGGCACGCTGCTGTCGGACTTGAACGCCGGCGCCGGCGTTCGCACCGTCGTCGGCGACGACTTCGAAATCATCTGCAGCGACGGCAGCGTCATCGGCATCGACTGCTCGTCGATCGCCACGGTCGGCGACCTGATCGCGGCCATCAACGGCGACACCGCCAACGGCGGACGGGTGGTGGCCTCGCTGGCGTCGGTGGGCAACGGCCTTCAGTTGACGGACATGACCGGCGGCGCCGGCGATTTCCAGGTGCGTCGCGTCAGCGGCAGCTTTGCCGCCGTGGATCTCGGCATCGAGAAGACGGTGGCCAACCCCATCGCCGTGATCACCGGCGACGACGTGGCCCCGGTTCAGGAGCAAGGCGTCTTTCAGAGCCTCTTTGCGCTGCGCGACGCCCTGCTGTCGAGCGACGACGCGGCCATTTCCAGGGCAGGGGCGGCCCTCCAGAGCGAAATCAGCCGCGTCGCCCGCATCCGGGGCGTCGTCGGCGCGCGAATGCAACTCCTGGAGACCACCGGCAACCGCATCAAAGACGAGTTGCTCCAGATCCAGGGATTGTTGTCCGAGGTGCGCGACCTGGACTACGCCGAAGCCGTCTCGCGGTTCCGGACGTTGCAGACGACGTTCCAGGCGAGTCTTCAGACGGCCGCCAACGTGCTGCCGATGACGTTGATGGATTTCCTGTAGCAGAGAACGTGTCGCCGGTTGCGGCGGCCATACGGTGCAGGGGGGAGTCACAGCGGAGTTCTGTGGGAGACGATCATGAAAGTAGTCACAACACGATTCGGCGAACTGGACATCGACGAACGCCAAGTCATCGACTTTCCCCTGGGGATCCTCGGATTCCCCGAGTTCAAGCGATGGATCCTGCTTCAGGCGTCGCCTGAGAGCGTGTTCTTCTGGCTCCAGTCGGCCGACGCCGCCGACCTGGCCTTCATCCTGGTCCAGCCGCACCTGTTCTTCAAGGACTATCGGGTCCGCGCCCAGGACGAGGAACTGAAGGTCATCGGCCTCGACGACGCGGACGCCGGCGAGGTCTTCGTCATCTGCAATCGCGTCGGCGATACGGTGACGGTGAACCTCCAGGGGCCGCTCGTGTTCAACGCCGCGACGCGTCAGGCGCGGCAGGTGGTCCTCTGCGACCGGCACCTGACCACGCGGCACGAACTGTGCAAGCTGGGCACGGAAGCCCGCCTAACGGCGGCGGCCGTCTGACGGGACCCCTGGCGGCCCGTGGGCGACGGCGTCGGGGACGATGTCCGCGACGGTCGCCACCGGCCCATACGATTCAGGCGACTCACGGAGGAAGAGCCATGCTGGTATTGTCCAGACAGAAGAACCAGACGATCATGATCGGGGACCTGATCGAGATCTCGATTGTGGACATTCGCGGCGACAAGGTGCGGCTGGGCATCACGGCCCCCGTGTCGATCCCCGTTCACCGCAAGGAAGTGTACGAAGCCATCCGAGCCGAGAACCGCCAGGCCGCCGGCGCCGGCCTGGGCGACGTGGCCGTCCTGGAGCAGATCGTCCGCCGCCCGAGCGCCGACGAGGCGGCCAAACCGGCGGCGTCGGCCGACGAGCGGCCGAGTCCGCAGACCTCCGGCACCGGACGGCTTCAGTAGCGCACGGAACCGATTCGCACAGCGACCCAGGAGGATCGCCCCATGACACGCATCAACACCAACCTGCCCAGCATGGTGGCCGCCATGTACATGAACCGCAACATGGCCGCCCTGAACACCGCGCTGGAACGCATGGCCAGCGGCATCCGCATCAACTCCGCCAAGGACGACCCCTCCGGCATCATCACGACCGACGTCCTCCGCGGCGAACTGACCGGCATCAAGGACGCCATCACCAACACCGAACGTGCCAACAACCTCATGGCCACCGCCGAAGGCGCCATCGCCAACATCAACGATCTGCTTCTGGACCTCCACGCCATCGTTTACGAAGCCGCCAACAGCGGCACGCTCACCCAGGACGAAATCGACGCCAAGCAGCTCCAGGTGGACAACCTCGTCAGCGCCATCAACCAGATCGTCCGGTCCACGAGCTTCTGCGGTCAGAATCTGATCGACGGGTCCCTCGGCTACGTCATCCAGGACGTGGACCCCAAAGACATCCTCGGCCTGACCGTGTACAGCGCGCCGGTCGGCTCCACCAGCGGCGAACTCGTCGTCAACGTGACCCTCCAGCGTGCCGCCGAGCAGGCCCAGTTGATCATGCCCCACTACCTCGTCGCCGGCGACGTGTCCATGACCCTCACTGGGCCCAAAGGCGCTCAGGCGTTTCAGTTCACCGCCGGCATGACGGCCCCCGAGGTCGCCGTGGAAATCAACCGCACCACGGAACAAACCGGTCTGCGTGCCGAGCTGGTGGACCCGAACGACCCCGCCCAAGGCATCCGCATCACCACCGTTGACTATGGAAGCAAGGCCCGGATCACGGTCGCCATTACCGGCGGCGACCCCGACGGCATCGTCTTCGAAGATACCCTGGGCAACCTCGCCATCACCGCCGAGGGCATCGACGCCAAGGCCTCCGTCAACGGACACCAAATCATCGGACGCGGCAAAATGCTCCGCTATGCCACCGCCTCGATGAACTTCGAGTTGGAAATCACCGACGACTTCAACTCGTCGTCGATTCCCGCCCAGACCGACTTCGTCATTGCCTCCGGAGGCGCCATGTTCCAGATCGGACCCCAGATCGGCGCCGACCAGCAGGTCTCTTTCGGCATCGTCAACATGAACGCCTCCAACCTTGGCTGGCCGTCCATCGGCTTCCTCTCCGACGTGGTCAGCGGCGGATCCAAGAGCCTCGTCAGCGGCAACCTGTCCGACTTCCAGGCCATCGTCGAAATGGCCTCCAAACAGGTCGCCTCCATGCGGTCTCGTATCGGGTCCTTCCAGAACAATACCTTGAAAATGGCCTCCAACAGCCTCGCGCAAACCCTCGAAAACATCTCGGCCGCCCGGAGCCAGATTCTCGACACCGACTACGCCGAGGAAACCTCCGCCATGGTCCGGCAACAAGTGTTGGCCGACGCCACCCGCGCCGCCATGTCCATGGCCCAGCAGATTCCGCAGCACGTCCTGTCGCTGCTGTTCCAGGACTGAGCCGCTCCTAACCCCTCTCCCCGCAGGCGGGGAGAGGGGCCCCGAGCGCAGCCGAGGGGCGGTGCGAGTCAAACGCCGGGAACCCTCTCGCCGCGCCACCTCCTGGCACAGACATCCAGCCTATGCGTCCCAACGTCTGTCCCTCGCCCTGGGCCATGTGCAGGCCGGATCCTCCGAACCGACGGTTCTCCAGTATTGAAAAGCGGCATTGTGCCACCTGCCGGGGCAGGCGGCTGCCACGACCGTTGCTGGGGCGTGCGTAGCCGCATGTGCCGCCAGGGGGGCGCCGGCGATGAGGGGTTCTCCTCATTGAAAACATATCGACAGATTCATTATGTGTTTGCGGAGCTGCCATAACCAATGATCCGCCAGATAGTTGCGCCGTCGCGGCGAGGCGTCGCGGGGCACGGTCCGATAATTCCGCGTGGCCAAATTGCTCAAGCGCACCAAACGGCCAAGTCGATGAACGCTGCACGACCAGCGGCTGCATGAGGCGGCCCCTGGGAGTGCGGATCGGGAGTCGGTCCGCGGGCGTCAAGCGGAGAGTGGACATCCTCGCGGCCACGGGAGGTGATTGCTTATGGCCGATGCAGGACGTCAGGTGGGACTCACCTGGTGCTCTCGGAAGCCCTTCCACGGAGGTCACAATGAGCTTGGGGATGCCGGGTCGAATGGCCGTGTCTGACGATGGACACCCCGGAGCCGACAGTTGGCCGGCTCGATCGACCGGCCGAATGGAACGGTTCGGCTCGGCACAAACAAGGAACGGATTCGCGAATAACATGGAGGTTTCCGAGAATGAGTCGCATTAACACGAACGTCGTCAGTTTGACTGCTCAGCGCAACTTGGCCGCGGCCAACAGCCAGGTCTCCAAGAGCCTGGAACGCCTGAGCACAGGTCTGAAGATCAACCGCGGCAGCGACAATCCGGCCGGCCTGATCGCGTCGGAACGGCTCCGCAGCGAGAAAGTGGCCCTTCAGTCGGCCATCAGCAACAACACGCGCGCCACGAACCTGATCTCCACGGCCGAGGCCAGCTTGAACGAAATCAACGGCCTGCTGCTGGACATCCAGGGCCTGGTGGACACGGCCGCCAACAGCGGCGGTATGACCACCGAGGAAATCGCGGCCAACCAGTTGCTGGTGGACGAGGCCATCAACTCGATCACGCGTATTGCCAACACCGCCCAGTTCAACGGCAAGAAGTTGCTGGACGGCTCCCTCGGCGGCTTCACGACCACACTGGATGCCAACGCCGCCTCCGCCACGGTCACCAACATTGATCTGGGCAGTGCCACCAGCAAGGATGTCTATATCAATTACGACGGCACGACCTCGGCGGCCACGAAGGCCACGCTGTACCTGGACCACGACGACGGCGGCACCGACCACGTGGCGGCGGCCACCGGCGTCATCAGCATTACGGGCAACGGCGGCACAGCCCTGGTGGACATGACCGGACAGACGGGTGCGGCGGACATTGCAGCCCGCATCAACGCAGTGACCGACCAGACGGGCATCACAGCCACCGTCTCCGCCGGTGACGTCATTCTCAGCTCGGCCGGCTACGGCGCGTCGCAGTTCATCAACATCGGTGTCCAGGGCGGCGCCACGTTCGATCTGTTGGATGGCAATGACGGTAATGCCGCCACCGGCGACGTCGGCACGAACATCACGGTCGAGGGCGTCGGCTTCACCACCGGTACCACCGATACCAACGGCGTGAGCGTGGACGGCCTGACGGTGACCGTGGTTCGCGACGGTCTCCAGATGCAGGTCACATTGGCCGAAGGCGAGGCGGCGACCAACGACCAGACCGTCGTCAGTGTCGCAGGCAACGGCGGCGCCACGTTCCAGATCGGACCGGAGATCAACAGCACCAACCAGGTCAAGGTGACCATCCAGAACGTCGATGCCGCTCACCTCGGCATCACGGCGGCACTGGACACCCTGGCCACGGGCGGCGCCAACGAGTTGTCCAACGAGGCCAACCTCTCCACCGCCGCTCAGATCGTCAGCGAGGCCATCGCCACGGTGTCGAGCCTTCGCGGGCGCCTGGGTGCTGTGCAGAAGAACACCCTCGAGACGCAGATCCGTTCGCTCGGCTCGACCCTGGAGAACATCACCAGTGCCGAGTCCGTCATCCGCGACACGGACTTCGCCGAGGAAACCGCGGCCATGACCCGTGCCCAGATTCTGGTGCAGGCCGGCACGAGCGTTCTGGCCATGGCCAACAGCGCACCGCAGAACGTCCTGGCTCTGCTGCAATAAGCACGGCCGAGAGCGTTCGTCGTACAGCGCAACTCATGTATCCCACGCGGGAGGTCGCCCCAGGGCGGCCTCCCGCAGTCTTTTTCTGCCGCAGACGGGCCGGAGCCGTCGCCGGCACACGGCAGGCACAGAAACTCCTTCCGTACCCTACCACGAATAACTGTTCCGGTTAATATGGATGCTCACAGCAGCCGATACTTACGTATAGTGTGACGTCGTATGCCAGCCTTTCTTGTGGTTCCAATGTCCGGCGGCTGCGGCGATGCAGTATTGTCGGGCATGTGCATTCCAGGGGGGAGCGTACCGCAAGCTGCGAGCTTGACGGGCTGACGGACGGTGGATCGATGGACTCTGCAAGCCGTCGGTTGCCGTTCCGGAGAACTCCCTCATGAAAGTCCTCCTGGCCGAAGACAACCAGATCAATCAGAAACTCGTCGTCGCCATTCTTCAGCGGCGGGGTCACCGCGTCGTTGTCGTGGATAATGGCCGCAAGGCCGTCGAGGCCGTCAGTCGCGAGCCGTTCGACGCGGTGCTGATGGATATTCAGATGCCGGAGATGGACGGTCTGGAGGCGACCGCCGAGATTCGCCGCCGCGAGCGGCAGGCCGGCGCCGCGCGACGGCTCCCGATCATTGCCGTCACGGCCCATGCGATGCCGGGCGACCGGCGCCTGTGCCTGGACGCCGGCATGGATGCCTACGTGCCCAAGCCTATCAGCGTGTCGCAACTGCTCGCTTCGATGGCCGAGGCCGTGGCCCGCTGCAGGGGGTGCAGCGACGATACAGCGGTCCACGAGACCGCGCCCGACCGCCGGCCGCCGTCAACCTTCGGCGAAGTGACGGCCCTGGAAGGCGCCGACGGCGACCGCGATTTGCTCTGCGAGGTCCTCGCCCTTGTCGTGGACAGTTGGCCCGCGGACCGAAAGCGCCTGGAAGCGGCCTGTCGCGAGGCGCGGCTCGATGTGCTGGCCCGCGCCGCCCACAGCTTCCAGGGGGCCATGGGCAACATCGCCGCACACGAGGCGTTCCAGCAGGCCATGAGCCTGGAATCGGCGGCGCTGAAGAACGATCCCTGTGCGGCCGCCGAAGCCTTCGACGGCCTGTGCCGGGCCATGGACGACCTCATTCCAGACCTTCAGCGATACATTCGGCCTACGCCGGACGGCGGGGCCTGACGTTCCGCCACGACGACCCATCCAGTCACATCCCCCGGCACACGGGCTGCGCGATCTCCCCGTATACAGGGAAAGCCATTCGCAACTCGGTGTGCGTCAAGACCGGCGGCTATGGGTCGCCAGGTATCGGAGGTTTGAGCAGAATCGGCGGACCAGGCGGCTACTGGATCTCCCGCTGGACCTGGTCGCGGTAGAGGCTCATCAACCGTTGCGTGACCGGTCCTACGGTCTCGTTGCCGACGGCGTGCCGCTCAATGCGACAGACGGGCATGACTTCCATGATCGTGTTGGTCAGGAACAGTTCGTCGGCCTTCAGAAGGTCGGGCCCGGCGATGGATTCTTCGGCCGCGTCGATGCCCTCGCGGCGAGCGATTTCCAGAACCACCTTGCGCGTAATGCCCGGAAGGCATCCGTCCTTCAGCGGCGGCGTCAGGAGGCGTCCCTGGCGGACCAGAAAGACGTTGCTGATGGCGCCTTCGCAGAGACGGCCGCGCGTGTTCAAACGCAGCGCCTCCTGGGCCCCGCGAGCGTGCGCGTCGCGCAAAACCAGCAGGTTCGTCATGTACGCCGTGGTCTTGTGACCGGCCGTCGGGTCCGACGGATTCACCGTCGCGTCCGACACCGTGACGGTCATGCCGCGGGCGTAGAGCTGCTCGTCGTAGGGCGTCATGGCCCCGGCCGTGATCAGACACGTCGGCCGGCTCTCGGCGCCCGAGTCCCCCGGCAGGGCGCCCCGCGTTACGGTGATGCGGCAACGAGCGTCGTCGAGGTTGTTCCGGTCGAGGGTCTCGGCCAGAGCGTCGGCAATCTGGTCGGCCGTCAGCGCGATCGGAATCTCCAGCGCTTTGGCCGAAGCGAACAAACGATCCAAATGGTCCTGGAGCCGAAAGACCGTGCGGTCGTAGGCGCGCAGCGTCTCGAACAGCCCCGCGCCCAGCAGCAGCCCCGCATCCATCGCCGACACGCAGGCGTCCTCGATCGTTTCGAAGTCGCCGTTCAGAAACACCTCGGTCATCGTCGCAGCTCCACGCGCAAAATACCATCGGCCGCCCCGGCTCGGTCACAGGGGCAGCCATGTAAAATCGTACTTCGGCTGCCAACCGAGTCGCCGGCACGTGTATTCGACATCGAAGGCCTTTCGCGATTCGGGCGTGCCCAGGACATAGAAAATCTCCCATCCGATGTCGGGGCACTCCAGACTCAGCCTCGCCACCTCGCCGATGTCGCGGCGGTCTGTCAACGACATGCCGCGCCCGGTGTGCTTCTTGCCGTACTTGTCGATCATCGTGTCGGCGTCCATGATGCAGCCCACCCTCAGAGCCGCGCCGCAGATGCCGTGCTCGCGATGGTACTGCTCGGCGATGATCTCCTGGCAAACCTTTGTCAGGCCGTACAGGCCGGTGCTTCGCATCGGCTCGTGGCGATCGTGGAAGTTGCCGTCCCTGTAGGGCTGTACGCCGGTACTGGAGATCAGCACCGCGCGGCGGACGCCCTGTTCCACGGCGGCAAAGAAGAGGTTCGCGGTCCCCTTGACGTTCACGTCGAAAGGCACGGTCGGCGTCTCATACGCCCCGGCCTGCCGCGAGGCCATGTGGGCGATCACCATCGCCTGGCACCCGTCCATCGCCCGCCGGACCGTGTCCAGGTCGGCCACCGAGCCGAGGACCGTCTCGTGACGGCTCTCGAGGGGCGTCACGTCCATCAGCCGCAGATCGTACCCGTGCTCCTCGAACGGAACAATCAGCCCGCGGCCCAGATAGCCTCCCGCGCCCGTTACAAGCACCTTCATGATTCGCCCTTCCCAGTATTGAAAACCAGCGTCCGAACCGCCCATCATACACGGCGGCGGTTGCATGTAAAGCGCCGGTCCGTTTTCCTTGACAGGCCGCGGACGCGGCCCTAGGATACCGTGCTCGGCGGCGCAGGGCCGTGCGCGAGGACGCGCACGGGCCGCACGCCGCCAGGCGTCACAGAAACCCGGCCGCAGACGGGCTACCGCCGCGGCCACAGACGGAAAGGGTGTCCCATGGCTTACGACATTACGTTGGTTCGCGGAGACGGCGTGGGTCCGGAGTTGGCCGAGGCCGCACGCCGGTGTGTGGACGCCACGGGCGTCGCCATCCGATGGGACGTCCAGGAAGCCGGCGTCGATATCATGGAAACCACCGGCACGCCCTTGCCGCCGTCGCTTCTGGACTCCATCAAGCGGACCAAGCTGGCACTCAAGGCACCCATCACCACGCCCGTCGGCAAAGGCTTCCGCTCGGTCAACGTGGCCTTGCGGCACATGTTCGACCTGTACTGCTGCCTGCGCCCCTGCAAGAGTTATCCGGGCGTTCGCAGCAAGTACGACGGTATCGACCTGGTGATCTTCCGCGAGAACACCGAGGATCTCTACGCCGGCGTCGAGTTCAAGAAGGGCGGCGACGATACCGAAGCCCTCATCCGCTGGCTCAACGAGCACAGCGAAAAGAAAATCCGCTCCGGGTCGGGCATCTCCATCAAGCCGATCAGCGCCGAGGCCACCCGGCGGATTCACACGTACGCATTCGAGTACGCCCGCGCCAATGGCCGCAAGAAGGTCACCACGGTTCATAAGGCCAACATCATGAAGTTCACCGACGGTCTGTGGCTGGAGGTGGCCCGCGAGGTGGCGGCCGCCTACCCGGACATCGAGTTCGAGGACCGCATCGTGGACAACATGTGCATGCAGCTCGTTCAGAAGCCCGAGCTGTACGATTGCCTGGTCCTGCCGAATCTCTACGGCGACATTCTGAGCGACCTGTGCGCGGGGCTCGTCGGTGGCCTCGGTGTGGCCCCCGGCGCCAACATCGGTGACACCTGTGCGACGTTCGAGGCCACACACGGGTCCGCCCCGAAGTATAAGGGACAGAACAAAGTCAACCCGACGGCCCTGATCCTGTCGGCCGTGCTGATGCTGCGACACATCGGCGAACGCGACGCGGCCGACCGATTGGAAACAGCCGTGGCCAAGGTCATCGCCGAGGGCAAGCACGTGACCTACGACATGAAAGCCGACCGGAACGATTCGACGGCCGTCGGCACGCGAGAAATGGCCGACGCCATCATCGCCGCAATGAAATGATGCCGCGATAACGCGGCGACGCCGCGACACTCCACGTGGACGATCCGAGGACGGTTCTCACGTCGCGCCCTCCGCATGGTGCATGTTCGCGGCCAGGCCCTGGAGCGGGCCGATGAACGCTATCTCGGCGTGGCGTCGGGCAGGCCGCCGTCCACGGGGATCGTGGCCCCGGTGGTGGGCGTCTGGCGCGAGATGAAAAAGTAAACGGCATTGGCCACGTGTCGCCCGGTCACGCGGGCCTTCAGCAGATTGCGGCTGCGGTAATATTCGTGTAACCCTTTCTCGTCGAGGCCGCGCGCCTTCATGCGGTCGGCCCCGACCTCCTCCCACAATCCCGAGCGATAGTCGCCCTCGGCGAACACGGCGTCCGGGGCGACCATGTTGACGCGGATGCCCTTGGGCGCGAGCTCCAGGCTCGCAATGCGCCCGAGCTGGTGGCAGGCCGCCTTGGTGGCGCTGTAGGCGCCGAACCCGGCGCTCGGCGACGGCACATTTTTGGTGGACATGATGACGATGTCGCCGCCGGTGTTCTGGCGGGCCAGTCGCCGGCCCGCCTCGGCCAGCACCAGCAGCGTACCGTCCACGTTGACGCGCTCCAGCCGCCGAAATGCCTCCAGGTCCATCTCGGCCAGGGTCGAGACATGGGCGATACCGGCGTTGTGCACGAGGATGTCGAACCCGCCCCAGGCTGCCGTGACGGCGTCCAGCGCTGCGGCAATCGACGCCGCGTCGGTCACATCCATGGCCGCGCTGATGACGCGATCGGGGGCCTCGCGCCGCAGGTCCGACGCCAGACGGTTCAGCTTTTCGCCGGCCAGGTCCGTGGCGGCTACGTGGCATCCGCTTTCGAGCAGCTTCCGACAGACGGCGTAGCCGATAGCGCCGGCGGCGCCGGTCACGACGGCTACGCGGTTGCGCAGCGGCGGATCGACCGACGGTTCGGCGGCTGCCTCGACGACAAGAACCCCAATGCCGGGCACGACCAGCCGCCGGGGTTTGGTCCCGTGTTTGGCAGCAAAGGTGTCAATGGCCGCAGCCAAGCGGTCGGCGAACGCGTCGTCCTCCAGCGGCGCCAGGGCGCCGAGGTCCAGTTCGTCGTAGTCGTCGGCCTTGGCCTCGGCGTCGGCGCGACAGGCCAGCAGCACCGACGCCAGCGGAAAATCTTCATGGCCGGTCGGCTCGGCCAGACGCCCGCGCACAATCGGCGCGATGCGGAGCAGGGGGGCCATCGGGTCACTACGGTCGCTGGGTGCGTTCACGGGGTCACTCCTGCGGCCCTGCGGGCCGCCTCGGTCAGGCGCCGGGCGTGTGCGCCGGGGTCGTCGCCCTTGAAGACCGCGCTGCCGGCGACGATCAAGTCCGGGCCCAGGGCGGCCACCTCGGCCACGTTTTCTTGGACAATGCCGCCGTCGATGCCGACCAGGATCTCGCGGCCCGAGTCGCGGACCATACGGACCAGACGCGAGAGCTTGTCTTTGACCGACGGGGTAAAGTCCTGGCCGCCCCAACCCGGGTTGACGGCCAGCAGGAAGATCACCTCCAGGTCGTCCATGAGCGGCTCGAGCACGCCCAGGGGCGTCCCGGGGTTCAGCGCGACGCCGCGCAGCAACCCGCGTGCGGGATCGTTTGCATTTTCTATGTCGCCGAGCATTTGCAGCGCCCGGTGAATGTGGACGGTGGTTTCGACGTTCACGACCACCAGGTCGGCCCCCGCGCGGACCACCTCGGGGAGTTTTTCCAGCGGGTCGCGGACCATCAGGTGAACGTCCTTCAGCAGGTCGGTCCGCACGGCCTTGACCATGGGCGGTCCGAACGTCAGCATCGGGCAGAACTGGCCGTCCATCAGGTCGAAGTGCAGCAACTGGACCCCGGCGTCGCGGACCGAAGCGATCTGCCGGTCCAGGTGCATCATGTCGGCCGACAGGACGCCGGCGGAAATCAGCGGCCGCGCGGCTCGAAGACGGACCAGCGTATCGTGTTTGCTCATGGGCGTTCCGTCACTTCTTCTTCAGCGTCTGGAGCAGGTCGTAGGCGTCCTGCGGCTTCATGTTCTCGTGGACCACTTTGCCGACGGCCTGGATCATGGCCTTCGGCGCGTCGCTCTGGAAGATGTTGCGGCCCATGTCCACGCCCGCCGCGCCTTCCTGCACGGCCCTGTAGGCCATGGTCAGGGCGTCCAGCTCCGGGATCTTCTTGCCGCCGGCCATCACGATCGGCACCGGGCACGAGGCGGTGACGGTGGCGAAGTCCTCGGGCACGTAATAGGTCTTGATGATCTGGGCGCCCAGCTCGGCGCAGATGCGGCACGCCAGACGGAAATACTGCGCGTCGCGAACCATGTCGCGGCCCACGGCCGTCACGGCCATCGTCGGAATGCCGTACTTCAGTCCCATGTCCACCAGGCGGGTCATATTGTGGATGCTGCGCGTCTCGAACTCGCCGCCGATGAACACCTGGAGCGTGATGGCCGCCACGTTCATCCGGATGGCGTCCTCGATGTCCACGGCCAGCTCTTCGTTCGAGAGTTCCTTGAGGATGCTCGGCCCGCCGCTACAGCGCATGACGATGGGCTTGGTGATCGTCGGCGGCACGGTGGTCCGCAGGATGCCGCGCGTCAGCATCAGGGCGTCGGCGTAGGGCATCAGCGGCACGATGTTCAGGTCGATCCGTTCCAGCCCGGTCGTCGGCCCCTGGAAATAGCCGTGATCGATGGCGAGCATGACCGTGCGGCCAGTGTCGGGATTGAAAATCCGCGACAGGCGGTTCTTCATGCCCCAGTCCAGGTGACTGGCGCCCTTGAGGAAGAAACCGTGCGACTGCATCGGCACGTCTTCAAAGAACTGTTTGGTTTTCTTGCTGGCGTCTGCTTCCGGCATCGGTCGATCTC
The DNA here is from genome assembly GCA_964500225.1 of uncultured Anaerolineaceae bacterium. GTDB lineage: Bacteria > Planctomycetota > Phycisphaerae > FEN-1346 > JAACEH01 > JAAYDY01. The sequence continues at coordinate 14,653 of CAZCOA010000015.1, read as the reverse complement.
CGTGGCCACGATGATTCATTTCCGGCGCATGGCGAACCCGTCGGGCCGCCGGGGTCGCCGGCCGAGGAAACAGTGAAAGTACCCTGAAGGCGGGGTCGAAGTCCAGTCAAAACCGCCGCGGGAGCCGGTGTCAATATCGGGGCCGTGGCTTTGTCACGCGGCGAGGGGGCGACGGGGGAGCGACATGGCCCTTGGCTGATGGCATGGTATCGCCTTGACAGTAGGGCGTTGCCCTTTGACAATACGCGAAAACTGTTTGTGTGTGCGATACTGGCAGGGCTGTTTACAGGGAGGAGAGCCATGAGGAAGCTGATCGTTCTGATGGTGCTGGTGTCGTGTGTGTCGCTGAGCACAGGGTGCATGAGCCGCGCGATCAAGGAAGGTGTCGGCGTTGCGATGGGGGCCAAAGGCATTTCATTCATCAGCAGCGGGTTCGCCGGAGGCGAGGCGGCCGCGCCGCTCGGAACGTTCACCCGGTTCCAGGTCGAGTCGTTCGTCAACCAGTCGCCGGTGGCCGTGCCGGCTACGGTCAATGCGATGTTGCCGCAATACGTGGCCGAGGAGCTTCAGAAGAAGAAGATTCCGAACGTGGCCAACGGCCGTACGCTGACGATTCGCGGGGCGTACATCTATTATGAGGACGCCTCGAAGGCCACCGACCATGTATTCGGGCCGTTCGAGGAAGTCATTGCGAAAGTGCAATTTCTCGACGGCACGAAGCTGGTGGGGGAGGCCATTTGCGTAGGTCGCAGCAGCGAGACGGTGAACATGGGACCGGAGAAGAAGGCCTCGGGCCTGGCCAAGGCGATCGTGAACCTGATCGACAAGCATTACCCGAAACGGACCGAGTAGGGCGAGGGCGGTCGGCTGGCGTTTTCGGGGGACATGTGGTACACTGATTTGTTCGCTCGGAATCCGCACGGATCCCGAGGTGCATCCGGCGGCGGCGACCGCCCGGCAGACGCGAAAGGACGAGACGTGAAAGGACGGACGACGTGAAGGGCAAAGCCTGGAAATTCGGAAGCGACGTCAACACCGACGAGATCATCCCCGCGCGGTATCTGAACTCGAGCGATCCGGCGGAATTAGCGCGCCACTGCATGGAAGACGCCGACCCGACGTTCGTGTCGAAGATGGCCAAGGGGGACATCATCGTGGCCGAGGACAACTTCGGTTGCGGATCGTCGCGCGAGCATGCCCCCATTGCCATCAAGGCCGCCGGCATTTCGTGCGTCATCGCGAACAGCTTTGCCCGCATCTTCTTCCGCAATGCCATCAACATCGGTCTGCCCATCGTCGAGAGTCCTGAGGCCGTCGCGGGCATTCAGACCGGCGACATCGTCGAGGTGGACCTGGCGGCCGGCGTGGTCCGCAACGCGACGCGCGGCAGCCAGTGGCGCATCGCCCCGTTCCCCAAGGAGATGCAAGAGATCATCGCCGCGGGCGGACTGATGGAGTTCGTCAAGGAGCAGATCGCTTCGCGGTCAGGAGGCGGGCGCTAAGCGAGTGTGGGCGAACGAGTTAGCGCTTGCTTTTTCCGGTTCCGGTCGCTATGGTGGCACGGCCGTGTGAACCTCAACGTACGATTCAGGAGGCCCGTGATGTCCAAGACTCTTGCAAGCGTGATGATGGTAGCTGCCGTGGCTCTGGCCGTCGCCGGCTGCGGAGGCACTGCGGCGGAAGACTACGAACGGACCAGCGAGGCCCAGGCGGCCAGAGTGGCCGGCGAGGTGTTCCGCGACCCGGCCCTGCGCGACGCACTCCAGTTGAACTCCGAAACCGCCGCACGGTTCAAAAACGAGTTGGACGCCAATGCGCTGCCGGGCGAAGCGCCGGTGACGGCGCCCGCAGCGGCTCCGGCTGCCGCCCCGGCGACCGAGCCCGCGGCTCCGGCTGCCGCCGAAACGCCCGCCGCCGAAACGTCGCCGGCGCCTGCCACGGAGGCTCCAGCCCCCGAAACTCCGGCGACGGAGGCCCCCGCAGGCGAAGCTCCTGCAACCGAGACGCCGGCCCCCGAAGCTCCGGCCGCCGAAGGCGACAGCATGTAAAAGGGGAGACGCCGGCCAAGTTCTGACGGTTACCTGTTTTCGCAACAGGATGATACGCCACCGCCCTCTCGCCGACAGAATCGGCCGGAGGGCGGCGGTTTTTGGGGGCAGACATGGCGGTGCGTACGGCCGATGCCGCACATCATCCTTTCTTCAGCTCCGGCATCGTGCGGTCGAAGAACGGGCTCTTGCCGGTGGCGCTCAGGGGGATGCCCACGGCGGCAAGCACCGGCTGGCCGAACAGGTTCAAGTTCGAGGCGGCGCGGCCGATGGTGTACATCATGCGGCTATCGGCGTGATGCAGGGCGGCCGCGGCGGCGGCGCTGGACGCCGCAATCCCCAGGTCCATGTAATTGAACGCGCAGGCGGCGCCGGCCCGCTCGTTAGCCGCGCAATTCTCGTAACCGCAGAAACCGCAGGTCTTCAGTCCCGCGCGGCGGCTGACCGCCGCCACGAGCACGGCCACCGGCGAGGCCCGCAGGTTCTCCGCGTCGCGCAAGAAGAACGGTTGTTCGGTCTCCCGCGCGATGCGTTCCATCTCGTCGGCCACCGCTTTCTTCTCGTCGCCGGCGATCACTTTAAGAACTATGACATCCACGCCTCGCGTCTTCGGCGCCGTACGCGCCGCCAGGCACATCAGGTCAGCCACCACCATCAGTGCTCGTTGCTCGGACATGGTTCGAACTCCTCTCCAAAGGACAGGCCCGCAGCGGCCTGCCATTTCCCTTGCGCGGGGGTCAGGGGGTCGGTCCGTGTACGGCATCGCGGCCCAACTGCCGTGGCGCCGCGACCGGTTCGTCCGGAAGTTTCGGCGGGGCGGCGCCGAGCGTCGAGTACACACCCGGCGGCAGATCCACGTCGAAGGCCATCTTTTCGACCGTGATCGTCAGGTGCCGGCCCAGGTCCGCCACACCGGCGGTGTCGGTCATGCGGAAATCCAGCACGTGCGGCACGATCGGTCCATTGTCGCCTACGCGGCGGTAGTCGGACCATTCGCCCCAGTGCGGGATGCCATGGAAGATCGTATCGAACACGATGATCATCGCCCGGTCCACACGGTCGTTGACGGGATCGAAATAGACGAACAGGCGGTCCTCGTGCCAGTGGCCCGTCACGTTCGGCTGGAACCGGGCCTGGACGACGTTCCAGAAATTGCCGCCGGCGGGGCTTCGCACCTGGCCCGAGGACGACAGCACCACCCCGTCGCCCAGCAACGTCCACGGCATGCAGAACATCTCGCGGACCAGACGCATTTCGTCCGCCGCCTGCTCGAACATGAACAGCCGCCCCACCGTTTCGGCCGTCACCTCGACCGGTTTGGCGATGGCCTTGCCGCGGAAGAAGACGCGCCACGTCGCCCCGTCGTACAACGATGTGGTTTGCGTGGTCGGATCGTCGATTCTCATGCGGCGGCCGACGAGGTCGATGCAATAGGTTTTGCGGCTCTCGACGGCCTCGAAGCCGCGGCGGTAGTCGCTCCAGCGGGCCTCGATGACGAGGTTCTTCCTGGCGCCCCAGACATAGGGGTTGCCGTGGCTCCAGACGGCATCGCGAACAATCGGCTTGACGTCCGCGTCGAGGGTCCCGAGCCGCTGCAAGAAAACCTCGGTGGGCGTGCAGCCGGCGAACCATGCAACGCCCAGCCATGCCCCGACAAGCAACCAACGGATGACCGAGTCCCTGCCACACAGACGCATGACGCGGTTTGGAGGATTTACGGTTCGCTCGCTCATGGGCTTTGGATTATACTGGTCGCGCCGCGCCGTGACTAGCGTTTTTGGGTCCTCCTGTGGCTCAATGGGACTCCCTCCGGCAAGAGACGGTCGCGCGGTCAGTCGTTGACGCCTTTTGCCGCAGGGGGAGCGGATGGCACATGGGACACGCATGCCGAGATCCTGGGCGTACAACTTCCCGTGGGTGGTTCTCGCGGCGGCGCTGCTGCTGACGGGCATCGGCCTGCTCGGCATCTATAGCGCCACGCTCCCCCGGCCCAACGTCAGCCAGGACACCGAGGCATCGCGCCTGGTGATGATGCAGGTCTTCTACCTCATCGTCGCGCTGGCGGTCTTCGTCCTTGTCCAGATGCCCAGCTACCTGAAACTGTCGCGGTACAGTTACCTGATCTTCGCCGCCTCGCTGGTGCCGCTCGTGGTGCTCCTGGCGGCGAAGCACGTCGGCGGCATCAAGGGCCTCATCGAGCACCGCAACTATGCCTATAGCTGGTTCCAGATCCCCGTCCCCGGTATGGACTCCAGCCAGCGGCCGAGTCTTCAACCGTCGGAACTGACGAAGATCGCTTTCATCCTCGCCTTGGCACGCTACCTGAGCTACAGCCGCAAGTACCGCACCCTCGCGGGCCTGGCCGTGCCGCTGGCGATGGCCTTGGTGCCGACGCTGCTGGTGCTCCGCCAGCCCGACCTCGGCACCGCCATGATGTTCCTGCCGGTGCTCGGGCTGATGCTGCTGGCGGCCGGGGCGCGGCTGCGGCACATGGCGGTTCTGGCTTTGGTCATCCTGGCCATGATACCGGCGGCCTATCTGAAGCTGAGCCCGTACCAACAGCGCCGGCTGGACGTGTGGTTGCTGGCCGGCCCGATCGAGCGGTTCCACATGGCGAGGCAGCAGGCCGCCGCCGACAACCGCGAGCTGTCCGACGACGAGAAGCGCCAGATGGTCCGGCAGTTGCGAGAGTCGAAGCTGACACAAGTGTTCTTGGCGGCCGACTATGCCAAGTGGTGGACGGGGCGTCACCTGCCTTGGCTGTTTGGGGACCAGGACGCCCGGCGGCGCGGCTACTACGACGCGCCGTACGACCACGAACTGCACAGCCGCCCGGGCGACTCGGTGAGCGACCAGTACGGCCGCGTCTCGCGGTTCGTGGACACGTGGCTGCTTGGGCCGGGCTACCACGCCTGGCAGGCCAAGGTGGCCGTCGGTCACGGCGGCATTACCGGCGCCGGCTTGGGCCAGGGCAGCCAGACGCGATACAAGTTCCTGGCCGAGGCGCAGAACGACTTTCTCTTCGCCGTGATCGCCGAGGAATGGGGCCTCATCGGAGCCCTGCTCGTGGTGGCCCTGTTCACGCTCATCATGGTCTTCGGCGTGGACGTGGGCCTGTCCACCAACGAGCCGTTCGGCAAGCTCATCGCCGTCGGCGTCGTTGCCCTGATCGGATTTCAGGCCTTCCTCAACATGGCCATCGCCGTCGGCCTGACGCCGATCACGGGCATCCCGTTGCCGCTGATGAGTAGCGGCGGCAGTTCCTTGGTGGCCAATTACCTGGCCCTCGGCCTGTTGTGCAACGTGGGCCTGCGCCGGTACCTGCTGCCCGAGCCCGCGCCGTTCCGATTCGACGATTGACTAGAACAGCCCGACGACGTTGCCCTGGTCGTCGATGTCGATGTTCCAGGCGGCCGGTTGGCTCGGCAGGCCGGGCATGGTCCGCATCTCGCCGGCCAGCGGGTAGAGGAACCCCGCGCCCACGCTGGCCAGAATGTCGCGCACCGGAAGGACGAAACCCGTCGGCCGCCCCTTCAGCTTCGGATCGTGCGACAGCGACAGGTGTGTCTTGGCCATGCAGATCGGCAGGCGGTCGTAGCCGTGCTGCGTGAAGTGACGAATCTTGTCCTCCACCACGGCCGTGTAGCTGACGCCGTCGGCCCCGTACATCTCGCGGGCGATCGTCTCGATCTTCCGCTTGATCGGCCAGTCGTCCTCGTACAGGAACTTGAATTGGCTGGGTCTCGAAGCCGCCTCGACGACGGCCTCGGCCAGCGCGACGCCGCCCTTGCCGCCAAGGGCGTGAACCTGGCTGACCTGGGCCGTCTCGGCCCCGGCCGCCACGGCCCGCTCGCGGACGGCCTGGAGTTCCTTCTCCGTGTCGGTCTCGAACCGGTTGATCGCCACCACCACCGGGACGCCATGCTTGCGGGCGTTCTCGATCTGCTTGTCGAGGTTCGCGCAGCCGGCCTCCACGGCCGCCACATTCTCCTCGAGCAGCTCCGGCCCCAACGGTTTGCCGGCGACGACCGTGAACCGGCCCGAGTGCATCTTCAGCGCCCGCACCGTGGCCACGAGCACCACGGCCGAAGGCCTCAGGCCGCTCGCGCGGCACTTGATGTTGAAAAACTTCTCCATGCCGATGTCGGCCCCGAACCCCGACTCGGTCACGCAATACTCCCCGAGCCGCAGGGCCATCCGGTCCGCGATGATCGAGCTGTTGCCGTGAGCGATGTTGGCGAACGGCCCCGCGTGCACGAACACGGGCGTGTGCTCCGTCGTCTGCATCAGCGTGGGCTTGATCGCGTCGCGCATCAGCACGGTCATTGCCCCGGCGCACCGTAGTTGCTCGCACGTGATCGGCTCGTCGAACTTCGTTTGCGCAACCACCATCCGTCCGATCCGCCGCCGCATGTCCTGGAGGTCCGACGACAGGCCCAGAATGGCCATCACCTCGCTGGCCACGGCGATGTCGAATCCGGTCCGGCGCACGTTGCGGCCCTGCAGGCCCACGATGATGTCGTCCAGCGCCCAGCGGTCGCTGATGTCCACGACGCGCCGCAGCATCGGCGCCGTCGCGTCGATGGACAGCGGGTTGCCGTGGTGGATGCTCGCGTCCAGGCACGCCGCCGCGAGGTTGTTGGCCATGCTCACCGCGTGGATGTCGCCCGTCAGGTGCAGGTTGAAGTCCTCCATCGGAAGCACCTGGCTGTACCCGCCGCCGGCGGCGCCGCCCTTGATGCCGAACACCGGCCCGAGCGACGGCTGGCGAATGCACGTCACGGTGCGCTTGCCGATGTAGTTCAGCGCCAACGACAGACCGATCGTCGTCACCGTCTTGCCTTCGCCGAGCGGCGTCGGCGTAATGGCCGTCACGTCGATGTACTTGCCCAGCGGCCGGTCCTTCAACCGATCCAGCAGCGAGAGCTTCACCTTCGCCTTGTACTTGCCGTACAGCTCCAACTCGTCCTCTTCGATCCCCAACCGAGAGGCGATGGTCCGAATGTCCTCCAGCGGAATGCTGTGCGCAATCTCCAGATCCGACTTCATGGTCCGACTCCTTCTGTGGCAGGCGGCGACAGGACGATCCCGAAACGGCACCCCAGCGGTTGCGACGCAGTTGCCGACCGACATTCGCCATTCTCGCACGCGGGAATCGTCAGGCCCTGTGCCTTGCATCACAATCCGTCGTCGCCGCGTGCCGGCCGCACGACCTCGTACACGACGTGTTGCGGCGGCAAGTCGGGCCGGGCGAGGGTCAGAATCCGCCTGAGAATCCCGGCCGCCTCCAGCCGGCCGAACAGGTCGCGGTCGAGGCCCCGCGGCCAACCGTAGTTGCCCGGGGCGCTGAACCGCTCTACCTCCAGCCAGTTCACATAGACGTGGGTCAGGCCGAGCCGGTCGAAGAGCCGCAAGGCTTCGGTTCTCAACTCCTCGGGCGGCAGGGGCCGGCCATAGAGCGGCTCCATCCAGTGCCGGTCGAACACCGTGTTATAGACTACCGGCACCTCGAAGTAGAGCGTCCGCGCCTCGCCGACCAGGCCGACCACGGGTGGGACCGTGCGACCGCAGGCCAAATCGTTGATTATCCGCACCACGTGCGGCGAATAGGTCCACAGGCCGTCGGTCGAATCGGGAGGGTACGTGAAGGCGTAGCCCTGGGGCCCCAGGGGCGCAGCAGCGTCGGCCAGCAGCGAAACATACGTGCCGCGGCTTTGCAGCATCTGGAGATCAACCATGAAGGTCACCGCCAGGTGCAGCGCAACGGCCGCGCCGAGAATCCGCCGCGCCCAGGCCGCACGGAAGGCCGTGCATCCCGCGCCGGCCGTCAGCGCCAGCGGCACCCACGCCGGTGTCAGGTGCCGCATGACGCGGTGCGTCAGACAGAACCACACCACGACCGTGACCAGGACGATGCCGAGCAGCACGACCGCGCTGCGGCGCCACGGGCGATGGGCCAGGGCGAACGGGGCGGCCAGCAGGACCGCGCCGCCGAACAGAAACGACGGCCACGTGCTGGGCGGTGCGTCGGCCGAACCGATCAGGGCATCGGCCAGGGCCTGCCACGTCATCGCACCCGGCCAATGGTGCTCGGCGAAATGCCGGGCCATGGCGTCGGTCCAGCCGGGCGGTCCGCCGAGCCACGTCGAAAGCACCGGGAAGAACGGGTTGCCCGTCAGGACGAGGTTGCGAATGTAGAACGGCGCCCCGACGACGGCCGCCGCGATGGCCAACGCCGGCAGGGCCCGCCACGTGATTCGCCGCGCGGCCAGGGCCGCCAGGCAAAATACCGCTGCCGGCGGCAGAACGAAGACGGCGCTGGTGAGTTTGATGCTCAGCGTCATGCCGACCATGACGCCGGTGAGGATCGCCGGCCCAAGAGACCGCGCGCCCGGGCCGTCGTGTATGCCGTCGCCTCGCTGCCACAGGATCGTGGCGCAGAGCAACGCAGCGGCGACATAGAAGCTCTGCACATCCTCGACGAAGCCCAACACCGAGACGTTGAACACGGCCGGCGTCGTCAGGTAGAGCACGGCGGCAATCAGCCCGGCCCGCAACGTAAACAAGCGCCGACCGACGCAGACCAGGGCCAGCGCCGCCCAGATCGTGCATGATCCGGAGAGTATCTTGCCGGCGACCGCTCCTTCGGTGGGCGAGTCGCTCACGGCCATGGCCGCCATCGTGAACATCTCGGCGCCCATCGGGAAATACGAGTACACATTGTGCGGCAACGCGACGATGCGGCCCGAGCGGATCCATTCGGCGGGCACGGCGGCGTGGTACTCCATCGTGTCGTACTCCACGCATGGGGCCGCGGCGCCGCAGAGCAGGACGAGCGACAATACGACGGCGGCGCCGACAAGCGCCGCATCCACGGGGGCAAGATCCGCGGCGAGGGCGCGGATCGCGCCGCGCCACGGCGCGCCCGGTCGGCGCGCCGCATACCGCACCAATAGCGGTCCGGCCATCAGGAGCGGCAGGAGGATCATCTTGCCGGCAAGCCCGGCCAGGCCGAGGACGAAGACGACGGCAGCCAGCGCCGCGGCGCCCACGGCGAATCCGAGTACGAGGCGCTCCAGGGGAGTCGGCCCGGCCAGGCGCTGCACGATCAGCACGCCGCCGGCCGCGGCACACAGCGTGAACGCCAGGGCAAGCAGGGTGTTGAGGAGGGGGCGGAGGAACACGGCGCGGGCGCCGGTCAGTTCGGCGAAGGTCCAGAGGGCGACAAGAAGCACAAGGACGAGGGCGAGCAAAGCGAGTCGGGTGGGCCGGCCGACCAGCGGCCGCGACGCCGTCGTCTTATCCATCGTCGCGTTCCTCGCCCAGGCGGAACAGCCGCCGCAAGACACGCATGCTCATCTGGGCGTGTCCGTCGCGGCTCTCGATCTTCAGTTGTTCGATCGGCTCGTGCAGAAGTTTGTGGACGATGCGGTGGGTGGCCACGCGGATTTCGTTGCGTGTTGCGTCGTCGATATGGTCGCCGAGTCGCTTCAGCAGCCGTTCGACTTCCTCGTCGCCGATCTTGTGCAGGCGCGCTTCGAGCCGCTCCACCAGCGGACCCACGTCGCGCACCTCGAACCAGTCGAGGAACGCCGAGACCTCGTCGTCGATGATGGCCGAGGCTACGTCCATTTCGCGGCGGCGCAGCGCCAGGTTCTGCCCGACCTCCTGTGCGAGCCGCTCCTGATCGTACAGGTGCACGCCGGCGACCCGCCCCGCCGCGGGGTCCACGTCGCGCGGCACGGCCAGGTCGAGGATCATCCAGTCGCGCCCGCCGCGCTCCGCCTGGAGTCGCTCGATCCGTGCGGCGTCGAGAATCGGCTCGGGGCTGGCCGTCGAACTGACGACGATGTCGCTGGCGCGCAGGCACTCGTCCAGACATTCCCAAGGCGCGGCTCGAGCCGACAGCCGGGCGGCCAACTGGTCGGCGCGCGATGCCGAACGGTTGACGATGGTGACGTTGCCGCACCCGCACGACTGAAGGTGCACCGCCGCGAGCTCCGCCGTCTCGCCGGCACCGATCACCAGGACGCGCCGCCCGGCGAGGCCGCCGAAGACTCGCGCGGCAAAATCCACCGCCACCGAGGCGACGCTCGTGCGGCGGCGGCCGATCTCGGTGGCGCCGTGAACGCGTTTGGCCGCCGCAAACGCGCGATGGAACAGGCGGTTCAGGAACTTGCCCGTGGCCTCCGCCTCCACGGCTCGGATAAACGCCGCCTTCACCTGCCCGATGATCTGCGATTCGCCGATCACCATGCTGTCGAGGCTGCTGGTGACCATCATCAGATGGCGCACGGCCGCCTCGGTGTCCAGCCGATAGACCATGGGCGTCACCTCGGCGACGTTCAGCCCATGGAAGTCCGCCAGGGCGGCGACCAGGTCGTCGGCCGTCGGCGGCGCTTCGGCCGGCGCGGCGGCGTACACTTCCACACGGTTGCACGTGGACAGGATCACGAACTCCGCGTCATCGAAACGGGCCGTCAGCACCGCCAGGGCCCGGTCCGCGGCGGCCTCGTCGAACGCCAGACGCTGCCGCAGCTCAAGCGGCGCCGATTGGTGATTCACTCCAACGCAGAGTATCTTCACGAGGAATCCTCAGGCTGTCTTCGCATCGTCGTCATCGGCGATGCCGTAATGCCGCAAAACGTCACGGACGGCCCGGTCCAGGGCTGCCGGTCCCTGGCGTGCGGCCTCCAGCAGTTCATCCGACGCCAGGTCGTCTGCGATGCGCCGCCGCAGCGTCTCGTCGCTCACGCGACGCCGGACCAGCGCCCGCGCGGCAGCCAAGGCCTCCAGAAGCGGCTCGTACGCCGCGTCGAACTGCTCTTCCAGCCGTCGCCGGAGGCGACCCGCCAGCGACGGACTCGCCCCGCCCGTGGACACGGCCACCGTCAGCAACCCCCGCCGCAGCACCGAGGGCAGAATGAAGTCGCACCACTCGGGCCGGTCCACGACGTTGCACAAAACGCCGCGCGCGCGGCAATCGGCGAACACCCGCGCATTGACCTCCGGCACATCCGTGGCCGCGATCGCCAGCACGGCCCCGTCGAGCGACGACGGCCCGTAGGGAGCCTCGCACAATTCTACGTCGCATAGGCTGCGCAGCGCCTCGTCGATCCGCGGTGCCACCACGCGCACGCTCGCCCCGGCCTCCAGCAGGGCCGAGACTTTCTGAAGCGCCACGCGGCCCCCGCCCACCACGACGCAGCGGCGGCCGCTCACGTCAAGCATGATCGGATAATACGTTCGCGGCATCATGGCCTCGAGATTGCGGCCGCCGCAAGGCGGACCCCGGCGCCGCCTGCGCCGACGGTCACGCCTCATCGGCGTCGGCGTCGTCAAAGTAAACCGGCGCGCTTTTTTTGAACTCGCGGACCGTCGGCAGCAGAAGGTAATCGGTCACGCCCAGCGCTTCGGCCCATTGCGCCGCCAGGGCCGCGCACGCCTCATCGCTGGGGCCATGGATCATCGTGTAAATCGCATACGGCCACCCCGTGCGACGCGGGCGGCGGTAGGCGTGCGTCACTTCCCCGTGCGCCGCCAGGGCCGCGCCTACCCCGTCCGCCCGCTCATCCGGCACATTCCAGACCGCCAGGACGTTGCCCTGGAGCCCCACGTGCCGCTGATTCACGATCGCCGCCATCCGCCGCAGACGACCGTCCTCCTGCATCGACCGGAGCCGCTTCAGCACCTCGTCCTCCGTCATGCCACAGCGGCGCGCCACCTCCGCATACGGGGTCACGCTGCGCGGCAACCCATCCTGCAATGCCCGTATCAATCTGCGGTCACGCGGATTCACCGCTGGTCTGCGCCTCCGATGCGATGTCGTCGGCGTCGTCGTCGGCCTCGTCCGCGTCGCGGACTGCCACGTGACGCTCGACAAAGCCTTCCGGCCGCGGAATGCCCAGCAACTCCAGGGCGTCACGATGGATCAACCGCTCGATCACCTCGCGCGGCAGCACGTACTGCGGCGACGTCCGCTGCGGCGAACACTGGTGATACAGCATCGCCATCGCGTGCCGCGGACGCACGAACGGGAAGGCCGAGCCGAACAACACCTTGTCGATGACGCCCGCCTCGTACGCACGGGCCAGCGCCCGCGACAACGCCAGCGGCCGAGCGGCCAGGTGCGACGTGTCGGCGTACACGTACGGCGACTTCTCAAGCAGCACGAGCATTTCATCCAGGTACGGATACCCGAGTCCGGCGATCAGCATGCGCAGTTCCGGGAACTCCTGGACGATACCGTCCAGCAGGTCGGGTCGCGCGTAGGCCATCACGGAGTCCGGCCCCCATTGGGGCGGGCAGTCCACGATCAGCGGCAGACCGCGCTCGCAGCAAGCCTCGTACACGGCCAGCGCGCGGCTGTCGGTGGGATGCACATTCTGACACGGCGGACAGATCGTTACGCCGCGGAATCCCCATTCGTCCACGGCTTCGGCCAGACGCTGAGGCCACGACTCGTCGCTCGGATCCAACCCCACGATGCCGATCTGGTGTTTGCCGCGCAGGCCCACGTGACGCCCCACGAACTCCACCGGCACGTCGGCCCCGAGACGCCGCGCGCTGAACCCCAGCACCAGCGCCAGGTCCACCGGCTGCATCGCATCCAGATGGTCCGAGCAATCTGCGGCTAGCCGCACCGCAGCTTCGCCGTTGGCCGTTGTGGCCAGACCGGCGTCCTGCGGCCGGCTCCAGACGTGAGTATGGCAATCGACAATCATGGTCGCTCCACGCGCTGACATCGCTGACGCACCCATGGTAGCAGTACCGCCCTCCGCCGTCAACGCGTCCCTCGTGCGGCCACCCGGAACCGCCGGTTCGCCCGCCCGCCGCCAGATGCTGATTGTTGCGATTTGTGCTCATTGCCCTCTTTTCTCAAGGGGGCCACGGCGCCGAGGGCCCGTTGTCTCTTGCCCTGGACTGGCGGTGCGACTATGATGCCCGCGGCACAAGAGACAGGACGGCCGCCGGAGGGCGGCCGCGGCACACAGGAGGCCTGACGAACAGTGAAGATTCAGCGAGCGTTGATCAGCGTGTCGGACAAGACGGGGGCGGCCAAGTTCGCGCAGGCCCTGGCGGCCCGCGACGTGGAGATTCTTTCGACGGGGGGCACGGCCGAACTGCTCGTGCAGAACGGCGTCACGGTGACGGAGGTCTGCCACTACACGGGCCAGCCGGAGATCCTCGACGGCCGCGTCAAGACGCTTCATCCGAAGATTCACGCCGGCATTCTTGCCGTCCGCGACAACCCCGAGCATTGCCGCACCCTGGAGGAATTGGGGATTCTGCCAATCGACCTGGTGTGCGCGAATCTGTACCCCTTCGAGGCGACGGTGCGACGATTGGATTGCACCCTGGAAGAGGCCGTCGAACGGATCGACATTGGCGGTGTGACGATGCTCCGCGCGGCGGCGAAGAACCACCGATTCGTCACCGTGGCATGCCACCCGTCGCACTACGACCGGATTGTCGCCGACATGGACGCCCACGACGGGCACACCTCGGAGAAACTGCGGGCCGAGTTGGCGCTGGACGTGTTCAAACGGACGACCGAGTACGATGCCGCCGTGGCGAAGTACCTGGCATCGCAACATCCGGCGCTGAAAGCCTAGGGCAGCGGTGCGGTTGCAGCTCCCGAGCGACGCCGGCCGTGGCCGTCGGGTTCCGATCTCGTCGAGAAACAGGCTCGCAGAGCGGACATCGTCCCCCCCGGGGGGGGGCCATGGGTGACCGGGTGGTATGGCCGCGTCGGCGCGGCCGTGACCGGCGGCTCGCGAGTCGCCCTTACGGTTGGTGAAATGAGGATCATTAAGGAAGCGATCGAGTCATGGAGTTCTGGGACTGTAACAGTTGTTTCGGGCTGCCGTCGAAGCCGTCGCCCAGTCCGGCGACGTGCGAGACAGTGGACGATCTGACGGCGCAGCTTGACCGCGCGGGCATCGTGCGGTCCATCGTCTGGCACGTCGCGCAGCACGACGTCGCCCCGACCGTCGGCAACCGGATGCTCGCCGAGGCCATCCGCGGCAGGAATCAGCTTCTCGGCTGCTGGACGGTCCTGCCCCCGCAGACCGGCGAAATGCCGGTGGACCGGCTCCTGGCGGACATGAAGTTGCATCGGATCGTAGCGTTGCGGGCGTTCCCGGTGGCACATCGGTATCTGCTCAACGCGGCCACGATGGGCCCGCTGCTGGACGAGATGGTCGCCCGGCGGATTCCCCTGCTGTACTCCACGCGGCGGCTGCCCGCCGGCTACAGCGGCCACCAGGCGTGGCAGGATCTGTACAACCTGATGGCCGAATTCCCGGAACTGACCGTCATCGTCGTGGACCACGGCTCGTGGGGCTGCGACCGGTATTTCCGCCCCCTGTTCGACCTGTACGAGCGGGTTTTCGTGGACACGTCGATGTACTACATCGACGGCGGCATCGAGGACGTGGTCGCCCGGTACGGCCCAGGACGGATTGTCTACGGCAGCGGCCTCCCGGAGCGGTATCCCGGCGGGATGATGATGGCCATTCGCCACGCCCAGATCGACAACGAGGCCAAGGCGGCGATTGCCGGCGGCACCTTGCGCCGGTTGATCGAGGAGGTGACGCTATGAT
>CAZCOA010000014.1:0-55724 GCA_964500225.1 uncultured Anaerolineaceae bacterium | reverse complement strand
TATCGGCGCGGTGGACATCGACGGGAACCTGTCGGGTACGGTGTCGTCGGCGGGGACGATCACGACGCTGGGCGTCGGGGGCAACCTGTCGGGCGAGGTGGCCTCCGGCGGCGCTGTGGCGTCGCTGCTGGTGGGCAACGACCTGTCGGGCGACGTGATGGTCGGTGGGACGATGGGCACGCTGCACGTTGGCGGCGACCTGTCCGGGGACGTGGATGTGGCAGGGGCGTTGACGACGCTGGACATCGACGGCGACTTGTCGTCGGGCGGCACGGTGACCACGGCTGCGGGACAGGGCATCGCCACGGTGGACATCGGCGGCTTGCTGGACGGTCACGTCAGCGCCGGGACGGCGGCCCAGCGCGGGGCGATTTCGGCGATCAATTTCGGTGCGATGGGAGCAGGCGAAGTGGCCGGCGAGTTCGACGGCGACGGGACGCTGCGGATCAATGGCGGCGACTGGACCACGGCTGCGGGCATCGATTTCGAGGTGGCCGAGGACGAGTTGCGTCTGGAGTCGATGGCCGACCTCACGTGGGGCGATTTCCACGTCAACCTGCTGGAGACCGCCGGCCTGACGATGGCCCGGATGTGGATCGCGTTGGATGCCTCGTACATCAGCATCATGGTCACGCAGCTCGGCACCGATCCGGGGATCGAAGTGGTCTGGAGCGGCGCGGGATCGACGCTGGTGAACGAGATCGGTTTCGACGGCGTGACGGGCAGCCTCGGCGATGTGACGATTGACGGCAACCTCGGCTATCTGGGCGGGGCGTCGAACCTCAACGGCGGCCGGATTACGGGCGTCGGCACGTTGACCGTGAGCGAGAGCATTCTCGGCACCGTGAGCGTGACCGGGCGGCTGGGCGCCTTGGACGTGGCCGGGGATGTCAACAGAATCGTGGCCGGCTCGGCCGGAGAACTGGCCATCGGCGGGAACCTGACCGGCGGCCTGACGGTCGGCGGGTCGTTGCTGTCGCTTGATGTGGGCGGCAACGTTACCGGCGGCACGGTCCAGATGGGGTCGGCGACATCCGTAACGGTGGGCGGCGACCTGGCGGCGCCGCTGACCGTGTCGGGGCGGCTGTACGAATTACACGCCGGGAACCTCAGCAGTAGTTCCGTCAAGGCGGGCAGCATGCACGAGCTGCACGTTGAGGGGTCGCTGAGCGGCCGCGTGATGACGGCCGCCGGCGGTGCGATTGATGGTATCCGTGTCGGCGGTACGCTGAGCGGCAGCGTCCAGGCCGGCGGCGACGCCTGGTCGTCACGCGGCGCGATCGGCAGCATTCAGGTGGGCAGCATCAGCGGCTACGTGATGGGCAAGTTCGACGACTCGGGCGTGCTGACGGTCAACGGCCAGCGGTGGGTCATGGCGTCGGGCATGCCGTTCCGGTACGACGGGCGGCTGTGGCCGGAGTGGTTGCCGTACGAGACTGTCAGTGGGCGCACGGTTGCGGGACGTGGCGGCAACGGTGCGCTTGTTGGTGGCTTCAGCGCCGACGGCGCCGGTCTTGCCGGTCGCGACCGGGCGGATGTTTTGTTGCCGGTCTTCGGGCGGCAGACCACGGTACGCGCGCGAGCCTGGAGCTTCGACGCCGTTGGGTTCGATCGGGTTGAACTCTATAACCCCGAGTATCGCGGCAAGCACAGCCTCGCCGACGGCGACTCGGGTCGCGACCCGCTAGCCTCGGATCCTGCGTCCGACGAGGTTGACCCTGCGGCGGACGAACTGGTGCGGCGTCTGGTGGATATCTCGGCCGATCCGGCGGGTGTGGCGTCGGGAACGTTGCTGCAACGGTTCTGGAGCCGGCTGCGGCAAGCTGTCAGTCAGAGCGATCACGACCTGGCCGAAGCCATCGATGAGGCCGTCACTGAAGCTACGAACCGCCTGGGCGGCGACTTGGTCGCCGACACCGTGTTCCGCATGGCCGACGAGGATGGCCCGGACGCCGCCGGGGCCGAACCGGCCGATCCGTCGGAGGACGCCGCCCCGGCCGAAGGCGACGCCCCGGCGGCCCAGGAAGAGGCCCCCGCCGCCGAACCCGTCGAGGAAGCTCCCGCGAGGCTGTAACTCCACTTCCGGTTCCTTCCCTCTTGCCGGCTGCCGAGACGGCCTGCAAAAACTCTTGCATGCCGGCAGACTGTCTCCTATACTTCTGGTTCGCTTAGTGTGAGAACGCCGGTGTCGGTGCGTCTGTGGACGTCGGCGAGGGTCCATCTTCGGAACACCAGAGGGAAGGAGTCAATCGCCATGGCAGTCAAAGTCGGAATTAACGGATTTGGTCGCATCGGGCGCCTGACGTTCCGGGCCATTCAGCAGAATGCCAAGGGCAAGGTCGAGGTCGTCGGCATCAACGATCTGGCCGACGCCAAGAGCCTGGGGCATTTGCTGAAGTACGACAGCACGTACCGGCAGTACCCGGGCACGGTGGATGTGGACGGCACGAATCTTGTGGTGGACGGCAAGAAGATCCCGGTGACGGCCGAGAAAGATCCGGCGAAGCTCCCGTGGGGCAGCCTGGGCGTGGACGTGGTCCTGGAATGCACGGGCGTATTCACCAATCGTGAGGCCTGCCAGAAGCACATCGACGCCGGCGCCAAGAAGGTCATCCTGTCGGCGCCGGCCAAGGGCGAACTGGACGCGACGGTCGTCATCGGTGTCAATGACAACACGTTGACGGCCGCTCACAAGATCGTCTCGAACGCCTCCTGCACGACCAACTGCCTGGCCCCGGTCGCCAAAGTGCTCCATGACGCCTTCGGCATCAAGCGCGGCATGATGACCACCGTGCACAGCTACACCAACGACCAGCGCATCCTGGACTTCATCCATAAGGACCTGCGCCGCGCCCGCTCGGCCGCGATGAACATCATCCCGACCACCACCGGCGCCGCCAAGGCCGTCGGCTTGGTCATTCCGGCGCTCAAGGGCAAGCTCGACGGCTACGCCCTCCGCGTTCCGACCCCGACGGGCAGCGTCGTGGACCTGGTGGCCGAGATGAACAAGCCGGTGACCAAGGAAGAGGTCAACGCCGCCGTGAAGAAGGCCAGCGAGACGACCATGAAGGGCATCCTCGGCTACACCGAGGATCCGATCGTCCTGGCCGACATCGTCGGCGACAGCCGCTCGAGCATCTTCGACGCCGGTTGCACCATGGTCATGGACGGCAACCTCGTGAAGGTCGTGTCGTGGTACGACAACGAGTGGGGCTTCTCGTGCCGTATGGTGGACCTGATGATGAAACTGGCCGCCCTGTAAGGCCGAGGGCCTACGGCGGAAGAACAGCCACCGCGGGAGCGACGAGGTATGGACGCTTCCGCGGTGGTCTGGTATTATGGGCGTCCGGATGGCGGCCGCGGACCGGCCGCACGTGGAGACCTGGACAGAGCGTCCCTTGCGGGACACCGTCGGAAGGAGATTCCTGTCATGGCGAAACTGACCGTCGATAAGCTGAACGTCAAGGGCAAGCGGGTTCTGATGCGCGTGGACTTCAATGTGCCGCTGGATGAGCGGCGGAACATTACCGACGACACCCGCATTCAGGCGGCGCTGCCGACGATCAAGGCGGCCGTGAAAGGGGGCGGCAAGGTTATTCTTATGAGCCACCTGGGTCGGCCCGACGGCCAGGTGAAGCCCGAGTTTTCCCTCGCTCCGGCGGCTAAGCGCCTCGGCGAACTGCTCGGAAAACCCGTCAAGCTGGCTCCCGACTGCATCGGTTCCGAGGTTCAGAAGATGGTCGGCGCGATGGCCGACGGGGATGTGATCGTCCTGGAAAATCTCCGTTTCCACAAGGGCGAGGAGAAGAGCGATCCGGAGTTCATCAAGCAACTGGCCTCGCTCGGCGACGTGTACGTCAACGACGCCTTCGGCACGAGCCACCGCAAGCACGCCAGCATGTACGGTGTGCCGGCGGCGCTGCCGAAGGGTTCGCGGGCCATCGGGTTCCTGGTGCAGAAGGAGCTCCAGTTCCTGGGCGACGCGCTGACGAACCCGCGGCGGCCGTTCGTGGCCATTCTCGGCGGCGCCAAGGTCAGCGACAAGATCGGCGTCATCGAGAACCTGTCGCAGAAGGTGGACGTCCTGCTGATCGGCGGTGCCATGAGCTACACGTTCATGCGCGCCCTGGGCCAGAGCACCGGCAAGAGCAAGGTCGAGTCCGTCAAGGAGAACAAGGACGGGTCGAAGACCGATGTGATCGCGCTGGCCAAGAGCCTCTTGAAGAAAATCGAAAGCGCGAAGGCCGAACTGGTACTGCCGGTAGACCACTTGGTGGTCGAGGCGTTCGACGAGTCGTCGCCGACGGCGGTGCAGGGGCCGGAGATCGACGAGGGCTGGATGGGCGTGGACATCGGCCCGAAGACGATTGAGCTCTACAAGAGCAAGCTGGCCGGCGCCAGGACGGTGGTTTGGAACGGCCCGATGGGCGTTTTCGAAAAAGAGCCGTGGGCCAAAGGCACCAAGGCGATCTGTGCCGCCCTGGCCGATCTGAAAGACGCCACGACGGTCATCGGCGGCGGCGACAGCGCTGCGGCCGTGACGCAGTTCGGTTACGACGACAAGATGAGCCATATCTCGACCGGCGGCGGCGCGAGCCTGGAATTCCTCGAAGGCAAGGGCTTTGCGTGCCTGGACGTGATAGACGAGGCCTGACGGCCGAAGGAAATGCCGACGTTGTCGCAACGTACTGCTCGCACGTTTCCTGTACCGGCGATTGCGCCGAGCCTGTTGGCCGCCGATCCCGGGCGGCTCGCCGAGGAAGTGGCCCGCGTCGAGGAAGCCGGGGCCGACCTGCTTCATTTCGATGTCATGGACGGCCATTTCGTGCCGAATCTGACGTTCGGCCCCGGCATCTGCGAGGCTGTGCGCCGCACGACGAAGCTGTATATCGACGTGCATCTGATGCTCGATAACCCGGACGTGTTCCTAAAGCCGTTTGCGGAGGCCGGAGCCGACAACATCACGTTCCACGCCGAGGTGACCGACGCGGCGCCGGACCTGATCGGGCGGATTCACGACCTGGGTTGCGATGCGGGCATCACGGTCAACCCGGACGTGTCGGTCGAGTTGATTCGCCCGGTAATCGGCGACGTGGAGATGGTGCTGATTATGAGCGTTTTCGCCGGTTTTGGCGGCCAGAAGTTCATTCCGGCGGCACTGGATAAGATCCGGATGGTCCGGCCGTGGCTGCGGAGTGGGCAGCGGCTGGAGGTGGACGGCGGCATCACGCCCGAGACCGCCGTCGAGGCCGCCCGCTCCGGGGCCGATGTGCTCGTGGCCGGGACGTCGATCTTCCGGTCGCCCGATGCTCGCCAAGCAATTGCCGCAATCAGGGCCGCATCCGTGCGGCAAGGATAGCCATATGGCCAAGACCACGCAACCGATCTCGACCGCCGACAAACGCGTCCCGGAAGGTCTCTGGATGCGGTGTCCCGGTTGTGAGAACCTGATCTATCGCAAACAGGTCGAAGAGGGGATGGGCCTCTGCCCCGAATGCAAGTACCATTTTCGCCTGTCGGCGAGGCAGCGGATCAAGCTGTTGGCCGACGAGGGATCTTTCGAAGAGCACTTGGCCGATATCCGCACCACCGATCCGCTGAACTTCTACGATCGCAAGTCGTATGCCGAACGCCTGGCCGCCGAGCAGGCCAAGACGGGCGAATTGGATGCCGCCGTGGTCGGTCGCGCATTCATCAAGGGCCGTCCCGTGATGCTGGCGTGCCTGAATCCCGATTTCATCATGGGGTCGATGGGATCGGTCGTCGGCGAAAAAGTGACACACACGATCGAAAAGGCCACCGAATTGAATCTGCCCCTGGTCATCGTCTCGACCAGCGGCGGCGCCCGCATGCAGGAAGGCATCCTCAGCCTTATGCAGATGGCCAAAACCAGCGCCGCCCTGGCCCGCTACGACGATGCCGGCGGCCTGTATATCTCGGTCCTTGTGAACCCGTGTACGGCCGGTGTGGCCGCGAGCTTCGCCTTCCTCGGCGACATCACCATCGCCGAGCCGAAAGCCCTGATCGGCTTCACGGGGCCGCGCGTCATCTTCCAGACCATCAAACGTGAGCTGCCCGAAGGGTTCCAGACGTCCGAGTTTCTCCTGGAACACGGCTTCGTGGACATGATCGTCGAGCGTCCCAACCTCCGCAGCGAAATCGCCGCCATCATCGACTATTGCGGCAAATAGTCCCTGCCGCCGCTTATCGCAATACCTTGCGCCTCGCCGGCGTTTAATAGGGAGCTGGGCTGTCGGCGCCCAACAACACTTCTCGCAGCGGCATCATGGTCCGTTGAACCTCCGCATAGCGCCGGCAACGGGATCATACCGATGAGCAGACTTGTCGCCATGGCGGCACTGGGGTGTGTTTTCGTGGTCGGCGTTGCCGCCGCGCAGGAAACCGACTCGGTCTCCATCTTCGAATTGCCCGACGAACCGCTCGTCGTCTCGCCCATCGACCGGGCCGTTTTCGCCCGGCTCGACCGTGAGGGCATCCGGCCCTCGCGGCTCTGTTCCGATTCGGTCTTTGTCCGCCGCGCTTTTCTGGACCTGCTCGGCACTCTGCCCACGCCCGGGGAAGTCGAAGCCTTCCTGGCCGATTCGTCGCCCGACAAGCGTTCCCGGTTGATCGAGCGATTGCTGGACCGCGAGGAATTCGCCGACTACTGGGCCCTGCGCTGGTGCGACGTGCTGCGCGTGAAATCCGAGTTCCCCATCAACCTCTGGCCCAATGCCGTGCAGGCCTATCACCAGTGGATTCGCGCCGCCATGCGGCAGAACATGCCCTACGACCAGTTCGTCCGGCTGATGCTGACTTCCAGCGGAAGCAACTTCCGTGTGCCGCAGGTCAATTTCTATCGCGCCGTCCAGGGCCGCGATCCGCCGGCTCTGGCCAAAGCCGTCGCCCTGACGTTCATGGGCGACCGCATGGAATCCTGGCCCAAGGACCGCCGCGACGGTATGGCCGTCTTCTTCAGCCGCATTGGCTACAAGGGCACCATCGAGTGGAAAGAGGAGATTGTTCTGTTTGATCGCACGGCGACGGCGGCGGCCCGGGCGATGCTTCCCGACGGCACGACGGTCGCGCTGGACCCCGAAACCGATCCGCGCGACGTGTTCGCCGACTGGCTGATTACGGCCGAGAACCCGTGGTTCGCCCGCTGCGCGGTCAATCGGCTGTGGTTCTGGCTCATGGGGCGCGGCCTCATTCACGAACCCGACGACGTGCGGCCCGACAATCCGCCCAGCCATCCCGACGTTCTGCGCTACCTGGAAAAGGAATTCGTTACCGCGCGGTACGACGTGCGGCATGTTCTGCGGCTGATCATGAATTCCAGCACGTACCAGTTGTCTTCGGTGCCTCGCTCGGACTGGCCACGGGCCGTTGAACTGTTCGGCTGCTGCAACGTGTCGCGGCTCGATGCGGAAGTCCTGATCGATGCCCTGTGCCGCGTGACCGGCACCACCGAGGAGTACTCCAGCCCGATTCCGGAACCTTTTACCTGGGTGCCGAAAGACAAGCGGTCGATCGAATTGCCCGACGGCAGCATCACGAGCGCATTTCTGGAGGTGTTCGGACGACCGGCACGCGACAGCGGCATGGCCGGCGAACGCAACAACGCTCCGACGGCCGCCCAGCAGCTCCACCTGCTCAACTCCAGCCACGTCCGCACGAAGATCGAGCGCGGCGAGATGCTGAGCCGGTTGCAGAACATCGCCAAGACCGATCCGGACAAGGCGGCCGTGACGCTCTACCTGACGGCCCTGTCGCGGCGGCCGACGGCGGAGGAACTGGATATCCTGAAGGCCTACACCGGCGACAAGAGCAGCAAGAAAGACGTCTATCCGTTCGTGGACATGATGTGGGCGCTGATCAACAGCACGGAGTTCCAGTATCGGCATTGACCTGCTGCGTCTGTGTGTGCCGGACGGCGCACGGAAACCGATGTATCAGTAAACGAGGTGGCTTATGGCGGACAATCGCAGGGCAGGGCGATCATCGGCATCGCAGCCTTCGGGTATGAGCCGACGGGCGTTTCTGAAGGCGAGCGCAGCGGCGGCGGCCTCGTCGCTGCTCGTGCCGCGTGGGCTTGCCTCGGTGCTGTCGGCCGCACCGGCTGCGGCACCTGCGGCCGCCAAGGCCGGCAAGGCCCGGGCCGTCATTCAGATCTGGATGTGGGGCGGGCCGGCCCACACCGACACGTTCGATCCCAAGCCCGGCATGGGCAACGATTACACCGGCCCCTTTGATACGCCTATTCCCACCAACGTCGATGGCATCATGATCGGGCAGATGCTGCCCCTGCTGGCTAACCAGGCCGACAAGTATGCCATTCTCCGCAGTATGACCCACGGCATCAACGGACACGAAACCGCCGCCTACATGGTCCAGACGGGCCGCCGGCCCGGCGGGCGAATCGTCTATCCGGGCGTCGGGGCGGTGGTTTCCTATTTCAAAGGCTACAACGCCGGCTACACGGGGCTCATTCCGCCGTACATCGTCCTGACGACCCTCCAGGGGCGGTTTTCCGAAGCCGGGTTCCTTGGGGCCAAATACAAACCATTCGCCACCGGCGGCGACCCCAACCGAACGCCCTTTGCCGTCGAGGGCGTGGTGGCCGCAGGCATCTCCGCCGAACGGCAGCAGAGCCGCCGCGAACTGCTCGGCAAACTCGACACCTTCGCGCGGGCCATGAGCGGCGGTAACCGTTTCGAGCCGCTCCAGAAGGCCCGCGACCAGGCGTATGACCTGATTCTCGGCGACGCCGGCAAGGTGTTTGACCTCTCCAGCGAACCGAGCGAACTTCGTGACAAGTACGGCCGCCACACCTTCGGGCAATCGTGCCTGATGGCCCGGCGACTGGTCGAGGCCGGCGTGCCCTACGTGACAATCAACTACACCGGCTGGGACACGCACAAGCAGCACTTCCAGGAGATGCGCCGCAAGCTGCCGCAGATGGATTCGGGCATGGCCACGCTGCTGGAGGACTTGTCGGCGCGCGGTCTGCTCGACAGCACCATCGTATGGTGGAGCGGCGAATTTGGCCGCACGCCCAAGGTCCAGTGGGAGGCCCCGTGGAACGGCGGCCGCGGCCACTACGGCACGGTGTTCTCGGCTGTGCTGGCCGGCGGCGGGTTCAAGGGCGGTCGCGTGGTCGGCGCCTCCGACGAGCGGGGCGAGACGGTCAAGGAACGCCCCATCTACCCGTGCGATGTGATCGCGAGCATCTACACGCAACTGGGGATCGACATCGACGCGCGGCTACCGCACCCGATGGGTGAGGACGTGCGGGTCATGGAGCCCGATGCCGCTCGCGACGGCAAGATC
Organism: uncultured Anaerolineaceae bacterium; assembly: GCA_964500225.1. Lineage (GTDB taxonomy): Bacteria > Planctomycetota > Phycisphaerae > FEN-1346 > JAACEH01 > JAAYDY01. Next base: position 46,394 of record CAZCOA010000014.1, on the reverse strand, counting down.
GAACTGCTGACGGAAATCATGTAGGTCCGAGGGGATGGGAGAGGTTGCCAGGATGGTACGACGAGGATGGACAACGTGGTTGTCGGCGGCGGTCATTGTGGCGACGGCCGGCAGCGGGGTCTATGCTCAACCCAAGCCGCCACATGTCGGCTACGTCTGGCCGGCCGGAGCGCAGCAAGGCGAAACCATCGATGCGGTCATCGGCGGGCAGTATTTCAAGGATGCCCAGGAGGTGCTCGTCTCGGGCGACGGCGTGCGCGTCGAGATTGTCGAGCACCTCGCGCCGCCCACGGGCAAGGAGATGCAACTGCTGCGCGATGCCTTCGACCAGGCCCGCAAGAAGCGGGACGAGGAAGCCAAGGCCGGCCGCCGCGCGGGGCCGCTGGTGCTCCAGCGACTGTTTCGCGACATCGCGCGCCAAGCCGGCCTCACCGACACGCAGATCGAGTCGTTTCGACTCTACAGGGCCCAGCGCGACGACCCCAAGCGGCAGCTCAATCCGCAACTGTCCGAACTGCTCAAGATTCGTGTGACCGTGGCTCCCGACGCCGCGCCGAGCCTTCGCCAGATGCGCGTGACGACGAAGCTCGGCGTCAGTGAGCCGTTGCGGTTTCATGTCGGGCGTCTGGCCGAAATGCGAGAATCCGAACCGAACGACCTGCCCGACGAGGCCAACTCGGTGCCGTCCCTGCCGATGATCGTGAACGGTCAGATCATGCCCGGCGACGTGGACCGGTTCCGCTTCACGGCCGAGCATGGGCAACGCCTGGTCGTTCAGGTGGCGGCCAGGAGCCTTGTTCCCTACCTGGCCGACGCCGTGCCCGGCTGGTTCCAGGCCACGGTGACGCTGTACGACGCTGGCGGTCGCGAGGTGGCTTTCGCCGACGACTATCGGTTCGATCCGGATCCCGTGCTGCTGTTCGAGGCGCCGGCCGACGGCCAGTACGTGCTCGAGGTGCGCGACTCGATCTATCGCGGTCGCGAGGACTTCGTTTACCGAGTGAGCATCGGCGAGCTTCCGTTCATCGCATCGGTGTTCCCGCTCGGTGGCCGACGGGGCGAGCCCCTGACCGTGGAGATTGACGGCTGGAACGTTCCCGCCGACCAGCACCGGGCCACGCTGATGCCCGAGGCCGTGGGCGTGCAGCCCCTGAGCGTCCGCGGCGCCCTGGGCGACTCCAACGCCATGCCGCTGGCCATCGACGACCTGCCCGAGTGCCGCGAACGGGAATCCAACGACAATGCCGCCGCGGCGATGCCGCTGACGTTGCCCATCATTGTCAACGGACGCATCGACCGCCCAGACGACCGCGATGTGTACCGATTTCATGCCAACAAGGGTGACCGTTTCGTAGCCGAGGTTATGGCTCGGCGACTCGGTTCGCCGCTGGATTCGTTGTTGACGCTTTGCGATGCCCAGGGCCGCACGGTTGCTTTCTGCGATGACTGCGACGACCCCGGCTCGGGCCTGCTGACGCATCACGCCGATTCCCAGATCGTGCTGACGATTCCCGAAACAGGCGACTATGTTCTCTCCCTGAGCGACGCCCAGGGCGCCGGCAGCGCGGCCCACGCATACCGGCTGCGCGTCGGCCCGGCAAGGCCCGACTTCCAGTTGCGCGTGGTGCCGTCGGCCCTGAACATTCGCGGCGGCACGGCCGCCCCCATCACCGTCCATGCCCTGCGGCGGGACGGGTTCGCCGGCGACATTCAACTGAGGCTCAAGAACGCGCCGCCGGGATTCGCCCTGGTCGGGGCCGTGGTTCCCGAGGGACAGAACTGCGTGCGAGTGACCCTGAGCTCGCCGCCGAAGGCCGAGCAGCCGCTGTTGCAGCTCGATCTCGAGGGCGTTGCACTGATCGACGGGCGCGAGGTCTGCCGCCAAGCGGTCGCGGCGGATGACATGATGCAGGCCTTCATCTACCGACACCTTGTTCCGGCCGACCAATGGATTGTCGCTGTGGCTCCAGGCTGGCGGATCGTATCGTGGGAGATCGAGGGCGGAACGCCCGTACGCCTGAAGTCCGCCGGAGCCACCGAAATCCGGGCCAAGTGGCAAGGCCGGCCGCCGCTGGGCAAAATCGAAATGGTCCTGAACGATCCGCCCGAGGGCATTGCCGTCAAGGAGACCGTTTCCACGCCCGTCGGCGCCACCCTCGTCATCGAGACCGACCCGGCCAAGGTCAAGCCGGGGCTGAAGGGCAACCTGATCGTGGACCTGTATGTCCACCGAGAGATTCCAGCCAAGGAAGGTCAGCCGCCCACCGGCAAGACGCAGCGCGTCCTGGTCGGGACGCTGCCGGCCGTGGCCTTCGAGGTGACCGGCGGATAGTCGCTCAGCATGTGCGCCGCGAGGCGCCCAACTGGGTGTAGGCCATGAGCTTATACGCCAGCCGCGCCGCGGCGAACTCCGTGCAATGGTTCGGCGGAATGGGCCGCACTTCCACGATGTCGGCCGCCACGACGTGGCGCTCCGTACACACCCGTCGCAGGAGTTCCAGCCCTTCGTGCCACAAGAGGCCGCCCGGTTCCGGCGTGCCGGTGCCCGGAGCGACCGACGGGTCGAACCCGTCAATGTCCACGGTCACGTACACCCGCTCGCCGAGTAGTGCCAAGGCCCGGTCCACCCACCGGGGATCGGTCCGGACGATGCGCGGCGTGATGAAGTTGGCCACCTCGCGCGGACAGGCGTCGAACTCCTCCTGAGAATAGTTGCGGATGCCGACTTGGCAAATGCCGGCGGCGATGTCCCGCACGCGGCGCATCACGGCGGCGTGGGAATGCTTCGTGCCGCCATAGCTGTCGCGCAGGTCCGCGTGGGCGTCGATCTGCAGGACGCTCAGCGGCCCGTATTTTTTCGCCACTTCCGCCACCAGAGGCGCGGTGATGCTGTGTTCGCCGCCGAGGGTCAGCAGGAACTTGCCCGAGGCAACCACGGGCCGCGCGGCCTCAGCCACTCGGCGCATGGTCTCGCCCGGGTCGTCCGTCGGCTCGACCGCCGGATACGTGACCACCCCGGCCTGGTGGAACTCCGCTTGGAGTTCGTCGTCGAACAGTTCCACCTGCTGCGAGGCGTCGAGAATGGCCGCCGGGCCGTCGGCGGTCCCCTTGGCGTAGCTCACAGTGCCTTCGTAGGGCACCGGCAGCACGGCGTACCGGGCCGACCGCTGATCGCAAAACTGCGGCGGCAGACCGAGAAAGTTGTCGGGCGTGGATGTCATGGCGGAGACCTCCGAAGACACGCAAGGGCATGGCCGCGCCGTGGCGCGACCATGCCGAAGGGTGCGATGCCTGATGACATGGATCAGGGCTGTTTCGCTACAGAAGGAACACGGCGGCCGACACCACGGTCGTCCAGAGGCCGTTCTTGTCGCCTTCGGCCGTCTGAACACAGGCCTGCGACCGCACGATCTTGCCGGACATGCGATAGACTTCCTTGCGGCTGTCGTAGTCGCTTTCCGGATCGAACTCGATGCCCAGCGTCGTGGCCAGCATCGTCGCGGCCATGTCCTCGACGTAGTCGGCCAGCACCTTTTCCCGCATGCCGTAGCCGTGGTGTTCGCTGATGTAGCCGTACTGATGCCCTTCGCCGGGCTGTGCCAGACCGATCCCGGCGCCGACCATGCGCGACGGCTCGTTCGTGGACGCTTCGGCCAGCACGACGAACGTCACCTGGCCGGGATAGATCATCTCGATCCCCTTGGCCGGCGAGATGATTTTGCAGTGCGGCGGCAGGATGCTCGACACGCGAACGAGGTTGCATTGCTCGATGCCGGCCTTGCGCAGGGCCAGCTCAAAACTCTGCAACTTGTTGCGGTGCTTGCCGACGCCCTTGGTGAAGAACACCTTCGTAGGAACTAGCGCGGGTCGTTCTACCAATTCGGACTCCTCTCCTGATGCCCGATTGTGCCGCCACAGAGCGGCGCTCGTGGCTTGCCGAAAAACGGCGGACACCTGGACACTCACCAGACGTGGAGGCGACCCCGCCAGGTCATCAGGCCGCCACTGGGCGCGCAAAGATAACGTGCCGAGGCCCATTCATCAATATTTTTGCCGGCGTCGGTGACGTTTTTTGCTTGCCGCCACGTCGGCGGAGGATTCCCGTCGAGTTGTCCCGCCGCAGGAAAACCGTGGCACGCGGTTCCGGTCCGTGGTACAACTCGCGCAACATGTCATGATCCGGAGAACGTGCCATGACGCAGACACGCAAACAGGAGCGGCAACTGAAGTTGCAGCGAGTTCGGGCCTACATGCGAGAGAAAGGACTGGACGTCGTCTTTTTGACCTCGCGGGCCAACTTCTCGTGGCTCACGGCCGGCGGGCTGAACCATGTGGCCATGGCCACCAGCGAGGGCGTCGCGACCCTGGCCGTTACACGGCGCGGTGCCTGGATCCTGGCCAGCACGATCGAGGCCCCCCGGATGATGGCCGAGGAGCTGGACCCCGATGAGTTTCGCCTGGTCAGTTTCCCGTGGCACGACGATGCCGTGCGGCGCGAGGCCGTGATGGACCTGGCCGGAGGGCGTGCCAGAGCCGCCGCCGATACGGACCTCTACGGTCTGCCGCGGCTGGATGCCGATTTCGCCGCCCTGCGTTACAGCATGACCGAAGGCGAAATCGTCCGCTACAAACGCCTTGGCCGCGACGTGTCGGAAATCCTTGAAACTGTGTGCATGGAGATACAGCCCGGGGAAACCGAATGGCAGGTCGATGGCCTGCTGGCCGAGCTGTCGTTGGCGCGCGGCATCCGGCCGTTCGTTCGTCTGGTGGCTGCCGACCGCCGCATCGAACGGTTCCGCCACCCCATCAGCACGCCCACGCCCGTCCGTCGCCGGGCGATGGTTGTCACGTGCGGCGAACGGCACGGCCTGGTTGCCGCGGCGTCGCGTCTGGTTAGTTTCGGACCGATCAAGAAGGCTCTGCGGCGCAAGCACCAGGCCGTCTGCAACATCGACGCCACACTGATCCTGGCCACCCGGCCCGGCCGCCGTGTCGGAGATATCCTGAAAAGGGGCATTGAGGCCTACAAGGCCGAAGGGTTCGCCGACCAGTGGCAATTTCACCATCAGGGCGGGCCGACCGGCTACCTCGGCCGCGAGTATGTCGCCACACCCGGCGAAACGCGATGCGTCCAGCCCAATCAGCCGTTCGCCTGGAACCCCAGCATCACGGGCACCAAGAGCGAGGATACGATTCTGGCCACCGACAAGGGGCCGCTCATGATTACCGCCCCCGTGGATTGGCCGACCATCGAGGGCCGCTGCGACGACGGAACCGTGGTCCGGGCCGATATCCTGATCCGGTGACAGATCGAGCCGCTTCCGGGGTCATTTTCGAGGCGGTTTGCCGTGTCGCGGAGGTTTCCCCGGACCGTGACCCCTGGGCGACGTTTTGGGCGAGGGCGACCGAGGGCCGTGGCGGAATCGGCTCTCTGCTTCCCGTTTCGTTGCCGACCGTGACGCCGGCGGCGGGTTCGACGCTTCAGAGGAGGCCTGAGGCGGGCGGGACGGTTTCCGCGGCGGCAGATGGCGATCGATCGGGGACGGGCTCGCCGGCTTCTGCGGGGCGGTCGTCGGAGCCGGCCTGTCTACCTGCGGGCGCACCGCCTCATCTTCCTTCTTCATAATCAGCAGGTAATTGAACCCGCGAAGGAAAAAGTTGCCTTCGACGGCCGCCTTGTGCCAATGGCCGCGCTTCAACTTGGCGTTGTGCCGCACGACGGCCACGATGTCCACCGGCTTGAAGTACTTGCGGAGGATGGCAAACAGCTCGAACCCGATGGGGCAGAAGGGTTTGCCCTTGCGGTAGGAGTCGCTCACATAGAGGGCCATGTACCGGCGGTTTTTCAGCACGCGATGGATCTCACGGATGACCTGTTCCATGGCGTCGTAGTAGGCCCGTTCGGCGGAGTCCAGTTTGCCGATGCACCGCGGGTCGTCGCTGTAGTCGATGTGGGTGGAGTAGGGCGGATCGATGAACACGAAGTCCGCCTTGGCGTCCTCCAGCGGCAATTTACGAGCATCGACGTTGAAAATGTCCTCGCGTGTGGGGTTGATGTCGTAGCCTAGGGCCCGCCGGCCCATCTCGCGGGCCACGTCGAGGGTCGTTCCGCTGCCCGCCATGGGGTCCACCACGAGGTCATCGGGCCGCGTGTACCGTTCCAGCAGGTTCCAGATGACATACGACGGTGTCGCGCCGCGGTAGTCGCGGTCGCCCTGCATTCCCGGACCGTAATGCTGCGACGGGTATTCCCACAGGGTCGTGGTCTGAAGTCGTAATGGCGGTTTGGAAGGCATACGTGTTTTCCAAATAATGAGTTCTGCGTCCGGCAGGGGCGTCTGGGCCGATACGACGAGAACCGTTAGGGGGCCTTCGGCAGGATGCGCACGCGGTTGCCCTCGATCCGCAGCCGCCCCTCGGCGAACAGTTGGATGGCTTCGGGGTACGCCTCACATTCCTGCTGGAACACCCGGCGAGCCACGTCGTCGGGCGTGTCCTCGAAAGCGACCGGCACGGCCTTTTGCAGAATGATCGGCCCGGCATCGTACTCATTGTTGACAAAGTGGACCGTGCAGCCGCTCACCTTCACGCCTTTGGCCACCACAGCCTCATGCACAAAATGGCCGTACATGCCCCGACCGCAGAAGCTCGGAATCAGGGCGGGGTGAATGTTCATCACGCGGCCAAGATACCGTTCGGGCACCTGCCACATAACCATGAACCCGGCCAGGCAGACCAGGTCCACCCGCGCCGCGTCGAGGTGGGCGCTGACGGCGTCGCTGAACGCCTCAGTCGAGGCGAAGTCCTTGCGTCGGACGACATAGGTCGGGATGCCGCGTCGCTGGGCGTGTTCGCGGCCCTTGGCCGTCGAGAGACTCGACACCACGACGACCACCTCGGCGTCGAGTGTGCCGCGGTCGATGCGGTCCAGCAGGTTCAGCAGCGTTGTCCCGCCGCCGGAGAGCATCACGCCCAGACGCAACTTCTTCGCCATCGTGCGACTCTCCAAGAAAAGCCCTATCCCAAGGCGGGCGGCTCGGTCTGCGTTCCGAACACTGTCAAGGGGCGGTCCGCCCCCCGCTCCATCACCGGCCGGCGATCGCCACGGCGCAGCGGGCGCAGAGGTCGGGATATTCGGCCACGGACCCGACCGAATCGCGCAGGTTCCAGCACCGGGCACACTTGGGCGATGCGCTGCGGGCCACCTCGACGCATAGCGGCAGGCCCCCGGCCGCCGGGTCGGCCGCACCGCCCAGGGTCGGCTCCACGCTCACGGAGGCCACGATCAGCAGACGCGCCAGTTCTTCCGCGCCGGTCTCGGCCAACAGGGCCGCCAGTTTCTCGTCGGTCGGACGCAGCGTGACGGCTGCCTCCATGTTGCTCTGGATCGTGCCGGCGTTTCGCAGCCCCTCGAGCTTGTTCAGGGCTGCCGAACGGACGGCCAGCAACGTCTGCCACCGACCGATCACATCCTGGTCGAGCCACTCCGCCTCAGGCCATGCGGCCAGGTGGACGCTGGGCGTTTCGGCTGCGGCCCCGGGAATGTGTTCCCAGATTTCGTCGGCCGTGTGGACCAGCACCGGCGCCAGCAGCCGCACCAGGCGGTGGGCCACCAGGTACATGGCCGTCTGCCCGCTGCGACGCAGAGGACTGTTGGGCGACTCGCAGTACATGCGGTCCTTCTGCACGTCCAGGTAAATGCTCGACAGCTCGTTGTTGCAGAATCCGTGGACGAGCTGGTACATGCGATGGAACTCGAAGTTCTCGAAGGCCGCGGTAACGTCGCGGACCACTTCGGCGCAGCGGGCGAGAATCCAGCGGTCCACGGGCTGCATGTCAGCCACGGGGACGCTGTGAACGGCCGGATCGAAGTCGGCCAGGTTGCCCAGCAGAAAGCGGAACGTGTTGCGGATTTTGCGATAGGCGTCCTGGAGCTGGTTGATGAGCTGCTCGCTGGTGCGGATGTCGTACTGGTAATCGACCGAACTGACCCACAGTCGCAACACATCGGCGCCGAGCTTGGCCACTTCGTCCTGGACGTTGACGGCATTGCCCAGGGACTTGGACATCTTGTAACCCTCGGCCGTGACGACGAATCCGTGCGTCAGGACCGTCTTGAAGGGGGCCTGGTTCATGGCGGCAACGCCGATCAGAAGGCTCGACTGGAACCATCCGCGGTGCTGGTCGCTGCCTTCGAGGTAGAGTTCGACGGGGGCCTCCAGGCCGTCGCGTCCGATGGCTGCGGCGTACCACGACGACCCGGACTCGAACCAGACGTCGAGGATGTCGGATTCCTGTTTCAGGGCCGCCGAGCCGCACTTCGGGCACCGGGCATCGGCCCCGAGGATGTCGGCGGCGCTGCTGCGGAACCAACTGTTGGCCCCGTGGGCGGCAAAGTGGTCGCGGACTTTGCGGACGCTCTGGGGCGTCAGCAGGTTCTCGCCGCAGTCCTCGCAGCGAAAGGCCGGCACGGGCACGCCCCAGGACCGTTGCCGGCTGATGCACCAGTCGGGCCGCGATTCGAGCATTCCCATGATCCGATTCTCGCCCCAGGCGGGAATCCACCGGACCTTCTTTACCGCGTCCATGGCGGCCTCGCGCAGGGTCGGGCCCTTGCCGTCCATGGGTTTATCGACGGCGATGAACCATTGCTCCGTGGCCCGGAAGATGACCGGCGTCTTCGACCGCCAACAATGCGGGTAACTGTGCACCTGGACGCCCTGGTGGAACATCAGGCCGAGTTGTTCCAGCCGCTCGCAGATTTTCGGGTTGGCGTCGAAAACGAACTGGCCGCGAAGCCACTCGGGGACCGTGTCGTCGAAACGGGCCTCTTCGTTGACCGGCGAATACGGCTCCAGCCCGTGGCGAAGGCCGACAATGTAGTCTTCCTGGCCGTGGCCGGGCGCAGTATGGACCAGGCCCGTGCCGTCTTCCAGCGTGACGTACTCGCTCTCGACGATCACGCCCGTGCGGTCCGCGAACGGGTGATTGTAATGCTTGCCGATCAGTTGGCGGCCCTTGACCTCGGCCACGACCTCGTACTTCTCGACGCCTCGGACGGCCATGACCTTCCTGACCAAGTCGGCGGCGATGAAGCTGATCTGCGTCTCGCCGTCGAGCTCGTAGCGGACGGCCTGGTAGGTGAACGTCGGATCGACCATGACGCCGAGGTTGGCCGGCAACGTCCACGGCGTGGTGGTCCAGATCATCAAGTGTAACGGTTCGCCGGCTTTGCGATCCGGCACCAATGGTTCCAGGTCGCTTGTGGCCGGGAAGTTTACGTAGATGCTCGGACCTTCGACGTCCTTATACTCCAATTCGGCCTCGGCCAGGGCGGTCTTGCAACCATAGGACCAGTGGATCGGTTTCTTCTGGCGATAGACCAGCCCGCGATCGACAAAACGGGCGAAGCACTCGATGATGCCTGCCTCGTACTCGTGGGTCATCGTCAGGTACGGGTTCTCGAAGTCGCCGAAGACGCCGAGCCGCTGGAATTGGCTGCTCTGGGTTTTGACCCATTTTGTGGCGTACTTTTCGCACTCGCGGCGGATTTCGTTCTGGGTCAGGCTCTCGGCCTTTTTGCCCGTGTTCTGGAGGAACGTCTGCTCGATGGGCAGGCCGTGGCAATCCCAGCCCGGAACATACGGCGACCGGAAACCGGCCATGGTCCGGTACTTGACGACGATGTCCTTGAGCACCTTGTTGATGAGGTGGCCCATGTGGATGTCGCCGTTGGCGTAGGGAGGGCCGTCGTGGAGGAAGTATCGCCCGTGCGGTGACGGTTTCGACACGATCTTGTGGTAGAGGCCTGCGGCTGCCCACCGTTTCTGTCGTTCGGGTTCCTGCTGAACCAGATTGGCCTTCATGGCCAGGCTGGTCTGGGGGAGGTTCAGGGTTTCTTTGTAGGATTTCTTGTCAGTCATCGCGTCCTTCTCGTATGGTCTTATGGGGCAGCCTGTTGCACCGGCCCCGGGTCATGGTTCGCCAAGAGAAACGCCCCGCCGGTCGTCGTCGGACCGCCGGGGCAGACAGAGCGTTTCGGCACAGGTTCGCCGCCCCGAGCTAGGGCTGCCGGATAATGCCTCGGCGCAGGGTCGCTGCAGCACCGGCGGGAACAGGAAGCCCCGAGTGACGGTCTCTGCTGCGAACCATACGCCAGAAATCCTCCACGGACGAGCCCCTTCGGCGGCGGCAGGCCGTCGAACGGCTGCGAAAACGCGATTCTATGGGCGGCCGCAAGACCAGTCAAGGGAAAACGCAGTGAGGCCGCAGCTAGGGGCATTATGACTTTGACAAGCGTCCCACGTCCATTAGAATACATGAAGCGGCGACTTGCCCCATACCCGCCGTGCCGTGGGCATTGCGTCACAACGGTCGCTCCATGTGGAGGTTACCACGGTTGACACCCGTAGTCGTCTCCTGCCCCAATTGTTCTCGCAGCTACAAGATTCCGGCGGACCGCCTGGGTCATCACCTGAAGTGCAAGTGCGGTCACATCTGGAAGGCTGAGGCCGCAACTGCAGGGGCATCGTCGCCGGCGTCTGTGGCCTCGTCGCCGGTCGATCCAGCCGCGGTACGCCCCGAGCCGGTGAAGCCGTTGCCGGTGAAACCCGAGGCCGTGGCGTCCGAGGTCTCGAAGTCGGCCGCTGAGTCTGCGCCCGCGGGCGTTCCAGTCGCCGTTGCCCACTTGGCCGATGCGTCCGACCGTCCTGCACCTGCGGCCCAGGTGGATCCGCAGCAGGTCAAGACCATCCAGGAAGCCAAGACCCTTATCGGACGCGAGCTGGGCACGTTCCGCATCGAGGAACTGCTCGGCGTCGGCGGCTTCGGCGCCGTGTTCCGGGCGTTCGACAAGTCGCTGCATCGCCACGTGGCCCTGAAGGTCCTGCCTCCGCAGATGGCCAAGGCCGGCAAAGAGAAGGTGCAGCACTTCCTCCAGGAAGCCCGATCGGCGGCCAAGCTCAGCCACCCGAACATCGTCACGGTCCATCAGATCTGCCAGGTGGACGGGCTGTACTTCATCGTCATGGAACTGGTGGACGGACGCAGTCTGGCGGAGGTGGTGCGGCAGAAGCGGCTGACGCCGCAGGAGGCCACGCGGATCATCACGGAGGCGTGTCGCGGGCTGGCCCATGCGCATCGTCGCGGGCTGATCCATCGCGACATCAAGCCGGGCAACATCATGGTGACGGCCGACAACCAGGTGAAGATGACGGACTTCGGTCTGGCCCGCGATATCTTCCGGGACACCAGTGACGCCGAGGACGGCCGCGCTGTCGGCACGCCGCTCTACATGGCGCCCGAGCAGTGCGAAGGCGAGGAGGGCGACTCGCGGAGCGACGTTTACAGCATGGCGGCCAGCTACTACGTGGCGTTGACGCGGCGGCCGCCGTATGAAGGGCGCGACACCGAAGAGGTGATGAACCGCCATCGGTTCGATCCGCCGCCCGATCCGCGGCAGTACGTGCCGGGCCTTCCGGCGGCGGTGTTTCGGATTATTGAGAAGGCTATGGCCAAGGATCCGGCCGAGCGGTACCAGACGGCCGTGGACCTGTTGGCGGCGCTGGAGGCGCTGGATTTTGCCGCCCTGGACCCGAACGCCACGATCAGCCTGGAGGTGGTGTCGGCGCAGATTGGAGCCGTGACGCCGCAGGTCGGGACGCATGTGGCCGGGGTGATGAAGCAGGCCGTGCGCCGGGCCGACGTCAGCACGAGCCGCGTCCGCGTGGCCGAAACGATCGAAAAAGTGACGCCGCTGAAGTGGTATATCATCGGCGGCGTGACCGTGGCAGTGGTCTGCATTGTGGCCGTGGTGGTGGCGATTATTCTGGCCGTGAGCAATAGCCAGCGCGACGAGGGCCAGGGACTGTCGCCGATCATACCCGTATTGCCGACGCCGACAGGGCAGGGCGGCACGTCACCGACAGTCTCGCCGTCGTTGGGCGGCGCAGCTCAGGAGCAGGGGACGGAAACCGCAAGATCGACTCGGCCTGAGACGAAGGCGTCTCCCGCATCCATTGGAGGCGGAACCTTGCCTGCGTCGGCGACACGGCTCCAGGAATCGCCAGAGGCCGTGTCCGCACAGCCGGCGCCGGCAAAGTCGTACCAGGAGATGCTGCTGGAGTCAGTGAAGGACGCCTACGAGGCGGCCGCGAGATTCGACCGCGAAAACGTGGCGACCGATCCGTTACGCGTGATCAGCGTTTACCAGGAAACACTCATCGGCGTTTACGAAGATGCCCTGCCGGGCAACGAGTATGTGAAGAAGGCCCGCGCCCGCGTGGCGCAGATTCGCGGTGCGATGGACAACTCGTCGTCGGTGAACGGCGAGGCGGACACGCCACCCCCGACGGGGCCCGAGGGCGGCGCGGATGCCGGTAAGGTCGGTGGCGGCTGAGCATTGCCGGACGTGAAGACCCGCACACAAACCAATAGGGGCGCGACCCTGGTGAGAGTCGCGCCCCTGTACGTTTCACGGCGAGCCCCGACGGGCAGCCTCTACGGGAACGTGAGGCGGACCATACGGTTCTTGCCCATCCACAGGAGCTTGATGTCCGCTACGCCGCCGTTGGCGCCGGCCTGGATTTCCTCCATGCGCTTCTGGTAGTCCTCGACATTGGCGATTGGGCGGCCGTTGATCTCGGTCAGGATGACCGGCGGTTGGATCTGGGCCACGGAGGCCTTTTCTCCAGGCTCGACCTTGGCGCAGATGACGCCCGGCTGCGAGGCATCCAGACGCAGAATGGCCCGGATGTCATAGGTCAGGTCCTTGACTGTCAGGCCGCTTTTTTCGTCCTTATATTTGGCGGCGGAGGAGTAGTCATAGGGCGCCCACTCCAGAACGAAGTCCTGCGACTTCTTCTCGGTGCCGTCCAGGTACGTGACGGTTACCTTGGTTCCGGGCCCCAGTCGCGTCAGGAGCTTCGTCAGGTAGTTGCTGCGCTTGCTTTCGGAGTCCGACGAGCCGCCGTAGGAGCGGAAGCGGCTGAAGCGGTATCTGTAACTTCCTTCGAGCGGTTTCAACTCGATGGGATCGTTCTTGTCCTCTTCTTGGATCTCCAGCAATATCATTCCAGCTCGGATGCCGGCCTTTTCGGCGGGGGAGCCGGCATAGACGTAGGTGACGCGGAGGCCGATCTCGCCGCGGCGGGTGAGCTTCTGGACGGAGTCGCCGCCTGCCATTTCGTCGAGTATCTCGGCCAGCTCGGGCGTGACCGGTTGCGTCTCGACGCCGAGCCATACCAGTCGCTTCTCCTCGCGCTCGTCCGTCGGCCGCAGATTCGGGTCGAAATGCGCCTCGGGATGGGCAAAGGCGTCGGCGAGTTTGGCCGTGAGGTACATCTTCACCAATTCGTCGCGGTCGTTCGACATTCGGCGTCCGGCGCCCTTCTTCTCTTCCTCGGGACGGCGTTCGGTCATTGCCAACCCGATCGGCCGACCGTCGAAGTCCATTACGAGGGTGCCGCGGGCGAGGGGGGTGGCACATTTCGGCCACAGTTCGTCCTTATACTGTCGCTCGTAGCCGCTGATTCGGTTGTACCAGAGTGTGTCGCGGCGGCCGCCGAACTTGCGCTCCGGCAGATAGGTCATGACGGCTCGGTGGATGTCGGGCACCTGGGCCCATTCGGATGGAAGCACCGCAGGACTCTCGGCGTCTTCGGTTTCGACCATGAAGCAGCCGAAGTTCAGAAACGCTCCAAGGAACTTCGCGGGAACCTCCTGGTCGTTCATCCGCACGGTGATCTTTTTGAACCGTTGGATGTAGATCTTCTCGAGCCGCACCGGAACGACGATGCGCCGGGGCGACACGGCGTAGCCATAGTAGTACTGGGTCAGGCTGGTCCGGTCCTCGCCTTCGAACTCCAGGTTGTCCTCGCCTTCCTCGGGCTGACGATAGACGATCTTCACTTCGTGGGCGAACTTGCCGAATCGGCTGAGGCGTTCGGCCTTGGCTTTTTCGAAGTCGTCGAAGGTGACGAGGGAGGCTTTGAGGAGGTCGCCGCCGCGCCACGGGAACCGGTTGCCGACGAGACTGACCACCGGCGGCAGGGTGAAACCCAAGGGCCGCGCCTCGTCGTCGAAGACGAGGCCGGGCTCGACCTCGGCGGTCCACTCGTCCTCGGTCTTGCGGTCGGTGCTGCGTGCCATGGGGCCGACGCCGCCGAGTGCGACGACGATGTCCCATCCGAGCCGGGCGCGGACCAGCCCCACGTGGTGCAATCCGCCGGGCAGGGCGATGTCGCCGTCGAACCACTTCAGAGGCTCTCCGACGCCGGGCCATGCGTCGGTCTGGTAAACGGCGGCCGGCAGGTCGAGGTAGAAGCCGTAGGGCCGCAGCGGAAACTCCTTCCCGTCGGACGTAATGCCGCGAACCGATTCGATGAATCGTGTTTCGTAGTTGTTGTCCTGGGTCAGAATCCAACCCTTCGTTGGATCGAGCGCCAGGCCCATAGCCTCGGTGGACATCTTGAGGTCGATGTTGCAGCGGATTTCGTATTCGTCCGGACTCTCGCCCTTGTCTTCCTTCCATCGGGTGGCGACAGTGACCAGGTACGGGGCCGCGAGATCGGCTAGTTCTTGCATGAAGGCGCGGTCGTCCTCGCATTCATCCTTGTCGTTCCCCTCGCCTTCTTTGTTCTCTTCAGCTTCTTCCGCTTTCCTGTTCCGGTCGGCATCGGCCGGAGTGTCCTCGTCGGCGGCGCTGACTGTCTCGATGGGTTTGCCGACAGGTGCGGTCGCCTCGGCCTGGGCCCACGTGCGCGGTGGCGTCCACGCAAACGCCGCCAGAGCCAAGAGCAACGCCACAGTGATCGTGATCCAACGGTTCATCTGCGTTCCTTTCCTCCGAGTCGGGTTTCCGCCGAAGCCGGATCATTCCTTGTCGTAGTCGCGGGCATAGTCGAGCACGAGCATGGACGGCATGCCGCCGCGCATAATCTCGAAAGCGACGCGCTTTTTGCGATGCGTGTCGGCCATGATTTCGTCGTAAATCCTTCGGATGTCGTCGAGCGTCTTGACCTCCTTGCCGTCCACTTTGAGGATGATCTCGCCGCAGCCGGAGAAACCAGCCATGGCGGCATTGCCGGGATAGCTCACGCCCTGGACGTAAACGCCCTGCTTGACGTAGTAGTAGAGCTCCGGGTCGGCGTGCTCGTTGATGCTCTTGACGGTCATGTTCCAGCGTTTCAGCTCCAAATCCTCGCCCTCGACAAGGCCTTTCTGGGAGGCTGTCAGCGACAAGGTCATCGGTGTGCCGGCTCGCTCGATGACGAAGTCCACGGCCCGGTCGGTCGGCAGGCGTCCGAGGAGGGTACGGATGCGAGGCAGATTCTCGTTGTAGAGGCCGTCAATAGGCTCGCCGTTGACCGAGAGGATCAGATCGCCGACGGCCAACCCGGCCTTTTCGGCGGGCGACCCCGGATCGACGCTGGCGACCAGCACGCCGCGATCGCCCTCGAAGAACGAGTCGCTGTCGAAGTCGCGGAGCGGCTGGAGCCGCAGGCCTGTCCAACTGCGCTTGACCTCGCCGTGCTCCTTCAACTGGTCGATGACGTACCGGACGGTGTTGGAAGGGATGCTGAATCCCATGTCGCCGCCATACATCGAGGCCATCGTGTTGATGCCGATTACCTCGCCGTCGGTGTTGATCAGCGGTCCGCCCGAGTTGCCGGGGTTCAGTGCGGCGTCGCTCTGAATCCAGAGGCTGTACTCGCTGTCCTCGTCGAGGAATCGTTCGGCCGAAGAGACGATGCCGAGGCTGATACTGCGTTTCAGCCCCCAGGGGGAGCCCAGGGCCATGACGAAGCGGCCCTCGACGACGCGGTCGCTGTCGGCCAGCGCGGCATAGGGGAAGGTCGTTCCGGGCGTTTCCGGCTTGAGCTTCAGCAGGGCCAGATCGGTGTCCTTGTCGGTGCCGATCAGGTCGGCCTTGAGCATCGTGTTGTCGAAGAGCACACAGCGGATTTCGACGGCCTTCTCGGCGACGTGGTTGTTGGTCACGACGTAGCCGTCGGGGCTGATGATGACGCCCGAGCCGCTGACGACGACGCGTTGCTTCTTGCCCTCGCTATAGTCCTCGCGGATGGGCTTGACGTAGACGAGCGTCGGAAAGACCTTCTCCTTGGCGCGTTCGATCATGGCCTGGATGTCGGCGCCGGTGTACTGGCTTGGTGCGTTGATCCGGACGGCCTCCGTGTCGGCACTCTGCGGCGTGCAGCCGGCCAGACACAGGACGGTCGCCGTCAGCGCCATCCCTAAGCGGCAATTCATGCATCAGCCTCCTATGTTGGTGAACACCCTCGTAAACGCCCCTGCGGCGAACCGCTCGCCCGGCCGCAGAACAGCCTGAATGTGCCGGCCGCCGCCACGGCCTACACATAGTAACGCATGAGCACGGAAATCGTCAGCGGGAATTTCCGTCCGGCTCGTCGTAAACATAAATTCGCTTCACTCGCCTGCCGATGCCGCAGAAGATTTCATAAGGAATCGTGCCGGTCAGCGACGCTAGGGCATAGACCGACAGCGGGCTGTCCGTCCGTGCTTCCATGAGAGTGACCACAGAGCCGACCCGGGCTTGCGGCACGTCGGTGACGTCGATCAGAATGGTGTCCATGCAGACAGTGCCCACGGTGGGAGCAATCTGCCCCTCGACCCGGACGACGGCCCGATTGGTCAGGGCACGCGGGTAACCGTCGGCGTATCCGATCGGCAGCGCCGCCACGCGTGACGGCCGCTGGGCAATCCACCTGTGACCATAGCTGACGCCCTCGCCGACGGGCACGTGGTTAATGGTTGCAATGGGCGCCTTGATCGTCATGACGGGCCGCAGGCGGACGTGCGGCGTCAGTTCCGGGCAGGGCGTGACACCGTACAAAGCGATGCCCGGCCGCACCATGTCGAACCGTCCGTCGGGGAAGCGCATTAGGGCGGCCGAGTTGGCGGCGTGGACGATGGGCGGCCGCAGGCCGCGACGCGACAGCGCGTCGGCCAGCCTCGCCAAGCGATCGCGCTGCTCGGCGGTGATTGACGGGTCGGGGACATCGGCGTGGCTGTGGTGCGTCATGAGCCCTTCGACCCGGACATGCGGCATGGCGGCCAGGGCCTCGATCAGCGGCACCACGTCGTCGAAGGGCGTGCCCATGCGGTGCATTCCGGTTTCGGCATGGACGTGACAGCGGAGGGTGCCCCCGGCGCGGGCGGCGGCATTGGCGTAGGCCAGGCCGTAATCGCGTCCGTGAATGGTCAGTTCGATGTCGCGGGCGATGGCCTCGGCGACGCGTTTCGGATCCGTTACGCCCATGACGAGAATGCGTGTGCGCAGGCCTCCGTCGCGGAGTTCGAGGGCCTCGTTGAGGGTGACGACGGCCAGCATGGCGGCGCCGGCGTCGGCCAGGCATTGCGAGCAGGGAACTGCCCCGTGACCGTAGGCGTCGGCCTTGACGGCCGCGATGATCTTTGCCGGGGCGGCCATCGCGGCCAGGGTGCGGTAGTTGTCGCGCAGGGCTGACAGGTTGATTTCGGCGACGACTTGATTCTGCATCCGGAGTTCCTATCGCCTGGCGGTGTTCCGGTATCCGTTGTGCTGTGACCAGTGATATCGTGCGGCGGCAGCCGTGTCAAGTGCAGCAATGGGGCCGGGCGCAGGAACGTTCTGGGGGCTGTGCCGTGGCAGGGGCGTTTTGCCCATGAGCGGCAGGGGCATCCGGCTCATCGGCTGGAGCCGCCGCGCGGGGCAGGCGGCTCGGTGCTCAGGGGCAGGCGAACCGTGAAGGTGCTTCCTTCGCCGGGTGTGCTGCGCACGTCAATGTCGCCTCGAAGCGATTGGACGATCTTCTTGACGATGGCCAGGCCGATGCCGGTGCCGTACCTGACGGCGTTCTTGGCCTCCGTGCTGCGGAAGAACTCGTCGAAGATGCGCGGCAGATCCTTCGGGGCGATACCGATGCCGGTGTCGGCCACTTCGAGCACGGCGAAGCCGCCCTCGCTGGCGAGCCGCACCGACACGCGGCCGCCGTCGGGCGTGTACCGGATGGCGTTGCTGACGAGGTTCGTGGCGATCTCGGCCAGTTCCTCTTTTTCGGCGGTGACGCGAGCCGGCGCGATGTCGAACTCCAGGCGCAGGCTTTTGGCCTCGGCGTCGGCCGCCAGTAGCTCGATGGTCTGACGCACCGTTTCGTCGAAGGGAACCGGCTCGCGGTGCGCGGGTACGTCCACCTCGTTTTCCAGGCGGCTGAACAGGAGCAGATCGTTGACGAGCTTGGTCAGCGAATCGATGCGGTCGGTTGCCCGGACAATCATTTCGCGCTGGGCGGGGTCGATCCGGTCGGCGATGCTCTGCTGAACGGTCTTGAGCATCATGTGCGTCGCCGACAGGGGGGCTCGCAGTTCGTGGCTGGCTCTGCGCATGAAATCCGTCTTGAGGGTGTCCACTGTCTGGAGCCGCCGGTAGGCCTCTTCGAGCTGGTTCTCCCGCAGCCGCAGACGCTGCGAGATCGTCCCTGCCAGGAATACCGTGACGAACATGCCGCCCGAGACCGCCAGGCAGACCATCAGCACGAATGCCCAGTCGAGGTACAGCTCCGGCGGCACAAAGTCCATGATACACTGGTTCACGAGGCGCACCAAGTGGACGTGTGGCAGAAGGCCCGAGTATTCGCCCCAGGCGACGGCATTCATCATTGTCGCACCCAGGACGGCGTGGAGGTAGGCGTTGGTGCGGCTCAATAGTTCGCTGGCCCACGCCATCGGGAAGATGAAAAGGATGCAGAAGGCGTTCTCGATGCCTCCGGTGTAGTGCCAGATGAACGCCACGCAGGCCAGATCGCAGACAATCTGGAGGTTGGCGAAGGCGTGAATGGCCCGCGGCCCCAGGAGGCCGCGCGTGCGGAATGCCCAGACCAGAATTACCAGAACGGCGTTATAGAAGAAGAGGCCCAGGATGGCCATCAGGACTCGCACCAGGGGCTGATCGGGCCCGGTTAGACGGATGCTGAAGCCGTGCCATGCCACGGCCAGAAACAGCAGTGCCGTCAGGCCGGCAAACCAACGGATGCTGATGAACCACGAGAGTCGTGAGGCCAGCTCACGTTCGGTCAGGCTCCAGGAGCGGTCGGATGTCTGGGCGGGCTGGTCGGCCATGGATCTCCTTACGGAAATGCGGTCGCCGGGCGACAGACGCGGCGCAATCCGCCCGGCCATCGGTGATTCAACCAGAAACCGGGGCCGCATTCAAGAGCATCCATGGCTTGTAGTGGTTCGGCGTCGGTAGGGTACTTGACTTGGAGGATGACCGATGTCGTGCTGGGACTCAGGGATTGCCATGGTGGGGTTCTGGTGTGGGCTGGTTGTGCCGGCGGTTGCGGTCTCCTGTGCATCGTGCGCCGCCGGCCGAGGCCCGGCGGTCGCAAGCTATGTCAATCCCATCGTGACCCGGGAGGAAGACTGTGGCGCGGACCCGGCGGTCCTGCTGCACGACGGCGTCTTTTACTACTACTCTACCAACGCGGGGCTGACCGTGTTTTCGTCCACGGATCTGGTTCACTGGAGCCGGGGGCCGCAGGTGCTGCCCGACGAGTTCAAGGGCGTCTGGGCGCCGGAGGTCTATTATCATCCCGAGGACGGCAAATTCTACATGTACTATACGCGGCGCTACACGATCGGGGTCGCCGTGGCCGACCGGCCGGACGCGATGTTCAAGGACCTGGGGCTGCTGGTCATCAACGCCATCGACGCGCACCCGTTCCGCGACGACGATGGTCGGCTTTATCTGTACTTCACGCACACGCCACCGTTCGACATGTACTGCGTGCCGATGAAGAGCCCCACGGAGACGGGCGGCCCGGTAACGCGGTGCTTCCAGATCAGCCAGGACTGGGAGCGCCGCAGCTTCCCGATCAACGAAGGGCCGTGGATGCTGAAGCGCGACGGGCTCTACTATCTGCTCTATAGCGGCAGCGACGGCCAGTCGGTTTATTACGCCGTGGGCTATGCCACGGCCCCGACGCCGATCGGCCCGTTCACCAAGCATCCGAACAACCCGATCTTTCAGGATCTGCCGACCATCCACGGTCCGGGCCACGGGTCCGTGACTCGCGACCGGGAGGGGCGCCTCTGGCACCTTTACCATCAGAAGACCGGAACCGAAAAGGGCTGGTCGCGAGACGTGTGTCTCGACCCGCTCGATTTCGATGACCGAGGCGTACTGGGGGGCCGGCCGACGCGCGGTACTCGGCAGGCGGCCCCGGCCCTGGATCCGTCGCTGGTCTGGAGTCCGGACATCCGGCCGCGCGGTGCGGTCTTCAGCCGCGATGTCGTCGTGTCGCTATCGTCCATGACGCCAGGGGCGGTCATTCGCTACACCCTTGACCGCTCGGACCCCGACGCGGCGTCGCCTCTGTACACCGGACCCTTTGTGCTGGATCGTTCTGCCATGGTCAAAGCCAGGGCGTTCAAGGCGGGCATGAAGACCAGCACCGTGTCGGCCATGCAGTTCACGCAGACCAACGATCCGTTGCCGGAGAATCCCTCGCCGCACGCGCCGGCAGGCAACCCGCCGTTTGAGGTGTTCCCGCGGCCCAACGCCGACTGGCAGCCGCCGAAGCGACCGTAGATGACCCGAAGCGTCGTTACCGCGTCATCCGTGTCGCGCGACGGCGTTCATTGCTCCTGTGGCATCGACTCCGTTGCCAGGGCCGCGCGAACGCGGTCGGCCGGGGCCGGTACCAGGTACACCGGCGCCTCGCCCAGGGTGACCGTTACCTTGCCGTCCTCGGTGAGCGTGATCGGCCGAACGTCGCGCCCCAGCATGTCCACAAGGGTTGCCTCCCTGCCGCCGCTGAGCGTCAGACCGAACGACCGCTGCTCCTGCATGCCCTCGGCCGAGTGCCAGGCCATCAGAACCGGCATTCCGTCGAGTCCCTTGAACTGGTAGGCATAGACGCCCTTGGGCTCCTCGTGAATCGTCATCACCTCTAGCCGCGGATCGGGAATCAGCGTGGTCATCACACGCGTCGCCACGGCCTGCTCCTTCCACTTGCCGGGCTCGAAGAAGAAGCCGAAGTTCCGCTGCGTCAGCCCCTGGCCTGGGATTGTTTCCGCGTGAACGATGTCGCGGACGTACATCACCTGGACCTGCTCAACGCCGCACGAAGCGGCGATGGCGAACATCCGGACCAGGAAACAGGCCTGTTGCCGTTCGTCGCGGACCTGCTTGTTCCTGGGGTAAACCGTCGGATAGCCGATCTCGGTGAACCACAAGGGCTTGTCGAGGAACCCCTGTTTGCGAGCCAGTTCGCGGACCATTTTGACGCCGGTGATGATGCCGCCTTCCTCGGGACACAGGGGCTGATGGTAGGGATGCGTGCCGACGATGTCGTAGAGATCGGTTCCGGTGATGTCGTTGACCTCGCGGATGAATCGTCGCCAGCCGACGTAGCCCTGATAGAAACTGTCGGGGCGCAGGCCGGAGCCGTGGTGCGGCGCGCCGTCCGACGTGTTGAACGCGATCAGCTTTGCCTCAGGATCCAGGCGGCGCACTTCCTGGGAGGCCGTCTTCAGGATTTGGGCGTACAACTCGACGCGGCCGACGCCCTCGGGCGGCATGAGCATCTCGATATTCGGCTCGCCCCAGACGAGCCAGTGTCGCACCGGTCGCGGCTCGACCTCCGGATGCTCTTTCCAGAACGAGCCGCCGGTGCCGTAGCGGCCCACATAGCGGCGGATGTGCTCGACGTAGTCGGCCATGGCCTTCTCGGGGTCCTGCTCGAAGGCCTTGCGCCCCGTGCTGAGCGACAGCGTGACGTTCATGCCGTCCTGGGCGGCCCGCAACAGCGCCGCTTCGCCCAGCGCGCTGCCGATCTTCACGCGACCGAGTAGGTCGCGGATGCCCGTGGCCCGGATGTCGTCGGCCACCTTCATGTATCCCTCGTCCCACTCGAAATCGACATAGAGGGCATAGAAGCCGGGGGCGGCCGTTGTGGAGTGTCGCGCGGTCTGGGCGGGCAGCGCCGCCCTGTCGGGAAGACACCCGACGCCGGTTGTCAGCGATGCCGCCGCGAAGAGAATCGCCAGGACAACGTTCGCTTTGTGCCGCATGGCCCGTTGGCTCCTTTCGTATCGACTCCGTCAACCGGTTGCCGCACCAATTGGACACGATTTGCGACAAGGGCACAATGCACATTCCTACGGTTCGATGCCGTCTATCCTACTGTGCCTGCGGAGCGCGGCTATCCGGAAACACGCGAGGCGACCCCGGGAAGGGGCCGCCTCGGCACGAATGCATCGAACATGGCAGAGCCGCGAGGCGTCGCTCAGACCACGTCTTTCGGGTGCGTAATGCGGCCCGTGACGGCGCTGGCGGCGGCCACGGCCGGGTTCGACAGGTAGACCTCGCTCTCGGGGTGTCCCATGCGTCCGGTGAAGTTGCGGTTGGTCGTGGCGATGGCCCGCTCGCCGGCGGCCAGGATGCCCATGTGCCCGCCCAGGCATGGGCCGCACGTCGGCGTCGAGACCGCGCAACCGGCCTGCACGAACGTTTCCAGAAGCCCTTCCCGCAGGGCCGTCAGGTAAATCTCCTGTGTCGCCGGAATGACCAGGCAGCGGCAGCCCTTGGCCACCCGCTTGCCCTTGAGAATCTTCGCGGCAATGCGCAGGTCGCTGATGCGGCCGTTGGTGCAGGAGCCGATGACCGACTGGTCCACGACGACGTCCTTCAGTTCGCCGACGGGCTTGACGTTTTCGGGCAGATTGGGGCACGCCACCATCGGCCCCATGCCCGTGACATCCCACTGGTACGTTTTCTCGTAGGCGGCGTCGGCGTCGCTGGTGTAGTAGACCGGCTCGCGCTCGGCCCGGCCGGCGATGTACTGCCGCGTGACGCCGTCGGGGGCGATGATGCCGTTCTTGCCGCCGGCCGCGATGGCCATGTTGCACATCGACAGGCGGTCGTCCAGGCCGAGGGCTTCGATTACCGGGCCGCAGAACTCCATCGAGCGGTACAGGGCCCCGTCCACGCCGATCCGGCCGATGGTGAAAAGCACGAGGTCCTTGCCGCCGGCCCAGGGGTCGAGTTGGCCCGTGAAGACGAACTTCAGGGCCGAAGGCACCTTGAGCCAGACCTTGCCGGTGGCCATGGCGGCGGCCAGGTCGGTCGATCCGACGCCGGTCGAGAAGGCCCCGAGCGCGCCGTAGGTGCAGGTGTGGCTGTCGGCCCCGATGACCAGGTCGCCGGGGACCACAACGCCCTGCTCGGGCAGGAGAGCGTGCTCCACGCCCACCTCGCCGACCTCCCAGTAATGGGTCAGATTGTGCTTGCGGGCAAAGTCGCGCAGAATCTTCGATTGCTCGGCGCTCTTGATGTCCTTGTTCGGGGTGAAGTGGTCCGGCACCAGGACGACGCGCGTGCGATCGAACACTTGCCGCGCGCCGGCGGCCTCGAATTCCCGAATCGCGATCGGCGCGGTGATGTCGTTGCCCAGGGCGATATCGACGTCGGCGTACACGAAGTCTCCCGGCGCGACCTCGTCGCGACCGGCGTGGGCGGCAATGATCTTTTCGGTAATCGTGTGTCCAGCCATGGAACCACTCTCCTGCTATTGTGATCGACTCGTCGCGGCAGTGCTGCCCGCCGCGCGGACAAAACATCCATTATAGCGGCCGCGCGACGATTGGGGAATGGTTTTCGCGACACTTGTAGGGCTGCATCTGTGTTCTGTAGAATCGCACTGCCGCGTGGATCGCGCGTAGGATTGTGCAAGAGGTAATCACGCAATGCCCATGGACGCCATGCCCGGCAGACGTTAAATAGTGCCTCTTACTAATTGCGCCCGTCAGGCTCGGAGAACGGACCAACCATTCTTGAAAGGCGACTACCCGTGGCTGAGTACTATCAGAAGCTTGTCGAGACCATCCAGAAGAGTCCGTTGGGCGCTGTGGACTATGGGGTCCTGATCGGCTATTTTGTTCTGATGGTTGCCGTCGGCTTCGTCTGCCGCAACTCCAGCAGCAACATCAGCGACTACATTCGCATGGGCTGCAAAGGGACCTGGTGGCTCTCGGGCATGAGCATGTTCATGTCGAGCTTTGCCGCCAGCATGTTCACCGCCTCGGCCAGCCAGGCCTACCTGGGCGGCTGGAGCATCCTGGTCCAGCAATGGTTCATGGTGCTGGTCTTCGTTTACCAGGCCATCTTCATCGCGCCGTGGATGCGGCGAACTCGATCCATCACTCCCGGCGACGCCGTTTACAGCCGTTTCGGACGCCTCAGCGAGCAGATCCTCATGTACACCGGCGTCCCGATCGGCATGGTGTGGGCCGGAACGATGCTCCTCGGGCTGGCCACCTTCGTCGCTCCGGTGTTCAGCCTGCCGGTCGAGTGGGTGCTGTTCTCCACAGGCATCGTCATCGTCTTCTACAGCGTCGCCGGCGGTTCCTGGAGTGTTCAGATCACCGACAACCTCCAGGGCTTCATCCTCATTCCCGTCACGATGGCTGTGGCCGGCCTGTGCCTGTGGAAAGTCGGAGGCTTCGGCGGCCTGCTGGAAGAGATCAACCGGCAGGGCCTCGCCGCCGACTTCGCGTGGATCAAGCCCAGGGGCCATCAGTACACCTACGTGGCCCAGGGACTTTCCGGCGAAATCAGCCGCGAACTCTACACGCTTCCCTGGCTCATCATCATGGGCGTGTACTCGGTGGTTCACGGCTCCAATATCGTCGGTCAGAGCTCGCGGTACCTCAGCCTCAAGACCGACCGCGAGGCCAGCAAGGCGGCCCTGTTCGCCGGATTTCTTACCTTCGCCAACTCGCTCGTCTGGTTCGTTCCGCCGATCTACGGACGCCTGTTCCTCACGCCCCAGATCGAGGCCACTGCATCGCTCGGCCTGAAGAACGCCGGCGAAGCGGCCTACGTCATCACCGCGATGAACGTTCTTCCGCCCGGCCTCATCGGCGTCGTTCTGGTCTGTATGTTCGCCGCCACGATGAGTTCCATGGACAGCTCCCTGACCGGCAACGCCGGCCTGATCGTACGCAACATCTACCCCCCGCTGTCCCGGCTTCTGGGTTTCGGCGAGCTGAAAGGAAGGGCCCTACTCGTTTTCACCAAGATCATAAACCTCTGCATGGGCATCGTGGCCATCACCGTGGCGGCCGCCATGATGTGGTGGCAGGGGGCCGGCGGTTTGTTCGCGATCTTCCTCGACATTGCCGTGCTCGTGGGCCCGTTCAGCCTGCCATTCATCCTGTCGTTGTTCGTCAAGCGGCTGCCCTTCTGGTCGCCCATCGTCGGCATGGTCACGGGCGGCACCGCTGCGTTTCTCCTTCAGTTCGGCGAGCGGCTCTTTGGCATGACCTTCCCTTGGGACATCAACCAAATCTACCATTACAAGTTGGTGTTTGTCTTCTTCGCCACAATCATTCCGACCCTTCTGACACGGCTGTTCTGGTTTACTGCAACCGACACGTTCCGCGACAAGGTCGAGAAGTTTTTCGAACTCATTCACACGCCTGTGGACTTCAAGAAGGAAGTCGGCAAAGAGCAGGACGCGCCGCTGGCCCGCGTGGTCGGCCGCCTCGGAATGATCCTTGGCGGTTTGTTCCTCCTGCTAGCCATTCCGGCCTGGTTCCAGCACTCGGGCGAGGAGGCCATCCGCGGCACGATCGCCGTGCTGTTCATCGCCGGCTTCATCGTGGCGATTTCGGCTGCTTACTATATCCATGGTATCCGCCGTGCCCGGCGGGTGGCGGCCGAGGACCAGATCAACGACCTGGATGCCGTGGAGTAAGGGAGGGCGTGCGGCACGCCAGCCGCCCAGATGCGCGGTATACGCTTCGGCCATCCAATGCATCCTCCCCGGAGCGGCAAATCACGATCAGGAGAACGGGCACGCCGGCTCAGCGCCGACGTGCCCGTTGCACGCATTACACCATCAATTGTGGCGGAAAGGCGATCCCTCTCCGGCGAAGGCGCCCGGCCGTGCGTCTTTACGGCTTGCAGGCCGGCCCGCTGCCGTTCTCACAGCAAGAGGCCTCTTGTTTTTCACGGCGTGCGACTCGCCTCCCTGCAATCAGCATGATAAGCGATATGGATCCGATGAAACCACTGACAAACAACACCGACAGAATACTAGATGGTTGAACGACGCCATTGGCATCCTTGGCGAAAGGAATGAGCACCAGCACCGCTCCGGCTATGATCAGCCCGAGTTTCCCAACGGTTGTCATCAGCGAATGGTCCACGCCTTTGCCGACTTCCTTCTTGAAGTCCACGGGGGTGCGAATCTGTTTGAAGAATTCGCTCACCCGCTGACGGTATTCGGGCGTGGCCGTAAACCAGAAGGCACACGTGGCCAGTGTTGGAATCAGGGTCAATGACATGTTGATGTACATTCTGTGATGCCACATCAGACCGTTGACCCACTCGCCGAAATTCCTCAGAGCATCGGCCCATCCGCCGGGCAGCCAAGAGATGCCCGACATCCAGTCGGCCACCGTTCCGGCAAACATGAAGGTCAGCGAGCCGCTGAAACCGCATGCCATGCCTACCAACGGCGCCCACCACGGCAGCCACGGGACGAAGAACGACAAAGCCATGGATATGACCATGGGCGTGCTTATCAGGTTGATGATCTCCTGGCCGATATCGAAGAGGCTTTTTTCGCCGCCCATTCTGTAGAGCAACATGGCCAGGGTAATGGCCCAGCCACCGAGCACCAAATTAATCACCTGCGTGAGTCGCAACAACTTGATGTCCGTCCATGGTTCCTTGCCAAACAGCCTCATGAGTGCCGGATAGATATTCTTGGTTATCAGGCCGGCGTTGCCTGTCAACGAACTGTCGAGGGAACTCATCGTGGCGGCAAACAGCCCGACAACCACCAATCCCATCAGCCCCGGCGGCAACACCTTTTTGGTTACAAAGGCATACGCACCATCGGCCGGATTGTTGAGCTTCCGAGCATTTCGCTTCTGGGTCGAGGTGTTTTGTGCCGCGGCAACAGCGCCGGTTCTTCCCGCATCTTCCTCGGCGCTTGTCGTCGTTCCGTTACTCTGCGTGCCGGTGGCGGTCTGAGGCGGCGACTCCACACTTACCTGAGCCACGACATTCTTCCCCATGGCATTGATTTCATCTTCGTAGAGAACGCGGCCGACCATCGCCGGCATATAGAACACAAACGTTCCGATGCACGTCAACACACCGGCGAGGATGGCGGCCTTGCGGGCGTCGCTGTCGGTCTTGACGCTGAGGAACCGCCAGCACGATGACATGTTCGCCGAAAGGATGAAACTATACACAAACGAAGCCGCCAGCCAGCCGACGCTGAAGTAACCCAGCCCCACCTTGGCGGCATCGGACTTGTACTGGTGTCCTATCTCTTTGATGATCTTGAAATCCTCTTGGAGGCCTTTGGCCGCTATACCTTCGAAGAGACCGTCCAGCCACCCCACCTGTTTCAAACTCAGGAAGAACACGACAAAGGCGATGGGCATGAGGATATAAGCTTGGAGCGAGTCGGTAATCTGAACGCTCCATGAGCCCCCCGATACGGAATAAAACACTACCACGATTCCCACAAACAGGATGACGGCAGGGACCGGTACATTGAACACGACCGCCATGAACTGGCCCAGGCCAAGCAACCACGTGCCCCCCCAGAGCATACCGCCTACCGCCCCCAAGTAGGCCTGAACCTGTTCAACGACCGGACCATACCGCAGACGCACGGCGTCGGCCGGTGTGACCGCTCGGGTTCGTCGCATCCAGGGGGCAAAGATCGCCGTGCAGGCGGCGCCGAATAGCCCGCCTATGCTCATCAACAGGAAACTCCACCCGGCCATATAAGCCTGGGCGGCCCCCCCCGTGAATGTGCCCGCACTGGTCATCAGCATGAAGATGCTTGTGCCCATCAGCCACCACGTGCTCTTGCATCCCATCCGGATGTAGTCGCTGACGTTTTTGGAAATGCCCTTGCAGAGCCATCCGACGACCATCATCAGGACCAGATAGCCGATCATCACTCCGACATCGACCATCGAGATTTCCCAACTCTTCAGGTCAAACCAAGACCGCGCCTGTTGCGTGAGCCAGTCCATAGACATGTCCTCTCCGTAACACTGTGATGGAACCGTGCCTGATTACAATGCACAACACACTATGCGCAGTGCGCATAGGCGACCGCTTACGGTGCGACGAGTTGAGTTGTACTGACTGATGTGTCGGATGCGGGCCCACGCAGCCCTCTCGCCGTCACGGTGCCGAGAACCGTCTCGGCGAAGGACGTGAGAATCCGATCGGCCGCGATACTATCGTCTCGGCGTCCTGATGTCTACGGTGAAATCGGCGCCGGGGGCTCGGTCCGCCCGACATTCTGGGAGAGAATGGGTGGGACGGCATTTTTCCT
The DNA here is from genome assembly GCA_964500225.1 of uncultured Anaerolineaceae bacterium. Taxonomy (GTDB): domain Bacteria; phylum Planctomycetota; class Phycisphaerae; order FEN-1346; family JAACEH01; genus JAAYDY01. The sequence continues at coordinate 18,000 of CAZCOA010000014.1, read as the reverse complement.
ATTGCATCCGCTGTATTTATGTGTGGCCTGGGGCTGCCCTCAGCGCAAAGACGTGGACCTGGCCGCCGCGGACGCCGGGCGTCAGCGGCCAAGCGAGCAGGCCTACGGCGAGTTTGGTCAGTTCGCTGACGTTTTGCGGCAGAAAGAGTCGGCGAAATGGGCGATTATAGGTGTGGCACTCCTGGCGAAGGCCCAACTCGGCGAACATTTGCCGCAACTGCCAGCTTGTCAGCGGCGTCAGGTGCCCCATGTCGCGGTAGTGCTCCTCGTAGAAAAACGAGAATCGGCCGCGAAGCAGGAACCGCACGCGACTATAAACGTCTTCGATGTTCGGGGTGGTTAGCACGAGCAGGCCGCCCGGCGTCAGCAACCGCACACACTGTCGCAGGAAGTGCCGCGGGTTCTCCAGATGTTCAATGATTTCCACGGCGGCGACGAGATCGAACGTGCGGTCCAGGGATTCGGCGAAGTTGCCATTGAGGTCCAGACTGTGGCAGGGCACTCCTTCGACGGCAAAGCGGTCGGGCGTCAGTTCCACGGCTTCGCACACATAGCCGACCTCGCGCAGTCGTAGGGTCAGGGCCCCTTCGCCCGCGCCCAGGTCCAGAACGGTGGCCGGAGGCGGACAAAGCCGCTGTACCACGGCGGCCACCGATTCGTGCAGCCCCGGGGCGGTTCGCATCGTCAGGCCCTTGTAGCTGTCCATGAGGCGATCTCCTGTGCCGGGTGTCGCCGGGCATGATACCCGACGGCCGCCGCCCCGTCACCAGTTTCCCGGTGGGACGATGTCCTTGATAATTCGGCTGCCGGCGGATATCCTGTGTGCCTGAGCGAGTGGCTGCGCCGCCGTTGCCGACGTTAGGGCGATGGGCGGGTGACGCGATGGGCCGACGCAGGGGCCGTGGCGACCGCCAGGAACCGCTCGCAAGAACGCAAGGAGGATACCGTCCGCCATGGCGGCGAGCGATTTCAAGGTTCTATGTATTGTCCCGGCCTATAACGAAGAGGAGGCTGTCGTCGGCGTTGTGCGCGACATCTACGACCACGTGCCGCACGCCGACGTGTTGGTCGTGGACGACGGCAGCGTGGACCGCACGGCCGCCCGGGCCCGTGAGGCAGGGGCCATCGTCTGTAGCCTCAGCTACAATCTGGGCATCGGCGCCGCTGTGCAGACCGGGCTCAAGTACGCCTACACTCACGGCTACGATGTGGCCATCCAGGTGGACGGCGACGGGCAGCATCCGGCCGAGCAGATACATAAGCTCCTGGCGGTCCTGCGCGACCACCCCGAGGTGGATATGGCCGTCGGCAGCCGCTTCCTCGAAGACACCGGCTACGAGTCCCCCATCAGCCGCAAGATAGGAATTCGGATTTTTTCGCTGATCCTGAGCCTCGTGTGCCGTCAGAAACTGACCGACACGACCAGCGGCTTCCGGGCGACGCGCGGCGAGGCCATTGGGTTTCTGGCCCGGTACTATCCGCGCGATTACCCCGAGGTGGAGGCCCTGGTGCTGCTGCACCAGGCTCGCTACGTGATCCGCGAAGTGCCGACCGTTATGCGACAGCGGCAGGGCGGCGAAAGCAGCATACGGCTGTTCCACGGGGTGTACTACATGATCAAGGTGCTGTTGTCCCTGCTGATCGAGCTGCTGAAGAAGGCCAAGGGCCGCAAGGGCGACCCGACCTCGCTGGCTCGCAGGGCCATGGACTGATCGAAGGTGACCGGCATGAATGCAATCGCCCTCATCGGGGATCTCAAGCCGTTCCAGGTGCTGACCATCGGCATGGGACTGGTGCTGTTTCTGCTGACGTTCGAGATGATTCGTCGCGACCTGCTTCGGACCGCCTATGCGCTCCTGTGGCTCGCTAGCGGCCTGGCGGTGGCCGCCATCGGCCTTTTTCCCGACGCAGTCAACCTCCTGGCCAAATACACCGGCATGAACTACCAGACCGGCATGCTTTTCTGTGTGTTCGGCTTCATCCTGTTGCTGATGATGCAGTACTCCATCATTATCAGCCGCCTCAGCACCCGCAACAAGCTGCTGACCCAGGACGTGGCAATCCTCCGCGAACAGGTCCGCCGCCTCGCCGGGCGGATCGATCCCCAGGATGGGGCAGCAGGTCCATCCGGCCCCAAGGCCGGCCCTGGCCGGTCATCCTCCTCCCCGGGCGCCGCCGACACAGCGAGCGGTTCCCGGTAGCAGCGAGCGACGATCCTATCGACGAGGTTCCGGACTCCGCAGCAGCGCGGCATGTGTTCGCCTGGGCCAGACAGGTTGCGTGCCGCGGGAGCTGAGCGAGACGGCGTTTGAGCCGATGGTGATTCGCCTGCCGTCGGGATGTGCGCGGCTGACGACGATCGACGTCAACTCCGCCGGACGGCGCAGTGTACCATGGAGACCGTCGAGAAGCCGGCTTCCTGCGGGATGAACGTGCTGGCGCTCCGCGTGTCTCTGGACACGGAGGCGGCCGAGAGCATCGGTCCGGCACGGCAGGGGGCCGGGGGGCGCGTCGGGTATGTTGGCCGGGACAGGGGACTGATACTGAAAGCGGGATAAGCATGGCTGTTCTTGTTGACAGGGGCGTGACGCGGACGTTGTTCTCGATGGCACTGCCGATGCTGGCCGGGACGTTTGCGATGAACGCGTACAACCTGACGGATACGTGGTTCGTGTCGCGGCTGGGGACGCGGCCGCTGGCGGCCATGGGGTACACGTTTCCGGTGGTCATGCTGCTGACGTGTGTGGCGCATGGGATTGGTTCGGGCGTCACGACGCTGGTGTCGCACGCGATCGGCCGTCATGATCGCCAGGACGCGGCGCGGCTGGTGACGCATGGGATGCTGCTGGCGGCGTCGGTGGCGGCGGCGATGAGTGTCGGCGGATACGTATTGGTGGAGCCGGTGTTCGTGCGTCTGGGGGCGGACGCGGAGACGTTGCCGCTGATCGGGCAGTACATGCGGACGTGGTACGTCGGGGCGGTCTTCATGGTGCTGCCGATGCTGGGCAACGGCATCCTGATCTCGTCGGGCGACTCGAAGGCGGCCAGCCTGTTCATGATCCTGGGCACGGTGATCAACACGATCCTGGACCCGATTATGATTTTCGGCTGGCTGGGCGTGCCGGCGATGGGGATTCGCGGCGCGGCCCTGGCGACGGTCATGGCGCAGGGCGTCTCGACGGTGTGGCTGATCTGGCTGCTCGCGCGGAAGCATCGGTTGATCGTCCGGCACGGGTGGGGCGGAGCGGACGTTGCGGCGTCGCTGCGGCGGATCATGCGATTCGCGATTCCGAGCATTCTGAGCATGATCCTGATGCCGGTCTCCTCGACGGTCATCACGCGGATCCTGAGCGGCTTCGGTCACGAGGCGGTGGCGGCCACGGGAGCGGCCGGGCGGATCGAAATGTTCGCCTTCATGGTGCCGATGGCGCTGGGGATTTCGCTGACGCCGTTCGTGAGCCAGAACTTCGGTGCGGGCCGCATGGACCGAGTGGGGCAGGCCCGGCGGCTGTCGACGTGGTTCGCCGTGCTCTATGGCGGACTGATCGCCGTGGTGTTCTTCGTGGCGGCGCCGGCACTGGCGGCCGTGTTCACGAAGGATCCCAGGGTGGCGGAGACGCTGATCTTGTATATCCGCATTGTCTCGTTCGGGTATGGTCTGATGGAACTGCACCGTTACAGCGGTTTCTTCCTGACGGGGATGCACCGCCCCATCAACGCCACGCTGTTGAACGTGATACGCGTGCTGGTGTTACTGATCCCGTTGTCGTACCTGGGGGCGCGAGGCTGGGGCATCGTGGGGGTGTTCGGCGGACGTCTGGCGACGGACGTCGTGGTCGGCTGTCTGGGGTTCCTGTGGGTGGCGCGGGTGCTGGCGCGGCAGAAGGCGGCTGCCGCGGGCGGCAGGTACGGACCGAGGCATTCCGCTGAGGATGTTTCTCTGGGCGGTCCGGCGCCGGGGACGTCCTAGTTGGGCGGGCCGTCAGGGGGCCGCGATGCGGTAGAGGTGGACGGCCAGTGGGGCGAAGTCGTCGGCGAACCTTCCGTCGCGGATGGGGATGGTTCGGCCCTCATCGGGGACTTCGGCCTGGGCATCGCCGCGGAGGCCGGCGACCTGGAACTCGCCACGGGCCGGACTGTCTTCCATGCGGACGCTGACACGGCATTTCCAACCCATCGCCATGTCAACTCCCGGAGCGTTTTGCGGTTCCGAGTAAATGGGAGCGGTGTTAAGGTGAGGGTGGCCTTCCGGTTTTTGGAGGTGGCGCCTGGCACGGTGCACCGGACAACGGCAGTTGGCTTAGGGCTGGCAATCTGGTATACCAGTACCTTGCGATCCATTGAAGGGGCGGCACGGCTTCGGAGTTCTTGGCGGCAATGGCGACGGAGAATGATCCTTCGGGGGAATCCGGCACGGTCGCAGAGGTGCCTCCGCCGGCGGAGCAGACGCAGGGATTCTGGTCCACGATGCCCCGGATGTTCTCGTCGCTGCGTCACCGGAACTACCGCCTGTTTTTCGGCGGCCACGCCCTGTCGATGATTGGCGCGTGGGCACAGCGTGTTGCGCTGAGCTGGCTGGTCTGGAAACTGACGGGCTCGAAGGTCTGGCTCGGCTACATCAACGCGATCGGCCCGCTGCCGATGACGTTTCTGTCGTTTTTTGGCGGCATTGTGGCGGAGCGGGCGGACCGGCGGCGGATCCTGTACGTCACACAGGCGCTGATGTCGGTGGGGCCGCTGGCGATTGCGCTGGCGCTGGCGTTTGATCGCGAGATGAAGTACGTGAATGAATGGCACCTGCTGATCGTGGCTGGGCTGCACGGGATTGTGCAAGCGTTCGATGTTCCGGCGCGTCAGGCATTCGTCGTGAACATGGTGGGTCGCAAGGATATCGCCAACGCCGTGGCGTTGAACTCGTCGGTATTCAACGTGTCGCGGATGGTCGGCAGCGGCCTGGGCGCGGGCCTGATCGCCATGGTCGGCGCGGCCGCATGTTTCGCCATCAACGGCCTGACGTACTTTGCGCTGATCGCGGCGTTGTTGCTGATGCGGTTTCCGGCCGCCACGGAGGCTCAACTGCGCCGGGCGAGCGTTCCGCGTCATCCGTTCGGCGGGTTCTACTACGTGTGGTCGCACAAGGCGATCCGCGCGACGATGATCCTGTTGGCCTCGACGAGCATTCTGGGGTGGTCGTTCCTGACGCTGCTGCCGGCCTTCGCCGACAACGTGTACCATCGTGAGGCGGGGACCTTCGGGTTGTTCATGTCCGTGTTCGGGGCGGGGGCCTTCATCGGCGCGCTGGTCATGGCCTACCTGGGCTACTACCGCAAGCGTCAGCGGTTGGTGCTCATTGGTACGGTGATCTTTCTTGTGGCGGTGGCGACGTTCACGGTGGCGCCGACGTGGTCGGTGGCGCTGGCGCCGCTGTTTTTTGCGGGGCTGGGTCTGCTGATCGCGATGGCCGGGATCAACAGCCTGATCCAGTTGGTGGTCAATGACCGGTTCCGTGGGCGCGTGATGGGGGTGTACGCGACGCTCTTCGGCGGGATGATGCCGGTGGGGTCGCTTCTGGCGGGCTTCATGGCCGAGCACCTGTCGTCGCCGCTGGCGGTCCGGATCAACATTGCCGTGCTGGCGGTTGTGACGGCGGCCGTGGCGGCATATTGGCGGCGTCTGGGGCTGAACGAGGCGGCGCGGTCGGCGTCGGCGACTGCGGCGCAGTGAAACGTACGACGGAATGGTTGTTGCCCGGCTATGGCGATCGGCGTACAATTCCCGTTTTCGCAGTCACGATGTGTCGGCTCGGCGGTTCGGAAGGTAACAGAAGGAGAACGGAATGCAGAAGGATCGCTTGGCGTTTTTCGAGGAGTTGATGTCGGCCTGGTGTCCGTCGGGGTTCGAGGAGCGGGCGCAGGACGTGGTACGCGCGCGGCTCGCCGGCCGGTGCGACGAGGTGCGTACGGACTTGCACGGCAACGTGATTGCGGGGACGAACGTGGGGTCGCCGCTGCGGGTGATGCTGGCCGGCCACGTGGACGAAATCGGTTTGATGGTGGTGTACATCGACGAGAAGGGGTTCCTGTATTTCCAGCCGATTGGTGGTTTCGACCTGAACGTTTTGGTGGGACAACGTGTTCTGGTGCATACGGAGAAGGGGCCCGTGCAGGGGGTGATCGGCCGCAAGCCCATTCACCTGATGGACCCGGAGCAGCGGAAGGTGGTTCCGAAGTATGAGGAACTGTTCATCGACATCGGGGCCAAGGACGAGAAGGAAGCCCGCAAGTATGTCCGAGTGAGCGATCCGGTGACGATTGACGCGGAGATGAAGTACCTGCTGAACGATCTGGTCACGAGCCGTGGGTTCGACGACCGGGTGGGAACGTTTGTCGTGGTGGAGACGATGCTGGAAGTGGCGGCCCGGAAACCGAAGGTGGCCCTGTGGAGCGTCTCGACGGTGCAGGAAGAGTTGGGGCTGCGCGGCGCGCGAACGAGTGCGTATGGGGTGGATCCGCACGTGGGCATCGCCGTGGACGTGGGTTTCACGACGGATTGCCCCGGGATCGACAAGAAGACGACGGGTGATTGCAAGGTGGGTGGCGGACCGATTTTGGCCCGCGGGCCGAATATCAACCCGGTTGTGTTCGACGGTCTGGAGAAGGTGGCGAAGGCTAAGAAGATCCCGTATCAGATCGAAGCTGCGCCGCGAGCGACGGGCACGGCCGCCAACGCGCTTCAGATCAACCGCGCCGGGGTGGCGGCGGCCCTGATCAGCATTCCGAACCGGTACATGCACTCGCCGAACGAGATTGTGAGCCTGAAGGATTTGGACAACGCGATCCGCCTGCTGACGGAGTACGTTCTATCGCTGAAGGCGACGGACGAGTTCGTTCCGGGCGTGTCGAAGCGGACGGGGATTGTGCAGAAGAAGTGACGAATAAGCGGAAGTGTGCCGTGAAAGGGCGGCGGCAAACCGCTGGTGGCATGAAGGCATCCGGGGATACTTTACAGGCCGGCGCAGGCCAGAAGTGGCTTGTGCCGGCCTCTTTTGCGCGGAGCGTAGTGCAAATCTACACTATCGATGCCGCCATCTACAGCGATGAGGGCGGAACGCGTGCAGTTCTGTGGTGTTCACTGCGTCGGGAAGTCAATCAGGGACCGGCGGCTTGTGTGTGGGGTCGGCATCGGGCGAGAAGATAAGGAGCGGCAGGATGTCCGTAGGCGTGTCGAGGTGGATCCTTCTGACGGCAGCAGTGGCGGTGGCGGCGGGGAGTTGGTGTGCGGCGGCGGTGGCTCAGCACAGTCGTGAAGCGCCGGCAGCGGCCCAGGCGTCTGCCGTGGAGCAGACGGTGGTTCTGGACACGGTCGGGTTCTGGCGGCTGTACCACGAGTTGAAGCAGCCGGTGATGGTGAAGGGGGCCGGGGTGACGGTGTTGCCAGGCAAATCGCTGGCGATGCACGCGCCGACACCGCCTCCGCCGGAGGGCTGGACGTTGCCGGAGTTCGACGACAGCGGCTGGACACGGCGTCCGGCGTTGGGGGCAATTCATTCGCCGTTTCTGTCGCGGCTGTGTGCGCGAGGCAAGTTCCGCGTGGACGATCCGCGGAAGGTGTCGGGGCTGCGTCTGTCGCTTGGGTACCACGGCGGGGCGATTGTGTACGTGAACGGCAAGGAAGTGGCGAGGCGGCATCTGCCGTCGTCGTTGTCGGACGTCGAGGCGCCGGCGGACCGTTACGACCGGGCGGCCTTCCTGGACGAGAAGGGAAACTTGATCCAGTCGGGCACGATCAGGAAGTGGCGTGCGGATTCGAACGAGGCCACGAAGCGGCATCCGGCGATGGCGGGGCGACGGATCGACGATCTGGCGATTCCGTCGTCGATGCTGCGCAAGGGCGTCAACGTGCTGGCGATCGAGCTGCACCGCGCGCCTTACGATTCGGTGGTGGAGGAGAAGAAGGCCAAGACCGAGCATGAGTACCAGTCGCCGTACGATCTGGCCTGGAACACGTGCGACCTGCTCTCGGTGCGTCTGACGGCGGCGGGGGGCGGTGGGATCGAGTCGAACGCCACCCGTCCGGCAGGGCTTCAGGTCTGGAACAGCTCGTTCATGACGGACGACTACGATCAGGACTTCGGGGACCGGTGCGAGGCGTTGTCGCCGGTGCGACTGGTGACGGCTCGTGGCGGGGCGGCGAGCGGCAAAGGGGTGGTGGGATGCACGGAACCGCTGCGAGGTCTTGGTGGTCGGGTGACGGGTTTCAGGGGGACGGGGGGGAACGCTGTCGGCGCGACGATCCCGGCTTCGGCTGTGCGCGTTCGCTATGCGACGGCCTGGGGCGAAGGGTCGGTAGTGTACCCGTATTCGTGCGAGACAGTGCCGTATCCGGTTCAGCCGAAGTTGTTGGGCGCGTTGCAGGAGCAGCCGCCGCAGGAGGTGCCGGTCGCGACGGGCAAGGCGGGGCGTTACAACGTGAATCTGCCGGGCCAGCCGGCATGGGTGGCGGGGGCGGTGGCGCCGGTCTGGGTAACGGTGTCGGTGCCGGCGTCGGCCGCCGCGGGTCAGTACGAGGGGACTCTGACGATCGAGGCGCAGGGGCATCGGTCGGTGAGCGTGCCGTTGGCGTTGGACGTGGCGGCGTGGACGCTGCCGAGTACGCAGGATCGGCGGACGTGGGTGGAACTGGTGCAGTCGTCTGAGACATTGGCCGTGGAGTATGGGCTGGAGCCGTGGTCGGAGCGTCACCTGGAGATGATCGGGCGGAGCCTGTCGCTGATCGGGGATACGGGGAGCCGCGTGGTGTACGCGCCGCTGATTGCGCAGTCGCACTTCGGGAACGCGGAGTCGATGGTGCTGTGGATCGACAAGGGGAACGGTTCGTTCGAGTACGATTTCTCGCGCATGGAGACGTACCTGGACCTGGTCGAGAAGCACATGGGGAAGCCGAAAATCGTGTGCCTGCACGTGTGGGACGTGTACATGGTGCCGACGGACGAGTCGCGGCGGGGGAAAGGCGACAACCGCATCTTCAAGCATCTGGAGAAGACCGGGGTGTTGATGGGCAGCGGCCCGGTGGTGACGTTGCTGGACCGGGCGACGGGCGAGCGGAAGCCGGTGCAACTGGCTCGGTACGACGAACCGGGCGGAACGAAGGCGTGGGGGCCGCTGTTCAGGCAGTTGCGCGAGCGGTTGCGGCGGCGGGGCCTGGAAGGGGCGATGATGCTGGGCACGTTCCCGGATCAGTGGGCGACTCTGGAGGAGGTGGCGGCGCTGAAAGAGGCATCGGGCGATCTGCCGTGGGTGATTCAGAGTCACCTTGGTGTCAATAACAAGGAAGGGATTTACCAGGGGACGGCGCGGTGCGGGTACCAGAGTCGGGTGTGGCTGTGCGAGTATCCATCGGATCTGGACAAGGGGGGGCTCCACGGTTGGCGGCGAACCGATCTGGTGGCCAAGTTCAACCGCGTGGTGGGTTTCGCGGACTATCCGATGGCGGCGTGGCGGGCATATCCGGAGATGGCTATCGTCGGTGACCAGCGAGGCATAGCGCGTGTGGGCGGCGACCTGTGGAGCGCGATCAAGAACCGTCGGGGCGAACGCACGGGGACGGTCACGGCATTGTTCCCGCAGAGCAGTTGGCGGAACCTCGATCCGTGGGCGGCGCTGCTGGCGCCCGGGACGGACGGTCCGGTGGCGACGACGCGGTACGAAGCGCTTCGCGCCGGGTTGGAGGCCTGCGAGGCCCGGATCGTGATCGAGGAGTCGCTGCTGGACAGCGGCCGGCGCGAACGGCTCGGCGCCGGCCTGGCGACCCGGTGCGAGGCGGCGCTGAAGGACCGCATGGTGACGCTCTGGCGCAGCAACAGCAATCTGCTGCTGGACCCGAAGGGAGGCGGCGAGTCGATTCATGTCCGAGGGATCGCGGGCCAAGTGTGGTACGAGGGGCATCCGTGGCAGGACGACACGCGGTTGCTGCTGGCCCTGGCGGGCGAGGTGGAGAAAGCCGTCGGGAGCAACCGGTGAGGGCGGTGCGGTCCAGGAGGGGCACGGGAGCTGACTGCGACAACTCCCCAATGCCGGGGTGAATAGGCCTTGTGTTCGGGGCGGGATATGGCATAGTAAGGGGCTTGACGCATGGCGCGTTGGCAAGCCCGCCGCCATGGGCGGTACTGTGCAGGAATCAGGCGTGAAGACTTCGCCCGTCAGGCCAACGGAACTGCTCGCTCCCGCGGGGAACGCGGAGTGTCTGCGCGCGGCCGTGGCCAACGGGGCGGACGCGGTGTATTTCGGCCTCCCTGATTTCAATGCTCGCAAGCGGGCCGCCAACTTCACTCTCGAAGAACTTCCCGAGACGCTCGCCTGGCTGCATTGCCACAACGTGCGCGGCTACATCACGTTCAATACGCTGATTTTCGACGACGAACTGGAGCGGGCCGCCGGCTTCGTGGAGGCCATTGCCCGCGCCGGGGCCGACGCGGTGATTGTCCAGGATCTCGGCCTGGCCGGGCTGATCCGCCGCATGGTCCCGTCGCTGCCGGTGCATGCTTCGACGCAGATGACGTTGACGGAGCCGGTGGGCGTCGCCCTGGCGAAGGAACTGGGCGTGTCGCGGGTGATTCTGGCGCGTGAGCTGCCGCTCGACGAGATAGCGATGATCGCGCGTTCGACCGCGATACCGCTGGAGGTGTTCGTTCACGGAGCGTTGTGCATCAGCTATAGCGGCCAGTGCCACGCCAGCCACGTGCTGATGGATCGCAGTGCGAACCGTGGTCTCTGCGCGCAGCCATGTCGGCTGGCGTACGATCTGGTGGCCGATGGCCGTCCTCTGGCGGGTGTGCCGCCGTATCCGTTGTGTCCGAAGGATCTGGCGGCGTACGATCGGGTGCGTGCCCTGGTGGATGCTGGGGTGGCGGCGCTGAAGATCGAGGGGCGGCTGAAGGATGCCCGCTACGTGGCGGCGGCGGTGCGGGCGTACCGGGCGGCACTGGATGCGGCGCTGGCCCGGCGACCATTTGTGCTGGATGCGCAGCAACGGGCTGGGATCGAGCAGAGTTTCTCGCGGGGATTTACGCACGGTTTTCTGGATGGGGTCGATCATCAGAACTTGGTTCACGGCCAATCGCCGAAGAGCCGGGGCCTGCGCGTCGGGTCGGTGGTGGGGCGAACGCGGGCGGGGCTGGTCGTTGCGATGGACGGCCCCGGAGCCGCCGGGCTGAAACCGGGTGACGGGATCGTGATCGACGACGGGCGCGCGGCGTCGTTGGGCGAGGCGGGCGGCCGCGTGGCTCATGTGCGGCCGTGGCGGGCGCAAGGCGGCGCCGCGGCGGAAGGGAAGGTCGGCCGCCAGGCTGCTGCGCGGGGCAGGCAGAAGAGGACTTCGCGTGCCGCGACAGGGAAGGCCGCCGCGGGGTCGAACTCGGAGACGGCTGAGATATCATTTATCCTCGATACGATCGACCTGTCGGCTGTGCCGCTTGGGGCCGAGCTGTGGAAGAACGACGATCCGCAGGTGGAGAAACAGTTGCGGAAGACGTTCTCGCGTGTGGAACCTGCTCGACGCACGGCACTGACGGTCGAGGTACGAGGCGAGCCGGGCGGTGCGCTGCATGTGTCAGCCGTGGACGGTGACGGTCGCGAGGCGGCGGCCGTGTGGGCAGGGCCCTTAGGGGAGGCTCGCAAGCACCCGTTGACGGCTGAACTTGTGGCGGAGCAGTTCTCGCGGCTCGGCGGGACGCCGTTCGAATTGGCGACGGTGCGCCTCATCGGATCGAACGGGCCGGTGGACACATTGCCGGTCATGGCTCCGAAAAGCGTATTGAACGGGTTGCGGCGGGAGGTGGTCGAGTCGTTGATGGCGCAGCGGACCGCCGCAGCGATGCACGCTGTGGCCGATCCGGAGGCGTTGGACCATGCACGCGGTGCCTGTAGGGTTTGGCCACACAGCGTCGGATCCGATGCCGACTCGTCTCCGCGCCTTTGTGTCCTGGTTCGGACGGAGCCGCAGTTGGAGGCGGCGATCGCGTGGCACAAGACCGGCGCTGGTTGCGGGCTGGCGATGGTCTATGTGGATTTTCGAGATACGTCAGACGCCTGTCGCGCCATGGAGCAATGCCGTCGCGAGGGCGTGCCGTCAGGGCCGGCGACGCGCCGGATTCTGAGGGCAGGGGAAGAGGGGGTGCTGCGAACCCTGCTGGAGTCGCGGCCGGACGCGGTGCTGATACGGAACCTGGGCAGCCTGTCGTTGTGTCGGCAGTGGTCGCCGGAGACGGTCTTAGTGGCCGATGCTTCACTGAATGCGGCAAACGAGCTGACGGTGGGCGTGCTGGCCGGCTGGTCGGTGGACAGGGTGACGCCGGCGGTGGAACTGGACGGCAACCGATTGGCGGCACTGGCGGGGCGGGTGCCGGCCGGGCATCTGGAGGTGGTGATCTATGGTCGTGAGGCGATGTTTCACACGGAACACTGCCTCTTCGCGTCACGCCTTTCGGGCGGCCGCAACTGTCAGGACTGTGGACAACCATGCCGTCATCATAAGTTGTCATTGGATCGCCGCGGGGAGTCGATGCCGGTTCGGGCCGATGGCGGGTGCCGCAATACGGTCTATGCAGCCGCGGTTCGAAATGATACCAGTGACGCTAGAAGGCTTAGAGGGCTGGGTGTGCGTTTTTTCCGCATTGAATTGCTGGATGAAGCGGCGGACGAAACAAGTTCGGTTCTGACATCGTTCATGCGATCGCTTTAAGTAGAATTTCTCTTGCCGAAGTTGCCATCTCCCTTGAGTCATATTAAAATGGATCAGTGTGTTCCAGTGAGGGGAAAGGGGGATACAGGCATGGAACATATCACTGTGCATTGCTTGGGGCGAAGCGAATCGATGGAACGGGTGTATGGCGTAGGGGGCTCATTCGGCGACGGATGCGTCGGGAGGTTGTTGCGTTGGTTGGGAGCGACTATCGGGGTCGCTCTTGTCGTTTTGTCACCTCAGGTGGTGTCCAGGGCGTACGCACTTGACAAGTCCAAGACTCCGGCGGGCAACAACCATGCTGCGGCCCATGCTTTGGCCACGGGCAGCGGCGTGAAAGTGGGGGTCATAGAATTCTCCAACATCAACCCCGGCCTTGTCAACTTGGACGAAGAAGGGCGGCTGATCAAGATTTTGAACTTCAGAAACACCAGTGGCGTAGTGATGTCCGATCCGACCGACGCCCCCTACTATCAAAATAATCCGACTCACACCGCCAACGTGGCCAAGATTATAGCCGATTCCAACGCGACGTACACAGGGGTGGCGCCTGCGGCCATGGTCTATTCCGGTGCCGCGAGTAGCTACAGCCAATGGTTCAGTTCAGTCGATTGGCTGTATCGGGGACATGGCGTGGCCTTGTTCCATTTCAGCATGGGTGTCAGCGGTGCGGATAACGATAACGGGACGAGCACGGCTGCCATGATCTTTGATTACCACATTCGCGCCTTCGATACGCTCATCGTCGGCGCTGCGGGGAATGATGGGTCACAGATTGACAAACCGTGGGATTTTTACAACGGGTTAACTGTGGGAGCAGTGGACTCGACTTTCCGTGCGCGAGCCTCCTATAGCGATTATCTGGTCTATGGGGAAAGTGGCTCAACAGTCAACTGGCGGCCGAAGCCGGAGGTGGTAGCTCCTGGTACGGTGACTGTGGCCGGCGGCGGTGGCGGCTCGGGGACCAGTTATTCCGCGCCCCACGTCACAGGCATTGCTGCTCTCTTGCAGCAGGGCACGCCGACGACGCCGGGACTTGAGCTCGGTACGGCGGGGCAGTCGAATCATCTGGCCATCAAGGCGATTATCATGAATTCCGCCCGCAAGCGGAATATCGTGACTCCCGAAGACGGCTATCCCTACGCGTCCGATTATAGCGGCAATCAGGTGTCGGATGGCAATTACCTCAATGGAACGAATTTCCGTTCCGGCTCCTACGCCACAGCACCGAAGACGACCGAGTGGACGCCTTCGGAGTGGTCGTATGCGAACGGCGTGTTCACCACCCAAGCCCCCTTGGATGACGAAGTCGGGGCCGGCGTGGCGGACGCGCGCCGGGCGTTGATTCAGTTGGACGGTGGTCGTCAGGGACCCGGTCAGGTCGGGGTCATCGGATGGGATATCGGTGCGCTGGCATCCAATGCGTCGTCGAACAACTATGTGCTGAACGCATCTTTGGAGCCGTATGTCTTCCTGACGGCGACCCTGGTGTGGGATCGGCCTATTGCCTGGACCGACAGCGGATCGACCCCTGGGTATCTGGAATACTATGGCGACTCGTTCACCGCCCAACCTATCCCCGATCTGGCGCTTCGGGTCTATTACTGCGGTTCTCTGTATGCGGAGTCCAACGGCACATACAACGTCGAGCACCTTCACATCCCGCTGATCAATGCGGGCATCGCAGGAGACTGGGTTATCAGCGTCGCGGGATTGTCCGGGGTGAACAACACGGCGTACTCTCTGGCGTGGTGGACCGTTCCCGAACCGGGGACGGCGGCGATGGTGGTTCTGGGCATGGTGTCATTGTTGAGATCGTGTTCGCGGCGGCAGCGACGATGATGAGTCTTGCCTCTCGGCCGTGAGAGGGGCATATCGCGTGTGACACATGGCGCCGGCCTTTTCCGGGAGTGTCCGTTAGGTCAACGTCAATTCCGGCGAGGGCCGGCCCATGTGTCATCTGTTTTGGGGGATTCGCCGGTCCTGGTCCTCCTCAAAACCTTCTCCAACGGCTTTCGCCACGCCTTCCCCAAATAGATCATTCTCTTCGCAAGGGGTTCACGATGTCTGGGGCGCTTCCCAACAAGGGGGCGTTTTTGGCTTGCAAAGGCTCATGGGCTATGCTAGTTTTGCGTCGCTCAGGGGTTGGCTTTGGGGCCGACCGGAAAACTGTGGCATTGCCGACGACGGCTGTTACAATACTTCCCCGGTCACGAGTGCAGGATGAAATTCTATCTGACGGATCGAGTTCTCGAACTGGAAGCCGGCAAGCGTCTGGTGGCGGTGAAGAACCTGTCGCTGGCCGAGGAGTACCTTCAGGACCACTTTCCGTCCTACCCGGTGCTTCCGGGGGTGTTGATGTTCGAGGCGATGATTCAGGCCGCAGCGTGGTTGCAGCGGTTGACGACCGATTTTGCCCAGAGCATGGTCGTATTGCAGGAGGCGCGGAACATCAAGTACGGGGCGTTCTTCCGTCCAGGGACCCAGATGCGGGTGGAAGTGGAGCTGGTGAAGCGGGACGACGACGGCCTGTGGAGCTTCAAGGGCGTCGGGGCGAGCGGCGAGCAGACAAACGTTCAAGGGCGGTTTACGCTTCGAGCGTTCAATCTGGCCGATGAGGACTCGTCCTTGGCGGCGACGGATCGGCGTCTGGTGGAAACGATGCGTGGCCGTTGGTCGCTGATTGCGCCGCGAGCCGCTTCGATATCGTAGAGACAGCAGGTGGGTCGGCCGGCGGCAACCGGCCGGGACACGGACGAAGGGTGACAAGACAGAAGAGAATCAGGAAACGCGTCTGGAGGTTATTCGCATGGCTTTGAGTCCGGAGGAGATTTTCGAAAAGGTTCGTGAAGCGATGGTCGGCGCCCTGGGCGTGGACGAGGACGAAGTGACCCCCGAGGCCACGTTGACCGGCGATTTGGGAGCCGAGTCGATCGACTTCCTGGACATCGTGTTCCGGCTCGAGAAGGAGTTTGGGATCAAGATTCCCCGGGGCGACCTGTTCCCGGACAACCTGTTCACCGACGAGCAGTACGTTCAGAACGGCAAGTTGACGGAGGCGGGCCTGTCGGAGCTCCGCAAGCGGATGCCGCACGCGGACCTGACGGAGTTCCAGAAGAATCCCGACGTGCAGAACGTGAACAATCTGTTCACGGTGGGGATGATCTGCAAGTACATCGAATCGAAGGTGTCCGGGGCGGCGAACTGACCTGAAAGCATCGAGTCGCCGCGGCCGCCGGCCGCGGCCTGGTACGGGCCGAAACCCAAAGCATTGGCGTCGTGATAGGGCGGCGTCGATGGGCTGTTGGGTTTCGGTCTTTAGTGTGGGGTAGCTGGAGTCGCGACATGCGTTGGTTCTGGGTCGATCGGTTCATCGGTTTTCAGCCGGGCAAGTCGGCCACGGCCGTCAAGAACGTGTCGCTGGCCGAGGAGCATGTCCATGACCATTTTCCCGGGTATCCTATTCATCCACAATCGTTGATGATCGAGGGCATGGCCCAGACCGGCGGCGTTCTGGTGGGGCAGGCGTTCAACTTCGAGGAGAAGGTGATCCTGGCGAAGATCGGCCGGGCGACGTTTCATCGCCTGGTGCGGCCGGGGGATCAGATTGTCTATCATGCCGAGGTGGTGGACGAAATCCGCCCGGAAGGGGCGAGCATCCGGGGCACGATCACGTGCGACGGGCAGTTGGTGGCCGAGATCGAGCTGATGTTTGTTCATCTCGACAAGAACATGTCGGGGGAGGACTTCGGGGCCGACAATTTCGTGTTCTCGGCGGATTTCGTCGAGTTGCTGAGAATGCGAGAGTTGGCGCAGCAGTTCGCTACCGCCGACGGCGACAAGTGAATTGGACGATCCAGGCTGGAAAGCAGACGTGAAACACCAGGAACGAGACGTGGTGATAACCGGTAGCGGGCTGCTGACGCCCCTGGGCCAGACGGCTTCGGAAGTGTTCGAGGCGGCGCTGGCAGGGCGATCGGCGGTGGGACTGGAGGCCGGATTCGACACGACGGCGTTTGCCAGTCGGGCGGTCGGCGTGCTGCCGGCGGACGCCGATCTGACGCGCGGGATGCGGAAGGATCAGGTTCGCTATCTCCGCAAGAACGCCAAGGTGATGGCTCGCGACATTCAGTTGGCGGTGGGCTCGGCGGGGCCGGCCATCGAGGACGCCGGATTCGAACCGGGCGATCCGGCCAATGCGCAGGTGCTGCCGACGGTGGACCACACGCGGTTGGGAATCGTCTATGGCGCCGGATTCATTCCGTGCGACCTGGAGAGCCTGGCCGCCGCTACTGCCGCAAGCCTTGACGAGCATGGCGAGGTCAGCATCGCGCGTTGGGGCAGCCACGGCATTCCGCTGATGTATCCGCTGTGGCTGTTGCGGTACCTGCCGAATATGCTGGCCTGCCACGTGGGGATCATCTGGGACTGCCAGGGCCCGAGCAACTCGATCACGTGCAACGACGCGGGCGGATTGCTGGCCGTGGGGGAGGCTGCGCGGCATGTGGCTCGGGGCACGGCGGACATCATGCTGACCGGCGCGGCGGAGTCGCGCATCAATCCAACGTCGATGCTGCGTCATACGCTGCTGGGCAAGGCGACGACGCGCTTCAACGACCGGCCGCAGGATGCCCATCGCCCGTTCGACGTGGACCGCGATGGATATGCCTGCGGCGAGGCGGCATGCACTATCGTGCTGGAATCGGCCGGCCATGCGGCGGCCCGCGGGGCGAAGGTCCGCGCGGTGGTGGCCGGATTCGGATGCAGTTGTGCGACGAGCCTGCCGAACGAGTCGGAAACGGAAGGCCGCGGGATGGCCCTCGCTATGACCGCAGCGCTGCGGGATGCGGGGATGTCGCCGCGGGAGATCGACGTGGTGGTGGCTCGCGGAGCGGCCGTGCCGGGCGAGGATCTTGCGGAGGCAAACGCCGTGGCGCGGGTGCTCGGCGAAGACGTTCCGGTGACGACGTTTGCCGGCGGCATGGGCAACGTGGGAAGTCCGCATGGACCGATCTCGGTGGCCGTGGCGTTGGAGATGATGGATCGACACGCCGTGCCTGCGATCCGCAATTGCGACAGGCTGGATCCGGCGTGCCGGATTGCGGCAGTTCGCGGCAAGGCGGTCGAGACGACGGTGAAGACGGTAATGGTCTTGTCGAGTGCCGTAGGCGGTCAGACGGCGGCGATGATTATTCGGAGAGCCTGAGTTCATTGAGGCGTTCGGCATTGGCCGGGCGTGTGCGGTGCAAGAGCGTATGAGCC
>CAZCOA010000013.1:0-57309 GCA_964500225.1 uncultured Anaerolineaceae bacterium | reverse complement strand
GGCCGTTCGGCGAGAAAGTCGAACGGCCTTCTCTTTACCAGGACGAGACTTGCGCCCGACAGGAGGCGGTTCGAACTGACGCACTCCAGGATGGTCCGCCGGGAGGCGAAATTCGAACCGCGCCAGAGACCTGCCAGGTTCTGGCTGAAGTCGAAGACCGAAAGCGCCAGCCGGCCGTTCTCCTCCGTGATCGCGCCCGCCCCGTCCAGCTGGCGCTCGACCTCCGCCAGTTGCATCTTCAGTTCCGCCGACTTGGCGCTGAACGCCGCCTCGTCCACCACGCCCTGGAGGAACGCGTTCAGGAGGCGGTCCTGCATGTTCACGAGTCCCGACCGGCGCTTGGCCAGCGCCCTGCGGCGTTCGGCCTCGGCCAGGGTGATGTCGCCGAACATGGCCTCGATGGCGTCGCGGAACCAGGACCGGATGCGCGGCTCCGGGATGCGGATGGAGTCGAGGTCGTCCAGGATGGCTCGCTCGAGTTCTGCCTCGCGCCAACGAACGGGCGGGTGGTCGTCGGGCCTGTGGTTGTTCCCGCACTTGTAATAGACGTGCGTGTTCAGGCCGCCGTCGCGCAGTTTGCGGCGGATGTTCTCGCCCGTGACGGCGTAGCCGCAGACGGCGCAGTGCAGGACGCCGCCGGAAAGCATGATTTCCGGGTTGCCCGTCCTGCGGTTCTTGCCCTTCAGGATGTCCTGGCAGGCGTCGAAGGTCCGGCGGTCGATGATGAGCCGGTACTTGCCCTCGTGGACGCTGCCGTTGCGGCGCAGTTCGCCGACGTAGAAGCGGTTGTTGAGGATGTAGGACAGCGCCGTCCGGTTGAACCGCGGCTGGCTGGGCCGATAGACGTGCCCCTCGGCGGCGAGTTTGTCGGCCAGGCTCTCGAAGGTGTATTGGCCGGAGGAGTAGAGCTCGAAGATGCGTGCGACGGCCTTGGACTCGACCGGGTGCGGCTGGACCGGCTCGTTCTTGTCGTCCACGTTGAGGTAGCCGAACGGCGCAAGGCCCGTGGGCCAGCCTTGGCGGACCTTCTCGTCCATGCCCTTGAGAACCTCGGAGCGCAGGTTGTCCGAGTAGTACTGGGCGACCGCCGCCATGACGTTGAACGACAGCGCCCCGGCCGCGCCCGGGCCGAACTGGTTTTCCACGAAGGCCAGTTGCACGCCGCAGGCGTCCTCAAGTTCCTGGAGCCGCACCGCGTCCCGCATGTTGCGGCAGACGCGGTCGAGCTTGTGGGAGAGGATGGCCTTGATGCCCTCCCTGCGGGCGTTGACCCTGGCCCACTTGAACATCTCGTTGAACGCGACCCGCTCCGCGTTGCGCTTGGCGGACTCGGCCACCACGAACTCCCGCAGGACCGTCCAGCCGTTCTTGGCCGCCCGGTCCCGGCACGCCCGCAACTGGGCGTCGATGGAATAGCCCTCGCGCTGCTCGCGGGACGACACTCTGGCCCAGACGACGACCTTCATCCGCCCATCTCCCGTTTGGCGTCCAGGAGCGCCTCTCCGAGTCGCTTGACGTTCCGCAGGATTTCCACGGCGTCGTCCTCGTCCAGCGGCCGCCCGTAGGCCTCGGACCAGACCTCGATGGTCTCGGCGAGGAGCGCATCGGAAATCCACGCCGGGCGCGGCGGGCGCTCCAAGGCCGTCCCCGGCCCTTGATCATCAGGCCCGCTTGCCCGGGGGAATCCAGTCAATTCCGCCGGGTTCCGGCGGATTCGCGGGCGGGCGCGGTCCGGGCAGGTCACGGGCATCGTGACGGCCTCCCGCCGCGTCCCGGCCGTAAGTTCTTGCCGAAAAAGCACTTATTCCGCTTGGCGGCGGCGCTGACGGGCGGCCTCATGTCCCCCCGACATCGACAGTCGAAAGGAGCGCGAACATGCACGTCGAAGAGACGATCGCCATGCGGACGCTGGCCGCCGCCCGCCGGTGGCTCAACGGCCACGGCATGAAGCGGTTCGCTATGACCGACGCAGAACGCCAGCGCCGCGTCGCCGAGTACGCCCGGCAGGTGGCCGAGCACGGCCGCATCACGGCCTGGCTGCCGCCGCCGGGACCGGAGGGCGTCAAGACGCCGCCCATGCCGGTCATGCACCCGCACTGGCGCTGAACGGCGGGGCGCTGGCCACGCCGAAAAACCGGACACTCGAAAGAAAGTGTCCTCAATCGCGCGGCTGTTCCCGCCGGCGTCTCGGCGCGTGAGCGCGGCGGAGTACCTACGGCAGTCGGCGATGACTCCACGCGGCGTCGATAGGCGGCGTCCACGGGTTGCCGCGCCGCGCGGGGTAAGTTGGCCACCATCCCCGCCGTGGCCGCCTTGGCCATCTTTGGCCAGGTTGGCCACCTTTCCCCGACAACATGGCCAACATACCCAAAGAAGATCATTATTTGTTCCAGGGCGTAGGGTAAGGCGGCCAAGATGGCCAAGTTGGCCAAAGATGATCAGGGGGCGCATGGCTGGCCACCTTTCAAGCGGCAACGCCACTGGCCGCCCTTGCCCTTTTCCTTATAGACCTCGCCGACGGCCTTCCTGGCCCGCCGGAACGTCCGCTCGCTTATCCCCTCTGCCTTGGCCGCCTCGGCGAGTTCGTCCGAGGGCATCTCGCCCCCGTGGGCCGTGAGCGTATCGATGACGAACCGTCGGGCGTCGTCGCGGACGGCGGCGGTCCGCCCTCCGCCGAGGGCCTCGTCGGCCCGGATGTTCACGGGTTCGGTTTCCCACGCCACTCGCGCCGTGTCGCCGACGGGTTCCAGGGCGTAGGCCAGGCCCGTTTCATCCGCTCCGAGGTTGTTCTTGATTGGCAAGAACATGCGGCGACGTCTGGTCTCGTCTTCGTCGTCGCGGACCACGGCCCACACCGCCCGTGCGGCCGCCACGAAGGCCAGGCTGCCCATCGCCCTGTAAACCGCCGGAAGTCCACCGGCCTTGTTCAGGTGCGTGACGGCCAGGACCGCCGCCTTGTGCCGCGCGGCCAGGTCGAAGAGCCTGGCCAGGACGGCCCGCACCTCGGCATTCTTGTGCGAGTCCGTCTTGCCCAGATAGGCAGTTAAGGGGTCGATGACCACAAGGCGGCAGTCGGCGGTCGCCCGAATCGCCGCCTCCAGGGCGGGCAGGTCCTCCGTGAGGTCGAAGTAGTCCTCCCGCGCTTGTCCGCCCGGCTGCATTCGCCGCACGGCCTGGAGGGCCACGACGCGCGACGGGTCGGCCCCGGCGGCATCGAAGCGCGGGCGGATGGTGTCGGCCAGGTCGTCCTCGGCGCTCAGGAGCACGACGCCCCCGACGGGGTTCGGCGCGAGCGGCAGGTCAGGCCAGAACCTTCCGCTCGACACGCGGGCTGCCAGGTCCAGCGTGACGAACGACTTGCCCAGGCCGGGGTCGCCGCAGAGGAGCGTGAGCTTGCCCAGCGCGACGCGCCCGGGCCACAGCCAGCGGACGGTCTCGGGCCGCACGTCGGACA
This sequence comes from uncultured Anaerolineaceae bacterium, assembly GCA_964500225.1. Taxonomy (GTDB): domain Bacteria; phylum Planctomycetota; class Phycisphaerae; order FEN-1346; family JAACEH01; genus JAAYDY01. Next base: position 53,855 of record CAZCOA010000013.1, on the reverse strand, counting down.
GGAGCACGGTTACCGGCTCGGGCGAGATGCCGTTGCCCTTAAAGTCCTGTCCGAAGTGGTCCTCGATGAGCGCCACGCACACCTGGTCCGGTTCGTACCGGGCGATGCTGGCGGCGACTCGCTGGACCTCCGATTCGGCCAACGGCGGCCGGCAACGGTCGCGGTTGACGCGGAGGAGCGCGGCAAGGATTTCCGGCTCGGTCATCCCCGCCCGCCGCATCGTCCCGGCCAGGCGGGCCAGCGCGCCGTTCCGTTGGCCCTCCGGGATGAGATGACCGCCCGCGACGACCGGCCCCGCCTGACCGGCAGGCGGGGAGTCCGCCTTGGCCGAGGCGTCGTCCAGGAGTTCGGCCAGCCACGCCGGCGGCTCCGGCAGCCGGTCCGGCGGACAGTTCAGTTCCATCGTCTCCCGCCAGCGATAGACGCCCTCCGCCGTCACCGAGGGCGGCAGAAGGACGTAGCCGCCGTCCGTGCGAACATCGACCTTGGGGGCGATGCGACTTTCCGTGCACCGCCAGGACTTGCCCGGCGGCCTTCGGAAAAAGTGGTGCGTGCCGCCCCGAGGCGTGTCCGACATCGGCGACCGCGCCAGGTCGAGCATCCGCTCGGGCCGGTCCTCCAGCCACGGACCGTCGCGGTCGATGACCGCCAGACCCGCCGCGGCGACGGCGACGTTGGCGTCCGGGTGGCGCGTCCACCAGGCCTCGATTCTCGCCGGGTCGGTCGTGGCGTCGTGGAAGCCGTGCTCGGTCAGGGGCTTCTTCGCGCCGGGGACGCAGGGGAACACGGCGTAGCCCAGTTCGGCGTAGGCCAAGGCCGCCTCCAGGAGGCGGCTTCTCCGCTCCGTCAGGATGGCCGTCGCCACGTCGCTCATGCCGCCTCCTCCCGCTCCCGGCGCAGCCACCGGCCCAGGAGCCAGTCAGCCAGGGCCTCGACGCGCTTCTCCCGCCGGTGCTCCGACCGGTCCTCGGCCAGACGGACATCGAGGCCGAACTTGCCGACGCGCGCCTGGACGCGGGGCCTGTCTTCCGTGACGACGCTCATGGGGTCCTTCCGCAACACGACTGCCGCAATGGTGAATGGGATGCCGTAACGCAAGGGAGGCGGAGGGGCGACGGCCGAACGCCGGTCCGCCGCCCCTCCCGTCATGGACGCCTACGCCTGGCCCTTGCTCCGCACCGCCGCCCGGGCGTCGACCAGCGCCGTGCCGAAGTCGTGGTAGCATCTCCAACTGAACGCCAGGCGCTCCACGTCGTGGTCCAGCCCGAATGCCTCCACCGTCGGCGACTGACGGCCGTCCAGGAACGCCACGATCATCGCGTTGGCCGACGGCGCGGCGAACAAGTACCAATGCTTGCTACTTGCGGCCGCGCCGAACTTCGCCGTGTTCGCCAGGCGCGGCTCGACCTCCAGGTTGACCGCCTGCCGCAGGCTGTTGCCCGTCGGCACATCGACCGCCCGTTGGATGAACTCGGAGTTCAAAAGCGCCCTCGCCACGGTCTCCAGCCCCGGCGGCACCAGGAGCGTGGCGGGCTTGAGGTCCAGGTCGTTGCCCTCGGCGTCCCGCTGCGACCGCATCAGCGTGATGGCCGCCGCCAGCGAGTCGAATGACAAGGCGCTGTTCGCGCCGGACAAGTAGTTGCCGTTGCCCTCGCTGAAGAAGTCTCCCTCGTTGCCCAACAGCACCTCGTACACCAGGTCGGAGACCTTCCGCATCGCCGCCCGGCCCAGGGCCTGCGCCGTCGTCGTGAACAGTCCCAGGTCGTCGTTGATGAGGTCCCGCCGGTCGATGGAGAGCATCTTGCCGAACGTGTCGGCCTTGAACGTCGTCACCGACTCGCCCACCGTCCCGTGCTTGAGCTCCCCGCCCGGGGCCACCGGCTCCAGGGGCGTCATGAACGACGGCCGAATGGCCGTGTTGGGCTTGAAGTCGGCCACGCTCCGCAGGGAGCAGAACGACTTCCAGCTCGCCGGGACTTCGTTGTAGCTGTCCAACAGCAGCTTGTTGGCGACGTTCCCCAAGGCCGTCGGCAGCGACACCGTGCTCAGGGCCGCCCGGACCAGTTCCTCGCGACCGCGCGGCACGTCCCGGCACTCGTACGCCAAGGCCGCCCGGCAAAGGTCCAGCGCGTGCGTCGCGCCCAGCGCCGCGCCGTGCTCCATCGCCAGGGGGCCGAGGGTCTTCTCGCCGAGTTCCCCAAGGCCCATGTGCCCCAGAAGCGCCGCCTCCAGAAGCGTCGCCTGGCCCACCGCCCGGCTGGACGACCGCGACGGCGGGAACCACTTCGGACGCGACTCCCGAAGAATCGTCAGGAGTTGCCCCGAAAGGTCCTGTTCCGTGATGTCCCCGGCCAAGGCCGCCGCCTTGAGTTCCTCCACGCGCGGCTGGTTCTCGCCCCAGCCGCCGCCGGGAGCGGCGCAAAGGGTCTCGATGCGCCGAACCCGCTCCCGCTCGTCCGCCCGAATCGCCTGCTCTTCCACGCTCATGGCATCCGTGCTCATGTCCTTCCTTCCTCCCGCCGCCGAGGCGGCAATCGAGACCCGCGTGTCGGCGTCCGCGCCCAGGGGCGTAATCGACACCTCACGCAGCCGGCCCCGCCGCACCAGCATGAACCCGCGCGGCGACGACAACACCCGCCCGTTGACCTCCGCCTTGCGATTGGGGCCGACCCGCTCGTGCTCGACGCCCTCCCCGCCGACGCTGGCCTGAAAGGCAAAGCCCCGCCGGGCCAGTTCCACCACCTGCCGGGCCGCCTCGCCCGCCCCGCTCAGCACCCCCGTCACCAGGAGCCTGCCGTCGGCAATCCTGGCCTCTCCGTGGCCCACCACGCCGCCCACCCGCGCGTCGTGGTCGGCCAGCAGGGGCACCTGGCCCGAAACGTCCAGGCCCGAAAGGTCCAACCCCACCGTCCCCCAAAGCGGCACGACCATTAAGTTCCCGGAGTACGCCACGACCTCGACCCGCGGCCCCTTGTCCGCCGTCTCCGACCGGGCCTCAAGGACCGTCACGCCCTCGGCCGCAAGAAGCACGTCGCCCGTGTTCGTCGTCGCGGTCATGGCCGCACCTCCCGCCGCGCCGCCTCGCGGACCTTCCGACGCCACTCGGCCTGCTCCGCCGCCGTCATGGGCCGATACCGCGCCGTCGCTCGAACGCCCGCGCCGGGCGCGCCGGGCACCACCTCCAACGTCAAGAGGTCGGCCGAGACGACCTCGGGATGCTCGGCCAGGGCTTGACGCCGCGCTCGCTCGTCCTGGACGGGGTCGAGGTTCAACACTTCGCGCATCACCGTCCCCGGCACGTAGGCATCCTCGGCGTCTAGAACCTCCGCCGCCCGGTCGATGTCCGCCGCCGTCCATCTGCGCCGTCCGCCCTCCACGGCCGGGGCCGGAACCTTGCCTTGCTCGATGAGGTAGTCCAGTACCGACGCCGAGGCGTCCAGGCCCCGCGTCCGCAATTCCAGGACCGCCCCGGCCGTGTTCACGGGGTACTCGGCGTCGAGCAGCCTTTGCCGCTCCTCGCCGTCGGCCTCTCCCGGCACCAGGAGGAACAGTTCCTCATAATCCTCGCGTCCCAATCCGTACCGCATGTTCTCGACTCCTTTTCATTCCGCGCCCTGTCTGCGTGCGACGCACAGGCAGGCGGCCGACCGCCCGCCGCCTACTGCATACATACCCGGCCGACCGGCTGGATGACGGATGCCGGTGGACCACGGCCCGAATCTCCGCCTCCGATAGACAAAAGGCCCCTCAAGCCCGGCCGAGCGGGACAAGAATTCTTTCGCGCGATGCGGGACTTGCCCAGCGAAAGGACGAGATAGCGGATGGCGGGAAAGGTTTCGGCTACAAGGTTCTACGGGTGGAAGAACGAAACCAAGAAGCAAGAGAAAGAAGGGAGTGGCAGGTTCGCCAGCCGCCTATCGATGGGCTGGGCGGTGGGTCACACGCGACGTGACGGGCAGATCACAGGCGGAATCTGATCATCACAAAAGATCAAGGAGCCTGCGTTTCTGCTCAGTGAAGTCGGCCTCCGTAATGAGCCCTTTGTCCAACAGACCTTTCAGATGAACCAGCTTCCTCTCGATTTCTTCGGGAGTCGCCTTTGCGGGCGCGGCCCCCTCGGACGGTGTAGCCTTGCCTGCAAACTGGTCTGCCATGCCCTTCGCCATCGCCATGCCCATGCCGAGGCCCGCGCCCAGTCCAAGACCCTCACCAGCGCCCCCAGGATTCTTGGCCGCGTCCCGAATTGCATCTGCGGCTGCAACAGCCCTGTACTTCTCAACCTCTTGCGCCGCAACTCCCGTTGCTCGGTTGATCATGTCCTGCACTTCCGGCGGCGGGGTGATAGCCTCCACCAAGAGATCGACGAGTTGTATGCCGTACTGGCCGAAATCATCGGCTGTCGCCTGCTTCACCCCGAGAGCGATGTTTGAATATTGCACCGGCAGGTCAAGGATGGTCTTGAGGGTCTTGCCAAGAACCTCGTTAAGGCGGGCCACGATAACACTGCGCAGGTACTCTTCCAGAGCAAACGTTGTCTCAATCCCGCGAGTACCGACGATGGTATTCAGGAATGTCCGTACCTTGGTGATACGAATCGCAAAACTTCCATGCGCCCGGAGTGAAACCATGCGCAGATCCGCATCCCGAAATATCACCGGTGTGGGCGTGCCCCACCCCAAGTTGGTGAAGGTCTTTGTGGCGACGAAGTAGACGTAGGCGCGGAAGGGCGACCTTCCACCGAACCCGGCCCCAACAAGCCTTCGCAACAACGGAAGGTTTTCTGTCGTCAGGGTGTGCCGCCCGGGCCGAAAACCGTCCAGGGCTTGCCCGTCGCGGAAGAATACGGCGACTTGGCTTTCCTGGACGACCAACTGGCTGCCATACACGGTTTCCCCTGACTGGCCCTTGGCGAGAGAGGCCTGAAGCCCCCGAAGGTCATCACGCTGAGCGCCCAAATAGAACAGGCCGGAGCCACCCTGAGGCACCCTCGCTACTATAATCTCGCCGCTGTCATCGAGAAATTCGATTACTTGCATGGCACATGCTCCTTCGGATGTCAGTCCAACTGGAGCCGCGACACGAAACCCTGGAGGCGTTCGGCCAGCGACTCAATCTGAGCGATACGCTGCTCCCCACTATCGCTATCGTCAAGGCTCATGGCGGCCTCCTGAAGCTGGAGCAGAACGGCGGCCACCTCGCTCTCGATTGCCGGGTCGAGCAATGTGGACGGCCCCGCCTCACGCGAGCCTACACCACCGCCGTGTGAATGCACTAGGGCCGACTGAACAACCTCCAAGCGTTTCGCGACCCTGTCAAGCCTCAAGGCCCGCCCGGGATCCGGGCACGTCAGGGTTCTCAATCGCGCCAAGACCGGCTGCAACGTCATGCCTTTAGCGCGGTGTTCCTCACGGCGAGCTCCGATATGCGGCTGACCCGCCTGGAAGAACAGGTCCCATGACCGTAGCAGTAACACCAGAAGAAAAGCAACTCCCGTTTCGATCATCAACACCGCCACAAAGGCCTTGTCCCCGGGATCGTCGGCGTTTCGGATGAGCGAATAGATGATGATGCTTCCCGCGCCTACAAACCCGTAAATGACCAGTACCACCCACGATGCTACTATCATCGGGGTGCTGACTTGATCTTTCCGCAGGTTCGAGGTCAGCATTCCGAGCACGAAGGAATAGGCGAGAAGCTCCACGAAAAGAACGAACCCGGTTGTTATCCAGAAAAGAAAGCCGCGGTCCTCTTCAACCAAGAGAAAGGCCGCGGCGACGGTGACGCCCGCCGCCACGAGAAACATCACCGAAGCGACGGCAATCATGTATACGCTGCGAGGATTTCTTGAGGTCTCCATGTGCGTCCTTTCTCAAGGGTTCCAGAGCCGCAATCCGCTTTGGTTGGACCCGTTCATGTAAGAGGCCGTCCGAACTTGTCTTTGATCGAACCCGTGAGGATGAGAACAAATTCAATGAATGCCCAGATTACGGTGGCGATTGCGCCGTATCCGCACGTCAGCACAGTGAGGAGGAGCTGGGCGAGGCCACGGCCGGTATAGCCAAGGTAGAAGTTGTGGATGCCAAGGCAGCCCAGAAAGAACGCTAACAAGGCCGCTGCAACTTTGGACTTCGGAGGCCCCATAGCAATCGGTTGTTGTGGCACGGCAGGCTGAGTTGGGTACGCTTGCTGCTGAGGTACATAGACTACTTGGGGCGGTGGTGGTGCCGCCTGCGGCTGTTGAGGCCATTCGACGAGCGAGCCGCACTTAACGCATCGAGTCGTTCCCGGCCGAACTGAGGCCCCACAATTCTTGCAGTTCATCCGAATCTCCCTGACAGGAAAGGGCGTGCTTCCAGAAGGTGGTAACGTCACCCGCCAAAGCGACCACGACGCCAGCTTTTCCGGTATTCGGCATGGCGTATAGCCTTGTGTCTACGCCGCCATCAACAACCTATTCATGCACAACCCCCGGGTGCTTGTCAACAACCTTTTCGGAGGCAGCTTTTCGCGGGGAGTCTTTCGGACGCAGCACCGGCGCTCCGGGTCACGCCGTTCGCCGTACCAAGCCGTCGGCGTCGAGGATGAACGGCTCGACGGGCCCGAGGAACGGCCCGGCGAACGGGGCGAGAACGCGGGCCGGTTCGAAGTTCCGACAGTCGCCCCGACCATTGTTGAAGAAAGGCCGTTCGGCGAGAGAGTCGAACGGCCTTCTCTTTGTCAGGACGAGACTTGCGACCGACAGGAGGCGGTTCGAACTGACGCACTCCAGGATGGTTCGCCGGGACGCCCCCCCCCACACACACATCAGCCATCTGCGGTGGAAAAACTCGTTCTCGAACGTACAAGGCGTCCGCGGCTGCCACTGGCTCAACGCCGTACTACAACCGTTCGCGTCACGCACGCGGTTCAGCAATGCCACCCGATAAGCTGACGAACCATCCCCGCGCGAAGATAATCCCCGTTCCTCATCAAGAATGCAACGGCTATTGATCGTACGTTTCCGCCAGCCCGTGCAACGCCGCCATCCTCACCGCCTCCCATCCCCCGCCTTCGGCACCCTTTGGCGCAGCCTGCGCCGTCGATCCACGGCGCGGCGATCGGATGACCGGCCCTATGCACCAACGCAGGCGGCCGCCGTGCTGCGCCACATAATCCACACAGAGTTGCTCTCCGGCCTCAGTCCATCCACGCAGTGCGACTCAGTGTGTGCCTGGGAGATATCCGGACGTAGCTTAAGAAACCAACTGTGTGTTGAGAAAAGTGAACACGCACGGACGGTAAGGGGCCGTGTTGTGGAACCTACGCGAGTCGAGCAGTCAGCACAAGCCTAAGCCTTATAACACGTTGTGGCACAAACGGATTCCCCTGGCGTATTTCTTTATAAGACCGGCATGACTTATGCTCTCCGTTGAGGGCAGTTTATGTCGAAGGCACCTGATTTCATTGCTCGGTGTCTCGTTTTATGACGGCAGAAACGGTCAACTCGAACTGTAAGGAGGCAGACAGGATGGCAAGCAGGTTGCGGGTGGGGGTAGTAGTGGTGCTTGTAACGATGGCCGTGGCTTCGTATGCACAGGGTGAGTTTATCGTTCAACCGGTGTCGGGGACTGCGGACAGTTCGTATTCGCCGGACACCAGTCCATTGCGCGCCTACAACGGCTCGGGGCTGAGTGATACGAGCGGGGTGGAGACCGGCGATGCGGTGCCGGCAGCCTGGCCGACACATGGAGCGGGTGGAACGACAACCAGAACACAGTGGCTCTCGGCCAGTAGCACCGGAGATGCGCTTCGGTGGATTCGGTTTGATCTGGGCCAGGCGTACCACGTGACGGGGATGCACGTGTGGAACTACAATGCGGCGAATCAGACAAATTACGGATTCCGGTATGTGGACGTCCTGGTGTCAACAAACGGGGTTGATTTCACAAAGGTAGCCGCCGATCTGGAGCTGGCAAGAGCCAGCGGGCTGACGACATACGCAGGGGAGACTTATACGATCCCTTGTGGGGCAGTCAGATATATTCAGATCGAGGGACTGAAAAGCAGAAACTGGGGAGGCAGCATGTGCGGCCTGGCCGAGGTGCGGTTCCTGGCCGTCCCCGAGCCGGCAACATGCGGCCTGCTGTGCCTCGGGACGATAGCCCTGCTGCGGCGACGCCGGGCTGCGTGAGTTCGCAACCCCGCGCGTAGGCAAGGGACAATCAGGGGGCGGGTTCGCGGTTGCGTTACGGCACGTGACCCAATCCAGGGCTTCGCCTCCTGTCGAAGGGATCAGCTCCGGTCAGGGGCGGCAGGGCGCTGTACGGACGGCCCCCTGTCGCCCCTGTTGGCTTAGAAACTCATGCCGTGTCACGTGCTCCGGCTCCTTTGCGGCCTTGCACCCTCGGCCACAACGTGTCGGCCCTGGTGGGCCTCGGAGACAGGCGTACCGTGCGGTCGAACCTCGGCCAGACGCCTGCGGCCGTATATATATTCGGAATCAGGATCGACCGGGACGGCTGCGGGCGGGCGTACGGGCCTTCAGACTCTCAGGGCAATGGTTCCCCAACAGCGGATTCTGGTTGCCAAAACCCGACGCAGGGGCGACAATGGAAATGCAAGGGGTTGCCCCATCTATCCGGAGGCCATTGCCATGTTGCAGAGAATGCGCAAGACGAGGATCTGTCGCGGGTTCACGCTGATCGAGCTCCTGATTGTGGTCGTCATCATCGGCATCCTGATGACCGTGGCCATGATCGCCATGCGGCCGATCCTGAATCGGGTGGATCGGGTTCGTTGCGGTTCGCAACTCAGTACAGTCCTCAGTTGCTACATGTCGTACGTGACCCAATACTCGAAGTACTTCCCGCCGCTGTGCGACCCGAAAGAGTACGACTTCAAGAATCGCATCTATACCGGCAAGCTGAATTGCTTCAACAACTACTTCATCACCACCCGCGATGCCAATTTTTCCGCCGGTTTCGGGCCCCTTGTGGTTCACGGCCTGATCAAGAGCGAATACTTCGTCTGCCCCGCCGTGGCCGACACCGAAGAAAGCTGGTGGCGAAAAAACTCGGTTCCCAACGCCGAATACTGGTGGCAGGAAGTTCCAAACCCAAACCCGGAGAACGCCTGGCACGACTTCCCCGAAAATAAGAAGATTACCAATCCGTCCTTCTCCTCCTACTGCATCCGCCACAGGCTCTACCCCTGGACGCCCGCCCAGGTGAGCTCGGCCCAGGACAAGGAGACCAAAGTCGCCAGCGACAACGGAGTCGCACGGATGATCGCCAAGTACGGCCGACGTGCCATTTTGGCGGACAACCTGACGAAACGGCGGATGGTCGAGGAACGCCACGGCACCGGCGTGAACGTCGCCTACATCGACGGCTCGGTCGATTTCTGCGACAATGACCAGTTCATGGAGATCCTTGAAACACTCGGCTCCAGTGAGAGCAATCTCGACGTGCTCTGGTACCTTCTGGACAGCGGAAGACTGCCGGACGACTGATGGGTGGGCACAAATGGCGATTTGAGGCCGGAGCAGGCAACCGGACACTTGGCAATCAGGATATATGCGCGGGACTCGGACCGTGTTTGCACGAGGTCGAATGGCCGCCATGCTGGCCGTGTGATCGTGCCGGCAGGTTTCACTCACGGCGTGTTTTCCCCTTAATGCTCTTGTATTCCGTGCTGGTGGTCAGAATAATGCACGCCCGAAGGTTGCCATTTCTTGGCAATCCATGAATTGCACTGCATATTCTGCTAGCGGAAAGGCCTTTCCTTGGGCGGGGACTTTGTCAGGCATGCTCGGACGATGTCGTTGTTGACCATGGCCAGTCGCGTGCTGGGCGTGGTGCGCGATGCGGCGTTGGCCTTTGCACTGGGCACGTCGTTGCCCATGGACGCCTTCAGCGTAGCGTTTCTCATTCCGAACCTGTTCCGCAGGCTGTTCAGCGAAGGGGCCCTCTCGGCCGCATTCCTTCCGGTCTTTACCAGTCTGGACGAGCAGGGCAACCGCCAGGCGGCCCAGCAGTTGGCGAATCTAGCCATTACGCTGCTAGTGGCAATCTTGGCGGCATTGGTGCTAGTGGGCGAGGGCATTATCCTGGCCTGGCGTGCCCTGGGCGATCCGTCGCCGCGGCTCGGGTTGACCTTGGGCCTGACGGCCGTCATGCTCCCCTTCGCCATCGGCATTTGCCTGGTGGGGCTGCTCCAGGCGATTCTGAACGTGCGCGGCCATTTCGCCACGCCCGCCGCGGCGCCGCTCATCCTGAACATCCTGGTGATCGTCGCGGCAGTGCTCGTGGCGCCGCTCGCGGGCGACTCGAAGGTCGCCCGGGTTTACGTGGTCGCGGCGAGCGTGCTGGCGGCTTCGGTGGCGATGGTGGCGGTCCAGGTGCCCTTGCTTCGACGCCATGGGATCCACTACCGGCCGGCGTGGGACCTGGCGTCGCCGCACTTGCGGCAGGTGATGGCCCTGATGCTACCGATGATGCTCGGCCTGGGCGTGGTACAGTTGAACGTGCTGATGGATCGCGTGATCGCACTGGGGCTGAGCGGCTCGACCGGCGCCGACGGCCGCGCGGTCACCGAGTTCCATGCCCTCGGCCGCACGATCGCCTATCCGATGCGTCAGGGGGCGGCGTCGGTCATGTACTACGCGCAGCACCTGTACCAGTTGCCGATGGGGGTGTTCGTGGTGGCCATCGGGACGGCGATTTTCCCGGCGTTGTCGCGGCACGCCCACCACGGAGACCACCGCGGCCTGTCCGAGACGCTGAACCGCGGCCTGCGTGTGGCGACGTTCATCGCCCTGCCCTGCACGGTGGGGCTGATGCTGGTGGCCGAGCCGCTGGTGCGCGTGATGTTCGAGCGCGGGCGGTTCTCGCCGGACGACACGCCGCGGGTGGCCCTGCTGACGTGCGTGTACACGACCGGCTTGGTCGCCTATGCGGCACTACACCTGGTGACACGGGCCTTCTTTGCTCTGAAGGAGACGCGGTTGCCGGTGAAGATCTCGGCTGCGGCGGCGGGGCTGAACCTCGTGCTGAATCTGGTGCTGATCTGGCCGTTCGGCGTGCAGGGACTGGCCCTGGCGACGGTCATTGCCGCGGCGGCGCAGGTGCTCGCGCTGGTGCTCTTGCTGCGGCGTCGGATCGGCCGCCTGGGCCTGCGTCGGTATGTGGCCGGATTGCTGCGCACGGCAGTCGCCACGGGGGTCATGGCCGCGGCGGCCTGGGCCGCTATGCGGGCCGCCGCATGGACCGGCTGGGAGAGCGATTCCACGCGGCAGGCGGTGGTAACGGTGGCGGCCGCAGTGGTCGCCGGCGCCGCGGCCTTCGTGGCCGCCGCCCGAACCATGCGCATGAGCGAACTGAGCGAAGCCCTGAGCCGAGGACGGAACTGACCTATGCGACACCTATAGAGGCAACCGCTTCGGTATGTACGTCGGGCCTCTCGTCCCATGTGCGTCCGTCGAGCAACCGCCCGGCGCGTTTCTTGCAGACTCCGCCCCACTGCTTGAAGAAGAAGGGCACGCCCGCGTCCAGACACCGATCGCGGATGTCGGTGACCCAGGCCTGATCTATGGGCCGCGCGCCGGGGCCCGATTCGCCGCCGACAATCACCCAGTGAATCCCCGCAAGGTCCAGTTGGGGCAAGGGTCCGAGCAAGGGTTCGAGCGAAAGGAACCTGACCGCAGCACGCACTGAGCGCAGCAGGTCGATGCGGTAAGCACAGTCGGTATTCTCGACGGTGACTCCCATCCAGACATTCGGCCCCCAGTCGAGAGTGGGGGCCAGTTGGGCAAGACGCTCGGCGCGTTTGGTGAGCACCTGGTAGGTGTGCCAATCGGCCGTGCGCATGGTACGGAATACGTCATGAATGAATTCCACGGGCACGTTTTCATGAAATAGGTCACTCATCGAGTTGACGAAGATCATGTGCGGCTTCCGCCAGGACAGCGGCAGATTGAGCACGTGGGGATGCGTCGTCACGTGAAACCCATGGCGATAGTTGGGCTGCCCCATGGCCTTCAATCGTCGCGCCATGCGTTCCGCGTAGCAGTGGGCGCAACCGGCACTGACCTTCGTGCAGCCCGTAACCGGATTCCACGTGGACTCAGTCCATTCGATAGCTGAGTTGGCACCCATTCACAGATTCTCCAGAAGGTGTGATGCAATACGAACGGCTATCTCGGCGGCCGTGCCTCTCCTGTTACTCGCAGCGAAGAACAACCGGAACAGCGGCGATCCCTTGCTGTTGCGAAGGACCCGCGGTCTTTCCGCCACCCCAGCGAAGATCCCCCTGAGTCGCTCCAGAAAGAAATGACCTATGTCATCGAAGCTGCAAGTCTTCTCGATCCTTTCGACCGACTGGCCGAATATGTCGTCCTCTTTCCTTGTCCTATAGAACCGTTCAAACCACTCAGGAGTGCCGAAGATGCGATCCAATGATGGGCGATAGGCCTTGGTGGGATCCCCGGCAAGCAACCGATTGACGGCCATGAGAGGAAACAGGATCCAGACATCAATCGCCTGGGTTCTAGCAATGGCCTCGATGGTCGTCCACTCCACCTCGGTGGCAAATGGATCGATGAAGACAACCGCACGAGTGCCGACCCAACTCTGTTTTCTGCAGAAGTCGCACAGAAAAGCGTTGGCGTCCGACTGGACAACCTGAATACGGCCCTTCTTGTCTGGATGGTCCTGGCCGAGCTTCTCAAGCTCTGAGACCTTGCCCGCATCGGACTCCACAAAGATGTACCGGTCAAACGCCGGCTCTGTCTCCAGAGCGAGTCTGGCCGATCCTTTCAGGAACCCCTGGGACTCGTCCTAGTCGGTCTCCTGAAAAAGGTCCTGCATCAGAGACTGTGCCCGACGCCGTTGCCTGTACCCTGTTCCCGCGAAGGCATCAACGTAGATGCGGGTGAAACGCTGCTTCTTCAGCGCTGTATTGTACCTCGAAAGGTACTCGGCCAGGATGGCGAGTTTCTGCTCAGTCCAACTGCCTCCAAACAACTGCATCTGGTCGTTCGTCATGGTCGCTCCCGCCTCGTCACCTCCATCATTCTATCGGCATCTACTCCCTCTGCCATTTGTATTTCATGATGCCGCCGGAGTCCTGGGCGACGTAGGCGTGCTGCTGGTCGTCGAGAGCGAAGCCTTCCTGGTTGTCGCCGGGGAAGGCCCAGAGGCGGACGATCGTGCCGTCGCGTTTGACCTCGAAGAGGGTGTCGGTGCTGTCGCTCAGGACGTAGAGGCGGTCGCGGGAACCGTCGTAGCAGACGGCGGCCAGGTCCACCGTGCCGAGGTCGATCATACGGACGATCTTGCACGCGGGCTCGTCGCCCTTGCCGCCGCTGACCAGCGGCACTTCGACCTCGAACAGGGCCGAGACCTCGCCGGTGGTGGTCCGGTTCATGCACTGGTGGGCGACGATGAAGGTGCCGCCCTCGGGGTGCTTGGGGTCGGGAATGAAGGTGATGCCTTCGATGCCGTTGCCGCCGCCTTTCATGACGGTCTTGCCTTGGAAGGTCCGCTCGATGGCAAAGGTGCGGCGGGTGGCCAGCGTCTCGGGGTCGATTTCGAGGATTTTCTCTTCGCCTTCGACGGCCACATAGACCATGCCGGTGACCGGATGGACGGTTACGTCCTCGTAATCGCGCCATGATTGGCCGCGAAGTTGCCGGACCATGGTGCCGTCGCTGCGAATTTCGCAGATATGGCCCTCGTCGCTGACGACGAAGAGGGTTTGCCGCTTGCCATGCCAGGCGATGCCGGAAGGTTCGGGCCATCGGTTGCCGATGATGTTGGCGATCCACTTGCCCGGGAACGGCTCACGTGCGGCGAGGCCGCGCCTGGCACCGTCGGAGGCGACCACGGCGGCCAGGGTGAGACCCAGCGCAGCCGCCAGCACCATAATGACTATGTGTCGCATGGCCGTCCACCTCTCGAAACCTTGGACTCGCCCCGTTGGGTCCGGGTACCGGCAACAAAGGTGCGCCGCCCGGACGTGTTCATTATAAGGCATTGTGGACCGACCTCCAGGGATTTTGTGTCGCGGCCGTTCTCATGTAGTCACATCGCCAGAACCTTGACTCGCCGCGCGCGTTCTGCTAGAGTGAAGTGCTTTTTGAGTCCCGTGCATGGTCGGCAGTGGGCCACAGTCCCGGGAAAGTCACCGTCGTTTTTGTATCGCGAGGTCAATATGAGCACGGAAAAGAATGGCAGTAGTGCGGTCGATTCGGTCATGGCCGTTCTGGAGTCGCGGCTGGACAAGGCGAATCTGTCGAAGCTGCTGGCACTGAAAAATCCGGCGATGCACAAGTTTGTGGCCGACGCCCTGGAACTCTGCCGGCCGGACTCGGTGTTCGTCTGTACGGACTCGGCCGAGGATGTGGCCTATGTCCGTGAGCAATCGATTGCCCGGGGCGAGGAAGCCCCCCTGGCGACACCTGGGCACACCATCCATTTTGACGGCCAGAGCGACCTGGCCCGCGACCCCGGAAGCACCAAGTACCTGGTGCCGCGCGGCATGGTCTTCAGCAACAAGCTGAATCACGAGCCGAAGGAAGAGGGGCTGATCTACATTCGCGAATTGCTGGCCGGGGCAATGGCCGGCAAGCAGGCCATCGTGCGGTTCTTCTGTCTGGGACCGACGAACTCGTCGTTTGCCATTCCGTGCGTCCAGGTAACCGACTCGTTCTATGTGGCCCACAGCGAGGACTTGCTGTATCGGCGCGGGTACGAGGAGTTCAAGCGGCTAGGCAGTTCGCCGAAGGGGTTCTTCAAGTTCCTGCACTCGGCCGGCGAACTGGAGCACAACATCTCGAAGAACGACCACAAGCGGGCCATCCGGATCGACCTGGAAGACAACGTGGTCTATAGCGTCAACACGCAGTACGCCGGGAACACGGTGGGCCTGAAGAAGCTGGCGTTGCGTCTGGCGATCAACAAGGCGTCGCGCGAGGGGTGGCTGGCGGAGCATATGCTGCTGATGGGCGTACACGGGCCGAAGGACCGCGTGACGTACCTGGCGGGGGCGTTTCCGAGCGCCTGCGGCAAGACATCCACGGCAATGATCCCAGGCGAAACGATCATCGGCGACGACCTGGCGTACCTGCGTCTGGTGAACGGCACGTGCCGCGCGGCCAACGTCGAGGCGGGCATCTTCGGCATCATCCGCGACGTGAACGCGGCGGCCGACCCAGTCATCTGGAAGGTGCTGACGGAACCGGGAGAGGTCATCTTCTCGAACGTGCTGGTCAAGGACGGGGTGCCGTACTGGGAAGGCGACGGGCGCGAGGTGCCGGAGTCGGGCACGAACTATGTCGGCCAGTGGCGTAAGGGGATGAAGGACGCCGAGGGCAAGCCGTTGCCGCACAGCCATGCCAACAGCCGCTATACCATCTCGTTGCGTTCGCTGGCGAATCTGGACCCCGAGTACGACAACCCGCAGGGGGTGCCGGTGTCGGGGATCATCTACGGGGGCCGCGACAGCGACACGTGCCCGCCGGTGTGTGAATCGTTCGACTGGACGCACGGCGTAATCACGATGGGAGCAAGCCTGGAGTCGGAGACGACGGCGGCCATCATCGGCAAAACGGGCGTCCGCCGGTTCGACCTGATGAGCAATATCGACTTCCTGAGCATGCCGCTGGGGCGATACATTCAGAAGCACTTGGCATTCGGCAGCAAGGCATCGCCGGCGCCGCGTATCTTTTCGGTGAACTACTTCCTTCGCGGGCCCGACGGCAAATACCTGACGGGAATGCTGGACAAGAAGGTCTGGGTCCACTGGATGGAACGTCGGATCCACGGCGAGGCCGGGGCCATCCGCACGCCGATCGGATTCATTCCGTGCTACGCGGATGTGGCGTCGCTGTACAAGGAGCTGCTCGACAAGGATATCAGCCGCGAGTTGTACGTGCAGCTCTTCTCGATTCGCTGCGACAAGTTGATCGAGAAAATCGACCGGATCGAGAAGATTTATCGCAGTGAGATCGAGGTTCCCGACGTTCTATACAAGACCCTGGCCGACCAGCGGCAACGCCTGGTGTCGCTACAGAAGGAGCTCGGAAACGCGGTTTCCCCGGAGGTTCTGGCGGCACGTCGGTGATCTGGCACGGCGGCATGCCGGCAACCGAGCACCAGTGAACACGGCAGACGGGAGGCCCGATCGGGCCTCCCGTTTCTGTTAGCGCGGTCGTGCGGCCGCAGCAGAGCCGGCAAAGGGAAGTAGATGGACGGCGAAAGGCACCATGGACAGGCAAGTGCGGTTGCAGGATAATGAATTGTTGTTCTTTCGGCGGGCAAATCGGGAAAAGCGCGGTCCCAGGGGCCGATTGGGGGGTTTACTGCTAGATAGAGCCCCTCCTCTAACCGCCGGCAGGCTGTGATGTGCGCGAGGGATTCCATGCGAGCGCTGTGTGTTTGGCTTGTTGCGGCGGCCATGGCGGTCTGCTCCGGATGCCGGCAGTGGTACGCGGCCGATGCGGATCGGCAGGTGTACGCCACGCTGAAGGACGAACATAAGCACGAGTTCGGTTACGACCGCCCATTCACCATCGACGACGGCCCGTCGCGGAATCTGCACATGACGGCCGAGCAGATCCTGGGCGAGTTGCCGTTGGCGCCGGCACTGCCGGAGATGATGGCCGAGAGCGAGTTGGCCCGGAACAAGTCGCCTCTGCGGCAAATGAATCTGGCAATGGCCCTGACGCTGGGCAAGCGCAACAGCCGCAATTTCCAAACGCAGAAGGAGTTGGTTTATGCGGCGGCGCTGGACTACACGACGCAGCGTCACGTCTTCGAGCCGCAACTGGGCCTGACGGGCGACGTGATCCGCGCCAAGGACGGCGCCGGGGGCGAGGACCAGCTTCGGACGTTGGCGACACGGAGCAACTTCACCCTGTCACAGCGTCTGACGACCGGGGCGTTGGTGGCATTGGACCTGGGCGTGACGGGGCTGAAATACCTGAACGACGAGTTCGGGACGACGCTGGAGAGCGCGTTGAGCGTGTCAATCGAGCAGCCGCTATGGCGCGACGCCGACCGCTTGGTGGTGGCCAACCACTTGATCCAGGCGCAACACAACGTCGTGTACCGGCTGCGGGAGTTTGCGCGGTACGAGAAGTCGTTCTGCGTGGACGTGGCGACCCGGTATTACAACGTGCTCCAGCAATTGGACGTGGTGCGCAACGAGTGGGACAACTACAATCGCCTGAGCACGAATCTGAAACGTTCCATGGCACTGGCCGAGGCGGGTCGTCTGCCGATGTTCGAGGTAGACCAGGCGCGTCAGGACCATCTGCGTGCCCACAGCCGCTACCTCAGCGCCCTGGAGGATTACGAGCGCCAGCTCGACGGGTTCAAGGTGTTCCTGGGATTGCCGACGGACGCGCCGGTGGTGCTGGATGGCAATGACCTGACAGCCCTGGCGGAGGCGGGCATCGCGGAGCAGACTCGGGTGGGCTACGAGGAAGCCATGGCGGTGGCGTTGTCGCGGCGTCTGGACCTGAAAAACGCCTTGGGACGAATCGAAGACGCCGAGCGTGACGTGATCGTGGCGGCCGACGCGCTGAAGGGCGACGTCCGCCTGGTGGGCGGCATGAATGTGCGGAGCATGCCCCCGGCCCACGCCGGACGGTTTATGTTCCACGAAGGGCTGTACGAGTTCGGCCTGGAGGTGGACCTGCCGCTGGACCGGCTGAACGAGCGGAACGCGTACCGATCAAGCCTGATCGACTACGACGCGGCCCTGCGGTCGTACATGGAGCAGGTGGACACAATCAAGCAGTCGATCCGGCAGTCGTTGCGTCGGCTCCGGACGACGCAGCAGACCTATGAGATTCAGAAGAACAGCGTGGAGCTGGCCAAACGGCGGGTCAGCAGCACGCAAAAGCTGCTGGACGCGGGCCGCGCCAACACACGCGACGTGCTGGAGTCCCAGGACGCCCTGGTGACGGCGCAAAACGCACTGAGCCAGGCCCTGGTGGCACACCGGATCGCGAGGCTGGAGTTCCAACGCGACATGGAATTGCTGGAAGTGGATGAACACGGACAGATTCATGAAGGGCGCTTCAATGGATACAACGAAACCGGCGGCCCTGCAAGCCGGACCGGCGAGGATCTCTAGAGGCCGACGCGGCAAGGGCAAGATCGTTGTGCTGCTGCTGGCTGTTGCGGCCGGGATCGGCGGCCTGGCCTGGTGGCTGAGCGCCAAGGGCGCCGAGGCCCCCCGGCACGCGGTCTCGGGCGGCACCGCCGTGGTGCGTCGCGGGGACCTCGTCATCACGGTGACCGAGGGCGGCAACCTGCGCGCCAAGAAAAGTACTGAAATCCTGAATCGGGTCGAGGGCACATCGACTATCGTCGAGCTGGTGCCCGAGGGCACGCAGGTGCAGCCTGGCGATGTGCTGGTGAAACTCGACGCGGCAGACCTCCAGGAGAAACTGATCAGCGAGGACGCCGAGCTGCAGACGCTGAAGGCGAGCTACCTGGCGGCCGAAGAGGCGCTGGCGATCCAGCTCAGCACGCGCGAGAGCGAACTGAAGAAGGCCGAACTCAACGAGATGTTCGCCAAGATGGATTTCGAGAAGTACCGTGATGGCGATTGGCCGCAGCAGAAAAAGACGGCTGAGTCGGAGATCAAGGTCGCCGAGCAGGAGCTCGTGCAGGCGCAGAATCGGCTGAAGTACACGATCGACCTGGAGAAGGACGGCATCGTCACGCGTGAGGAACTGGAGAGCGACAAGCTGTCGGTCACGCGGGCGGAGATCGACTACGAGAAAGCGAAAGAGTCGTTGCGGCTGCTGGAGCAGTATGACTATCCGAAGCAGATGGCGAAACTCAAGAGCGACTGGGAAGAAGCCGTTGCGGAGCGTGAGCGCGTCCAGCGCCGCCAGGATAGCGAAGTGGCCCAGAAGGAAGCCGACCGCAACGCCAAGAAAGCCAACTACGAGATCCAGGAGGCCCGCGTGAAAAAGCTCCGCGAGCAGATCGCCTACACGACGATCACGGCGCCTCAGGCAGGCATGATCGTGTATTGGACGCCGGGCAACCGTTGGAGCGATCAGCGGCCTCCGGAAGTGGGCGGCACCGTGCGCCACCGCCAGACGCTGATGACGCTTCCCGACGTGTCGCAGATGGAAATCGACGTGAAGGTCCACGAGTCGCAGATCGACCGCGTGGCGCCCGGCCAACCGGCGACGATCAAGATCGACGCGTTCCCGGACCGGACCTACACCGGCACGGTCACGCCCGAGATCGGTGTCATGGCCGACAGCCAGCGATGGTTCAATCCGGACGTGAAGGTCTATAACGTCGTCGTGGGCATCGACCAGACGACCGAGGGCCTGAAGCCGGGGATGAGCGCCCAGGTGGAAATCGTCTGCAACGTGATCCGGAACAAGCTCCTGGTGCCGGTGACGGGCGTGCATGTGCTGCGCGGCCAGACGGCGGCCATCGTGAAGAAGGGCGGCGCACTGGAAATCCGCCGCGTGAAGGTCGGCGCGACCAACGACAAGGACGTGATCATCGAGGAAGGGCTGTCCGAAGGCGAGGTCGTGATGCTCTATGAGCCGGATGTCATGCCGCCCATTCCGTGGGAGGAGCCGAAGAAGGAAGCCCAGGACGTGCCGGCGCCGGCGGAAGAGGTCTCGGCGCCCGCCGCACAGACACCGGACGGTGCGGCGCCGAGCGAGTCTTCGCTGCGGCAGGAGAATGCCCGCGGCGAGCAGGGTGCCGCGGCAGCGCCCCGGCCCGAGGGCGATGCCCGCCCGCTTCGTCAGAATCGGCGGCCGCGCAATGCTCCGCCGCGAGATAACGGAGGCGCTTTGTGACCCTGGCCGAAGTCCGCAATCTCTGCAAGGATTACCGTGTGGGTCCCGAGACGGTTCACGCCCTGCGCGACGTGTCGCTGACCTTTGACGAAGGCAGTTACACGGCAGTCATGGGCCACAGCGGCTCGGGCAAGTCCACCTTTCTGAACCTGTTGGGGTGTCTGGACACGCCGACCTCGGGTCAGTACCTTCTGGGCGGCCAGGACGTGGCCCAGATGGACGATGACGAACTCAGCGACGTGCGCGGCCGGTACATCGGCTTCGTATTCCAGAGCTTTAACCTGATCGCGCAACTCACGGTGCAGGAGAACATCGAGTTGCCGCTGTTCTATCAGGGGGTGCCGGCGCACCGGCGCCGCGAGAAGGCCTGTCAATTGGCCGAGGAGGTCGGGTTGGCCGAGCGGCTGCGGCACAGGCCGAATGAGTTGTCGGGCGGCCAGCAGCAGCGCGTCGCCATTGCGCGCAGCCTGGCCAACGATCCGCTGATCATCCTGGCCGACGAGCCGACGGGCAACCTCGACTCGGCGACGCAGCACGAGATCATGGCTCTGTTCGAGCGGCTGAACGAACAGGGCCGTACCATCATCATGGTGACACACGAAAACGACGTGGCGGCCTGCGCGAAGCGCGAGGTGCATCTGAGCGACGGCCGGATTGATCGTATCACCGAACACTGAGGAGATCGACAGCGGCGGCAGGATGCGCCGCAGCGTCAGTCAACGTCATGCTTCCCTACAAGAGCCTCGAAATCGTCCGCCTCGGCCTGCGCAGCCTGAAACAGCACGCGCTGCGTTCGCTGCTGACGATGCTGGGCATCCTGTGCGGCGTCAGTGCGGTGATTTCGATGCTGGCCATCGGCGAGGGCACCAGCCAGGAAACCCAGGAGCAGTTCCGCCGACTCGGGGCCACGAACATCCTTCTGCGCAGTGTGAAGCCGACGGACGTCGCCTCCTCCTCCAGCGGCAGCCGCGCGATCGAGTACGGCCTGCGATACTCCGACGCCGAACGGATCGAGAGCACCCTGCCCCACGTCGAGGTCGTGGTGCCGCAACGGCGCATCTCGCGCACCGTCCGGTACCTTCACCGCTCCGTGCGCGCCGATGTGGTGGGCACTGTGCCGTGGGCATCAGACCTTGCCCATGCGGACCTGGCCGGCGGGCGGTTTCTGACGGAGTTGGACGAGCGGCGGCAGTATAACCATTGCGTGCTGGGGAGCGAAGTGGCCGCCCGGCTCTTCGGCTACGAGAAACCCGTCGGCAAGGCCATACGCATCGACTCGTCCTACTATCGGGTGGTTGGCGTCATGGCCCATCGCGGTACGCCGAGCACCTCAGCCAACGGCGGCGCCGCCGAGGCCAAGCAGACCGACGCCAACCTGGAAATCTACATTCCCCTGTCAACCGCCCGGACCCGGTTCGGCGAGACGATCACGAACATCGAGTCCGGAAGCCAGTCGATGGAGACCGTCGAACTCCACGAAATCCAGGTCCGCTGCGACGACGTGTCCCAGGTGCTCGAAACCTCGCGGGCCGTGCGCGCGATGCTCGAACGGTACCACAAGAAGACCGACTACACGATGACCGTGCCACTGCAGCAAATCCGCGCCGCTGAAGAGGCCGGCCGCCGGTTCAGCATCATGCTCGGCGCCATCGCCGCCATCAGCCTTCTGGTGGGCGGCATCGGCATCATGAACATCATGCTCGCCAGCGTCACCGAGCGAACGCGCGAGATCGGCGTCCGTCGCGCCGTGGGCGCCAAGAAACGCGACATCATCATGCAGTTCCTCGTCGAGACGGTCGTCATCTCGTTTCTCGGCGGCCTCATCGGGCTGGCCGCCGGCTACTTTATCGCCTGGGGCATCGAGTACTTCGCCAATCAGAAGACCGTCGTCACCGCGTGGTCGCTTCTGGTCTCGGTCTCGATTTCCGTCGTCATCGGCCTGGCGTTCGGCATCTATCCGGCGTCGCGGGCCGCGCAGCTCGACGCCATCGTCGCCCTGCGACACGAGTGATCATCGCGCATGCGACCATACAGTACCGCGACCGCAGGCACCCAGCCCCACGGCATGGCATCACCAGTGGCTCCACGCGACCGGCCGGCGCCGTGCTCGTTGCACCTTGTCCTCGCCGAGCAGCAGAAACCGTCCGACCATCGATGGCTCCTCACTCTGCGTCACCGTAGCGTTCCAGGTAGTCCTTCACGCGCACCTTGCGTCGCGTGTTGTCGCTGCTCATGAACCGCACCTTGCCGAATACCGGCCGCTCGGGCCCCCAGGCCCGATCGTACCGTCCCAGCACCCAGAACACGCCGGCATACGAGTTCGGGTCGCAGCCGTCCAGCGCATAGCGATTGTTCAGCTCGATCATCACCTCCAGGGCCTCTTGCGGCCGCCGGGTCCACTGGAGAATCTTCTTGCCCCAGAGCATCCGCAGGTAATTGTGCATCCGTCCCTCGCGGACGAGCTGCCGCTGGGCGGCGTTCCACAACGGATCGTGTGTGCCGGCCTGTTCGAACTCGCGCAGCGTGTAGCAATACTCGCGGCGGTCGCTGGCGTGATCGCCGAGCGTCCGCGCCGCCCATGGCGGCAGGCTTTCGTAACGGTCGTAGTCCTCGCGATGCCAGGCCATGTTGAAGCCGAGCTCGCGCCACGTGACCGCCTGGTCGAGAAACGCCTCGGCCGATGCCCCGACGCCCCACCATCCCTGGCGGCTGCCCGTGGCCCGTCGCGACAGCCGCTGCGGCGACCACTCCTGACTGTCGAGCACCGCCTGAACCACCTCGTGGGCCGCAAGGTGCCCCGCGTGCAGGTAGGCCGACAGTCCGCTCGTGGCGTCGAGGTCCGGATGGTTGCGGTCGTCCGCATAGCGCGCCAACTGCTCGGCGACAAACGCCTTGAGCCGTCGCAGCGCGGCTGTGCGCCCGCCGGTGGTCGCCGCCGGAGCCACCGTGTGATCGATCGGCAACTCGGCCAGCGCGGCTCGGCTGCCGCGTAGCAAACTCGGCGAGGCTCGCGGCCAGCGACGCGTCACCGACGCCGGCAACGACCGCAACGTCGGCAGCACAAGCCGCGCGAAAGGGTTGGCCTGCGGCCGTTCGTCCAGATGTTGGGGCAGTGTGCGCTGAAGAAACCGGCGGAAGGCATGGGCCGTCGGATAGGCCCGATCCGCCGCCGCGAGCGGCAGGACTCCGTTGGCGTCCACGGCTTCCACCAACACAGGACACTTGGCCGCCAGACGCGCCACCAGGGCCGCATGAGTGGTGTCCGGAAACTCGTCGGCCACCACGACGCACGCCTCGGCAGCCAGGGCCGCCGCCAAAGCCTCGCCGTCGCCGGCGCGGCGGTCCACATACGGATAGTACAGGGCCGCAGCGCCTGCCATGGCGGCCGCGTTGTCCGCCATCCCCTGGAGCACGAAGGCGTGCGAGCGGTCCGTGTCCCATCGCCGGCCACACGGCAGATGCTCAAGAACAACGAGCGGCCGCCCGAGCTGCCGCGCCCACCCCACCGCCCGGTCCAGCGCGACGTTCGATGCCGCCCGCCGATGGGCAGTCATCCAATAGAGCACCCATCGTCCGTCGCCGCGGACGGGGCGGAAGTGCGTGTCGCGAATCCGAACCTCTGAAACCGTCGCCACAGAACCCTCCCCTTCCACACTCTCTTCGCACGCCCGGCCGTCTGTTCTTGTCAGGCCGCTTTCATGAGGCCACGCCGACATCATGGGCCTGCCCCCCGCTTTCTTGGCCATGCCGCCCCTCTGCCTCGTCAGGCATGATTGTATCGGTGCGGCCGGATGCGGCATAGAATGTGTTGAATGTGGTGTTCAACACCACAAGCGACAGCAGGAGAAGAAGGCCGTGATCATCGCACCAAACGAACGCGATACCCTGAGGCGTCTGGCGGCCCGCGTGGCCGAGGCCGCCGCCGACCCGGCACAGACCCACCTGGCCGACCTGTGGCGGCGGTTTAACCGCCTCGACGCCGAGCGGCCCATGGTGCTTGCCTTTCCCGAGGGCGGCTGGCGAGAACTGGCGCCCGAGTCGCTGTGCGTGTGCAGCGACCCGGTCCTCCGGCAGTGGGAGCACCACCTGCGGTGCACGGTGTTTCGCATCGACCACATCGGCGACGATTGGCCGATCACGCGGCGGCTGAACGTGCGGCCCGTGGTGCGCGTCGGCGATTTCGGACTTCAGGAGCGCCGAGACCGGACCGACGAGGCCGGTTCGTTCCATTGGGATCCGCCCGTGAAGGCCGAGGCCGATTTCGACAAGCTCCACATCCGCTCCGTCGAGGTGGACCGCGAGGAAACCGAGCGGCGGCTTGCCCTGGCCGCCGACCTGTTCGGCGACCTGCTCGACGTCCGCCTTGGCGGCATGCTCTGGTGGACCGTCGGCCTGACGCAGGACCTGGTGTTTCTGCGCGGCCTCGACCAGATCATGTTCGACATGTACGACCGCCCGGAGTTCCTGCACCGGATGATGGCTTTGCTGCGCGACGACATGATGCACCTGATCGACGTCTGCCAGGAGGCCGGCGTGCTGTCCCTCAACAACGGACCCGACGACTACGTCGGCTCCGGCGGCGTCGGGTGCACCGACGAGCTGCCGGCGGCCGACTTCGACGGTGTCGTGCGGCCCAGGGATATGTGGTGCCTTGCCGAGAGCCAGGAGACCGTCGGCGTCGGCCCCGATCAGTTTGCCGAGTTCATCCTGCCGTACCAGTTGCCGCTAATGCGGCGGTTCGGCCTGGTCTGCTACGGATGCTGCGAACCGCTGGACAAGCGTTTCGACCTGTTGTTGGAGCATGTGCCGCACTTGCGCCGCGTGTCGGTGTCGCCATGGTGCAACCGCGAGACCGCCGCCGCAAAACTCCGCGGCCGCGCGATCTTCTCGTGGAAACCCAATCCTGCCATGGTCTGCGCCCCGGCCCCGGCGTGGGACGAGGTCGAGCGCGTCACGCGCGAGACGCTGCGGATCGCCAAGGGCTGTTGCGTGGAGATGATTCTGAAGGACACGCACACGTTCTGCAACGACCCGACGCGCGTCGGCCGTTGGGTCCGTACCGTCCGCCGCGTCGCCGAAGAGTTCTGAGAAATCGCCGCGGGTACACGGGGCGCAAAGCACAGCGGGCCGGCCCGCACGCACTCGGACCGACCCGCGGTAACCGTCACGCCGCCATACGGCGACGTGGGAGTTGCGACTTACCGCTTCCGGCGAAGCACCAGGCCCACCAGACCCAGGCCCAGAAGCCCCATCGTCGCCGGCTCAGGAACCACGATGTTCGTGTTCAGGTACATGTTGCCGACGTACGACTGGCCAGGCTGAAGAGCCACGTGATCCGCACGCTTCGTGCCCATGAATTCCCGAGGCGTCGCCTCGATAAACAACGTCGTGTAGGATGCGTTGTTCTCGGCATTGCCGATGCCTGCGGCCGGGTAGTATGCAATGGTGTCGCTACCGACCTCGAAGACCAACCCTGCCGTCATGCCCAGGCTTTGCGAGGCCGCATTGTCCAGCACCGTCGCGCGGCCGTGAAGCGTGTCGGTCGGGACTAAGCCGGCCGCACCAAAGTCCACGTTCTCGTTGACCAGCCACGGACCAACGTCCACCCCGTTGCTCTGGTACCGGTCGGCCATGCCGCTGGTGCCGTTGAGAGTATAACCATTCGTGCTGTGGTATCCCGTACCAGCGTTCAGGCCAAGCCGCCAGTTCATCAGGCCGTAGGGCGTCCGGGCAGCCGCGTCAGTGTTCGTCACCGTGTTCACCGCCGTCCAGGAGGTCCCGGTGGCATCGCTCATGTTGATTGTGTACCGGGTCGTCACCTGGAAGTAGGTCCCTTCCGTGTGGGTGGTCTCGAAGACATAGCGGCTGGCCGACTTCTCGATTTCGGTCCAGCTCGTCATGGTCGCTGTACCATTGTTCTGGATGTTCCACAGACCGAAACCCAGGACATTCGATGACGCGTAATTGTATCCGGACGCGTCCACGAAACGCAGGAACTTCGTTCCGCCGGTCGCCGCCCGGACGATGTCCAGCTCCCACAGGGTGGTCGAGCCGTTCTTGGCGGCAATGGTCATCGTACCGGCGCCGCCGACCGACAGATCGGCTCCGGAATACTCGAGCCCTGCCTGGCCGACCGTCGCCACAAACAAGACGATAGCCAAGCTTGCGATGTACCTCATAGGTACCCCTCCGAAAGACGTGTTGGGTGGTGTACTGACGTCCAAAATGGGATTTCAGAATGACGCGACGCGATGTGTAATCCCCGGTGTCAATACAAATATAGCACGAATCTCGAAACCGGTCAAAAAACGCGTCACTTTTTGTGGACAAATGACCCACGAAATATGGGCGCCGCGAGACGCGGCCGATGTAATAAACGAGCGCGTATGCTGTATTATCACGCACGCATTGGCTGGCTTGTTTGAAGGAATCCCCTGAAAATGAGTCAGGGGGCTGGTTTGGGGTTGGCGTCGGGTGTGGAATCCGCGGCGGACGGGGCGTCGTGGCCGGGTTCTTCCAGGTCGAACAGAAGGGATTGCGTGAGGTCGCCGCGGGACAGTTGGAGGCGGTGGCGGGCCGTGCCGAACCCGTCCGGCGGCCGGGCTTCGGGCGTGGTCAGGACACAGACGCGGTCGGTCACGCCGTCGGCCGTAACGCGAAAGGTGATGGCCGGGCCGGGGCGGCCCTCGGGGCGGACGGCAATGGGCCGCTCGTCCCCCGCGGCGCGGGGAATCAGGACGGCCACGAAGTAGAATCGGCCTGCCGTCGCGTGCTGCACCTCGATCCGCGGGTGCGTGCCCATGGCGTGCGTTCGGAAGTCGGCGACCTTAAGCGTCGCCTCGGGCGGCGAGACCACGGCAAACAGGCCGGTGCCGCCGTCGGGGGTGGTCAGGGTGGCTACGCGGCCGGAGAGGGTCACGCGGTTGCCCGCGCCGGTGTGCAGGAAATGACGGTACTGGTGTACCGGAGGCTCGCCGGGGGTCGCGGCGGCCTCGCCCACGGGGGCGGGGTCGATCTCGTCGATCACGACGACGTAGCGCGGCCGTCCGTCGCGTTTGCCGACAACCAGATACCGGCGGAACGTCTTGACGCCCATGGCATTGCTGCCGTCGCCGATGACGAGGCCCCAGCCTGCGTTGTCGTCCAAAAACGCCAGCGTGCGACCGCAGGGAGCGGCCGCCTCGCGCCCGTCCATCTGAAACAGGTTGTGGGCCGCCACGCCCACCGTTGCCGTCAGGGTCGGCTCGGCGTCGATCACGTCCCAACCAGGTCCACTGTCGATGGCCCAACCCCAGCCGTATGCGTGGAAGATGAACTGGTTGACGTCCAAGTGCCAGCGGCCCAGGTGCGGCCGCGGAAGACAGCGGAAAGCAACCACCGCATCGCCGGCCGGGTCGCCCCAGCCGCTGCGGAAGTAGGCCAGACCGGCCGAGGGGAACTGCTTTGCCGGCGGCAAGGCGGGCGGCTGGGCGTCGGGCCGCGCGCCGCAGTAGGCCACGAGCGTCATCACGTCGCCGGCGCCGGGACCTACGAAACTCGGATTTCCGACGGCCGCCCGGCCAAAGGACGCCCTGCCGCGGCTCCCGTGGGTCACGTCGTAGAGCCAGGCGTGCGCATCGTTATCGGGACACGCGGCGAACATCAGGGCCATGGCGTCCTGGGACCCCAGGTCGCCGCCCGACTCGCCCGCCGGCAGGGTGGCCGGCCCGGAAAGCAACTCGTAGGCGGCCCAGACCGGCACGCTGCCGAGGGCCGTGGCAGAGGCCAGGTCCACGCCGTCCATTTGCCGCAGCGCGATCGTGCAGGGCAATGCCGCCCCGAGGGCCCGCAGGGTCAGCTCGAAACCTTCGATGCCCGCTCCGTCGCTGCCGAAGGCGTCGCGATAGTAGGCGCGAAGGCACGCCTCGGCGGTGGCTTGCCAGGCGTTGCTCTGAAGGTAATGGGCCTCGCCGCGCAGGGCCAGGGCCAGCAGCCCCAGCCCGCCGCCGCCCAGCGCCACGGCATGGTGACCGGCCATGCCTTCCTGGGCCGCCAGTTTGCCGAAGGCGCCGCCGTCGGGCGACATCGACGCCTGGATCTCGGCAGCCAGAGCGGCAAGCTGCCGCTGAATAGTCCGCTGCTCGGCGGGCGTCATAACCTGGTACGTCCAGTCGTAGGCCAGGGCCAGACCGACGGCCAAGTCCCCTGCCCCGGCCACGCTGCGGTCGCGCCGCGGGTAGCCCTGCTCGCCCAGGGCCGCCAACATCGCAATAGCCTTGCGGCTATAGGCGCGATCGCCGGTCAGCACACCCGCCATCGCCAACCGCTGGAGCACGTGCGGCATGGGGTCCGGCCCTGTCACCGCCGCCTTGCCGACGTCGGCAGGCGCCAGGGCCATGTGCTCGTCGGCGCGGCGAAGCAACATCTCGGCGATGCGGTCGTAGGGCTGGGTGGTGCGACGGGCACGAAGTGCGGCAACGTCCTCGGCGGTCAGGAGCAATCGGGGGTGCCGCCCGTGCCATGCCTGGGCCTGGTCCATGGTCAGTCGCCGCGACGCCGACGGTGCCGGCGGCCGCTCGACGGGCAACGATGGACGTGCAGCGTCGCCGCCCTGGCCGCGCACGGCCGAGGCCTGCAGCAGCAGGATCGCAAGAACAAGGCTGAGGCTCCAGGTTCGCACGAAGACGGTCCTTTCCGGTCGGCGAGCCGAGACGACTCTACAAGCATCATCGCATCGACCGGCCCAAGGCTCTAGAAAAAACGTCAGGGGGCATTCAACGGTACCCCGGTGCGGGGTGGCCGTCTTCCCTCACGGGAAGGGCTTGACTACGACGGCATGACGGTCACCGCCGGGACGCCTCGTGGAGATGGTTGCCGTGGATCAATTCGACCCGGGGCTTCCCGACCCCGCGACGTTACTCGATCAGGCGTCGGCGCAGACGCCGGATAACCAGTCCCCCCCCCCGGCCGGATCAGAATACGGCGACTGTTCGAGCGAACTCCGTGCGGCGGTGCGTCTGCGCCCCAGCAAACGTGAGGGCCAACCCGACCGACCCAAGGCTTCACGGGAAACGGCCGGCTACTTCCCGAAAATCATCTCGTCCACCTGCCGCCTGGCGGCGGCATCGACCTTGTCAAGAATGGCGGTGAGCGTCCGCCATTCGTCGGGCGTCACACTGTCGAAAAGATACCGATATCGAATGGCGTTCTGTTTCCTCACGGAATCGAGATAGGCGGCGCCTCGCTCGGTCAGGGCCAGGGGCTTCTCGCGGGCGTCGTTGCCGGCTTTCTCTTCGGTCACCAAGCCATCGTCCACCAGCCGCCGGACCATGTCGCTGACAGAACTGGGCGACATGCCGAAAATAATACCCAGATCCTTTCGGGTGATCGGCGCAAAGCCATGAATCAGTTCGAGAGTGAATATCTGCCGTTCAGAATAATCGTCGCGGACGGGACGATGAATCCGGACCCACTCGGCCAACATTCTTGCTTTCAAACCGATGCCGTAAACCTTTTCCAGAACTTCTGATACGATTTTTTCGGTCACTTCTGCGATTCCTTCGATATTATTTCGCCAATAGTTTGACGGATTATCCGTTACTATTTTCAGTGAATAAGGACATCATGATTCTAGTCCGATGAGGTGCAAAACGCAAGAGAATCCGGACTATTCCGGCAGGTGCCGAGCAGTTAGCGGTTCGTAACGGAGGCAACCCCATACAGAGCGTGCAGCCGCAGCAGAAAGCGACGACAGGAAACCGTGCCGCCTTGAACGTGTCGCCTATCAACGAACAATGGTGCAAGACACAGCATGTCGGATGAAAGGAGTCTCGCATGAAACGCCCCGGAGCCAACAGTGTGCTGGTGTGCTTGTCCGTCGTGTTGGGCGTGGGCTCTGCTCTGCTAACCATCCACGGCTGCGAGAATCGCGACGAGGCCTACGTGCCGGTGGTTCTGGGACCGATTTCGGGCGGCACACCAGAGGCCCCGACGAATCCGC
This sequence comes from uncultured Anaerolineaceae bacterium, assembly GCA_964500225.1. Taxonomy (GTDB): domain Bacteria; phylum Planctomycetota; class Phycisphaerae; order FEN-1346; family JAACEH01; genus JAAYDY01. The sequence goes on along the minus strand of CAZCOA010000013.1, from coordinate 24,051 downwards.
CCGACCTGATCCAAGAGCCGGCCCCGGCGGCTGCGGTGCCTGAGACGGCCGCAGCGACGGCTGAAACCGTCGCACCGTCGTCGCCGGCCCCTGCCCCGCAGCCCGCGGCGGCCCCGGCGACGGTCCCGATGATCGAGACGGCCCCGGCCCTCGTGCCGGTGCTGCCGTCGCCCACGCAGACCATTGCCGTCGAGCCGGACGAGGCCGACGTGCTGACGCGCGGTCGGCTGCATGAGGCCTACGGCGAGCTCATCGCCTACAATCCGCAGCCGGGTATCATCATCACCAAGGCGCCGCCGGCGCCGGTCGAGGAACTGCCGCCCGAGATGAAACCGGCCGGCAACAACGTCATCTGGATACCGGGCTACTGGTGGTGGGACGAGGAACAGAACGACTTCGTCTGGATCAGCGGCCTGTGGCGCGACGCGCCGCCGGACTGCGAGTGGGTGCCCGGATACTGGACGCCGGTGGCCAATGGGTACCAGTGGGTCAGCGGCTTCTGGAAGCGCAAGAACGTCGGCGTCGTGCAGTATCTGCCCGCGCCGCCGGCGAGCCTGGAGTCGGGGCCCAGCTCCGCCGCGCCGGGGCCGGACTACCTGTGGGTGCCCGGCACATGGGTGTATGTGGGAGGGCGATACGTCTGGCAGGCCGGCGGATGGATGATCGCCCGTGCCGACTGGGTGTGGGTGCCGCCGCATTACCTCTGGACGCCGCGCGGATACGTCTATGTGGCCGGCTACTGGGACTATCCCTTTGAGCGGCGCGGCGTGATCTTCGCCCCGGTCCGTTTCCGTCCGAAAACGTTCGTGCGTCCGGTGGTTCTGTACCGGCCGACGGTGGTCATCGAGACCAGCGTGCTGACGGTGTGTTTGTTCTCCCGGCCGGCGTATGGCTATTACTACTTCGGCAACTACTTCGAGGTGCGGTTCACGACTATGGGGATCGTGCCATGGTTCTGGCGTCACCATCATGACCATCGGTGGCACGATCCGGTGCTGGTCCATTACCAGTGGGACCGCAGACGCCACGACCCACACTGGGAAGACCGCCTGCGTCGGGATTATGATTACCGGTATCTGCATGCGGATGCCCGTCCGCCGATCACTCTGGCCGGACAACGGAAGCTGGCCCTGGAACCCCGGGCGGCACAAACCGTATCGACGCCTACCCTTGCCGCCCCGTTGCGAGCGACGGCGACCGGCCAACGGACGGCGTCGGTTCGGGCGCCTTTGACGCCGCTGAACCGCACCGACCAGGAAATGGCCGCGGCCCATGGCAAGATGGTGCTGCACCACGCACGCGAGCGGCAGAAGCTGGAAGCCACAGCGACGCCGGCGGCTCCGATTACGGTCCCTCGACAGGTTCAGACGCCGCGGCAGGAAAGCAGCCGAGTGGAGTCACAGAAGCTTGTGCGTCCGACGGCGCCGGCCGCGGCGCCTGAGGCGACAACCGGCCCCGCCACCCTCGGCAAGCCTGCCGTAAGGACCACGCCGACCGCGCCGACGACGACCCCCATCCGCCCGACCCGAGGCGTTCCCGAGCAGCCGGCGCAGACGACGGAGCCGACACCGACGGTCGCCCCGACAACGCCAACGGAACCGACAGAGCCCACGAGGATGCACCCCGTGCAGCCTCATGGCGCAGCCAGATCCACCCCCCCGACGGTCAGACCTCCGGCGTCCATAACGACGCGCAACACCGCGCCGCAAGCGGATCAGCCGACACCGAACGCGGTGCAACCTGCACCGAACAACGTGTTGCCGACGCGGGCCCGGCCTGCCCCGGTGACGACGGCGCCGCCGGCTGCCGCCACGAAAACACCGACCGCGCCGAAGAGCACGACACAGCCGACAACGGCCCCGACCGCCACGGCGCCAAAAGTGCGAACGGATTCCACAGCAGCCCCGACACCGACGACGCCCCCTGCGGAACCCGAAGTCACGGCACCGACCGTTCGGCTGCAGCCGCGGCCGCGGCCGAACGTCGTGCAGACGCCGGAGGCGAACACCGTGCAACCGTCGCCGGCACAGACGATGGCGCCGGCAGCCAACCGCGCGATCCCACAGACGCCCCGCCCGGCGCCGACGCCCGCCCCGGTAGCGCCGACGCAACCGAAAACCACTCCCACGCCGACGCCACGACCGCAGTTGGCGCCGCAGCCCGTGCCGGAGCCAACACCGACGCCGACATCCGTGCCGTCGCCGACGGTGCGGCCGAATGTGACGCCACGTCCCATCAACATCACTCCGCAGCCAATCCCCGTGCCGGCAGCAGAAGAAAAGGAGGAGGAGCCCTTGAGACCCAGTAACCGGGCCCGCCGATAGCACGTCGGCCACCGAGGCACAACATCGCAGGGCAGGACGGTTGCTTGCAGCCACGCGAAAGGACAAGAAGACTCACTCACGCCTGACGGGGAGGACGTCTGGCAGCCCGCGTGGTTTTGCTATTCCACAGACTGGGCGGGAGCGGCAAGTGTAATCAACCCCGGCATGAAATCGACCCGCAACACCTCGCCACAAGAACCCCGTCGAGGCAAGACGGAAAACGGCCGCAAGTCGTTGACTTGCGGCCGATCATGGCTGGAGGCGCCGGTGGGACTCGAACCCACAAATCACGGATTTGCAATCCGTTGCCTTAGCCAATTTGGCTACGGCGCCGCTTGGCAAACGGTGGGCCTCCGGCAGTGGAAGCCCAACTCGGATGGTCGAGGGATTCTAGGCGATTTCGTCCCTGGTTTCAAGTGCAAAGAGCGGCCCGGCGGGACCGGACACACGGGCCGAGTCGTTCGGGCAGTGTGCGGCGGTCAGGTCCGAGGATCGTCGTGGATGCCGTGCTCGTCGAAGTCGCCGAAATGGCTGCACGTGCGGCCTCCTGCGGCCTTGCCATAGGAGGCCTCTTCGCGAATCCACTGGAGTTTGCGTCGGCCGAAGACCACCAGCGAAACGCCGAGGGCCACCGCGAATGCCCGGAAGCCGACCAGCACCGCCATCGCCCCTGCCGAGCGAGACGAGCCGTTCAGAAGCAGGATCGCCTGCAAAATACTTACCGCAATGATCAGAAGCCCGATGACCAGACACGTCCAGGCCAGGGTCTTTGCCATCTGGTATCCTTTCGCCCGACGCGGGACGGTTGCTGCACCGCTACAGACAAGGACGCTCAGCAACCGCCGGAGTTCACAGGAAAAAGGGGATTCTGCTCGGCCCAACGGCGGATGGCCTCGACCAGGCCGTCGATGGTGTGGACGGGGCTTTCGACGACAACGCGGAAACCGAACTCGGCGGCGGTGCGAGCGGTAATGGGTCCGATGGCGAAGCACCGGGCCGACGCCCGGACACGGTCCAACAAGGCGTCGCCGCCGTGGGCCCGGACGACCTCGGCCAGGTGTCGCGCGGTGCTGCTGGAGGTGAGCGTCACCAAGTCCACGTCGCCATCGGCCAGGGCGGCCAGGGCCTCGGCGTCCACCTGCTCGGGCACCACCGTGCGATAGACGGCTACGTCGGTCACCTCGGCCCCGGCAGCACGAAGCCGCTCGGGCAGCACGTCGCGTGCCTCCTCGGCCCGGGTCAGGAGCACACGGGTGCCCTGCCCCACGCCGGCGGCAAGCAGCGCGTCGGCTAGCGACTCGGCGATGGCCCGCTCGGCCACCAGGTCGGCCCGCAGACCGATATCGGCCAGGTGCCGCGCGGTGCCGGGCCCGATGGCCGCGATCTTGACCGGCGCCAGGGCCCTCACGTCCAGACCGCAACGAGACAGGCAGGCCGTGAACTCGATGACGCCGTTGGGACTGGTGAAGACGATCCACTGGAACCGGTCGAGGCGTCGGGCGGCGTCGGCCGGCTCGGACGATTCGACGGGACGAATCTCGATGGTCGGCAACTCGATGATCCTCGCGCCAAGGTCGCGCAGGGCGGCCGTCAGTTCGCCGGCCTGTCGCCGGCTCCGTGTGACGAGGATGGTGCGGCCAAAGAGCGGCTGGGTCTCGCGCCATGCGATCTGCTCTCGCAGGGCGGCCACGTCGCCGACAACGACAATGCAAGGAGCGGCCATGCCGGCGGCCTCGGCGCGTTCGGCCAGCGTACCGAGGTCGCCGACCATGGTCCTTTGGCGACTCGTGGTGGCCCACTGGACGATGGCGGCAGGAGTCCGCGGCGACCGGCCGGCAGCCACCAGATGCGCCAGGTTCTGCCGCAGGCGTGCCGCGCCCATGTAGAAGACGACGGTGCCGATGCGGGCCAGCGCGTCGTAGTCGAGGTGCGTCTCGGCCTTGGTCGGATCCTCGTTGCCGGTGACGAAAACAACGCTGCTGGTCATGCCGCGGTGGGTCACGGGAATGCCGGCGTAGGCCGGACCGGCAATGCCCGCGGTGATGCCTGGAACAATGTCGAAGGGGACGCCGGCCTGCTTCAGGGCGATGGCTTCCTCGCCTCCGCGTCCGAAGACCAGCGGGTCGCCGCCCTTGAGCCGCACGACCACAGCGGCGCGACCGGCTTCGCGAATGAGGATCGCGTTGATTTCGTCCTGGCTGGTGCCCGGGTGTCCCGGCGTCTTGCCGACAAAGATTCGCCGTGCGTCGGGCTTTGCCATGGCAAGTATCTCGGCCGGAACCAGCCGGTCGTACACCACCACATCGGCCCGGGCCAGCAGTTCGGCGCCGCGCAGGGTGAGCAGCCCCGGGTCGCCCGGCCCGGCGCCGACCAGATACACTCTGCCGCAAGGTTGCGCCATGAAGAAGCTCCGCTACATGCAATCACGAAACGCCCCATCGCCACCGCGGCCGACGACGCCCCCCCCCCCGCCGCCGGGCGGGGCAGGGGCCCGGGGGGGGCCCCGGCGGGGGCCGGGGCCCCGCGGCGGGCGTATTCCGGGGCCGTCAACGTCTCGGGGAAGGCGGGTGGGGGCCTATGCCTGCAACTGACAGACCATAGGCCCGTGCCACGGCACAGCCTCAGAATGCTAATGCACCCGCCGCTGGAGATCCGTTTGCCCGATCCTTGTTTCTGGACTATAATCCCTATGGATAACCGCCATGGCGGCCTGTGCGCCCGGAAGGTTCCCCGCCCCCCTGTCGGAGGACGCCGTGGCTGTCGCGATGGGGACGTCCGAAGGCCGCTGGTTATGTCCAGAGGGGTAGGCTTGATGTTCTGTCGGTCTGCCGTAAGGTTCTGTCTGGCCGCCGCGCTGGCGCTGGCCGCCGTGTGTCCTGCCCTGGCCGACCTGGGACCGCAGCAGGTGCTGCTCATCGTCAACGAGAACAGCCCCGACTCGCTGGCCATCCGCGACGCGTACCTGGCTAAGTACCCCGGCGTTCACGTGTGGTCCTACGCCGGCACCACCGACGCAACCATCACGCGAGCCGCGTTCGAATCCGAGCTGCGCGTCCCCCTGGACACGTATCTGCGGACGACCGAGTTCAACGGCGAACCCCTCTACAAGCAGATTCGCGTCCTGGTGACGACCAAAGGCGTGCCGCGGCGGATCGACGACTTTGACACGCCCGGCTACGGCGACCTGCCGAACATGATGCTCGCGGAGTACAGCGCCGGCCGGTTCGACGCGGCCGCCGTGGACTCGGACCTGGCGATGCTGCACCAGCCGCTCATGGCCGGCATCACGCCGGAACCGTGGAACTACGCCAACAACCACGTCCGCAACCCGTATCACGCCGCAACCCAGCGGATTGACACCTACGCGCGCGACAACGCCACAACAACCAAGAGCGCCTTGACGTATGTGACGATCCGGAGCGGATGGGAAAACGGTAAGGGCTCGCCAGCCGAGAAACTGACCTCCGGGGACATCTATCTGGTGGCCCGGCTAACCGGTTACACGGCCGCGGAGGCGATTGCCGCACTGAACCGCGGCGGCACGATTCCGATCGTGCGGCAAGGCGTGACGTTCGTCATCGACCGCGACGATCAGTCGCTGGACGACGATGCGCCATACAGCCAAGGTGTGGACTTCCCGGAGGCTCGCGACGTACTGACGGCGGCGGGGTTCAGCGTCATCTACGACGAGACCGACGCGGTGTTCGTGACCACGGCGCCGCTGCCGGTGCTGGGCTATGCCGGCTATGGGCGCAATCACAACCCCTTCACGGTACCGGCCACCTACGTTCTGACGTGGTTGTCGTTTTCGCTGTCGCCGGGAGCCGTCTTCAACACGTACGAAAGTTTCAACGGCCGCTACTGGGAAGACTGGCGTCCGCACGACACACAGGGGCAGGCGGCGGACTGGATCCGCATTGGCGGGACGCTGGCGCTGGCTCACGTGTGGGAGCCGCTGACGTTCTCGGTGGCCGACAACGAAATTCTGTACGACCGGATGCTGAACCGGGGCTGGACTTTCGTCGAGGCGGCGTATGCGAGTCTGCCGGTGCTGTCGTGGCAGAACATCGTGGTGGGCGACCCGCTGACGCGGTTCGAGGTCCGCGACGCTGGGCCGCCGCTGATCCAGGCGTCCACGGACGACGACCGTCGCTGGGTGTACCAGAACATCCCGGCGTCGCTGGCCAACGGCGGTCACCGGGTGGGACTGACGGCCACCGTGCTGGACCTCAATGGGAACACCGGCGTGACCTTTACGGCGCGGAAGCAACCGGGCAGCGGGACGGGCGAAGTGGATATCGTGGCCGAGGCCGGGCTAGGCCGCTGGACACTCTATGGAAGCGACTATGCCCTGGGAGCCTGGGGACCGCTGGTGATCGAGATCATCTGCCAGGGCAACCTGTGTCCGACCCCGACGGTCGTCGCGGTGCCGATGACGTGTGTGAAGCTTGGTGATATCGACGCCAATGGCGGCGCCGAACCGACCGACATGAGCCTGCTGGTCAACCGGCTGAACGGCATGGCGACCCCGGCGGAGATCGACCCCCTGCGATTCGACCTGGATCGCAACGGCGGCGCCGAGCCGGGCGACCTGTCATTGCTGGTTGTCATCCTCAACGGAATGCTCTGATCTTACTGACCCTGCGGAACTTCAGAAAAAAAACGTCCGCCGCGGGATGGCGACGGACAGTGTCATTGGTCATTGCCAGCAATTCTGGTCAACCGCGGGGCGGCTACGAGTTATCGCGTCGGGTCATCTGGCCGGCCATGTAGAAAAGCTCGGGTAGCCGAAGCCACGGCGACGTGTCGGGAGCGGCGTTGGTCTGACAGAATTCGACGCCGATATCAAAACTCTTGTCGATTCTCTGGCAGCGTGTGACGCGTCCCGTGACATCGATTTCCGGCCGTGTGCCGAACGGCGGCATGTGAACGGTCAGGGCTTCGCCACAGCGCAGAGCGACGCCGGTTCGGCCGCGAAGGCCGCCGAGCGAAAAATCGTTCACATCAATGCTGATAATCGCCTCTGGTCCAGGCTCCGCGACAGGCCTGTCGGAATGCCCCAGAAGGTCGTCTCGCCTGGCTTTGACGGGAAGACGTATGGGAAAACGCCTGAACTGCCGGCGTTCGCTCCCCAGACGCGACTGCATCGGGCTGACCGGATTCATTACGGCGACTTCCCCCATGCCACCCCTCGGGTCCCTGGCTTGGTATCGAGTCGGCTGCCCCCTCCTAGAGGCGTACTCGATAGGTTATCGGACACCCGTCGTCCGAACATCAGGATTTATCATACAGAGTATGAACTACTTTCGCGGGATTGGCAAAAAGAATACCTCGGATTCCGCAATAACGAGCCACCTTCCCGCGTGCAACAGCCGTCCAAGACGGCCGTGCGCCAGCCCATCCCCAGTCGAAACCCTTTGGCAGACAACGGCCAACGGCACCAAGCGGCCTGTTCAGAAAACCTGCCCGGCCGGTCCCTCCATGGGATCAAGAAACGCCATTCCGATACGAAAACGGCTCTCAACGGGCTCGCAACGTGTCAGACGTCCCCGCACATCACGTCCCGCGCCGGCATCGCCGACGGGCAAAAAGACAACGATCTGCTCGTTTCCCGTCAGTTCGCTGTCCACCACGCCACAGATGCCTCCCCTGCTGATATCCTTAACCTGCACATGAAGCACCCGGCTGGAATCTTTTCTGGAATCGTCATTGACGACTGCGACCACGTGCATGGGCACAATACGGCGCGGATAACGTCGTCGTTCGTGCTCCGGCGTCCCATGCACTGTATCAGCCAATGAGGACATACGTCCACCGCAACAGAGCCAGACGCCGATGAGCCACCGACGGGTGTCGCAACGGCATCACCAGGCACGGCGCAAACAGCACGAAAAGACACAACATGCAGGATACACGAGCAGCTAACACACAGCCTATTGGCTTCATACTATTCTAACACAGGCTGTCGGAAAGAGCAAATCGCGCGCAAGGGGCAAGCCCGTCGAGAATGCACTTATCCAAACAGTAACACCTTTGCGCGGAATTAGTTACGACCAGAACCGAGTGTTTATAAAAATAAACACACCCAATCTTTCATGGAGCCGGAATGACCGTTGGCGGCTTCTGTGTGAAACGAGACACGCGACGGGGAACGCCCTGGCACGCGCGTACGAAAAATTCCGCACCACTCACGCTTTCAGGTCGATGAGGTGTCCGGAATCGTTGTCATTTGAGTCTGGCTCGCCAGGAGGCTGGGCAGAGGCTTCGGCGGAGTTTGCGGCAGCCTGGGTCGGGGCATCGTCCTGCCTGCGTCGGCGCTCGTCGGTCAGTTCGTCGTGTGCCTCGTACTGGTCTCTGGCGTCGCGACCGGCGGAGTTGTCCTTGTCGGGGTCGATGCGTCGCTGTCGGAGGGTTTGTGCGGCCTCGACGGCCTCCTGGGCGGCGATGAACCGCTGGCGGGCTTCGCGGGCCTGGGACTGCTCGCTACGGCGGGCGCGGGCGTTTTCGGACTCGGCATGGCGCGAGGCCTGATGAGCCTGATTGAACGAGCCGACGATGCCGCTGCCGATGTCCGACACGAGAACCTCCCAGGCCGACGGACTCGGTCGCCGGCACGCGGTCTCCACTGGGCCGCGTGCCTGCGGCTTACCGCGGGAGCCCGTCATCTGCCGCACCTATCGTCATATCCGGGCATACAACTTGACTCCGTCGCGGAATCGGCCTGTTGGTATGCCGCGGATGGGCGTCTCAGACGGCAAATTCGTGCTTGCGGCTACTGAGCAGCGGCCGCAGGCGGGCCAGGATGCTGGAGTGCATTTGGCTGACCCGGGATTCGCTCAGGTCGAGCGTGGCGCCGATCTCCTTCATAGTCATTTCTTCGTAGTAGTAGAGCAGGACGATGAGGCGTTCGTTTTTGGAGAGGCCCTTGGTAATGAGCTTGCGGAGGTCGTCGCGCTGGATCTTGTGAAGAGGATTCTCGCCGCGTTTGTCCTCGATAATGTCGATTTCGTGGACATCCTTGTTGGTGTCGGTCTCGTAGCACTTGCGGTTGAGGCTGATGACGCCGGTGGCGTTGGCGTCGCGAACGAGGCGTTCGTACTCCTCGGTGCACAGGCCCATGTATTCGGCGAGTTCCTTGTCGTTGGGCGCGCGGCTGAGTTTGATTTCGAGCGCTTGGCGAGCCTCGTTGAGTTTGCTGGCGCGGGCGCGGACCAGTCGCGGGACCCAGTCGTTGGCACGGAGGCTGTCGAGGATGGCGCCACGAATGCGTGCGGCGCAGAAGGTCTCGAACTTGACGCCGCGTTCCATGTCGAACGACTCGATGGCGTCCAGCAGCCCCTGGAAGCCGTCCTGGTAGAGGTCATTGATATCGACCTCGTCGGGCAGCTTGGCGTAGAGTCGCTCGCTGGTGTATCGAACAATGGGTAAATAGTGCTCCGCGAGTTGGTTGCGTGTCTTCAGATCGGGTTTGGCGCGGTAGCTTTTCCATAGGTCCCGGACCTGGTCGTCCGTCAGCGTCCGTACCGGCTGCACCATATCGACCCGTCGTCTTGCTCGTGCCATGCTTCATCCTCGCCAAAAAGCCAGAGTACCGGCCTCTTACCGTGCCGCGGATCCAGCCGTGGACCCCGCGGATTCGCTCTTTCGTTCGGCGGCGCTACGGGCGGCCGCCTTGTCTTTCGGAGCCGCACTGTCGGCGGCGCTATCGCGACGCTGAGTGCGATTGAATTCGTCTTGAATGATGCGGCGGACTACGGCCGCCGCGGCCAGGCCTGCGACGCCGCCGACGACCAGAGCCACCAGGGATCGCCCCATGACGGATCCGAAGGAGTTTCCTTCGCGCAATCCGTTCAGGCAGACGGCGGCAAAGCACAGTAATGCCAGCGTCGCCGCGCAGATTCGCCCGATCATGGCCAGCTCCTGTCGTTTCGTGTCCTGTGTGTCCAACTCCAACCATTCCCTGCTGTCGCGTCACGGTGAACCGACTTCGAATCGTCTGCCCCTTGCGTATGCGGCGGCGCCCCTAGGTCATCGCGCTGAACAGGCCGGCGACCCGTTTGAAGAATCCGCGGCCGGCCTCTTCGTCGCCGGCGTCCTGCGCGTGCGGCTTGGCGGTTCGTTCGGCCACCTGTCTCATGCACCAGGCGGCCTGGGAATTCGGGAACGCCGTGACGAACGGCTTGCGTCCGCGCACGGCCCGCGCGACGTGTCCGTCGCAGAAGATGTAGCCGGCGTCGTGCACGTGGAGTCCGAGAAACTTCTGGGCAACGCCGGCAATGCGCTCATAGACGCGCCGGGCCTCTTGCCGGCTGCCGACCATGTTGACCAAGAGTCGCAACTGCGGCCGGTGCGGCTGGCGGCTGAGGGTCTTGAGCATGGCGTAGGCGTCGGCGATGCTGGGGGGCTCGGGCGTAGTCACGACGATGCACTCGTCGGCGCTGGAGGCCATCGAGACAACGGTGCGTCCGATGCCGGCGCCGGTGTCGATGATGCAGTAGTCGGTCCGATTGTCGAGCTTGCCGAGCTCTTCCAGAAGCGTGCGCCGCTGGGAGTCCTGGAGGTCGGCCAGGCGGCTGAGGCCGCTGGCGCCGGGGACAATCTCGATGCCTTCAGGACCCTGGACGATGATGTCTTCGAGACGGCGCTCGCCGCTGAGGACGTGGCTGAGGTTCCACTGGGGCTGGAGGCCGAGCATCAGGTCCACGTTGGCCAGGCCGAGGTCGGCATCGATGAGGACGACGCGCTGCCGGTGACTGCGGCAGAGGGCGATGCCGAGATTGGCAGCCACGTTGGTCTTGCCGACGCCGCCCTTGCCGCTGGTAACGGCCAGCACGCGGGCGTGCGGGCGCATCTCCCGAACCATACGTCGCAGGTTATCGGCCTGGTCACCCCGAGTCATCATGGCACTGCCCTTTCTGCATTGCGGGTCAGCGGCGGGACGATCAGTTCGGCCAGCTTTCGCGGCTGTCCCACCTCGATGTCATTCGGTACGTCCTGCCCAACCGTCACATACGACAGTTTCTGCCTGGTTTTCTGAAGCACGGTCAGGACGATGCCGAAACTGACGGCTTCGTCCATTTTGGTCAACAGCACTCGGTCGATCTTAAACTGGCTGAACCGATCGAGAACACTCTCGATGTTCTTCTGGCCGCAGGTACTCGACAAAACCAGGTGGGTCTCGTCGGGGCGGACGGCGTCGAGGAACTGTCGCAGCTCGTTCATCTTGAGCACGTCGCGCTGGCTGCGTCCGGCAGTGTCGATGAGGATGAAGTCCATGTCCTTGTACTCGGCGACGGCCCGCTGAAGCTCCTTGGGCGTGAGGACAACCTTCAGGGGCACGTCGATGATCTCGGCATAGGTGCGGAGCTGGTCCACGGCCCCGATGCGGTAGGTGTCGATGGTGATAAGGCCGACCGAATGGCCCTCGCGGAGCTTGAACTGTGCAGCGAGCTTGGCCAGGGTGGTGGTCTTGCCGACGCCCGTGGGGCCGATCAGGGCGATAATGCGCGGCGAGGGGCCTTCGAGAACCGTCGGACCGGACACATCGATGCGCGAGGCGATGTAGCGGACGAGCGTTTCGCGGACGCGGTGCTCGTTGCGCCACTGGCTCTCGGGCAGCTCTTCGCGAATGGCTTTGACGAGTTCCTTGGCCATGTCTTCGGCGACCTCGTTGCCGAGTAGGCCGACGTAGAGGTCGAACAGTTCGGCAGGCACGTCCGGCTGGCGGGTGGACCGAGTTTCCTGGATGAGGCGCTGGACCATGTCCTTGAGGCTGGACATTTCGTTGCGGAGGTCCTGTGCACTGACGCGGACGGCCTCCTCGCGAGCTTCGGCGACGAGTTGCCCGTAAGATTGTCGGACGCGAGCGTCCAGGGCGGGGCGAGACGGCGAGGCGTCGGCGCGCCGCGGCATGGGCCGCTCCTGCTGGGGGCCGGCCGTGACCTCCACCAGGGTGCGTCGCCCGATGCCGAGGAAGCCGCCGGCCTTGACCGACCGCGTGCTGACGACGACGGCGTGCGGGCCGAACTCGCGTTTGACCAGAACGAGGGCATCTCGCATCGAAGGAGCTCTGAAGGTTTTCAGGATCATACTTTCAACTCCGCCATGCCCATGCTTTCCACCTTGACGCCACGGACGATCTCGTTGAACGACAGCACGACCAGGTTCGGAAGCACCGTGTCGGCGATGCGTTTGACCTGGGCGCGGATTTGCGGCGAAGTGAGGACGACGGGCGGGTGCCCGGCGTTGACCAGGGGCCGCACGGCGTCGGCGATCTCGCGTGCGACGTTGCGAGCGACGTCGGGAGGCATGGTCAGGAAGCTGCCGCGTTCGTTGTGCTCGATGTGGGCGGCGATGCGGTCTTCCAGGGCCGGATCGAGAGTAACGACCCGCAGAACGCCGTCGGCGCCGACATATTGGTCGCAGAGGGACCGGGCGAGACTGTTGCGCACGTACTCGGTGAGTACGTCGATGTCGCTGGTCCTGGGCGCCCAGTCGCCGAGGGTTTCGAGGATGGTCTCCAGGTCGCGGATGGGGACGCGCTCGCGCAGAAGATTCTGGAGGACCTTCTGGATGTCGCCGACTTTCATCACGCTGGGAACCACCTCATCTACGACGCTCGGCGCCTTCTCCTTGAGATTCTTGATGAGCTTGTTGACTTCCTCTCGCGTCAGCAGTTCGGATGCGTGACTGCGAATCAGCTCGGTCAAGTGCGTGGCGAGCACGCTGGACGCGTCAACGACCGTATAGTTGAGCATCTCGGCCCGTTGCCGTTGATCCTCGCCGATCCACCAGGCCGGAAGTCCGAAGGCGGGCTCCCGCGTTCGGATGCCGCCGGGCAGTTCGCCGGCGGCCACACCGCTGTCCATGGCCAGGAACATGCCGACTCGCGCTTCGCCTCGAGCGATAGTGTTGCCCTTGATACGCACTCGGTACTCGTTCGGGTCGAGTCGCATGTTGTCCCGAATTCGGATCGGCGGCACAATGATACCCAACTCGAGGGCCATTTGTCGACGGATCATACTGATTCGGTCAAGTAAATCTCCGCCCTGGGCGGCATCGACGAGACGGATCAGGCCGTAACCGATCTCCAGTTCCATGGCATCGACCAGGATCAGGCCGTCGTCGGCCGATGGCGGCTTTTTCTGCTGTTGTTGCTGGGCGGCCTGCTTGGCCTTGGCGGCGTCGCGTTGCCTGGCGGCGGCATCGGATTTGTTAAGGAACCAGGCCAAAACCAGGCACGTCATGGCCAGGACCGTCAGGGGGATGGGCGGCAGGCCGACGGCGGCCATGAGCATAAGAAACACGGCGGCGATGACCATGGCGATGGGACGGCTGGTAAGCTGGCCGACCATTTCGCGTCCGAGGTCGCTGCGCGAGGCGCTTCGGGTGACGATGAGACCGGCGGAAATGCTGATGATGAACGAGGGCACCTGGGTGACGAGCCCGTCGCCGATGGTCAGCCGCGTGAACAGCGAGAGGCACTCGCCGATGGCCCATCCTTTTTCGACCATGCCGACGTAGAACCCGCCAAGGATGTTGACGAGGGTGATGATGATGCCGGCGATGGCGTCGCCGCGGACGAACTTCGAGGCGCCGTCCATGGCGCCGTAGAAATCGCTCTCCTGGCTGATGGCCTCGCGCCGCTGTCGAGCTTCGGCCTCGGTAATGAGTCCGGCGTTGAGGTCGGCGTCGATGGCCATTTGCTTGCCGGGCATGCCGTCGAGGGTGAACCGCGCGGCGACTTCGCTGATGCGCGTGGCGCCCTTGGTGATGACGACGAACTGGATAATGACGAGAATCGCAAAGACGATGACGCCGACGGCGAGGTTGCCTCCGGCGACGAACTGGGCGAAGGCTTGGATGACCTTGCCGGCGGCGTCTCCGGCGGCGGAGGCGTCGGAGACACGATCGGGAATGGTCAGAATCAGCCGCGTCGAGGCGACGTTCAGGACCAGGCGGAAGAGTGTCAGGGCCAGCAGCAGGCTCGGGAAGACGCTGAAGTCCAGCGGCTTGTTGACGTACAGCGTGGTCAGCAGGACGGTGATGCTGAGGGTGATGTTGCAGGCCAGGAGGATATCGAGCATCCATGGCGGCAGAGGCACGACGATGACGAGGATGAGGCCGATGACGGCCAACGGCAGGATGATGCCGCGGTGCCGGGCGATGAAAGCCAGGGGCCCATTCTGAGTGATAGCCATGTCGTGAGCCATTCGGATGCTTCCTCGTCAAAGCCGCCCGCGTCCTTGCGGGATGCGTTCACCGTCGAACGCGCATGAGACGGATCGCCCGGCTACGTCGCCGAGCGGGCAAAGTGCCGACCACTGATGCGGTACACAAAGGCCAGGACCTCGGCGACCGCCTGATAGAACTCGATGGGAATTTCGCGTCCCACTTCGACTGTTTTGTAAAGCGCTCTGGCCAGGGCCGGCTTCTCGACGATCGGGACGCCGTGCTCCATGGCGATTTCGCGGATTCGTTTGGCCATAAGGTCGGCGCCTTTGGCGACGACCTGCGGCGCGGCCATCGTCTCGGCGTCGTACCGGATGGCGATGGCGACATGGGTCGGGTTGGTGATGACGGCGTCGGCCTTGGGCACGGCGGCGCTCATGCGCTGCATGGCCAGTTGCCGCTGAATGTGGCGTCGCTGCTCACGGATGAGAGGATCGCCTTCCATGCGTTTCATTTCCTCGCGGACCTCCTGCTTGGTCATTTTGAGGTCCTCGAAGAACTGCCACCGCTGGTACATGTAGTCGAGAACGGCGACAACCAGAAGGACGAGGCCGAGCTTGAATCCGAGCGAGACGACGACCTCGCCGCCGTTGTGGAACATCTGTGCGACGGACATGTCGGACAGGGCGACGATGCGGTCGAAGTCGCCGCGGATGGCAACCCAGGCCACCCAGGTCAGGCCGACCAGCTTCAGAAGGTTGCCGGCGAGCCGGGCCAGGGCCCGCTTGGAGAAGATGCGTCCGAAACCGGTGATGGGATTCAGCTTGTCCAGCGACGGCTCCAGAGGATGGCCGGAGAAGACGATGCCGCTCTGGATGATATTGGCCAGGACGGCGACGACGGCGATGGTCAGGGTGACCGGCGCGACGGTGACGACGAAGTAGTAGGCGGAGCGGACGAACTCGGCAAGAACGTCGTGGGCGTCCATGCGGCCGGCATTCTCGAAGGCGAGCATGTCCTGCATGGTCCTGAGCATGCTGCCGCCGATGGGGCCACCGGCGAAGTAGAGGGCGGCCATGGAGGCCAGCAGAACGATCGCGGCGGTGAGGTCCACGGAGCGCGGCACCTGGCCTCGTTCGCGTGCCTCTTCGATGCGTCGCGAGGTTGGGGCTTCTGTTTTCTCGCCGAAGCTTTCGTCAGCCATTGTTTCGTCCAATCACGGCGAGGGTCATCGGACCCTCGCCCCAGGTTGCCACACGCCGGCGGTCACGCGCCGAGGCGGCCGATCATGCCGGCCAGGGCGTCCACCGTGTCACGATACCCGCGGCTGAAGACCACGAGCATAATGCCAAAGGTTGCCACCATCGTCATCAGGCCGACGCCGATGCGCAGGGGAAAGCCGACGACGAGGATGTTCAGTTGCGGCACCGTCTTGCCCAGGAACCCCATGAGCAGACTGACCAGGAAGAGCACGACGACGACCGGAGCGGACACCTTCAGGGCGATGACGAAGCTGCTGAGGAGGAGTCCGCGGACGGTGTCGAGCAGTTCGGGCTGCATGGTGACGGTCATGGGCGGCAGCGCGCGGAAGCTGTCGAGCACGGCACTGATAATAAGGTGGTGACCGTTCATGGCCAGCATAATGGCGGTGGCGACGAGAACATAGAAGGCGGCCAGGAGGTCGTCATCTTCCATCATGGCCGGGTTGTAGATGCGCGCCAGGCCGAGCCCCATCTGCTGCGCGATGAGGGAGGCGCCCATCTGGAGTCCGACGAAGAGGAGGTTGACGGCCAGGCCGATGGTCAGTCCGATGATCATCTCGGCTCCGGCGGCGACGGCCGTGCCCAGGAGCGTGGGCGGCAGGTGCCGCATGTCGGGCCTCACGAGCGGGAAAACCACCACGGCAATGGCGGCGACGAGGATGGCCTTGATGCGCACGGGGATGGTGGTCGCGCTGAACAGCGGCGCGCTGAGCATCATGCCGCCGACGCGCATGAGGACCAGCGCGAAAGCGGGAAGCCAGGTGATGATGTCGGCCAGTTCGAGCATGGGTGCGTCTTGCCTTGCGTCAGAAAGCCAGACTGAACATGTCCTCGCTGAAATGTAGCAGCTTGCTGATGATCCACGGCATGAACAGGGCAACGGCCAGCCCCATGACGATGATCTTGGGCACGAACGACAGGGTCTGCTCCTGAACCTGGGTGACGGCCTGGAGGATGCTGATGATGAGGCCGACGACCATGCCAAGCAGCAGGATCGGCGCGCTGATGACAAGCATCACGACGAGCGCTTCGCGTCCGATATCGATGGCCTGTTCGGGAGTCATTGTATTGCAGTCCTCTGTTCTGTGCCGTGCGTGCCCTGCTCTGCCTTGTCGCCTTTGCCGTCGCCGCGCCGCAGCCTGTGGCCGGCGCGGCCCGGGTTATATCGGTGCGAAGCTCTTCAGAAGGCTGCCGATGACGAGGTGCCAGCCGTTGACAAGCACAAAGAGCAGTAGCTTGAACGGCATGGAAATCAGCACCGGCGGCAACATGAGCATGCCCATGGAGATGAGCACGCTGGAAACGACCATGTCGATGATAAGGAAGGGCAGATAGAGCTTGAATCCCATGAGGAAGGCGGTTTTCAGCTCGCTGGTGACGAAGGCCGAGACGAGGACGGTGAAGGGGACGTCTTCCCATCGCTCGGCGGATTCCAGTCCGGCGTAGTCGAGGAACAGCCGCACGTCGGCCTGGTTGCCGGCGGTTTCGATCTGGCGGATCATGAAGCTCCGGACGGGCACGGCGGCGACGGTGAGGGCTTCCTTCTGGGAGAGCTTGCCATCGAGGTACGGCTGAAGGGCGTTCTGGTTGACGTCGTTCCAGACGGGGCCCATGATCATAAAGGTCATGAGCAGCGCCAAGCCGATAAGAATCTGGTTGGGCGGCAACTGCTGCGTGGCCATGGCCTGCCGCAGGAGCGACAGGACGATGACGATGCGCGTGAAGCTGGTCATCAGGATGAGGATCGAGGGAGCCAGCGACAGGACCGTCAGCAGCAGAAGAATCTGGAGACTTCCGGAGAGGCTCTCGCGGTTCTGTGCGGGCTTGAGGTGCTCGGTGAGGTCGGGGATGAGCGTGTTGTCGAGGGGCTGGGCGGGAGCAGACGTCTGCGCCAGCGCAGCATGAGACGCCGTCACGACCACCGCCACGGCCAAAACCACTGCTACCCACGTCGCCCACTTCACCGTCATGCTGTGCTCCTGGGTTCTAACGTCTCAACCCGGCAACCTCCCTGACCTTCCGGGCTAATTCGTCCAACTGGCTTCTTACGCGTCCCAGCTCGGACTCGGCGGCGGAGTCGTCCCGGTCGTCTGTCGCGGTCGCGTTGCCCTGTGCCGCATCGTCGGCAGGAGCAAAATCACGGTCCGCATCGTTCAGGACGCTCTGAAAGGCGCTGGAGGGGCTGTCGGCCCCCCGACCGTGACACTGGCCGAGCAGTTGCGACACTTCCTCGCCGTCGGTGATGGCATCGAGTCGGGAGAGTTGATCGGCGGTCTGTCCGACCACGAGGATACGCGCGCCGACCTTGACGAGGACAATGCTCTGCCTGGGCGACAGGTGCGTCCGGGTGAGCACGCGAACGACGCCCGAGCCGCCCATCCGTCGCATGCCGGGAATGAACTTCCTGGCCCCCCAAAGAACCAAGGCCATGACGCCGAGGACAGCGGCCAAGGGACCGACAAACGACAACCACGAGGAGTCGTCGCCCTGGTCGGTGTCGCCACGGTGACCGCCGATGAGGTTTTTCTCAAGATCGCCGGATGAGTTCTGTATTCCGCTTCGTTCCAGCGTGTTGGCACGTGCGTCGCCGGACGACAGCGTGGCGGTCCCCTCGGCGGTAGCCACAGCGGTCGAACTTGCGTTGGTCGTCGCGACGCCGCCCGTAGAGGGGGTAGCCACGGCAGGCTGGTCGGCTGAGGACACGGCGGCCGCTACCACACTTGCGGCACACCAGATGAGCGCGCAACACACAGTCGTGCCTGCACGCACGGCGAGGTCCCGCGTTTGCACCCTTGGATTCATCCCACTGTCCTTTCGGGTCGCTCCGCAACCCGGCCCACGGACACCCTTGCGTCAGTCCTGCGTGACGATTTCACCGATTCGGACGCAGAAATTATCGTTCAGCACCAGCACCTCGCCCCGGGCGACCAGACGATCGTTGACAAAGACATCGACGGGGTCGCCGGCGAGTTTGTCGAGCTCGACGACGCTTCCCTCGCTGAGCCGCAGGATGTCCTCGACGTACATGCGGCTTCGTCCGAGCTCGATCTTGACATTGAGCGTGACGTCGCGCAGAAGGTCGATGTTGGCGGTGCCGCCGCCGGAGACCGCGCCGGTGAGGGCGGTGTCGCTCAGGCCGTCGAGGTTCGAGAGCACCTCGCCGAGCTGGGTTTCGATGTTGTCGATCGCCCCCAGGGCGGCCTCGGACGTGGACGGCTCGGCCTCGGCCGCAGCAGCCGAGGCGTCCGCGGCGGCAGGTTCGGCGGTCGCGGCCACGTGCTCGTTCTGTGCAGCCGCCTGGGCGGTCGCGTCCTGACTTTCTTCGGCAGCGTCTTGCTGCCGGCCCACTTCTTCGTCAGCCATGACTGGTTCCTCGGCTCGCGGTCCTAGTCCACCACTTGCGGAATGCATTGCGGAATAACCACTTCGCTGACGGCGCCCTTGCCCAAAACGCTGCTGAGGGCGAAGCGAATCTGCCGCTTCAGCGTGGCGTGGTCGGCCTCCTGTTCGAGGATCACCGGGTCGCATTTGCCGACGACGGTGCTGATCTTGTCGCGGATAAGGTCCTCATTGGCGATCAACTGGGCCTTGAGGGCCTCCTCCTGTCCCCTGGGAACGCGAAGCGACACTTTCAGGGCCCAATAGACCAGGCGCCCGCGCTGCGCATTGACTGCAACGATCTTGTTCTCATTGTCGTTCGGCAGGGCCGGGACGACGACCAGGTCGTTGGCCGTCGATGCGGGCTGGGCGGCCTCGGCGGCCTCGGCCGGCTGCGGCCCGGCGCCGCTGGCGCCGCGCACGGCCCAGACAATGACCAGCGTTAGCACGGCCTGAAGGACGACAAAGCCGCCGATCAGGACGATTGCCTTGAGGTTGAACTTCTTCTTCGGAGCGGCTTCGCCCTCGGGCGTCTGCTCAGGTGTCTGTTTCTCGTCAGCCATCGGTCCCTCCCGGTGGTGGAGACGGGGCGGGTTCCTGGTCGCCTTCGTAGTCCTCGACCATCGTGTCCTTGACGATGATCTCGACGCGGCGGCTGCTGGCCAGGCCCTCCTCGTTGAATACCTGAACCTTGAGCGGTTCGTTTGCGCCGCAGGCCTCGACGTTGAGACGCTCCGGCTTGACTTTCTGGTCGATCAGAAACTGCATGACCGCCAGCCCTCTGGCGTAGGACAATTCCATCTGGCTCTTGAACGGCGAATCGGGAGGCAGCGGCGCGCGGCTCGCATGCCCCCGGATCAACACCTTGTTGCGGTAGCCGACGATGATCTCGGCCACCTGCTTGAGTTCCTCCTGGGCCTCGGGAAGCAGGTCCGCCTTGCCCTCCTCGAACAGCGACAGCCCGCCGATGGTCATCATCAGCCCGTCGCGGATGTTGCGGACGGAGGTGTTCTTGCCGATCTGGCTCTCCGGGCTCTTGGTCTTCTGGTTGCTGGCCGTCTGCGTCCGCATCCGGTTGATTTCCTGCTTGATCACGTCCACCAGGTTCATGCTCGGGTTGAGCATGTTCGGCGACTCGGGAATGGCATTACGGCCCATGTCGTAGCCGAACGCCTTCTTCAGACTCTCCATCACCGCGCGGAACTTCTCTTCCTCCTTGATCTGGCTGAGGCTGACGATGATGACAAAGAAGCACAGCAGCAGACTCATCATGTCCCCGTAGGTGAGCATGTACTCGGGGCACCCGCCGCCGCCTTCGCCTCCCGACCCTTTGGCTTTTCTGGCCATCGTCGCTTCTCGCCTGCGGCTAAGCCGCCTCCGCCTCTTCGGTCATGCGCATCGACGGAGGCAGGTACGTCTTGAGCTTCTGTTCCACCACGCGCGGGTTGTCGCCCGACTGAATCGACATGACGCCGCGAATGACGATTTCCTTCAGAAGGAGTTCCTCGCTGGACCGGCGGGCCAGCTTGTCGGCCAGGGGCAGACAGATGAGGTTGGCGACGACGGCGCCGTAAAGCGTCGTCAACAACGCCACCGCCATTCCCTTGCCGATGCTCGACGGATCGTCCATGTTCTGAAGCATGATGACCAGCCCGACGAGGGTGCCGATCATCCCGAAGGCCGGAGCGTATTTGCCCATGCAATCGAAGATGCTCTTGCCGGTGCTGTGCCGCTCGGCAATGCCGTCCAGCTCACTGTTGAGAATTTGCTCGATCAACTCCGGGTCCGTGCCGTCAATGGCCATCTGGATGCCCTTGACAACGAAGTCGTCCTTGATGTCCTTGGTCACACTCTCGAGGCTCAGGATGCCGTCACGCCGGGCGATTTCGGCATAGGACACGAAATCTTCAATGAGCTTCTGCGGACTCTGAGCCTTATGCAGAAAAGCGTTCTTGACCACTTTGCCGACGCTCAGGACCGACTTCAGGGGAAAACTGATGAACGTGGCCGCTGCCGTGCCGCCGATCACCATGGCGACGCTCGGCGTATCGAGGAATGCCCCGACCTTGTCGCCGGCCCCGCTAACGATGGACCAGACGATCAGAACGATTCCGGCAACCAACCCAATCAGTGTGGCGATGTCCATAGACTACTTCACTTCCTCAGTCAGCTAGCGATCTCAGTGCTCTGCCGTACTCGATGCAGCGGCGGATAATCTCATCGACGCTTTCCTGAACGATGATCTTGTCGCCGTTAGTCAGGCTCAGGATGGTATCGGGCGTCGCCTCGACGAAACGGATCATCTCGGCATTGACGACCAGCTCCTTTCCGCCGAGCCGAGTCACCCGAATCATGCCCTTGTCCCCATCTTGCCCAACTTCGCCATATTGTATCGTCAATTCCGTCCAGAAGCTGAAATTTCCGGCCCTTAAACCTCGTATTTTAACAGCACCTTTCTTTTTGTCCAGAAATCCGCCTTTTTATCGGACCATCTGAAGAATTTCCCGCATCATCTCGTCGGCGGTGGTGATCACGCGGCTATTGGCCGAGAAACCCGTTGACGTCGTGATCAGGTTGACGAACTCCTTGGAAAGGTCCACATTCGACAATTCCAACGCCCCACTCTGGATGCTACCGGCGCTCATCGACTGGGGCGTGGTAATGACGGCAACGCCCGAGTTGGGGCCCTCGACAAAGGTGCTCGCCCCGCCGTCCAGCAGACCCTTGGGGTTGGCGAACGTGGCCAGAGCCACCTGCCCCATGGGCCGCGTCAGACCATTGGTGAAGGTGCCGGTGATCACGCCGTCGCTGCCAACGCCGAAGCCGTCGAGGGTGCCGATTGGCACACCGTCCTGGCTCGACAGGGCGATCTGGGAGCCGTCGCGCTTGGCCGACAGGGAGGTCATGGTGCTGACGTCCAGGAAGATCGACTGCGGCGTGACGGCGCCGGTACCGTCACGGTTGAAGACGGCTTCCAGGCCGGTCGAGGTGACGTACTGGCCCTGGTTGTCGAACTGGATGGTGCCGTTGCCGAGCACCAGGTTGATGTCGGTGTCGTCCTGGCTGGCCATGTAGAAGCGCCAGGTGGTGCCCGAGGCATTGGCGTTCTCGAGGACGAAGGTGACGTCCATCGTCATCGGGTTGCCGAGCGAGTCGTACACCGTGAAAGATGTATAGACGCTTTCGCCGTTGGCAGCCTGATTGTCGGTCCAGGTAAACGGCGTATCGACGCCGTTGATGCGGATGGACTCGGTGGACAGGTCGATGTCGTTCTGCGTACCGGAGTTGCCGGCAATTTGAATGCAACTACCCACGATGCTGACGCCCCCGGTGGTCGGAAGCGTCGGATCGGTGTCGATGCCGAGGGCCTGCTGAAGGAAAACGGTGAAACGATTGGCTTCGGGCACCAGAGCCGAGTCGCCCAGCCGGCTGTTGGCGTCAACAGTGAAGGTGGCGGTTTCTAGCGTTCTGCCGCCCTTGACGCCGGTGAAGCTGATCGTGTCGCCGACGGCAAACAGGGCCACACCGGGGTTGCTCGCCAGACAGACTTCCGTCAGTAGGGTATCGTCGGTGACGGGGTTGCCGGCGAGGTCTTGCAGTTGGGCCGACATCAGCAGCGAACCTTGGCTGGCGATCTCGCCCGCAGCGTTCAGGTTGCCCTGAATGACGGCTTTGGTGGTCGGGCGCGCGACGGTGAGGAAACCCAGGGGTATCGTCAGGTTCACCAGCGCACCGGGGACGACATTGAAGTCGGCGTCCACGCCGTAGCCCTGGACGAACGCGCCATTGGCTGCCACGAGGTAGCCCTGGTTGTTGACGCTGAACGACCCGTTGCGGGTATAGACGAGGCCGTTCGGGCCGTTGAGGATGAAGAACCCGGAGCCTTCGATAGCCATGTCGGAGTTGATGCCGGTGACCTCGACCGAACCCATGGAGAAGTCGGTATCGACCTGGGCAACCTGGCTGCCGAGGCCGATTTGCATGGGGTTGGTGCCGCCGAAGTCGCTGCTGGCACCCGAACCGATGCTGAGGGTACGGCTGAACTGGCTCTGGAAGAGTACGCGGCGAGCCTTGAACCCGGTCGTGTTGACGTTGGCGATGTTGTTGCCGATGACCTCGAACTGCATGCCGTTGGAATCCAGACCGCTGAGACCGGCATAAAGTGTTGACGTCAGACCCATAACGATCCTCCCTTTCGCGAAGCGAAACCACCTGCGTTTCGCTTGGCGTGGGCCGTCGCCCGCTGGCGTCCGGCCCGGTTTGTTTGTCTGTCTGCTGCGGCGTCCTGCCCGCCTCGACGCGAGCCGTCCCGCTCGAGTCGCCCTCAGGCCGCGGCGACGGCGACATGCCGTCCGGCCGGCGGCCGGTCTTTGTAACGATCAGCTTTGTCCGTCGTCGGGCCATATGACCTGACGTATGTTCTCCATCGGAATCTCGTAGCCGCCCACCTTCACTCGGACGCCCGAGGAGGCGACGACCACGCGTTCGACATAGCCCTCGACGAGCTTGTTGTCGGTGCTGAGGCCGGTGACGCGCTGCCCCATCAGGAGCGTGGCGCTGGACAGCTGGCTCTGCGCCGCCACCTTCTGGTTGGCTGCGAGCAGATCCTTGAACTTCTCGCTCACGGTGATGTTCGATTCCAGGCTGCGAATGGCCGAGAGCTGTTCGAGCAGTTCCTGGTTCTTCATGGGTTCCATGGGGTCCTGATTGCTGAGCTGCGTGATGAGGAGCTTCAGGAAATCCATGCCCGACATGTCGTCCAGCCCGCGGGTCTTTCCCGCGTAGGTGGTGGTCCCGACACTTGCGGTTGCGCCGACACTGTCTGCCATTGTGCACTCTCCTTCGAGGGCCCCGCCCAAGGCGGCGCCGGTTTCGGGCATACCACCCCGTTGACTTCGTAGACCTCGGCGAACGGC
>CAZCOA010000012.1:0-58619 GCA_964500225.1 uncultured Anaerolineaceae bacterium | reverse complement strand
GGCGTGGTCGCCGAGAACCAGGCCGCCAATGTCTGGACGTTCCTGGTGGGCTTCATCCTGGCCTCGGCCGTCGGCCGCGCGGGGCGGTTCTTCCTGGTCGCCGCCCTACTCTACTGGTTCGGCGAGGCCGCGCGGCGGTTCATCGACAAGTACTTCGAATGGCTGGCCCTGGCCTGCGGCGTGCTGCTGGTGGCCGGATTCCTCGTCGTCAAGTACTTCATGAACAAGTGACCGCCGACCGCCGTCGCGGCCACGGGAGCCGTCAACCATGCTGACACGAGAGCAACGTCGCACGCTGCTGCAAATCGCCCGCGAGGCCGTCGCGGCAGCCGTCGGCGGGCATCGGCCGCCGCGACGCACAGTGGACGACCCGCAACTCGCCGAACATCGCGGCGCATTCGTCACACTGAAGACCGGCGAGCGGCTCCGAGGATGCATCGGCCAGTTCATTGCGGACCGCCCCCTCTGGGAAGTGGTCCAGCGCATGGCCGTCGCCGCTGCGGTCGAGGATCCCCGCTTTTTCGACGACCCCATCCGTCCTGACGAGGTAGCCGACCTGAATATCGAGATCAGCGTGTTGAGCCCCCTCGAGCGCACAGACGACCCCCTCAGCCTCGAACTCGGCAAGCACGGCATCTACATTCGCAAGGGGCATCGTAGCGGGTGTTTCCTGCCTCAGGTGGCTACGGAAACAGGCTGGTCCAAAGAGGAATTTTTGAGTCATTGTTGCGCAGGCAAGGCAGGCCTGGCTCCCGACGACTGGCGCGACCCGGCCACCGAGGTCTATCTGTTCACCGCCGAAATCATCCACGAAGACAATTGAACGGTTCCCGAAAAGCGTAGCACGGACGTTTCGCCCGTGCCACCCGAGGAACCACCCGTTGTTTGCGGCTTCGCGATTCGCCCACCGCGCCGACCCTACTCGCCCATCGCCTGAACGGCCGTCACGGCGACCGCGCCCACAATATCGTCCACCGTGCAGCCGCGCGACAGGTCATTGATCGGTTTGGCCATCCCCATCATAATGGGGCCGATGGCCACAGCGCCGCCTATCCAGTCGGTCATCTTGTAGCAAAGATTACCGGCATTGAGGTCGGGGAAGATAAGAATGTTGGCCCGCCCTTTCAGCGGCGAATCCGGACATTTGCGTGCAGCCACGTCGGGCACGATCGCCGCGTCCAACTGCAACTCCCCGTCCATCAGCAGGTCCGGCGCCCGCTGGCGAAGCATAGCCACCGCATCCACCACCTTCTGCACCAGCGGATGGCTGGCGCTGCCGTGAGTGGAGAACGATAGCAACGCCACGCGCGGCTCGCACCCGCCCGTGAACTGCTTCCAGGCGGAGGCCGACGCCAGGGCGATGTCCACCAACTCCTCGGAGGTCGGGTTCGGTACGCAGCCGCAGTCGGCGTAGAGCAATACGCCCTTCTCGCCGAACGTCTCGTTCGGCATCACCATGAGAAAGCACGACGAGAGCGTCTTGAGCCCCTTGCGCGGCCCCACACAGTAGATACACGCCCGGATCACATTGGCGCTGGAAGCGATGCTGCCGGCCACCATGCCGTCAGCCAGATCGGCCTGAACCATACAGCCACCGAACATGAGCGGCTGATCCATCATCTTCAGAGCCTCGTCCATCGTCAGGCCCTTGTGCTTGCGCCGTTCGAAGAGCACACTGGCCAGGCGCTCGCGCAGGGCCGCATCGGACGCGTCCACCAGCTCGATCCAGGCCAAGTCGCCCCCCGCCGCACGCACCTGCGACGCCAACTGCGACGGGTTGCCCGGCAAAATTACCCGCGCAAACTTTTCGCGGCTAACCTGCACAGCCGTCTCGATCACACGAGCGTCGGCAACCTCGGGAAGAACAATACGCTTACCGGCCGGTTTGACCCTCGCCTTGATGCTGCCCAAAACGTCCATAGACCCTCTCCATTGACCCTGTAGGCGCCTTTTCCCAATCCCGGATCATCCCTCGGCCTGCGGGCCCTTGCCCAACAGTCCGAATTTCTCCAAGCGATACCGCAACTGGTCGCGGCTGATGTGCAGCAGCCGCGCCGCGCGAGTCTGATTGCCGCCCGTCCGGCGCATCGCCTCCTCGACCAATTGCCGTTCAACCTCCTGAAGGTCCACCCCATTCTCGCCGATCAGCGCCGCCACCCCCGACACCGAGGCCGGCGACGCCACCCCGTCGCCGCCGATGCTCAGGTCCTCCGGCCGAATCCGGTCGCCGGCGCCCAGCAGCACCGCACGCTCCATCACGTTGCGCAGCTCGCGCACGTTGCCGGGCCAGTGATATTGTCGAATTCGCTCCAGCGCCTCCGGCGTCAGCACCGGCGGCGACGAGCGGCGGAACTGCGCACTGAAGGACTTCGCGAAATGAACCGCCAAGACTTCGATGTCCCCCTGCCGGTCCTTCAGCGGCGGCACCATGATCGGCACGCTGTTGAGCCGGTAGAACAGGTCCTCGCGAAATGCGCCCTTGGCCACCAGCTCCCCGATCATCCGGTTCGTGGCCGAAATGACGCGCACGTCCACGCTCAGGTCTTCCGTGCCGCCGACCCGGCGGAACTTCCTTTCCTCCAAAAACCGCAACAACTTCGCCTGAAGCGACAGCGGCATGTCGCCGATCTCGTCCAAGAAGATCGTGCCGCCGTCGGCGATTTCGACCAGCCCCTTTTTCTGTTCCCGGGCATCCGTGAAAGCGCCGCGCTCGTGACCGAACAACTCGCTCTCCAACAGGCTCTCGGCGATGGCCGTGCACGTGATGTTAACAAACGGCATTTTCGCGCGCGGCGAGTTGTAGTGGATGATCTTCGCGATCAGGTCCTTGCCCACGCCGCTGGGGCCCTGGAGCAGCACCGTGCCGCTCGGCACCGACGTGACGCTGCGGATCATCCCCTTCAGACGCACCATCACCGGCGACTCGCCCAGCAGCGCGTCGAAGCCGTAATGCTGCCCTTCCTCGGTGCGCAGCCGCGACACCTCCTCGCGCAGCCGCTGGGCTTCCAGCGCTTTCTCGATTGACACCACAATCTCGTCCATATTGAAGGGTTTGGTGACGAAGTCGCTGGCCCCCATGCGGATCGCCTCGACTGCGATGCTCACGCTGGAGAACGCCGTCATGATGATCACAACCATGTCGGGATACAGCGACTTGATCTTGCGCAGGACCGCCAGGCCATCCGTATCCGGCAGCCGATAGTCCAGCAGCACGACTTCGAAGGCGTTGTTGTTGATGAGTTCCAGGGCCCGATCCCCGCGGTCGGCTTCTTGAACACGATGATCGTCGCGCGCCAGCCGGCGCCGCAACGTGTCGCGGATCAACTTCTCGTCTTCCACGATAAGGATCGAAGCGGGTTTCATGGCCGGCGTCTGGGGTCCTGTCCTTTGAGCACTGCGGTTGCGTCGGGCACAGTGTACCACCGCACCTTCCGCGGAGCAAGGGCCGCGCGGACAGAAACGGAGGAAACCTCGCTCGCGGCGCGCCGAGGTCGCCCCACGGCCAGCCGGCGGCCCCTATGTGCGCCGCATGTACCGCGGGCCAGGCACCGATCGGACCAGGCCCTTGAGTTCCAGCAGCGTCAGGTTGGCCGCCACAGCGGCCACGGGCAGGCCGGTGCGCTCCGCCAAGTCGTCAGCCGTCAGCGGATCGGCATCGAGCGAGCCGAGGATCGCCTCTTCCTGCGGATCCACGGCCGGCCCCAGCGGCAACGTCCCCTGGCCCTGCTCGGCCGTTGCCGTCAGCCCCAGGTCGGCAAACTCATCCAAAATGTCCTGAGGCGAATGCACCAGCTTGGCCCCGTCCTGGATCAGCTTGTGCGTCCCGACCGTGAACGGCGTATCGACACGCCCCGGCAGCGCGAACACTTCCTTGCCCTGCTCGGCGGCAATCGACGCCGTGATCAGCGCACCGCTGCGATGGCCCGCCTCCACCACGAGCACACCCAGGCTCAGCCCGCTGATGACACGGTTGCGCCGTGGGAAGTTCTCCGGCGACGGCTGCGTACTCATCGGAAATTCGCTCACCAGCGCGCCCCGTTCGATGATCTCATGTGCACGCGCCTCGTGCTCCGGCGGGTAGATCGACGCCAGACCGTTGCCGAGCACCGCCACGGTCCGGCCGCCGGACGCCAGGGCGCCGATGTGGGCCCGTATGTCGATCCCACGAGCCAGGCCGCTAACCACTGTGAAACCGCTCTGACCAAGCGCGGTGCCGAACCGCTCCGCCTGCTGCTGCCCGTAGAGGCTGCAACGCCGCGAACCGACGATGGCCATCGCCCGGGCATCCTCGGGAACCAACGTGCCGCGAACATAGAGCACCGGCGGAGGGGCTGCAAGATAAGTCAGGGCAACAGGATAGGTCGGCGACCCGAAGGCCGCGATAGTAACACCGTGTCTGGCGGCCAACTCCATTTCCGGGCGAACGTCGATAGCGTCGCGGGCCCGGGCCACCTCCTCGGCGCGCTTCGCGCCGAAACCCGGTACCTCGGCCAGTTCCGACGCCGAAGCCCCCAGAGCCCGCTCGGCCGAACCGAAATGCTCCAGCAGCGACCGGAACGATACCGCGCCGACGCCCGGTGTCAGGGCAAGGTGCAGACAGGATCGCGTCACGGCGTCGTTCATGGTGGTTGCCGGTTTCAACCGGTCAAGGCTGCAAGACCGCCAGGGCCTGGCGCAGTTCACCTTCGGTCACATCGTCCACAATCCGGACCGAACCGACGGCCTCGGGCAATACGAAACGCACCTTGCCGCCGACGACCTTCTTGTCGTGCTGCATGGCGACGATCAGGCGGTCTACGGCCAGCGGCTCGCGCAGGCGCGACGCCAGGCCGAACGTCTCCAGGAGCCGCACCTGACGCCCGTACGTACCATCGTCGATCAGTCCGCGCCGACGAGCCACATCGGCCTCGGCGTTCATACCCAGGGCCACTGCCTCGCCGTGCGTGTAGCGGCCGTACGACGCCACGCTTTCGATGGCGTGCCCCACCGTATGCCCGTAGTTGAGAATAGCCCGCAGGCCCGATTCTCTCTCGTCGGCCGCCACCACATCGGCCTTGATGCGGCAGTTGCGGGCCACAGCCTCTTCCATCACGACCGCGTCGCGCGCGGCGAACCGCTTTGCCTGCGATTCCAGGCGATCAAACAGTGCCGCATCGCGGATCATTGCGTGTTTGACCACTTCGGCCATCCCCGTCGCGAACTGCCGGTCGTCCAGCGTCGCCAGCGCCGCTACGTCGCTCAGCACCAGCGACGGCTGATGGAACGCCCCGACCAAGTTCTTGCCCCCGGGCAGGTTGATGCCCGTCTTGCCGCCCACGCTGGAGTCCACCTGCGCCAGCAGAGTCGTCGGCATCTGAACAAACGGGATGCCGCGCAGATAACTGGCGGCCACGTAGCCGGCCAAGTCGCCCACTACGCCGCCGCCCAGGGCCACGATCAGCGACCGGCGCTCCAAACGAGCCGCGAAGCATGCCTCATACAGGTCGAATAGACGATCCTTGCTCTTGGACTGTTCGCCCGGCGGAACCAGGGCTGTCGAAACGGTGAAGCCGGCCCCCTGCAATGAATCCGTCACCACCCCCAGATATCGCGCCGCGACCTGTTCGTCGCTGATAACCATGACCGCCCGAGGCGAGAAAACGGCGGCCACGTGCCGCCCGGCGTCGCGCAGTAGCCCGTCGCCGACGAGAATGTCGTAGGATCGGTCTGCGAGCCTGACGGTGACGCGTTGCATGAGCCAGCTATCCGTTCTGTCGATTGTCCCGACGCGCCAACGACTCGGCCTGTTCCAGGAACCGCCGCCGTTGGTCCAGTTCCTCCTCGGTCAATTCGCGTTGCGGCCGCACGGCATACTCCTGGCGCCGCGCCATGAACCTTCTGATAAAAAGCGCCAGGATCACCATGAGCAGGATGCCGGCCACAAGCGACGCCAGCAGCATGATCGAGGCCTTCGTATCCATCAGACCACTGCCTGCACCCGGCCCGACGCCCTTTTTGTCCACCACCTGAACAAAACGCCCCACCACAAGCGGACAAATCTGTTCGTAAACTTCCGTCCCCTCGTCGGTTTGCTGGTCGAACTCGAACTTCCTCAACTTGTAAAAGTACCCCTTCATGCGAACGTCGGTGTGCGGCTTGAGCTTGCCGGGATCCTCGCTCACCAGGAGCGTGCAGACATAAGCCAGCCTGCCTCGTGTGGGCTTAAAAACCTCGATCTTCCACAACATCTTGACGCCAGGAAGTTTCTCCATTTCGATGGGAAACCGACTAACGGAACCGACGCGACCGCTGACGGTAACGGCCTTGCCCCGATACAGCATAGGGGCCTCCATCAGATTCGCAAACGAGACCTCCTGGTCCGGCGGATCGGGTTCAAACAGCGACCGATCCAGTTGGGCGGCCTGCTGCAAGAGCCAAAGCGACCCGGCCTCGATCACGCCGATCTCGCCGTCCTTGACGTCGCTGAGGTACTTCTCGGCCTTGTCCAAGTCGATGCGTGTCTTCACAAGGTCGGGAAGCGAGGCGGGCTGCTCCTCGTCGGTCTTGGGCTGCTCGGCCGCCGGCGCAGAAAACTCCGTGACCGCCCCGCCGCCACTTGGCGGCGCTGCGACCGCGGCTTCCTCCGCCTCCCCCACAGGGGCTGCATCCTGCGCCGCCACGCGGGTCGGCATGACGCGGCCAAGGCCCCCCAGGACAGCCACCGCGGCCAGAACAAGGAAAAACGAGCTGCCGAGGCGGCGGTTCCGCCGCGAGTGCGTTTGCCGTGCCATAGCACTTCCTTTCCAAGGCCGATTCTAGGACCACGCATTGTCGTCTGTCAAAGCCTTTTTGCCGGTTGCCGCGCGGCCGGCTCTGCCATAATATACGCGGCCGCCCGCAACGGGTTCACCCCCAAACGCGGGCCGAAAGGACTTTCGATGAGCGACCCGTTCGCCTCCTACGAGGCGGCCCTGGCCTACCTGACCGAAAGCACCGACTACGAACGCATGCGACGCGTGCGTTACAACAGCGACACGTTCGACCTCCGACGCATCGAGGCCCTCGTCGGCGCACTCGGCCGCCCCGACCGGCGGTTCCGAAGCATCCATATCGCCGGCACCAAAGGCAAAGGCTCCACCTCCGCCATGACCGAAGCCATTCTCCGCGGACATGGCCTGCGAACCGGCCTCTTCACATCGCCGCACCTGGTGGACCTCCGCGAGCGCATCCGCATCGACGGCCGCTTGGTCGAACGCGACCTCATGCGACGCGCGGTCGGCCGCGTGGCCGAGATCGTAGGCCGCGGACTTGATGCCCCAACGCCGACCTTCTTCGAGATGATGACGGCTGTGGCGTTCCTGTGTTATGCAGAGTCCGGCGTGGACGTGGCCGTGGTCGAAACCGGACTCGGCGGACGACTCGATTCGACCAATATCCTGATGCCCGAGGTCGCGGTCATTACAAGCATCAGTATCGATCATACATTTCAGCTCGGTCCCGACTTGGCGAGTATCGCTCGGGAGAAGGCGGGCATCATCAAGGCGGGCGTGCCGACGGTGCTGTCGCCGCAGCCGCCACAGGCCGAGGAGGTGCTCCTGGCGACTGCCGCCGCACGGAAGGCCCTAACCATCCGCGTCGGCCACGACGTCCATCATCAGTGGCAACTGGCGTTTCTGGGCGACCAACCGGCCGGCCGCCTCAGCGTCCGCACTCCGCGACGCGACTACCCGAACATCGACCTGCCCCTGGGTGGCCGCTTCCAGGCCGACAATGCCGCCTGTGCCATCGCCGTCGCCGAGGTCGTCCTGGATGACGCGATGAACGTCGAAACCACGCGCCGATCCCTGGCCGCCGTGCACTGGCCCGGCCGCATGCAGGTCGTGCGACTGCCCGCGACGATGATGTGGCCGGCGAACGTCACCGTCCTCGTCGATGGCGCCCACAACGCCGACAGCTTGCGACAACTGCTGGAGGCCGTGGACGAATACTATCCAGGCCGCGCTGCGACATGCGTCTTCGCCGCCGCAGCGGACAAAGACATTGACGGCATGATGCACGTGCTGGCCAAGGCCGCCCTGCCGGCAGTCTTCACCCGCACGAACAACCCCCGCGCCGCCGAGCCCAACGACCTGGCCACGCGCCTGCGAGCCATCGGAGGCCGTCATGCCGGCGACGCCCCCGACTGGCGAGAGGCCCTGCCCCAGGCCGTCGCCCTGCTGCCTGCTGGCGGCGGCTTAGTTGTGGTCTGTGGCAGCCTCTATCTCGTCGGCGATGTCCTTACGGCCGTGTCAACCGGTTAACGGCACGGACGACTCGACGCCGGCCAGCGCCGCCGACATCGCCGCCACGCTCCAGGGTTCGACCAAGTAAGGGATGCCCGCAGCGTCCAGCTCTTCCCGCATGCTCCGCGGCGTCGCTTCCGGCAATAGCAGTAGCCACTGATGCCGTGTGGAATCAGCCGCCTTAAACGCGGCGAGGGCCGCCTGAACGACGCCCAGCCTGTCGGCCCGAACCCAGCACGGCACGTCCAGTCGCCCAGACGGCAAATCTCGAACAACTCGGACGTGTACGCCGCAACCGGAAAGAAACGACGGTACCGGGTCCATTTCGCCCTCGTCGGCGCCCACGTAACAAATCTCGCGGCAGGACCCTGGAGGCCGGGAAGCCACAGGATCGTCATGTGCGCCCGACATCAGGCCGCACACCTTCCCTAGCTTAAGCACCTCCGCCGCCACGTCCGGCAGAATCCGGTCTATCATCTCGCGGCGAAGACCCAGGTAGTACACCAGCATCCTGGGAACTATCTCCAGGACTCCCAGTTCGTGCTTACACAGACTCAACAGGTGGGAAAACACATTGCCCATGCGAACACATAGCAGCAACGGCAACACATCGCGCGGCACAGCATGCACTTTGCTCCACGGCAGATGGTGCAGACACATCACATCCACCAGCGACTTAGGCAGCCCCCACACCCGGCCGACCGTCTGCATGATGGAGGCATGGTCGGCGCCAAGACGCTGCGCCTCGACCTCCGCCAGTGGACGTTTTCCGCATTGCGCCTCGGCCAGAACGTCACCGTAGATCGTTCCGACCGCCTCCTGGAAGACAAGTTGTCCGAGATCGTGCAGCAACCCCGCCGTGAAGGCCGACTGAACCTCGGCACATCGCGTCAGCCTCGCAATGTGGCCGGCCAGCAGGCCCGTCGCCATACTGTGCTGCCAGAAAACGTCCCGCCGCAACCGCCCTGTGTCGTCGCCCTGTCGCCACTGATCGATGACGACCACTCCGAGTAGCAACTGGCGGATGCCACCGACACCAAGCATAACGACTGCCCGCTCGATTGAATCGACCTTGCCGGAGGTCGCATAGAGAGCCGAATTCGCAATCCGCAATATCCGAGTCGCCAAGGCGTGGTCGCACTCGATCCGGCGGACCAGACTGTCAATGCGGCAGCCTTCAACGTTGGACGTGATGGCCATGATGTCGGTCACAACGTCGGGCAGTGCCTTCAAGTCCACCACCGACTTGATGTGAGACTCCAGTTCCCGTGGCGATAATCGCCGCGGCGCCGTCGTGGCGGCAATCGCGTTCTTCTCCCTCGCCGCCTCGGAGACCACCGACGGTACCGGGGGCGAAACAACCGCGGTGGGATCCGATACCGGAAGGAGCACCCCCTTGATCAGCAGAATCAAGGCATCGGCAACATACGGACAGAACTGCTGTCCGGCACCCTGCCGTATGATCTGGAGCGCCTCGCTCGACGTTCTTGCCGGACGATGCGGGCGGGATTGCGTCATGGCCACATAGGCATCTGCCACCGCCAAGATGCGAGCCCCCAACGGAATACTCTCTCCGGACAGCTTGTCGGGATACCCCTGCCCGTTGTACCACTCGTGGTGGTGGCGGATCATAGCAAGAATTTCCCCGTCGTAGAGCAGCCGCCCGGCCATCGCCTCGCTGTGAAGAACATGGCTGCGAAGGCATTCCTGTTCAGTCGGACTCAGCACCCCTTCCTTGTCGAACAATTCCTTGGGCAGACGCATGCGGCCGATGTCGTGCAACAAAGCCGCAACACGCAACCGCCGCCGTGTACGCATCGGCAGCGACATGGCAGAGGCCAGCATCCCGGCCAGGTCCATGACACTCTTGGTAAAACCGACAAAATGCTTGTCCAGGGACTCCGCCGACTCAATCAACGAACGCAATGAATCCAGGAACGGCCTTCGACATCGGGTGCGATGTCTCATCGTGAACTCCCGGGGGTTCACAACCACAGCGCTGCCACTTGCTTGGCACCGCCGCAATCGGCAAGCCTCCCCCACGCTGTTGAGGACTGTTCGCCCCCAACATCCAGCCCCCGCGTCCCCATGAGCAAGATATCGGCGGCACGCCATGACGACTTTAGAGGATATACAGATGTCTTGTTGGCCTCGATTTATACCCGGCTCATTGCCTCCGTCCGTCCTGCAATATAATGTACTACATATCCCTTGCCACTCATCCGACAGCAGACGCATCCTCGACAGTATATTTTCTGAATGCTGCGCAACCTAATTACACCCCGGCGGTTGTTTCTTAAAATACCGCCCCTTCCGCCGGCACCGCCTCCACCTGTCTGGAATACCTGGGGCCCATGACGGCCTCGGCGACCCGCGGCACAACAGGAATGCCCTGAAATGCCTTTTTCTTTGACTTTTCGGGCCCTTTTGCTATTCTTGCCGTCTTGACCATGGTATTGCGTGGGGGTCAGTGTGCGCCCCCAGGGGGACAATTTGTCCGATCAGGAGCCACGGCAGCATCCCGACGAGCCGGCCCAGGGCCGGTCATCGCCGTCCGACCCGCATCTGGAGGCCCTCCGCCGCCGGATCGACGAGCTGGATGCGCAACTGGTTCAGCTCCTGAACGAGCGGGCTCGCGTCGTGGTCGAGGTGGGGCGTCATAAGCGGGCTACGGGCAACCTCCAGATCTACAGCCCGGACCGCGAGCACCAAGTGCTACAGAACATCGCCCGGATGAACCGGGGGCCGCTCAAGAGCGAGACCCTCATAGCGGTGTACAAGGAGCTGATGAGCGGCAGCTTCGCTCTCGAGAAGCCGCTGAAGATCGTCTATCTGGGCCCGGACGGCAGTTTCAGCCATCTGGCCGCGAGGCAGCAGTTCGGGGCCTCCGTCGAGTACGTCCCGGTGCGAGACATCGCCACGGTGTTCGACTCGATTTCGCGGAAGTTCGGCGACTACGGCCTGGTGCCCATTGAAAACACCACTGGCGGCAGTGTTAGGGACACCCTTGATGGGTTCCTGAACACGCCCGTGACGGTTTGTGCCGAGTTGGCCATGCCGATTCACCAGAATCTGCTGGCCAATTGCAGTGTGGCGGACATCAAGGTCGTCTATTCGAAGCCGCAGGTCTTCAATCAATGCCGTACCTGGCTGTCGCACAATCTGCCGAAGGCCGAGTTGGTGGAGACGCCGAGCACGACGGTTGCGGCACAGCGTGCGGCAAGCGAGCCGAACGCGGCGGCCATCGCTTCGCGTCTGGCGGCCGAGTTGTACAACGTGGCCATTGCGTTTGAGGCCATCGAAGACAATACTCAGAACATAACGCGGTTCCTGGTGCTTGGTCGCGAAGGGCCGAAGCGGACCGGCAACGACAAGACGAGTCTGCTGTTCAGCGTGGTACATCGGCACGGGGCCCTGGTGGAGGTGTTGAGCATCTTCCATCGCAAGGGCATCAACATGACGAAGATCGAGAGCCACCCGTCGCCGTTCCGGAAGTGGGAATACTACTTCTTCGTGGATATCGAGGGACACCGCGAGGACGATCACGTCCGCGAGGCTCTGGAAGAGGCCCGGGACCATTGCAAGCAGCTCGAAGTGCTGGGGTCGTATCCGCGGGCGGTGCGGCACGACGCGGACGCCTGACGGTCGGACCTTCCGGCCGCGGCTGGAACACGATGCAACGTTGTCACTGGCAAGGGAGACGTCACACATGCGTAAACCGTATGTCGCCGGAAACTGGAAGATGAACCTGAATCGCGCCGAGGCGACAGCCCTGGCGTCGGCCATTGTCAAGGCGGCCGGCCACAAGGACATCGACATCGGCATGGCGCCGCCGTTTGTGTACCTGGATGCGGTGGCCGCAACGGCGAAGGGTTCGGGTGTTCACGTGGCGGCGCAAAACTGCTATTTCGAAGCCAAGGGCGCGTTCACCGGCGAGGTCAGTCCCCAGATGCTCATGGACGTGGGCTGCGATACGGTGATCCTCGGCCACAGCGAGCGACGGCACGTGCTCGGCGAAACCGACGAGATGATCAACAAGAAGGTCAAGGCCGCCCTGGCTGCCGGACTAAACGTCATCCTGTGCCTCGGCGAGACGCTCGACGAGCGCGAGGGCGGCCGAACCAACGCCGTCTGCGAGCGCCACGTCCGCGAAGGCCTCAAGGGCGTCACGGCCGATCAGATGGCCCATGTCGTCCTGGCCTATGAACCCGTGTGGGCCATCGGCACCGGCAAGACCGCCACGCCCGAGCAGGCCCAGGAGGTCCATGCGTTCGTGCGGCCACTGGTGGGCGCGCTGCTGGGCAAGCCGGTCGCCGACGCCGTGCGGATCCAGTACGGCGGCAGCGTCAAGGCCGACAATACGTTCGAGTTGATGAGCCAGCCGGACATCGACGGCGCCCTGGTCGGCGGCGCTTCCCTGAAGGCCGACTCGTTCCTGGCCATCGTCCAAGAAACCCGGAAGGCCAAGGGCCTGGCCTGAGCGCCGAGCCCCGCCAAGACGACCTGTTGTCGCAAGTGAGGTGACCTGTGACTTACGTTCTGCTGATTGCGTTCCTGGTATGCTCGTTGCTGTTGATCCTGCTGATCCTGATCCAGAAAGGTCGCGGCGCAGGCCTGGCCGGAGCCTTTGGCGGCGGTGGCGGCCAGAGCGCTTTTGGCACCCGGACAGCCGACATCCTGACCAAGGCCACTGGTGTCCTGACCGCCGTGTTCTTCCTGCTGGCCCTGTTCACCGGCTGGTACATGAACCGTTCGGCGTCGAGCCCGCGTGGTTCGGCGCCTGCCCCATCGTCTCCGGCCGAGCCGACCGACGTGCCCGACGAGGGTACAGCGCCGGCGGTTCCGGGCAACGTCCCCGCGACGCCATCGGCGCCCGCGACGGAGGCCGCCCCGGCTGCCCCCGCCGCCGACGCCACGCCGACCAACGGCTCCTCCGAACCGGCACCAAGCACCAACGGAGGCCAGAACTAGCGTGAGCGACACAAACTACCTCAAGGCCTTTACCGATGCCGGCGCCCTGCTTGATGGGCATTTCCTGCTCACCAGCGGACTGCACAGCCCGCGCTACCTGCAATGCGCCCTGGTGCTTCAGGACCCCGTTCTGTCGGAGCGACTTTGCCGCGACTTGGCAGCCAAACTTAAAGGGCTGAAGGCCGAGACCGTCATTGGACCGGCCATGGGCGGCATCGTGGTGGCGTACGAACTGGCCCGCGCCCTGGGTGTTCGCGGGATCTTCGCCGAACGCAAGGACGGGCAGATGCAGTTGCGGCGCGGCTTCACCGTGCGGCGCGGCGAACGCATCCTGCTGGCCGAGGATGTCGTCACCACGGGCGGCTCGCTGAAGGAAGTCATCGCTGCCCTGGCCGACACCGGGGCCGAGGTCGTCGGCGTAGCCAGCCTTGTCAACCGCACCGCCGGCAAGGATCCAGGATTCGGCGTACCGTTTGTAAGCCTACTGACGGTGGACGTGCCGGCTTATGAGGCCGCCGCCTGCCCGCTCTGCAAGGCCGGCCGGCCGCTCGTCAAGCCCGGCAGTCGCGGCAACGCCTAAACAGGGAGCAACCGATGATTCTCAGCATGACCGGTTACGGCACGGCGGAAATCGAGGACGCGGACCTGAGCGTCTCGACCGAGGTTCGCGCCGTCAACAACCGTTATCTGAAGACGAGCTTCCGCCTGCCGGAGTTCCTGACGCCGCTGGAGCCCGAACTGGACCGAGTGGTCCGCGAGTGCGTGACCCGCGGCGCCCTGACCGTAACGGTTCGTGCCAAACGCCTGGGTGCAGCCGCTCGGCCGCCGATGGCGGTGGACGTGCTCGAGAGCTATGTGACGGAACTTCGGGCTGTGGCATCGCGACTGGGCCTGAAGGACGCCTTGGACCTGTCGCGTCTGCTGGAGCTTCCCGGCGTGTTCGACGAGGACGGCCTCCAGGGCCACCTCGACGACATCCGCGATCGCGTGGTGGGTTCGGTCCGGTCGGCACTGGCCGACTTCGCCAAGATGCGAGCCCAGGAAGGCAAGGCGCTCGAACAAGACCTGCGCAAGCACGCCGCCACCATCCGCGACCACCTGAACCACATCGACACCCTGGCGCCGACGGTCGTGATCGAGTACCGCGACCGGCTCAAGGCCCGCGTGGAGGTGCTCCTGAAGGAGTCGGGCACGCAGATCGGCGAAGAGAACCTGTTGACCGAGGTGTCGTTGTTCGCCGAGCGAAGCGACATCAGCGAAGAAGTGTCGCGGATGAAATCGCATCTGGACCAGTTCGACGAGTTTCTGGATTCGAGCGAACCGACGGGGCGCAAACTGGAGTTTCTGGCTCAGGAAATGCTGCGGGAAGCGAACACCATCGGATCCAAGAGCGGGCACCCGGAGATCAGCCGCCGCGTGGTCGAGATCAAGGCGGCCATCGACCGCATCAAGGAACAGGTGCAGAACGCCGAGTAGGCGTCCGTCGGTCCAGGCGAGGAACATCAGATGCCCATAGAGATGATTAACATCGGATTCGGCAACTGTCTGGCCGCCAGCCGCGTGGTGGCAGTGGCCCGGGCGGACAGTTCGCCGCTGAAACGTCTGGTGGAGAACGCTTCGGCGGAAAACCGCCTGATCGACGCCACCAGCGGCCGCAAGACCCGAAGCGTCGTCATCACCGATTCGCACCACGTGATCCTGTCGCACCAGAGTCCGACGACGATCCGGGACAAACTGATCGGCAAGGCCGAGGCGACGGCCGACGACGAAGACGATGCCACGACCGCCCCCGAGGGCCGCGACGGTGAGTAACGCCGACGCCGGATCGGACATCGTCGTGGTCAGCGGACCGTCGGGCGTGGGCAAGAGCACGCTGACGCGGCTGCTGCTGGAACGTGTGCCGGACCTGGCCTTCAGCGTGTCGGCGACGACGCGTCTGCCGCGGCCTGGCGAGACCGACGGCGTCGAGTACTATTTTCTTAGCCGCGGCGAGTTTCAGCGACGGCTGGCCGCCGGCGGGTTCATCGAACACGCGGAGGTCTTCGGCAACCTGTACGGCACCCCCGTGGACGAAGTAGCTCGCGCTCGCCGCCAAGGCAAGCGGCTGCTGCTGGAGATCGACGTGCAGGGCGGCCTCCAAGTGCGGCGGCGGTTCGCCGAAGCGCTGCTGATACTCATCGTGCCGCCGTCGTTGGAGGAGTTGCGACGCCGGCTGGCCGGCCGCGGCACCGAGAGTCCCGAGGCGGTCGCCCGGCGATTCGCCCAGGCGGAGCAGGAACTGAACGTGGCCCGCACCAGCGGCGCCTACGATGCAGAAGTGGTCAACGACAACCTTCAGAGAGCTATTCAGGACCTCGAACGACTGATTCGCAGGCAGGGAGAGTGAGACGTATGATCGAAGCACTGAAGAATGACGACATCGTGAAGAAGGTGGGCGGCCGTTTCAAGCTGGCGGTCCTCATGCAAAAACGCATGGTCGATGTAGCGTTCGGCGCGCCGCTGCTGGTCAATCCGGAGGGCAAGACGGTCGCGGAATGCGTCGTCCAAGAGATTCTCGAAGACAAAATCTCATTGGATCTTTCCGGTGGCGTCGTCGAGGCCGAGACCGAGACCGGCGAGCAGTCGCCGGCGCCGTCCGAGGACGAGTAGCCGGCTGCACGGCCCAGCGAACGGGAGGCGGCCCATCATGACTCCACAGGCGGACCCATTGTCGGGCAAGCACGTGGTCGTCGGCGTCACCGGCGGCATCGCGGCCTACAAGGCGGCGGCCCTGGTCAGCATGCTGGTCCAGGCCGGCGCCGAGGTTCGCGTCGTTATGACCGAGTCGGCCACACGGTTCGTTACGCCGCTGACGTTCCGGACCTTGTCGCACAACGCCGTCCATACGGGCCTGTGGGACGCCGACGATTCGTTCCGCACCGCCCACATCGCCTTGGCCGACTGGGCCGACCTGGGCGTCGTGGCCCCGGCGACGGCCAACTTCCTCGCCAAGGCCGCCGGCGGCCTAGCCGACGATCTGCTCTCCACCACCCTGCTGACGATGCAGTGCCCCGTACTCCTGGCACCGGCCATGAACTGCCGCATGTGGAACAACCCGATCGTCCAGGACAACGTGGCGCGTCTGAAGGCTGCGGGGTATCCGATGGTCGGCCCGGCCGAGGGCCATCTGGCCTGCGGCACGTCGGGCGCCGGCCGCATGGTCGAACCGGACGAGATCATGGCGGCCCTGCGGGCGATGGCGTCGGACGCCGCCCTGCGGCCCGCCGAGCGTAAGCGCACCCAACGCGGGAAACGATCGTGAAGATCCTTATCACAGCAGGCCCCACGCGAGAGTATATCGACGCCGTGCGCTACCTGTCGAACGCCTCAACGGGCCGCATGGGCTATGCCTTGGTCGAGGCGGCTCGCGCCGCCGGTCATCACGTGACCCTCGTCCACGGGCCGACGCAGCAGGAGCCGCCACCGGCCGACAAGACCATCGCCGTCACCAGCGCCCTGGAAATGTTTCAGGCCGTCGGCGACGAGTTCCCGTCGTGCGACGCGCTGATCGCCTGTGCCGCGGTAAGCGACTACCGTCCGCGCGAGCGGCTGAGCGGCAAACTCAAACGCGAGGCAGCCCGCGAACTGACCCTGGAACTGGTACAGAACCCCGATATCGTGCGGGAAATGGCAGCACGTCGCACGCCGCGTCAGGTGCTCATCGGTTTCGCCCTGGAGGCCGAGTCGGCCGAAGACCACGCGCGCGACAAGCTTCAGCGG
The DNA here is from genome assembly GCA_964500225.1 of uncultured Anaerolineaceae bacterium. GTDB lineage: Bacteria > Planctomycetota > Phycisphaerae > FEN-1346 > JAACEH01 > JAAYDY01. The sequence continues at coordinate 41,628 of CAZCOA010000012.1, read as the reverse complement.
AAACGCCTGGACGCCATTGTCCTGAACACGCCGGCGACCATCGGTTCGGACGAGACGACCATCACGATATTCCTCGCCGACGGCCGTCGCGACGGGCCCCTGACGGAGTCCAAGGAGGCCGCCGCCCGACGCATTATCGCCCTGGCGGAGGCCCTGCTGACGCATCTTCAATCGCTGCCGCCGGAATAGATTGCGAGGCCCGCGTCCACAGCCCCAAAACCTAAAGTGAAAGGTCCGATAATGCCGATAAGACTGCAGATTCGCCGCAAGCCTGGCTGCGAGGACATTCCGTTACCGCGATACATGAGCGACGCGGCGGCCGGCATGGATCTCTGTGCGGCCAACAGTGAGCCGATTGTTCTGGAACCGGGACAGGTTCGCCTGGTGCCGACGGGGTTGTATGTGGCGATTCCCAGGGGGTACGAGGGGCAGGTTCGCCCCCGTAGCGGGCTGGCCCTGAAGCACGGACTGACGCTGGTCAACGCCCCCGGAACGATTGATGCGGATTACCGCGGTGAAGTCGGGATCATTGTTGGAAATATCGGGTCGCAGCCCTACACCATCGAGCGCGGCACACGAATCGCACAACTGGTCATCGCCCCGGTGGTGCAGGCCGAGATCGAGATTGTTGACGAACTGGACGCGACGACGCGCGGTCACGGCGGATTTGGACACACAGGCACCACGTAAAGGGTCGTCGCGGATTCCTGCGACGCCCTGGGCGTTGGAGGAATCGGATGACTGCTGAGAGACGTTCCTTGGTTCTTCGCATTCTGTCGGTCGGGGCTTTTTTCGCTGCCCTGTTCCTCACGGCCTCGCTGGTCACACACACCTGGAGCGACCCGCCCGGCGCCGCTCCTGCAACCATCCACAACATCTGCGGCATCGTCGGCGCTTACATCTCACGGGCGCTCCTGACGGCCGCCGGATGGGCCAACTACCTCTTCATCGCCGCCGTCCTGGCAATCCTCGGCGCCTACATCACCCGCGGAGAGGTCTCGAGGCGCTATGCGGTCCTCGTTGCCTGCGCCGCCTTCGGTCTCTTCCTGGTCCTGAGCCTCTTCTCCTACGACGCAGCCACCGATCCCCATCGCAGCTACAGCCATGGGCAGCCCACGGCCTGGAACAACGCCTGTGGATTCCTCGGCTCCGTCGCCGGGTACTACCTGTTCTCCTACGTCGGCGTCGGCATCTGGTTCGCTGTGTTGGCCGGTTTCGTCGCCCTGGCGGCCGCAATCGCCCGGTTCGAGGTCACCGACCGCGTCCTGCGCGGCATCGGCGCGGCCCTGCTGGTCTGCTTCGCCTCGACGCTGGCGTCCACCTTGCAGGAACATGGCATCGTCCGTCCCGACCCCAACGGTGTGCTGCCCGAAGGCTACGGCGGACTGCTCGGGCTATTCCTGACGAAACATCTGCTCATCAATTTCGGCTCCGTGGGGTCGTACCTGCTGCTGGCGTTCGTCGGCCTGGTCGGGCTGGTGCTTTCGACCGACACGGTCATCCTGCTCTTCCCGCTGGCACTCTACCGCTATCTGCACAAGCGGCGCGCGACCCGGTTTGACGCCCTTCGGCAGGCGAGCGACCGCATCCTCAACGGATTCCATGCGGCCCGCGAAGCGATGACCGCCGGCGCCGTCGCCACCGCGGCGGCAGCCACAGTGAAACTCTCGCAGCCGAAAATCCGCCGCAACGGCAAGGACGCCGACGCCGAAGAAAACGAGTCGCCCACACAGCGGCCCGCCAAGACCAGTGCGGCCAAAGCCGAGTCCGACGAAGTGGCCGCCCCGAAGGAGCCCGCGCCGCAGACCCAGCCGGAGCCGCAGAAGCCGGAGGTTCGCGTGGCGCCGAAGATTCGCCTGCCCAAGGATCGCATCCAGCAGGCCCCCGCAGGCGACGACCGGCCGTCTCGCGAAAAGTTCAAGCTGGTGGATGCGGCCGAAGGCCCCGGCGAAAGCGCTCCGGCCTACGACTTCCCGCCACTGGATCTCCTGGACCCGCCCGAGGAGTTTGACATTTCCGGCGAGGAAGTCGCCATCCGGCAAAACGCCGTCAACCTCGAGGGCACTCTGAAGCAGTTTGGCGTCGAGGCCGAAGTGGTCGGCATCGACACCGGTCCGGTCATCACCCAGTACGAGGTCAACCTCGGCGCCGGCATCAAGGTCGGCAAAGTCATCAGCCTGTCGGACGATCTGGCCATTGGACTGAAGACCTCCAGCGTCCGCATCGTGGCCCCCCTGCCCGGCCGCGGCACCATCGGCGTCGAGGTCCCCAACCAGCACCGCAAGACCGTCAACCTGCGAGAATCCATCGAGGACGGCCTGCCGCTGTCGAAGCGGTGTAACCTGCCCCTATTCCTGGGGAAAGACTCCGCCGGCAACCCGCTCGTACGCGATCTGGCCGCCATGCCGCATCTGCTCATCGGCGGCACCACCGGCAGCGGCAAGAGCGTCTGCCTGAACTCCATCATCATGAGCATTCTTTACACGCGCAGCCCCCGCGACGTGAAGTTCATCCTTGTGGACCCGAAGATGGTCGAGATGACCATGTTTGCCAGCATTCCGCACCTGATGTGCCCGGTCGTCAGCGACATGTCGCGCGTCCAGAGCATCCTGGAGTGGCTGATCTCGAAGATGCAGGAGCGGTACGCTCTGCTGGCCGAGGCCGGCGTCAAGAACATCGTCGGCTACAACGCGCTGACGCGCGAGCAGATTATCGAGAAGTTCAAGCCGACCAGCGAAGAAGACCAGATGCGGCTGACCTATCACATGCCGTACATCATCTTGGTGATCGACGAACTGGCGGACCTGATGATGACCTGCGCCAAGGAGGCCGAGGCGGCCATCACCCGCCTGGCCCAGAAGTCGCGAGCCGTCGGCATTCACCTGATCCTGGCCACGCAGCGTCCAAGCGTGGACGTCGTGACAGGCCTCATCAAGAGCAACCATCCGTGTCGCATCGCGTTCCAGGTGGCCAGCCGCGTGGACTCTCGCACGATTCTCGACAGCATGGGCGCCGAGAAACTACTCGGCCGCGGCGACATGCTGCTTATGCAGCCCGGGGCCAACAAGCTCTTGCGGGCCCAGTGCACCTACGTGTCCGAGAAGGAAATCTCCGCCGTCGTCGAACACGTCTCCAAAGGCAACAAGTGCGAGTTCAACCGCGAATTGGTCCAGTTGAAGGCCAAGCCGCCCGCATCAAGCCGCGGCCGCGGCCCCTCCGCCGCCAGTGGTGACGGGGAAGACTCGGACTTCGCCGAGCGAGACGAAATGTATCTCGACGCTGTGCGCATCGTACTCCAGCACCAGCGAGGCAGCGTGTCGCTGCTTCAGCGCAAGCTCGGCATCGGCTATGGCCGCGCCAGCCGCCTGATCGACTTCATGGCCGAGGATGGCCTCGTCGGCGAGTACCAGGGCAGCCAGGCCCGCGAGGCTCTCATCTCGCTCGATGAGTGGGAAGCCCGGCGCGGCGAAAGCTGCGGCATTCCAGTGGCCGCAGGCGGCACCGACGACGAGAACGACGAAGACGAGGGCGACCTGAACGATCCCGCGTAGCTCCCCTTCCTCTCCATGTTTGCGATCCGCGGGGCAACCGCGGCCGTGACCTCCGCAATTTCTTCCACCGCGCATCCGGAATGACCGTATCCTCGCCTGGGGGATACGATATTCCTTGTCCCGTCCGTTTTTTCTGGAGTATTGTCCTTGACAATCCAGTACTTTCGAAGTACTTAGGTGTCTGCGGCTAAGGATTTCGGCCGCCGCATGTCCAAGTCATATCGGTTGGACGCTAGGGATGGTTTCCGAAAGGTAGTACGGCAGGGCGTTGGCGCGCATCGTATGCCCATCAACAACGCGCAGCCCGCTGACATTGTGGAGAGGCGTCCTTTGGGACGCTTTATCGCGCGGCAGCGATTTGCCACCCCTCGGTCGCTGCCGCCTTTTTTTGCTCCTCATCCGACCGGGCATCCAGATACCGCAAGCACAAGGCAACCGTCGCGGAACCTTTGCAGTCCAAACACTTGACTTGGCGGTCGATTCTGCTACCCTACTCGTTCCGGACCTGTCGGGAGGGGCTGCATGGGCCGCATGAGGGTCAAAATCTGTGGCGTCACCTCCCCCGACGATGCCCGGATGGTTGCGGCCGCTGGAGTAGACGCCGTCGGGATGATCTTCGCTGAGAGCCCGCGACAGGTCACCATAGCCCAGGCCAGGGCCATCGTGGATGCATTGCCGCCGTGGGTTACCCCCGTCGGCGTTTTTGTCAATGAGGCTCCAGACGCCATCGGCCGCATCGCCCGCGAGGTGGGGCTGACCACGGTTCAGTTGCACGGCGACGAGCTGCCGTGCAGCGTCAAGGACGTGGCCGGTCACTTCAAGGTCATCAAGGCCTTTCGCATCGGCGGACCAGCGGACGTGGCAGACGTTCTGGACTACGTCCAGCAGTGTCAGCCCGACGGCTGCCTGATCGACTCGCGCGTCGGCAGCGCCTATGGCGGTACCGGCCAGACGGCCCCCTGGAACATGGTGGCCCCTCTGAGCGGCCGTCTTTGGCCATTGATTCTCAGCGGCGGCCTGACGCCAGAGAACGTGGCCGAAGCGGCACGGCTCGTGCGGCCCTGGGGCGTTGAAGCCTCCAGTGGCGTCGAGTCGGCCCCCGGCAGAAAAGACAAGCAACGAGTGCTGGATTTCGTGCGTAACGCGACATCCATTGACGTAACCGAATAGCGAGGCTCACGGAGACCATTCATGAACTATGACGTGAAAGATATGTCCCTGGCCCCAGCGGGCGCCAAGCGCATCGCCTGGGCCGACAACGATATGCCGGTGCTGAAGCTCGTCCGCGATCGGTTCGCCAAGGAAAAACCACTGGCGGGCCTGAAGATGAGCGCCTGCCTGCATGTGACGGCCGAAACGGCCAACCTCTGCCGCACCCTCCAGGCCGGCGGCGCCGACCTGGTGCTGTGTGCCTCGAACCCCCTGAGTACGCAGGACGACGTGGCCGCTGCCCTGGTCAAGGAGTTCGGCATCGCCGTCTATGCGATCAAAGGCGAGAATAATGAGACTTATTATGGGCATCTGAAATCGGCCCTGGAGCATCAGCCCAACATCACGATGGACGATGGAGCCGATCTGGTCTGGGCCCTGCACAAGGACCGCCCCGACTTGGCCAAGCAAATCATCGCCTCGATGGAGGAGACGACCACCGGCGTCATCCGCCTGCGGGCCATGGCCAAACAGGGCGTGCTGAAGTTCCCGGTCATCGCCGTCAACGACGCTGATACCAAACACCTGTTCGATAACCGCTACGGCACGGGCCAGTCCACCATGGACGGTATCATCCGGGCCACCGACTTCCTGCTGGCCGGCAAGAAAGTCGTCATTGCCGGCTACGGATGGTGCGGCCGCGGATGCGCCAGCCGGGCACGCGGCATGGGGGCTTCGGTCATCGTCACCGAAGTCGATCCGCTGCGCGCGCTAGAGGCCACCATGGATGGATTCTGGGTCATGCCCATGGCCGAAGCCGCCCCCCTCGGCGACCTCTTCGTCACCGTCACGGGCGATATCCACGTGCTGCGCGGCGAGCATTTCCAGAAGATGAAGGACGGAGCCATCGTCTGCAATAGCGGCCACTTCAACGTGGAGATCGACATCCCCGCCCTCGAGAAGCTGTCGAAGAAGGTCAACCGTGGCGTGCGCAACTTTGTGGATGAATACGTCATGGCCGACGGTCGGCGCATCTTCCTGCTGGGCGAGGGCCGCCTCATCAACCTGGCCGCCGCCGAAGGCCACCCGGCCAGTGTCATGGACATGAGCTTTGCCACCCAGGCGCTCGCCACCGAGTATGCTGCCAAAAACCGCGGCAAGCTCGAAGTGAACGTCCACAACGTACCCAAGGCCATCGACGAGTGGGTCGCCACGCTCAAGCTCGAAAGCATGAATATCCGAATCGACAAGCTGACGGCCGAACAGGTCAAGTACCTGTCGTCGCACGATATGGGCACCTGACGCATCCGGCACCTTATTGGCATGGAACGATTGTCACAGAGTGAGTGAGGGCATTCCGGTCATGGCATTCATTCTGCCGTTTCGAGGACTACGCTACAACACCAACCAGTCGCTCGACCTGGCCATGGTAACCGCCCCGCCGTATGACTGCATCGATGAGACATTCCAAAAGGAGCTTCATGACCGGCACCCGTACAACGTCGTGCGGTTGATTCTGGGCTATCAATTGCCCGGCGATACCGATACGGACAACCGCTACACGCGATCCGCCCGTTGCCTGAAACAATGGCAAGACTCGAATGTCCTCATCCGCGAGGCCCGGCCGGCGCTGTACCTGTACGAGCAGGAATTCACCGCCGGCGGCACGACACACGTGCGCCGCGGCTTCATCGCCCGCGTCGCCCTCGAAGAGTTCGGCTCCGGCGACATCCACCCCCACGAACAGACCTTCAGCGGCCCGAAGGAGGACCGACTCCGCCTCCTGAAGGCCACACGAACCAACCTCAGCCAAGTCTTCGCCCTCTATCCGGACGAGACTAACGAGGTCATGGCCGCCTTCGACGGTCGGCCCCTGGCTCGACCCGACCTCGTCGTCACCGACGACCACGGCGTCATCAACCGCATGTGGATCATCACCCACGAGGAAACGGCCGCCGACGTCTGCGCCCTGATGCGCCGCAAGCCCCTGTTCATCGCCGACGGGCATCACCGTTACACCACGGCACTGAACTACCGCAACTGGCTGCGAAGCCGAGGTGAAGACGTCTCCGGGCACCATCCCGCCAACTTCACGTCCGTCATGTGCGTCTCGATGAGCGACCCCGGACTGGTCGTCTTCCCGACCCATCGCGTCCTGGTCAACTTCCCGCAGGTCACCGCCGAACAAATGCGGCAGGCTCTGGCCCCACACTTCTCCTGGAAGGAGTTCACCGGCGCCGAGGCCGTCAGCGGGCGGCTCGAAGAGCGGCTCGCCGAATCCAAGAGCCCGTCCATCGGCATCTACCTGCGCGGGGATCAGTCGGCCTACTTGGCCCAGTTGAAAGACATCGCGGTCATGGACCGCCTGGCATCGGATCACAGCCCCCCATGGCGCCGCCTGGACGTGGCCGTGCTCCACCAACTCGTCATCGACCGGCTGCTGCCCGACGCGTTCGGGCCGCAACGCGGGCTCCAAATTCGCTACGTTCACCTGGCCGCGGAAGCCTTCGATGCGGTCCACGAGAACAACGCATCGGTGGCCCTGCTGCTGAAGCCTCCCACGGTCAACGACGTCCGCATCATCGCCGGCAACGGCGAACTGATGCCGCAGAAGTCCACCTACTTCTATCCCAAGCTCCTGAGCGGCCTCGTGATGAACCCGCTGGACTGAGATCGCACTGCGGGCAGCCTCTGCAAGTGCCGGACGCCTGGCAGAACCAACAAAAGAGCCCTGAGATCAGCAACCTCAGGGCCTTTTCATTGATTCGTTGCGATGTTGCCTACAGGTCCGGGCCGGCCGCGGCTACTGCATCTTCGACCTGCCGCTGAACGGATGGCTCTCGGGCATCGCCATCAACCGGATCGGCGGCAGGACATCGACCACGCTGTTGAACCCGCCGAAACTGTTCCGAACTACGCCGCACGCCGCGAAATCGGTGTGCCACCGGTCGCCTTCTTCCCAGTACCGGAACTCGTGCTTCCCCGGCGAGAGTTTCACCGTGGCATGCCACAGACCGTCACGGCCCAGGTACATCGGCGTCGCCGTCTTGTTCCAATTGTTGAAATCGCCGACCACATACACCTGCCGCTGCGTGTTGCACCGGAAGGTGAACGTCACTTTGCCAGACCCTCCTAGATCCACCATATCCAGCCCTTTCGTCACATCACATCGCGGAAACCGTTCCCCCCTGACGAGAACGACCCACCGCGGTGGCCCTTGGCAGGCCACACTGAAGACTACTATCGGCCAGGATATGCCGCACGGCTTAATTTTTCGCTCTGTGCGTATACGTGTCTCTTTGCGCCGCCTACCAAGACCCTGCGGCGCCGGATGCCGCCAGGGCCACACGATCCTTGCCTTGTCGCTTTGCCTCGTACAGGGCCGTATCCACCCGCTTGATGAAGTGGTCCGGCGTGGCGTCCCCTTCGTACTGTCCCACGCCGATGCTGAGTGTGATCGGGACCGCCTCGCCGTCCACCACGAGCTTCTGCCCGCGAACCCCTTGAAGCAGACGATCCGCCAGCGCCTGAGCCTGTCGCAGCGACGTTTCAACCAGGACTACGGCAAACTCGTCGCCGCCGTAACGAGCGGCCAGGTCACTGGCCCGGATCGACCTCTCGATCACCCGTGCCACCTGGGCCAGCGTGGTGTCACCAGCCTGGTGACCCAACCGGTCGTTGACCAGCTTCAGCCCGTCCATGTCGATCATCAAGAGGCTTAGTTTCGACCCGTACCGGTTCGCGCGACCGACCTCTTCCGTCAGACGCTCCACGAATGTCCGGTGGTTCGCCAGACCGGTCAATCCATCGGTTTTCGCCTGCCGCTCCACCTCGCGGAACAGCTCGATGTTGTAGATGCTCGCTCCGATCAATTCACACAACTGTTCGATCGGCGGCAGATCGATCTCCTCGTCGAACGGCTGCCCATCCATCTTGTCGGCCAGGTTGAGCACTCCGATGATCCGGTGCCCGCTCATCAGCGGCGCCACGATGCAACTGCTGGTCGTGTAATTCTCCATAAAACCCCGGTCGATCGACAACTGCTCACGGGCCTCGAACTCCTTGAAATCCCGAATCAGAATCAGCCGACGACGCTGGATCGCCAGGCTCATCGGCGAATTCACCACGTCGGCCAGATCCACGCGATCGGCGATCTTCCAGGGATGATTGTGCCTCTCAAGCACGAGGTGGCCGCTCCGCTGATCGTGGAAATACAGCGAGGCGAACCGCGCCCCCACCAGCAACGGCACACGCTCCACGCACGCTTCGACAATCGTTTGAAGGTCCAGGCAGTTGATCAGGCGGCTCAGTTGCGTCACCATGTGCAGCTTCTCAAGCACCTGCTCCAGCCGCGATGTGCTGCGCCCGGCCAGTTGCTGACGCACCTCCACGTCATTCAAGATCGATGCCTGCCGGTCCGCCTCGGCGGCCAGTTCATCAACGCGCCGCTCCAGGGTCCGGATCGCCTCCTGCTGACGCACTGTTCGGTCCCACAAGCGAAGCTTATATCGCACCTCGTGAGACCGAAGCGGCTTCACCACCAGGTCCTCCGCCACCGACAGCCACGAGGCGTCCATCTGGTCCGCTTGATCGGCCGAGCAGACAAGCACAAGGCCGCCGCTTGCCAGCGGCGACGGATCCACCTCCGACATACGACCCAGGCAGTCAACGTCCAGGAAGACCAAATGCGCACAGTCCCCCGGTCCGGGCGGCCACAACGACCGCACGCCCAGTTCATGGTGCTCCTCGCGGCACAGGTCCGTCAGGACCTCGATCACTGCCGCGTCCTTCGTTACTACGCATACGTTCATCGGGTCACCGAGGGCGACTGGTCCCGGACGCGCCGCCCTCACATCGAGGCAGACCGTGCCCGTCCGGATTTCTCCAAGTGTATTATCGGCCGACGCCTGCCCGTTCTTGACCCGGAGACGGCAACCGCCAACCGCCGCTGGACGAGCAGCCTCACCGGCCCTATAATCCGGCTTCATGAACGACGCTACCCACGACGGCAATCTTACCACACCCTTCCGCCGCTGGCTTGCCGCCAAGTACTCGTCTGTTGCCGTGCTCAACGGCGTCTGGCGGCAACAGTTCGCCTCGTTCGACGACGCCAGCGTGCCCGAGCTGACACTCCCCGCCGTCAGGGACGCCCTGCCGGCCCACCTCGACCGCTTGGCCTACGAGGACGCCACCGCCCCCGACCCCGCCGAAACCGTCCTGGACTACGTCGGCGACGCCATGACCGACGACGACCGTTCACCGGTGGCTGCCCTGTACTGGCGCATCCGCACGGCTGCCCGCGAACTCCGCCCCACAGGATACCCGACGGCCGAGCACGTGCTCGCCGCAGCCGCCGCCAATATCCAACCCGGCAACGAAGCCATCCAGACCTTCGCCCTTCGGGCTGCCCTGATGCACGGTGCAGCCCCGTCCGCGGCAATGGGCCCCGACACCTCCGGCGCCAACAGCGTCCGTCCCCTGCTCGACCGCCTGAGCAACGGTCCGTGGATCGCGGACCACAAAGCCCTTGTCCTCTGGCCCAGACTCTACGCACACGTCAAACGCATCGCCGCCGACATGGCCCGACGCCTCGGTCCGACTGCGGCGACGTTCACGTTCGGATTCGAACGGCCGCTTCAGACCGAAGGGCCCTTGCTCCTGAAACGCACCCTTGACCAGGCGGCTCGTGCAGGTCTTGCTGTCGCCGTCGCCGACACGCGGCTGCCCGACGACGTGCTGGCCCGCTTTCCGCTCGTCGTCTGCCCGACCCTCGAAGTCCTGGCCGCCGACGACATGCGCAAGCTCCTGTGCTACGTCCAGCGGGGCGGTTTCCTGGCCATCGGTCCGAGGATCCCCCTGCTGAACGAACAGATGCGAAGCGACAACACCCTGGCCGCACATTTCCTCGACGGGCTTTCGGAATTCAGCCTCGACCTGATGCCCTGCGGCGATGGGGGCTTCTTCACGCTGCCCGGAGTGATCTCGCTGGAGACCATGCAGGCCCTGATGTTCGAATCGGGGCTGGCGAAGGGGTTTGCCGCGTCGTCGCCGTTCGTCGATCTGGCCGTCCACCGGTCGCCGACCGGGCGGCGACTGCTCTTCGCCGCCAACGTCACGGTCTCTCCCATCGCGACGACGCTCGCCGGCGAACCCTTCCACATGCTGACCGAAGTCGGGGGCAACCGCACATGGAGTGCCGACTCGCAGAAGCCCTTGACGCTGCCCCCCTGCTCCGTCACCGCCTTTGACGTGACCTGAGATTAGCGACGCGACACGGCACCTTCGTGGCGACGGCGGCCGACGGATTGCTCCACGGAACAAACGCGGGATTACGCCTCGCGGCGATCCTCGCGGCACATAGCCGCACGCGAGCAGCGGCTCCGCAGGGCGTGCGCGGTCTTGCGATAGGCCAGTAGCGCCGGCCCGGACAGGGCATAGGCGACGAACAGGATGGCCAGCACGCGTTCCTTCTGCCAGATCACCAGCAGCACCAGCAACACGAGAAACACCAGGTGTCTGAGGGGCCGCCGGCCGCGGATAAGCTGGTTGACCAGGTGGGTGTACCGCACGGTCGAGACCATGAGCAGCCCGAGGATCAGGGCCGATGCTGGAAGGCTCCAGACCAGGTAAAGGGCCACCGTCGGCAGAGTTTCCATTCCGTGGCACAGCGACATCAGCAGGGCCACCAGCCCCGCCAAGGCTCCGGCGGCCGCCGGGCTCGGAAGGCCGCGGAACGCCATATGGGCCTCTTCGTCGTGGACGTTCTCGACATTGAACCGCGCAAGCCGCAGGATCGCACAACCGGCATAGGCAGCCGCCAGAATCATCGTCAGGCGAACGACGTTGCCCATGGGAATCACATCAGCGACGAGCCGATAGACCAGCAGCCCGGGTGCCGCACCGAACGAGATGGCATCGGACAGGCTGTCGAGCTGGCCGCCGAAATCGCTTGTTGCACGGGCGAACCGCGCCACGCGGCCGTCGAGTGCATCGAATACCATGGCCAGGAAAATCAGATACGCCGACAAAGCATAGGCATTGACCGTCGCCGGGTTGGTCTGTCCGTCCAGCACCAGCGGCCCGCTGCGCGCGAGCCAGGCCATGGCGGCGAACCCGCACACGGCGTTGCCCAGGGTGACCAGCGACGGCAAAACGGCAATGTTCGGCATCTTCATATGAACCGCCCCAGAACGGTCAGACCCGCCTTCACGCGGTCGCCCACCCGGACGGCCACGTCCACCGGCGTCGTCACTGGCACCACCAGATCCGTACGGCTGCCAAACTTGATCATACCAAACCGCTGGCCGGCTGCCAATGTGTCGCCCTCGGCTGCCTCGCAGACAATCCGCCGCGCGATCGCCCCCGACACCTGTCGCACCAGAATCGGGGCGTCCACGGCCGCGGCCCGCAGGATCAGGATGTTCTGCTCATTCTCGGCCGCGCTGGACGCCCGAAGGGCGTTCAGGTAGCGCCCCGGCTTGTACACGATCCGCTCAACGCGGGCCTCGCACGGAGACCGGTTCAGATGGCAGTTGAACACCGACAGAAAGATCGAGATGCGCAGGGCCTGCCCCGGAACGCCGAGTTCCGGCGGAGCGTCGATGATCTCGACGGCCGTGATACGGCCGTCCGCCGGCGATACCAGCAGCCGCTCACCCTGCGGCACTCGGCGCTCGGGATCGCGAAAAAACGAAAACACCCACACGGTCACTGCCAAGGGGATGGCCGCCAGGTACCACACCGGCCGGCACACAACCACCGTCCCCAGGGTTGCCAGGAGCCCAAGCCCCCCGTACAGGACAATCTCGCGTTTGGCATAGCCAGTCAACGGTATTCGCACGGAGCCCTCGCAACAGAACTTCCGTATTGTTTCAGACGTTCAGTGTAGCCGCCGGCAGAGGGAAAGAAAAGGCTGATCCGGCATTTTCCGGAAAGCCGCCGCCCTCCTGTCGCTTCCATGGGGGGCGCTCCGAGCGCAGTCGAGGGGCGGTGAGGGTCGAACATCAGAAACCTTGCGCCGCGCCAACCGCCGAAGCGTACTGATGCGCCACGTTCCTCGACGGGATCGGGCCTACGACAAGCACGGCCATGCTACCGACTCCCCAACTGCCCCCCTGAGCATATGCGGGTATGCTTGCCCACACAAGCCACAGCAGCGACGCCAGCAGCTCCATCGGCCATGCCCCCCCCCCGTCGTGAACACGGCGCTTGCATACCCCCCTCCGCACACCGTCTTACAGCACCCTCGCGGCGCAAACCACCCGAACCCCGCCATGGCCCCGTCACTCGTCGGTTCTGAAGGGCACAGACGGCAGTCCTTCCTTTATGCAGATTGCACTCGGGGTTGTCGGCACGGGCATAGCCGACGGCGCGAGCCTACGATACGCTGTCTCTGGTAACAATCACCGTGTCGCCACGGTTGCCGCCGCATCAGCACAGCCGACGACGGCTGTGTCACGACATCTCCATCGGCACTCAGAACTGCTCCAGGAACCGCATATCGTTCTGATAGAACAGACGAATGTCGGTGATGCCATATTTCAGCATGGCCGGACGCTCGATGCCGAATCCGAACGCGAATCCCGTCACTTTCTCGGGATCGTAGCCGACAGCCTTCAGCACGGCCGGATCGACCATGCCGCACCCGAGGATTTCCATCCACCCCGAACGTTTGCAGGCCGGACAGCCCCTGCCGCCGCAGAGCAGACACGACACATCCACCTCGGCGCTCGGCTCCGTAAACGGAAAGAACGACGGCCGAAACCGCGTCCGCGTGTCGGGTCCGAAAAAGACGTGCACGAACATGTCGAGCATCGTCTTCAGGTGGGCCATCGTCACACCCTCTTCCACCCACAGCCCTTCGAGCTGGTGAAACATGTTGCTGTGACCGGCGTCCACCGTGTCGGGCCGATACACCCGCCCCGGCATGATCATCCGCACCGGCGGCGGCGTACTCTCCATAACGCGAATCTGCACCGTGGACGTCTGCGTCCGCAGCAGCAGGTTGTCCCGAATGTAGTAGTTGTCCAGCGGATCGCGGGCCGGATGCTCTTCGGGGATGTTCAGGGCGATGAAGTTGTGCCACTCGTCCTCGATCTCGGGCCCCTCGGCAACACTGAACCCGAGACGAGCGAAAATCTCGACCATCTCGTTGCGAGTACGCGTGATCGGATGGAGCCGCCCGAGCCGCGGACGCCGGCCCGGCAACGTGACGTCGGGCCGCGGCCGCCGCGCCTCGCTCTCGGCCGCCAGACGCTCCTTCGCCGTCGCCAGCTCACTCAGGGCGAACACCTTCAATTCGTTGACGGCTTTGCCGAAAGCCGGCTTGGCCTCCTTCGGCAGGCTCGCCAGGCGGTTCATCAACTCGCCGATACACCCGCCGTTGCGGCCCAGGAACTCGATACGCACCTGCTCCAGGGCCTGCGCATCGCCGGCCGCCGCAAGGGCCTTCTCGAACCGCTCACGAACCTGTTGCACTTCGCCGATCACCGTCAACCTTCCTCACGCAAGCACAGGGCCCGCCTCAGGCGGCCAGCCCCTTCTTTGCCTCTTCGACCAGCGCATCGAACGCCGCCGGATCGTGAATCGCGATTTCCGACAGCATCTTGCGGTTGACCTGAATCTGCGCCTTCGTCAGCCCCGCGATGAAGCGGCTGTAGCTCACGCCACGCTGCCGACACGCCGCGCTGATACGAGTAATCCACAGGCCGCGGAAATCACGCTTGCGTGCCCGGCGGTCTCGCCATGCATACGCGTCGGCACGACGCACCGTCTCCTTGACCACCTTCAACTGCTTCGACCGCGCCAGCACCATGCCCCTGGCACGCTTCATCAGACGCTTCTTGCGGCTATGGCGGGCAACACTGTTCGTTGCACGTGGCATCTCTAGGATCTCCTCAACATGTCATCCACAAAAAGAAACCGCAGATCGCTTCCATCGACCTGCGGCACGTTAACGGCCCGTCAGCGCGCGCGTGTAGCGACGCGTGACCGACGCCGAGAGGGTCTGCTTGCGGCTCAGGGCGCGACGACGCTTGCTGGACTTGCCGCTCATCAAGTGGCCTTTGCCGGCCCGCTTGGCTGTAATCTTGCCGCGTCTGGTCAGCTTCATCCGCTTGACCGATCCTTTGTGGGTCTTCAGTTTAGGCATTGTTCACCTCAGTTTCAGTTTTCCGTTACGGGTCCATAATCTCGCCGCGACCGCATGGCTTGCCACCGCTTCCCGCGGCACGATAGCGGCAACGCCTCGGCCGACCGTGCGGCCGGGCGAACAATTTCGTGCTCCTGCGACGACCGCCTACTCGCCGCCGCCTACCACCTTCAGCGGCGCCAGCATCAGGTTCATGCGACGCCCCTGCATCCGTGGCGGACTCTCCACTTTCGCTACGTCCGCCAACTGATCGATCAGCGTCTTCATGTTCTGCTCCGCAAAGTCCACGTGCGCCATCTCGCGACCGCGGAACAACATGTTCACCAGTACCTTGTGGCCCTTCTGAAGAAACTCCCGGGCCTTGCGACACTTGACCTCCAGGTCGTGCACGTCGGTCTTCGGCCGCAGACGAATCTCCTTGATGGCCAGACTCTTTGTCGAGTGCTGCCGCTTCTTGCTCTGGCGATACCGGTGCTTGCTGTAATCCATCAGCCGGCATACCGGCGGCCGGACGTTCGGCGCCACTTCCACCAGATCCAAGCCCCTCTCGTCGGCCAGCCGCATCGCTTCCTCGCGGTCGAGGACCCCCAACTGATTCCCCTCCTCGTCCACCACCCTGAGAGGTGAAATCCGTATCTGCTCGTTCACTCTCAGACGTTCAGAATCCGTTGCGATGGTTGTACCTCCAAAAAGACGGTGAACCCCTTACCGGCACGCCTCGGCGACCCGTCTGTCGCCGCGCGACTTCACTTCCTCGTTGGCAGCCGACGCAAACCGCCCCACCTCCATACTCCCCAGGTCGCCCGACGAACGCTCGCGAACCGACACCGCGCCGCCCTCGGCCTCCCGGCCGCCCACCACCAGCATGTACGGAACCTTCTGCATCGTTGCGTCGCGTATCTTCGCGCCGATCTTGTCGCTGCGAAGATCCACGTCCACGCGCAGCCCCGCCTCGTGAAGCTGCCGCTGCACCTTCAAGGCGTACTCGTCAAACTTCTGGCTCACCGGAAGCACCACCGCCTGAACCGGCGACAGCCACAGCGGCATCACCCCGCCGAAATGCTCCAGGATGATCCCCAGAAACCGCTCCAGCGACCCGTAGATCGCCCGATGAATCATGACCGGACGATGTTCGCGGTTGTCCGCTCCCACATAGGTCAGGTTGAACCGCTCCGGCATCGCGAAGTCCGCCTGGATCGTTGCACACTGATGCGTCCGCCCCAGGCAGTCACGCAGGTGAAAATCAATCTTCGGACCGTAGAACGCCCCATCACCTTCGTTCACCTTGTAGTCCATGCCGCTGCGGGACAGCGCCTCTCGCAGTGCGCCGGTTGCCATTTCCCACATCTCGTCGCTGCCGATCGTGTGCGACGACGGCCGCGTCGACAACTCCACACGAATCTCCTCGAAGTGAAACGGCGCGTACAGCTCCTGCGTCAACGCAATGACCTTCGCCACCTCGTCGGCCAACTGCTCCGGCATGCAAAACACGTGCGCGTCGTCCTGCGTGAACTGCCGCACGCGCATCAGTCCATGCAACACGCCGCTCAGCTCGTGACGATGCACGACCCCGAGCTCGGCGTTCTTCAGCGGCAGTTCCTTGTACGAGTGCGTCCGCGACTTATAGACCAACATGCCGCCCGGACAATTCATCGGCTTGACGGCGAACGGACGATCGTCGATCTGCGTGAAATACATGTTGTTGCGGTAATGATCCCAGTGACCCGACTGGTGCCACAGCGACTCCGACAGGATCACCGGCGTGCGGATTTCGCCGTAGCCGTGGCGCCGATGCACCTCGCGCCAGAAGTCCACCAGGGCGTTCCAGATGATCGTGCCTTTGGGATGAAAGAACGCAAAGCCCGGCCCCTCATCGTGGAAGCTAAACAGGTCTAGTTCGGCGCCGATACGCCGATGGTCCCGCCGCTTGGCTTCTTCGATCCGTGCCAGGTGCTCGTCCAGTTCCTTCTGCGTCCAGAAAGCCGTGCCGTAGATGCGCTGAAGCATCGGCCGCTTCTCGTCCCCGCGCCAGTACGCCCCCGCCACGTGCGTCAGCTTGAATGCCGCCGCCATGCCGGTATCGGGCAAGTGCGGCCCGCGACACAGATCCGTGAAACCTCCACTGCCGTAGAAGCTCACGGTTTGCACCGGCGCCGCCCCCTGGCTGCCTCGGGCCAGATCGTCGATCATCTCGACCTTGTAATCCTGTCCGCCGGCCGCCATCTCCCGACGTGCCTCATCCACCGCAAGCACCCGACGGACAAACGGCTGCTTCTCGGCAACAATGCGGCGCATCTCCTCTTCAATGCGCGGCAAGTCTTCTTCAGTCAACCGCACAGGCAGATCGAAATCGTAGTAGAAACCGTTCTCAATGGACGGACCGATGCCGAACTTCACGTTCGGGTGAAGCCGACCCACGGCCTGAGCCATGATGTGCGCTGTGGAATGACGGAGTATGTCCAAGGCGACGTCGCTTTTCGCGGTCAAAATTTCCAGCGTCGGCTGGCCCTCGTCGGGCAACGTTGCCGACAGATCGACCGGATCTCCGTCCAGCCTGGCAGCGACGGCTGCTTTCGCCAGGCCTGGACCAATCTTGGAGGCGACATCCCTAACGCTTGATCCTGAAGGCACTTCCAGGACCTTCCCGTCGGGAAGCCTTACTTGTGGCATGGTTTGGCGATCAAGCCTCCTGTGCAGTCTGACACGCAAATGCCACCGCGACGGCCCACGAAAGCCATCCGGTCCCCATATCATAGCCACCGCCCTCGCCAAGTCAAGCCCTAACCGCCCCCAGATGGTCTCGATGCGAGTCCAGACGCCTAATTCCGTGTAAATAAAGGCATTACATCCAATCGCCCAAGACCCGTCCTCGCCTCGCCATCCCGATCGATATTTGCCCACCGCCCCACGTCGACAGGGTGCCCCCCCAAAAAAAACCACGAATCTGAACATTTTTTTGTTGGCGTCCGCCCGTTCTGGTAAAATACGCCATTGTACTCGGGGGAGTACTGCTGCGAAGTCCCAGCCGTACGGGACGTCCAGCGCATAATCGCAAGGCGTGCTGAGCAGTCGCTTCGGCGACCTACCACATCATTCGACACCTCCTGCTTGGCATTGCACGCCCTGCTTGGCTTTGGATTGCGGCTGCTATCCTTTCACATCTGTTCTCCGGCACCTGAAGGTGGGCCAGACCGACAGTGCGCCAGGATGGTCGACATGTCGCCTGAGAAAGGGGGTTTCCCGTGGTTGCCAGATTCTCAATCGCCGCGTGGGTTGCGCTCGCAGTCCTGGGACAGGTTGTGCAAGCCGATCCGATGGATCCGATCTTCGTCAAGTGGTCTCAACTGCCCGACACGAGCGTGAACGGATACGACTTCTCCAGCGAGACGCTCGTTCCGTCCGTGACGGCCGACGACTTCCAGTGCAACGATCCGCGCCCCATCACCTACGTTCACTGGTGGGGCAGCTACTACGACGGCCGTCCCGGAGGCCTGGCGCACCACAGCGACCACCTGCTCGACCCGAGCTTCCCGGGCCCCGTCATGCCCGCCACGGTCACCGGCTTCAACATCACCTTCTATAGCGACATTCCGGCCGGCAGCAGTCCGACCATGCCGTGGAGCCATCCCGGAAACGTCCTCGCGTCGTCCTATGTGAGCATGACCGCCGTCCAGTCGAGCCTCCACACCATCATCGACCGCAACGGCGACATGATCCTGGGCAACGATGGCGACGAGGCCGTCTGGCAGTACACCGTGAAGTTGCCCACCGCGTTCGCCCAGACGCCCGGCACCATCTATTGGATCAGCATCCAGGCGGTCAATGATGCCGCCGGAACCGTGCAGTGGGGATGGCACGAGTCATACGAGCATTGGAATGATGCCGCGGTGCAGAACGGACCGCAAGCCCTCTGGGGCAATTCCTACAGTGTCCAGTGGGCCAGCCTTCTGGTCAAGGACATGGCCTTCGAGTTGAGCGTTTACGAGATTCCGGAGCCTGCGACCATGACGCTCCTGGGCAGCGGCCTGGGCATCCTGGTCGTCGCCTCCCGCAGAAAAAGACAGCCGTAGGCGTGTTCCACACGGGCTGGCCACGAGGGCCACGCTGCGTGCAGGGAAGACGTGCAGCGAACTTCTGAGCGATTCGCAAGGACGGCACTCACATTGCTGAGGGGGTGAGTCATGTTGCGTACCCGACTCGTTGTTGGCGCATGGATCCTTCTGGCCGCTGTCGGCAACGTCCGCGCCGCCGGCGTCGTCAGCCAGCTTCCCGACCTGGGCGCGCGAGGCTTCGACTACTCCAGCGACCAGTCCCTGCCGGGCATCATGGGCGGCGAGTCCCGCGTAGCCGATGACTTCGTCTGCCCCGTAGCCGACGCGATCACCGACATCCACTGGTGGGGCAGTTTCTGGCAGGCGCCCTATGCCACGCCCGCGTCCGATTACTGGACCGACCCGAGTCTCGCCGGCGGCGTGGCCGTGCTGCCCGACGTGGTCCGTGCGTTCGTCGTGACCTTCTACGAGCACGTGCCGATCGCCTCTGATCCCCTGACGACCAACATGCCGTTCGGGCATCCCGGCAACGTCCTCTACACGACCACGATTGATATAACCAACATCGCCGTCGCCCTCGAAGGCGTCATTGACCGCACCGGCAACGGCATCCTCGGCGACGTTGGCGACGAGGCCGTCTGGCGGTACGATGCCGACCTGCCCGTGCCGTTCGTTCAGACAGCCGGCACGCGTTACTGGCTCAGCATCCAAGCGGTCACGGAAAACAACGGGGCGATTCAGTGGGGCTGGCATGCGGCCGACAAACTCGCGGACAACAACGCCGTGCAGAGCGGCCCGGCCTCCGCGTGGGGCAACGCCTACCTGCCGCCGTGGGCCCTGATGCCCGACAAGGACATGGCTTTCGAGTTGACCATCCCCGAGCCTATGACCGCCGGCCTGCTCGGGGCGGGATTCGCCGTGCTGCTTCTGCTCCGCCGAAAGACGTTCTGAACACAACACCGGCCGGGCGACGTCAAGGCTGCGAGCCCTCAGACATTCATCCGCCAGATGGCCAGGTTCAGCACCGCCGCGAAGGTCGTCCAGCACGCGTACGGAACCATCAGCCACCCAGCCGCCGCCCTGACGCGCGCGAAAGCAACAGCGGTAGCGACGACTGCCAGCCAGAGCACGCAAATTTCCGCAAAGGCCGCGCCGGGCATCTCCAGGGCAAAGAACACCGCCGACCAGAACAAGTTGAGAGCCAACTGCACCGCAAACAGTGCCAGCGGCCCCGTCGGCATAAGCGGACCGCCCTGACACCGCCAGACGAGCCACGCCGCCACGGCCATCATCGCATAGAGCACGGGCCAGACCGCCGCAAACACCCATCCAGGAGGCGTCCACCACGGACGTGACAACCCCTGATACCAAGCCTCCACGGACAATCGCGTCCATAGGCTTCCGATCACCATCACCCACAAGCATAGCGCCGCCCAGAAGACCAGTCCGAGAATCTGGCGGCGGGAGCTAAGACCGGTGGCACGCGAGGCTGGCGACATGACGATGTCCCTCAGAGACTCCTTCGGCCCGATGACGGATCACGGAAGCCCGACGCCACCAAGGATAACCGATTTGCCGTACATGCCGCACGGAGGAAAAGCCGGTCGCGCCGCCCCGTCACCGACGTCGGCACAACCGCCCTCTCCTCCGTGCCCGCCGCCCACCCGGCAAAACACTGCCCCACGTCACCGACGCTCGCGGCCCGCGCCTACATCACCCGCCGCGAACGCTCACCGTCGCACCGGTCATGGAGTAGATCAGGATCGACATATCGGTCGGCTCCACGCCGCCGTTGACATCCAGGTCGAAGACCCTGGGGTCGTATCCCGCGCCTGCGCGCCCGTTGAGCACGTGCACGATGGCCGACACGTCCTGCCCATCGACAATGCCGTCGCCATTGACGTCGCCCAGGAGCCGCACGTTCAGGCTGCACGACGTTTCCGCACAGCACTCGCCCGTGGCGTCGGTCACCGAGACCCTGAGCGTCACCTCTCCCGGCAACGCCTGTCGCGCCGTGCCGCCCAGGACCAGCCACACCAGCGGATCGTCCGTCGGCACCAAAGCCACTTGGTCGCCATCGCCCGACTGCGTCACCGTCACCTGGTACGGACCGCTCGGTTCGCCGGACTCTTCCACGGCCAGGGTCAGCACCGCCCCATGACGGCCCCGCGTGACCGGCGAATTCTGATACACCCAGGTCTTGTCCAGCGTCGCGGTGACGTTCAGCGAATGGTCCGGTCCGTACACGGCCATGATCGTCGCATTGTCGTCCACCACCACCGTCGTCCGCGGACTCCACGCATCGTCCACCATCGCCACATCGCCCGTCCATTGAATGAACTTGTAACCCACGGGCACGTCGGCCACGATCGAAACCATGCTGCCAACCGTGTATTGCCCGCCGCCCGTGCCGCCGACCACCACCAGCACCGCTGTCGCAGGTTCCGGCTCCGGTACCGGTTCAGTCGCCTGCTCCACCGTGCCCGTGATACCCACGATCCAGTCGGCGCACACGGCAATGGCCAGCGCGAACGAACGGTCCTTCGTCTCGACCAGCGGATTGGTCTTGCTGCGGAACCGGCTTTCGCCGCTGCGTTCCGTCGAAACACTCAGGCCGACCACTTCCCAGCGTCCGGTCGTTTCATTCCAAACAAACCAGCCGCCGCCGGAGTCCCACGCCGCATTCGCCCCTTCGCACATCGTGGCGTCGGCGTCGCCCAGGGCGTCGAAGTCCACCACCAGAATGCTGCCGTAGACCGCATCAATAATGTTGCTGCCCCACCGCAGGATGGAGTTGCTAGAGCCCGACCACGTGTACCCGTACGGTATGGCGAAAGCCGTCAGTTCGCTACCGCGCCCCTTCCCGAAGCCGCCCATGACAATGTCGCGGCTCACCAGGCTCGTCGTCTCCCACGAAAGATCAGCGTAGTCGGACAGGTTGGCCGGCTTGCCGTCCAGCCCGACCAGCCGGGCCAGCCGCAGGTCGTAACTGCTGTCCCGCACCTCGGCCACCTTGTAAGAAACCCCGGCGATCTGAACCGTCGTGCCGACTCCACCTCCCTGATGAATCGAGGCAATCACCCAGTCGGGATGAACCACCACACACGAGCCGCTGCTACCCCAACGGCCCACCAGACCGTCCGGCGGCCGATCTTCCGGCATCATGTTGTCGTGCAGCACCACCGCCTGGACGCTCGACGCCATGGCCAGAACGATAATTAGTGTAACCATCGCCCTCATGCTTTTGCTCCTTACGACCGTCACCCTGGCAACCCTCATGATGCATCTCACAGAACCATGCCAGGCCCAAGGAAACCCTTTTCCCCCTTCCCCAGGTTTCCCAGAATCACAGCACAGGTGAGTCTATGCGCCAAAAACCCGCAGTCAAACGGAACCTCGGCAGAGGCCCCCTGCTGCAACCACGGCACACACAACCTATTATTCAAAAGAGAGTTACGGTCTGCCTTGGCAGGTCTCTTGTCACCGCAAAAACGCCACGCCGGCGTGAAGGCGTCCGAGAAGTGCGGCGTTTTTTTTGCGGTCCGTCGCCGCCCCGTCCGTGAGGGGCCCAAGAGGTTGCAAGTGGCGCATGGAGATATTTCTCTGGTGTTCGACTTGACATCGGGCAGATTGTGGGGTATGTATAGTGTGAGTGCCGGCGCGGGGGCGCCGGGGCTCGGCTGAGTTCACCCGGGGATTGTGGCATGCAACCGCACTTCAGCGGCTACATGCTGCAATCCCCTCGCTTTTGGTGGTACGTTCCGACCTGCAACGACATATCAGACCGCGGGGGCAGGAAGGAATGATGCGGATCGGGATTGAAGACCAAGATCGCGCCCTATAACTGGTGATGGTCTCGACGACGCCGGCAGGAGCATGCCAAGGGGGGCATACTCTCGACTGACCGTCGCGACTCCGGGGGACGCACACGCCATGGTTGGCGTGGATCGTCCCTTTTTGTCTTTTCACTGGCGACATGGCCGCCGTGGTGCAGTGTCGTCTGGGAAGCACCGCCTGGAGGGAAAGGCGACTGTGGTACGGATTGAGCGCAACGTTTTTTCCAGCACTCCATTACAACAAGCCGCAGAGACGCTGGGCGTGTTGCCGGATACCCCAGGCCGCACAAACCGCACAGCTTACCGATCGCAGAAGCTCCGCCCAGAGAACTCGCAAGCATTGCAATGGCGGTCACTTATTGCGCTGTCCGGTACGCAGAAGGGGACATCGACCGTTCTGGCACAGGCGTTGCATATATCACCTTGTGATGGATTTGGGTCTTCCGCGTCCGAGGCCTGCGTTGGGCCGCGGATGCTGCGGGGGGAACGGATATCTTCCTGCTTGGCTTGGTGCGTCGTGCACGGATTATCCGGTCGGCCGGCGCTTCAGGGTCTCTTTGGATTAGGAGGGGTTATCACATGAAATACGCATTGTTGGCCGCAGCCGCTCTTGTGGTGCTTTCGAGCACGGCGATGGCCGATCCAATCGATCCGGCCTTTATCAAATGGAGCCAGCAGCCGCTGATGACGTCCAACGGCTACGACTTCTCCAGCGAAACGCTGGTGCCGTCCCTGGTAGCCGACGATTTTCTCTGTAACGATCCGCGGCCGATCACGGACATTCACTGGTGGGGCAGCTACTATGCGGCTGCGCCGGTCGTTGACCCCAACAGCAACTACCGTGGCGACCCGAGTCTTGTCGGCCCCGGTGCGCCGCCCGTCATGCCGAATGTCATTGCCGGGTTCGTCTTCACATTCTACAGCGATATTCCGGCCGGAAGCGATAACATGATGCCCTACAGCCACCCGGGCCAGCCTTTGTGCACTTCGTTCGTGAGCATCGCCCAAGTGACAACCAACCTCTACGGCACCATTGATCGCAACAATAACGGTATCGTGGGTGACGACGGCGACGAAGCGGTGTGGCAATACACGGCACTGCTGCCCGTACCGTTCGAGCAGACTCCCGGCACGATCTACTGGCTGAGCATCCAGGCCGTCAACAGCCTGCAGGGGGCCGTTCAGTGGGGCTGGCACGAATCGGCCACCCATTGGAATGATGCGGCCGTGCAGCAGGGACCGTGGTATCCAGAGCAGGTTCCCTGGACCAACCTGGAAGTCAAGGATATGGCGTTCGAACTGAGCGTTCCGGAGCCGGCCACGATGGCCCTGCTGGGTTGCGGCCTGGCCGTCATGGGGATGGCTCGCCGACGCAAATAGAGACGCGAACCGGCGGCGCTGGGCGTGCCGCCAGGGTTGCCGCGCCGCCGCCTGGCCGGCGGCGCGGGGCGGAGGATGACAATCGAGCGGTCAGCGTCCTCCATACAGGTTGAGGGCTTCGCTCCCCAGGCTGAAGCCCGAGACGCAGGCAATGCTCACTTGGTGATAAGGGGGTGCACAATGGTACGTTTCGTGTCTCTGATGTCAGCAGCCATTCTGCTCGGCCTGCCGTGCGTGGCCGTGGCCGAACAAACCGGTGACATTATTAAATGGTCGCAACTGCCCGACATGTCGGCGCTGGGGTTCGACATCTCCAGCGAGAAGTTCGTCCCGGGCACACAGTCCGAATCGCGGGTGGCCGACGATTTCGTGTGCAATGATCCGCGGCCCGTCACCGACGTCCACTGGTGGGGAAGCTACTGGCAGGCTCCCTACTCGACGCCCACGTCCAACTTCTGGACCGACCCGAGTTGCACGGCCGGCGGCATTGTGATGCCGACGAACGTCCTGGGCTTCACCATCACGTTCTACACGAACGTGCCCATCGCCCTGGACCCCATGACGACCCCGATGCCCTATGCCCACCCGGGCGCAGTTCTGTACTCGGTCACCGTACCGATGGCCGCCGTGGTCACCAACATGCACGGCGTCATTGACCGCACGGGCGACGGCATCATCGGCAATGTCGGCGACGAGGTCGTGTGGCAGTATTACGTGGACCTCGAGAAATTGGACCTGGTGTTCCCGCAGGAGGTCGGCGTCACCTACTGGCTGAGCATTCAGGCCCTCGTGGACGGAACCCCGATTCAGTGGGGCTGGCACACGGCCGCGCCGCTCAGCGACAACAACGCGGTCCAGTCCGGTCCCGCGATGATCTGGGGGATGATGTACGACCGAGAGTGGGTACTGCTGGTGGACCGCGACATGGCGTTCGAGCTCTCCGTCGGGAAGATTCCCGAACCGGTCACGGCCGGCCTGCTCGGCCTGGGCCTCGGCGGACTCATGATCGCGCGGCGACGTAAAATCCACTGAGCGGCGCACCCATAGATGGCGCGCCGTTGCCTTCTTGTCGCCCAGGTTGACGCGGGGATAAGCCCACAGCCTGACAGCGTGCGACGACAAGAATCTGAGTACGGCAGGGACGGCTTTCCGGAGGGGGATGCCGTCCCTGCCCTTTTTCGCCGGCCGGGCGCCTTTCCCACTGCACGGGGGGAAGGAGGTTGCTTGTCGCTCTCCCTTGACTGGGGCGGACATGCCGGACAAATCCCATAGGGCCGGATAAACCCAACAAACTCGGGCGGCGGTCCCGTTGCCGGTGACCGCCGCCCGATGGTATTGCTCCGGATCGGGTCGAACTCCTCTTTACCGAATAGTGCAGACGACCGTGACTTTCTTCTTGCCGAGGCCGCCCTTGGGCACCCTGATCAGGTCGCCCTCGATCGGCTTGCCATCCACAGTGATGCCGGGGTTGGCGCCGCGGAGGACGGTAATGTGGAAGTCCGTGCCGCGGAAGGGCCGCACGTACGAGCAGCCTTTGCGCCAGTTCGACGGCAGGAGCGGCCGCAGATGGAACCCTTCGAGCGTCCGGCGGAAGCCCAGCAGCCGGTCCACACAGTTCAGAAAGTTCCAGGCCACGGTGCCGGTGCGCCACGGGTCGTCCGATACATGGTGCTTCATGCGTAGCGCAGTCGGGCCGACATAGCCGTTCGGCTGGGCATACGGCTCGCACTTGTCCTCGCTGGGCAGAATCCGCATGAACGTATCGAACGCCTTGTCGGCGCGGCCGGCCTCGAAATCGGCAGCCACCTTGAACCCGCCGGCGTGGCAATAGACGTTGCCGTTGGTGAAGAATCCCGGCGGCGTGCCCGTGAGCTGCCCGATGCCCGGATTGTATTTCGTAAACGGCGGCCAGTTGTGCACAGGGCCAACCGGCGTATCCACGATCGGCTCGATCTTGCGGGCGATCTTCTCGTACGTCTTCGCGTCGATCACGCCGCTGAGCATCGCCCACGACTGGGGATTGATGAAGTATTTGCCTTCCTTGGCCTTCGACGTACCGATCCGCAGGCCGTCGTCGTTAATCGAGTAGATGAAGTGATCGCCGTCCCAACCGTGCTTCAGGATGTTCTTCTTCAGCTCGGCATACCGTTTCTCGCACTTGGCAGCCAGGGCCTTGTCGCCCTTCCAGCCGGCGATCTTGCCGACAAGCTTCAGCGTCCGCGCCAGGGCGAAACTCATCCAGATGCCCTCGCCCTTGCCCTTGACGCCGACCTTGTCCATCAGGTCGTTCCAGTCGCCATAGTGCACCAGGCTCAGGCCTCGCGCCCCGCGGTCGTTCCACAGAAACTCCATGGCCCGCAGGTTGTGCTCCCAGATGGTGCCCTTGCCCTTGTCGGAATACTCGACCACCTGGTCGAGGATCGACAGGTCGCCGGTCTCGCACAACAGGGCGTCGGTGGCATGGCTGATCCACGAAGGCGAGTCGGCATAGTGCTTGTCGGCGGCGGCGATGTCCATGCTCGCGACGCGGAAGGCCCGCGGGCAGAAACCGTCGCTGCGCTGGTTACGCAGGGCTTTCTTGAGCATCTCCAGGGCCCGCTGCGGGTTGATGATGCTCATGCCGGCCGAGTCCTGGCACGTGTCGCGATAGCCCTTGAAATAGAACCGCGCCCAGTCGGCCATCAGGAACAGCTCATGCTTCAGCCACACGGTGAACAGCCGGTTGAAGTCCTCGTCGGTCGTACAGAGCTTCAGCCCGCCGAGCCGCTTGACGTTCTGTTTCTTGATGGCGTCCAGTTCGGCGTCTATCTTGCGCGAGTCCTGGAAGGCCCGCTTCATCTGCCTGGCTTCCTTCTCATCGAGGACCACGCCGAGGACGAAGTTCACGCGCTTGACGGCCTTGGCCTTCAGCTTCATGTCGTGCTGGCAGGCGCCGACGAGGTACTCGGCGCTGGCCACACTGTTGCCCAGGCGGCCTTCCTCGATCCGCTCGGGACGGGCATAGTTCTTGTACTTGCCCAGGAAGTAGTCCTTCGATACGTCCCAGCGGCTGAGTTTCACGTCGCTGTACATGAACGCCCGGTACTTCTTGTCCACGACCGTGTGCGTGCGGTTGCGGAAGAACAGGTAATTCTCCTTCGCCACGTAGTAGGCGTCCAGGCCGCCGACGTAGCCGTACGGCATGTTCACGCCGTCGAGCATGATGTTCGCCACGGCAAACAGCGAGATGTTCCGCTGCTTCTTCGATTCGTTGGTGACCGTAACCGACCAGCATTCGCCCATGTACTTGCGCGGCACGAATAGCTGGAACTGGACGCGGATGCCGTTCTTCAGGGTAGTGAGGACCGTGTAGCCCAGCCCGTGGCGACACTCGAACTCGTCGTGCTTGGTGAAGCACGGCAGGAAGCCCGCGCTCCAGAACTCGCCCGTGTCGTTGTCGCGGATGTAGATCCACCGCGGGTCTTCGCGCATATCCTGCTTGCCGAACAGGTTCGTCACGACGCCGGCCTCGTCCTGGTAGAGCGAACAACCGTTCATGCTCTGCCCGGCGCAGGCCAGGTACGTCGGATTCCAGAAGAAATTGAACCAGTCGCGAGGCGTGTGCGGCGTCGTGATGACATATTCGAGCCCGTCCTCGCTGTAATGGCCGTACTTACCCATTGAGTCTCTCCTGATTAGCCGTATCTGCCAGAGAATGCGCCCCGTCCGTCAGCGCGTACCCGAGCCGCATCACGTGCTGCACCGTCTTGCGAAGAGATCCTTGTACTGTGGGACGCGACGCTTGTCAATAGCATCGCGGAAAAGGGATTGGCCTGGAGTCCTCGTCACTCAGTCGTCATCTGGTCGTCGCGCGGTTTCCAGCCCGCGAACCCCTTGCGAGAGAAACCGTCATACGGGTAGAATGGAATCTGCGGCGTATGGTCCGTAGCCTCTGCCTCGGCCTTGAGCTCCTCCCAGGTGAACCAGTCCACCGCCCCGCTCAGAAATAGCGTGTGACCGCCGCCGCCAGGCTGCGACACAAAGGACGAATTCAATGGGTTGACGTAATTTTCCCGATTGCGAAAGTGATAGAACCCCTGCCACCCCCGGCTCGTGTCGTAGTTCATCTCGTCGGCCATGATAGGCGGATTTCCCGGAGAATCGATGCGCAGGGCCTTCTTGCGGGCGTTGGCTATGAGCCACGCATACCATTGCTCGCAAGCGGAGTTGACGTCGGTGTTGCTGCGGTTCCATGGCCAGAAGCCGATGAACAGAGAGTAGCCAGACACATAGACGTTGCCAGTCGGATTCGCCCACTGCCTGCGGGTCGAACTATTCTCGTCATCATAGGACGGCCAGGCCGGACACATGAAGATATCCGCGCTGGCCCCATAGTCCTTCAATTCCATGACGACGTAGTTCATCGATCCACTGCCGCCCTTGGTAAAGTTGTTCCACCCGTTGCTGCCCGATCCGGTCACTGGCGGCAGGAAGCCGTTGTTGTTCGCCCCGTACTCGCACATGACCTTGTGGCACTTCGACAGGTTCGTCCGGCAGTGCAATTCCACTATCCGCTCCCTGACCATCGGCCACGTGGCCACCAGCATCACCGCCAGGATGATGATGATCGTCACGACGATGAGCAACTCGATAACGGTGAAAGCCCCTCGCCGCTTGGTCGCCGTGCCGCATCGGAATCCCTGGTCACTGATCATGGCGAGCCTCCCTCTGCACAACGCAGTA
The DNA here is from genome assembly GCA_964500225.1 of uncultured Anaerolineaceae bacterium. Taxonomy (GTDB): domain Bacteria; phylum Planctomycetota; class Phycisphaerae; order FEN-1346; family JAACEH01; genus JAAYDY01. The sequence continues at coordinate 12,788 of CAZCOA010000012.1, read as the reverse complement.
TTGGATTTCAACAGTCTTCGTCGCACTCTCGCGAACCCTCTCGACCGACCGGTCGCCGCCGGCCCGGCTGCCTACTTCTGCGACAAGTCGTAGCCGAGCCAGAAGTAATACGAGTTGGTGCTGTTGTCTATGGCGCCGCAACCGTACTCGTTGCGGCTCGCCTGCTCGTCCAGCGCGGCCCACTCGGCCCAGACCACGTGACCGCCGAAGAACAGGGTATTCCCGCCGCCCTTAAAAGCCCGTTCTTTCACGTCGTCGCTGTCGCCGCCGTGATACCACCCATATACTCCCCAGTTCGGACTATACCTCAGAATATCGGCGAAAATCGGCATATCGTCGCTGCCGCCCTGGGCCTTGCGGAGAATGATGCGCCCGTCGGTCAGCCGGTTGCTCGTGGCGTAGATGGATTTGTTGATCGTCGTGTAGTACCCCATGTTCGTCTCGTAGTAGTCGTAGTTGCTCCAACTGTTGTGCTCGGCGTGCGGCTCGTTCCACGAGTTGAAAGCCCAGTTCTCGTAGTTGCCGTACTCGGGGTGCAGGGGGCAGAAGAAGACCTCGGCCGAACCGCCCAACTCTTTCAATTGGGCAACGTCGCTCATGGCTTCCCAGAGCGCCTGTCGCGGCCGTGAGGCATCCCCCGGCCAGTTGTAGGCGTGCTGAATCGACAGGCCGCTGCCGCTGAAGAGCGGAAACCACCCGTCGTTGCGCTCGCTGTAGGCCATCAGGACCTGGTGAATCGTCTTGAGGTTCTTCTGGCACTTGGTCTGATCGATGCGATCCTGAATCGCCGGCGCCACCGCGCCGATAAGGGTCATCAGGATGGCGATGATCATGATGACAATCAGCAGCTCGACGAGCGTAAACGCCGCCCTGCGATGCGCCGAGCTCCGTGCAACAACATGCCGTGTGGTGTTCATTGTAGATAGCTCCACTGAGACCTGACGCCTCTGTCCATGTCGCTCCGCCCAATACACCACGGCAGAACCATAGCCCCCCTGGCCCCTTCATAGTGAACTATAGCCGTCTGCGCGACGAAATTCCAGTGCTTTCCCATGTATCGAAGCCCGTGGCTGACATGCCCTTGCGCTCGCCACGAGGCCCCCCCCATGGAGCACCGGCCCACGAACAAGGGGTTTGGGAGGCGCCCGCAAGCCCATCCGGCCAGCCCGCTCGGCCTTGACGGCCGTAGCGCGACTGCCGCGATGGATGGGGTCCGCATTGGCCACTACTACGACGATCCGGCGTCTGGCCGCGGAGAGAATCTGATGCCCCCCAGAGACGAAGACACGACGACGGACCGAGGAATTGGCCTGATTCCCAGGTGTCCACCGCCGCTACGCGGCTTGGCGTCCTGGTCTTGACTACTCTTGAGAGACGGGAGAGATCGGCCGATCCCGATGGTCCACAAGGTGTAGCCCGGCAAGATATTGCCGATTGCGGTCTGCCGAGACGCCCAGATTCTGCATGGCCGCCACCACCGACGCATGGGCAGTACCGTCGGTCAGGGACGACTCATGCCGGCGGAGTTTCTCAACCGTCAGCGGCCAGAGCCCCTGATCGGCCCAAACCAGACCAAAGCGGTAATAGGACTGGAGGTGGGACGCGTCCAGGCGGCTTGCCCGCTCCAGCACCTCACGGGCCTCCACCGGCCGGTTCATGTGCCAGTAGCAAAGCGCCAGACGACTTGCGGCTTCCACATAGTGCGGATTAATCCGCACCGCGGCAAGATATTGTTCGGCTGCCTCGGCCGTGCGGCCCAGGCTCGACAGAAGCAGCCCAAAATAATACCGCAGGTCGGCGTAATTCGGATGTTCCTCGACAGCGCGGCGGTGCATCTCAATCTGCTGCTTCATGCGTTCGCTATGGTCGGCTTCAGCCGGCGACTCATCCTGCTGGGGTGCGGACAGTGCAGGATCGCCCAGAAGGTTCCCAAACCGCGTCTGCCTGTTCCACTGGGGGACATTGGCCTCGGCGCGGCGGTCCCGCTGCTGCTGAAGTGCCGCCTCCAGGCCGACTTGCGACAGACGGCAGTAGATCTGTTCACTACTGGGGGCGATCCGCCGGGCCAGTTCCATGGTGTCGGCGGCCTCCTGCTCGCGGCCGGCCTGTTCCAGCGCCAGGGCCAGTCCGGCATAGGCCAGAACGTATTGCTCGTTGACCTCGATGGCGCGGTGGAACGCGGCCACGGCGGCCTCGGCCTGTTTCCGCTCGGACAGAAGCAACCCCTTAAGAACGATGGCCTCCAGGTACCTGGGATTGAGGGCCAAAGCCCTGTCGGCGTGGTCGATGGCCTCGTCAAGGCGGCCCAGACGCGCGCACAGGCGGGCTGCCCGCAGATAAATGTCGGCGAAATCGGGACGCGCCTGAAGCACCTTCAGCACTTCGGTCAGGGCTTCATCGAATCGTCCTTGCTGTTCGAGCTGCGAGGCTAGATCGGTCCTGGCTTCCCAGTTGTCGGGTTCCAGAAGAATGGCGTCCTGGTAGGCCCGGATGGCGTCGTCGTAGTGCCCCAGGAGAAGGAGAACGCCGGCCAATTCGACGCGGACGGCGAATTCCTCAGGTCGGGCATCGACCAGCCACTGGAGCCGGTCCCGAGCCCGCGGCAGGTCGCCGGTGACGATATAGATGGCCGCCAGACGTTCATTGGCTTGACAGGCGCTGCGACCCTTCCGCCGCGCGGCTTCTTCGTAACATTCGATGGCCCGCTGGATTTGCCCTTGTCGTTCGGCGAGCTGTCCGCACAAGAACCAGAGCCGACCGTCGTTGAGATTGTCCGCAAGGAGAGCGTCAAGAAGTTGCCGTGCCCGGGCGGTATTGCCCTGATCGCTCAAGACGGCGGCCAGCCCCAGACGAGCTGCGACCAGGTGCGGTGCGCGTCGCAGCACGGCGTCCAGCAGTCGTCCGGCCTCGACCAGGTCGGCGGCATCGATGGCCTCCAGGGCCCGGCGGTAGGCGGCCAGGATGGATGGGTCGGTGTGACGGTCGTCGGGCCAGTGGTCGCCCCCAGGAAAGATCATCGGGGCCACGTAGCGGCAGAAGCAGTCGATGAGGCTCCGCCCCAGAATTCGAACGAGCTGCATGGGCACTCCTTCACAGCATATTGACGCCATGCCGTCACCCCGCCATGGTGACAAGCACGAACGGCGGCTCCGGATCCGCGTGCCGCCCAAGCGGACGAGTCTTCCGTGCCTTCGGAGAAACATCCTAACAGCATTAGAAATCGGGAGGCCGGTGCATCCGGCTTGAGCAATAGCGGAAAAGGCAGGACGGCGGGAGGTCGGCGGCAGCGGGAAACTCCAACGGCGGCAAGGAGATGCGGTCAGGGAACAATCATAACACTGTAGCCTTGCTGGCGGAGCGTGGCGGCGGCAGCTGCCGCCTGGGCGTAGGTCTGGTATCGGCCGACGTTGACCTTATAAAGGGTTTTACCCTTCTCGGCGGCTACGGCAACACGAACAGGCCATTTGGCCTGAGTCAACTTGGCGGCAGCGGCGTCGGCGGATCGGCGGTCCACAAAGGCCCCTACTTGGACGGTGAAAAACGCCGCCTGGAACCGTCGCCGGGCGGCATCGCGCAAGGTGGAGTCGGGGTATTTGTCGATCAGCCGGGCGAAGGTCTCGTCGGCGTCGTTCCAGCGGCCGAGCCGCTGCTGGCTGACCCCGAGGCGATAGAGAATAGCGTCCACGGGCACGTCGTCGAGGCTGTTCTGGCGGAGGATCTGCTGGTAGAGGTGAACGGCGCGGGCATCGTTGCCGTCTTCGTGCTCGATGTTGGCCAGGGCGACGGCACAGTAAACCTGGGCGATGTGGCGTCCTTTGCGTGACGCGCCCCGGGCGAAGTCGCTCTTGGCGTCATCGCGACGGTTTAGGCACAGTCGTGTCAGACCGCGGAAATAATAGACCTCGGACAAGGCCCAGCTCTGCGGGTTCCGGTCGATTACCTGGGTGAAGTTCTGGTCGGCCTGGGTGTAGCGGGCGGCCTGGTAGTCTTGGTGGCCTGCGCGGAACAGGCGTTCGCCCTCGGGGCTGAGCGGCTGGTGGGAGCAGCCGGCAGTAGCGGCAAGACTGCCAACCAGCGCGGTCACTACGAGCCGTATGGTCGTCCTGTTCAACGCGTCGCCCCCGCAGATGCCGAGCCGGACCAAGGCGCCCTACCGAGACATAGGGCCGCCATGGACACCCATACAGTATCTTTCGTGGGCAACCAGTGCAAGAGGCAAGGCCGTCAGACTAGATCATCGCGGCGCGAATCCACGCCAGGATGACGATGGTGCCGTTATAGGTCGGTGGAACATAATGGATGGCAGGAGCCGGCTGTACGGCTTCGGAGACGGTCATTTCATCCACGAACCGTATGGGCGCGCCGTGCAGCGGTTCGTCGGCGGCCGAGGGCGTGGGATCCGTTGGCTCCATGGCAGGTTCGATGCTCCGTTACAGAGACTCGTGACCGGCGGCGAACGCCCGGATAATAGGCTGTGGCGTCGTGGATTTCAACGGAAACCTCTGACTGCGTTCCACAGTCGCGGACCACCGGGGGAGGGTCATGGGGGCCGCCTGGGCGGGCAGCAACCCGGCTTCATGGCGGTTTTTCTTTGCTTTTGAGCACTTTGATTCTACACTATGCGGGTTGTCCATCCCGGACGAGGGCTTATGGATTGCCGCTCAGAAGCCAGGACTCCTGAGCAAGGGAGTTGTATTTGAACCACACATCGCCAGTCACGACCGACTCGACGACCCTGGTCGGCCAGCTCCGCCAGACAGCTTCCAGAGTGCCGGACAAGCTCGCCCTGAGCGATTCGCATGATGCGATGACGTATGCCGATCTGCTGCGCCGGGCAAGCCTGGTAGCCGTGCGCGTGGCGGAGATGACGGCCAAGCCGCACGTGGCGATCCTGCTGCCGAACGATAGCAGCTTTGCGGTGGCTTTCTACGGCTGCCAGATGGCGGGCAAGGCGGTGATTCCGCTGTCGCAGATTCTGCGACCGGACGACCTGAAGTACGCCCTGACGGATTCCGGTGCCGAACTGGTGATTACGGCCCGGTCGGTGTCGGGGATGCTGGGTTCGTGGGAAGGCCGGCGGCTTTATATCGAAGAGATGAACTGGAGCAGCAGCCCCAGGACCGACGCGCCGCACGTGAACCGCGAAAACGATGTGGCGGCAATTCTGTACACGGCGGGGAGCGAAGCCAAGCCCAAGGGCGTCATGCTGACGCACAGGAATCTGCTGGCGAACGTGGAGGCGGTGCGCGAGATCGCCCGATTGAGCAGCGACGACGTGTTCCTGGGCATCCTTCCGATGAGCCATGCGTTCGCATTGCTGGGAACGCTGGTGGCGCCGGTGTGCGTGGGGGCGAGCGTCCGGTACGTGGAGCGGTTCATCCCGACGGAGATCGGCGAGGCGTGCATCGAGCAGAAGGCGACGATCCTTCTGGCGGTGCCGAGTATGTACAACGTGATGCTGCGGGCCCGCGACCTGGCATGGGCGGCGGGAACGCACTTGCGGCTATGCGTCAGTGGCGGCGAGGCGTTGCCGCGCGGCGTGGCGGACCGGTTCGAAGACGTCTTCTGTCGGCCGCTGTTGAACGGGTACGGCATGACGGAGACCAGCCCGGTGATCTCGCTGAATTTGCCGTGGGCGAACAAGCCCGGGTCGGTCGGACGTCCGATCCCGGGAGTCGAGGTCCGGATCATCGACGAGCAGGATCGCGAGCTGGGTTGCGACGTGCAGGGCGAAATTGCGGTGCGCGGACCGAACGTGATGGCGGGTTACCTTCACCATCCGAAGTGCACGGCCGAGGGGTACACGGCCGACGGCTTCTTCCGCACGGGCGACCTGGGGCTGATCGACGCCGACGGGTATCTGTTCATCAAGGGTCGCAAGAAAGAGATCATCATCATTTCCGGCGAGAATGTGGCCCCGGCCGAGATCGAGGCAGTGCTGCTAAGTCATCCGGAAGTGGCGGACGCGGCCGTCATCGGGGTGAATCATGAGACGCGCGGCGAGGCGCCCGTGGCGTTCGTCATCGGCCGCCGGTTTCACACACTAACCACCAAGGAACTGCGCGAGTATTGCCGCGAACGCATGGCGGCGTTCAAGGTTCCCCGCCGGTTCATCATTTCCGACACGTTGCCGCGCAACGCCGCGGGCAAGATCCTGAAACGCGAACTCTACAAGCTGGTCTGAGCCGACCTCCGCCGCGGGGCCGCACCGCTGTTGCCGCCGGGTATTCCTCGCTGCGATCGTCGTTGCGTTCGGCCTCAGAGCCCCATGGCATCGGACAGGAATCGCAAGATGCCCTCGGCCGGGATGCGTTGTTGAGTCATGTTGTCGCGGTGGCGGACGGTGACGGTATCGTCCTGCATGGTCTGCCCATCGACGGTGATGCAGAAGGGCGTGCCGGCCTCGTCCTGGCGACGGTAGCGACGGCCGACGGCGCCCTTGTCGTCGTAGAACGCGGCCATGCGTTTGCGAAGGCCCTCGTAGATGGCGCCGGCCTTCTCGGGCATGCCGTCCTTGCGAACGAGCGGGAGGACGGCGACCTTGATCGGAGCCAGTCGCGGATGGAACTTCAGAACGGTGCGCGGCTGCGGATTGCCCTTCTCGTCGGGGGCCTCGTCTTCGCAGTAGGCGTCGCAGAGGAAGGCAAGCGTGCTGCGGTCGGCGCCGGCGGAAGGCTCGATGACGAACGGCACGAAGCGTTCCTTGGTCTCGTCGTCGAAGTAACTGAGGTCCTTGCCGCAGGCCTCGGCGTGGGCCCGGAGGTCATAATCGGTGCGGTTGGCGATGCCTTCGAGTTCGCCCCAGCCGAACGGGAACTTGTACTCGACGTCGGTGCAGCCGCGGGCGTAGTGGGCTAGTTCCTCGGGGGCGTGCTCGCGGAAACGGACGTTCTCGGGACGCATGCCGAGGTCGAGGTACCAGCGTTTTCGGACCTCGACCCAGTGGCGGTACCACTGGTCGTCGGTGCCGGGTTTGCAGAAGAACTCGATCTCCATCTGCTCGAACTCGCGCGTGCGGAAGGTGAAGTTGCGCGGGGTGATCTCGTTGCGGAAGGCCTTGCCGATCTGGGCGATGCCGAACGGCACCTTGATGCGCGAGGAGTTCAGGACGTTGAGGAAGTTGACGAAAATGCCCTGGGCGGTTTCGGGCCTGAGGTACGTCATGGCGGCGGAATCCTCGGCCGGGCCGACGAACGTCTTGAACATGAGATTGAAGAGACGGGCCTCGGTCAGTTCGCCGCCGCACTCCGGACAGATGCGGGCATAGCCCTCGGGAACCTGGGAGACGAGGCAATCGAGTTCGGCGGCCTTGCCGGCGTCGAAATCGGCCTTGTGGGCGTTGCGCAGGTGGTCGTAGGACTTGCGAACGCTCTTGGAGATGTCGCCAAAACCGGCCGGGTCGTCGCCCTCGTAGGCGTGGTGCCAAATGGGCTTGCCGTCCAGGACGAGGTAGTGCATGCGGACCTTGTCGGCGCGGAATCGGCGTTTGCACGCGCGGCAATCGACCATGGGGTCGGTGAAACATTTCTCGTGGCCGGAGGCTTGCCAGACACGGCGGTTCATGAGGATGGCGCAATCCACCGGGACGATGTCGTCGCGATGACGGACCATACTCTCGTACCAGGCGTCCTTGACGTTGCGTTTGAGCTCGACGCCCAGGGGACCGTAGTCCCAACAGCCGTTGAGGCCGCCATAGATTTCCGACGATGGGAAAATGAACCCTCGCCGCTTGGCGAGCGACACAATGTTCTCCATCCGCTGCTGCGAGGAGCTGGACGGGACGTTGTCCTTGTCCATGGTTTTCCGCCTCATTACCGAAAAGAAGGACCGGCCGCTCCGTCCGAAGTCGGTATGCTCCCCGGAACGGCGTGACAAGCGGTGTATCGTAGTGGCGCGCCGCTGAAGATTCAAGACGGCACAAAAAGAAGCGGCGGTGTGGCACGCGTGGATGCCCACCGCCGCTTTGCGCTCTGGCGAGGCCAACGGGACTCGAACCCGCAACCTTCGGATCGACAGTCCGACGCTCTAACCAATTGAGCTATGGCCCCACAACATCAGCCCCTGTCGCGGACTGAGCCCCGACAAGAGATTTGTATTTTGTCGAGTATGGGCGGCTTTGTCAAGCATTTTCGATCTGGAATCGAGATGCCCGGGAGAGTCAGTCGCCTGCGGATCGCCGTTTGGGCGGCCGTTGCATGATGTACTCGTGAATGGCGGCGGCGGCTCTGCGGCCGGCGCCCATGGCTTCGATCACCGTGGCCGCCCCGGTAACGATGTCGCCGCCGGCGTAAACGCCTTCGAGGCTTGTGCGGCCGGTGTCGGGATCGGCCTCGATGTTGCCCCACTTGCCGGTCTTGAGGCCCTCGGTAGTGCGGCCGATGAGCGGATTCGGATCGTTGCCCAGGGCCGGTATCACCGTGTCGCACTCGATTTCGAAGTCGGATCCCTCGATGGGCACGGGACGGCGCCGGCCGGACGCATCGGGCTCACCAAGGCCCATCCTCAGGCACCGGACGGCTCGCACGCGGCCGCGCTCGTCGCCGAGCACCTCGACCGGATCGACCAGGAGCATGAACTCAACGCCTTCCTCATGGGCATGGTGAATCTCGGGCTTGCGGGCGGGCATTTCTTCTTCGCTGCGGCGGTAGGTGAGGATGACCTTCTCGGCCCCGAGGCGGACGGCCGTGCGGGCGGCGTCCATGGCGACGTTGCCGCCGCCGATAACGACGACGCGACGCGAACGGATGGGCGGCGTGCCGCTGGCGGGCCACTGGTACGAGCGCATGAGATTGGCTCGGGTCAGGTACTCGTTAGCAGAGTAAACACCGACGAGGTTCTCGCCGGGGATGTTCTTGAACTTGGGCAGGCCGGCGCCGGTGCCGATGAAGACGGCGTCGAACTCGTCCATCAGCTCGGCGACGGTATCGAGTTTGCCGACGACCGAGTTGAGCTGGAGGGTGACGCCCATGGCACGGAGGTTGTCGATTTCGGCCTTGACGATGCGTTTGGGAAGGCGGAACTCGGGAATGCCGTACACGAGAACGCCGCCTGGCGCGTGGAGCGCCTCGAAGATGACGACCTCGTGCCCGCGGCGTGCCAGTTCGCCGGCGCAGGTGAGTCCGGCCGGTCCGCTGCCGACAACGGCCACTCGGCGGCCCGTGGGCGCCGCGCGTTCGGGGATGTCCACCTGGCCCTGCTCACGTTCCCAGTCGGCGGCGAAACGTTCGAGGTTGCCGATGGAAACGGGAGCCCCTTTTTTCGCGAGGACGCAACGGACCTCGCACTGGGTTTCCTGGGGGCAGACGCGGCCGCAGATGGCCGGCAGCGTGTTGGACGATTTCAGGATGCGGATGGCCTTGCGAATGTCGCCGTCGGCAATGGCGCCGACGAAGGCCGGGATATTGATGTTGACAGGACAGCCCGTAACGCAGAGCGGCTTCTTGCAGCGGAGGCAGCGCTGGGCCTCGGCGATGGCTTCTTCGAGCGAGTAGCCGTAGGGAACCTCATCGAAGTTGGCGACGCGCTGCCTGGCGGGCTGCTCGCGCATGGGCACGCGGTCCTGGCGTCGGTTCTTGTCGGACGGGGCGGTCATGGCTGCTTCTCCATGCGGCGGATCTGTTCATCGAGACGGCACGCGTGCTCAGCTTCCCGGCGGGCCTGATCCTCCATGTCGCGGAACGCGGCGAGGCGGTTGCGAAGCTCCTTGAAATCCACGGCGTGGCCGTCGAACTCGGGACCGTCAACGCAGGCGAACTTCGTCCGTCCGCCGACGGTGACGCGGCATCCGCCGCACATGCCCGTGCCGTCGATCATGATGGGATTGAGGCTGACGACGGTCGGGATGTCGGGGCCGCGGGTCAGGTTGCAGACGGCTTCCATCATGGGCACCGGACCGATGGCGACGACGAGATTCACGGCGCCGGGGTCGGCGATCATCTCCGCCAGGGCATCGGTGACCAGGCCCTTGCGACCGTAGGAGCCGTCGTCGGTACAGACGACCACGTTGCCGGCGATGCGGCGCAGGTCGTTTTCGAGGATGACGAGCTCGCGAGTGCGACCGCCGATGACGGCCGAGACGCGGTTGCCGGCGGCTTTCATGGCGACGGCGATGGGCATGGCCACGGCCGTGCCGATGCCGCCGCCGACGACCACGACATGGCCGACGCGCTCGATGTGCGTCGGACGACCCAGAGGGCCCACGACATCAAGGATCGACTGGCCGGGCTTGAGGCCGCACAGGAGCATCGTCGATCGGCCGACCGACTGGACGATCAGGGTGATGGTGCCCTGCACCGGATCGCTGTCGGCAATGGTCAGCGGAATGCGTTCACACTGGTCGTCGGTGCGGACGATGACGAACTGGCCGGCGCGTCGCTTGGCGGCGATTTTGGGCGCGCGCACGAGGATGCGGTGAACGCGGGGAGCAATCTGCTCGTTACTTACGATTTCATACATGGCCCATCTCGTCCAATCAGGCGATATAGCACACGGCCGCACCTCGCGGCGCGACGATACACGTGACCCGGTCGCAAACAACAGTGCCCTGCCCCGTCCGACCGAAGCAAGGCACTGGTTCACGTGCGTGACCCGGCGATCTCACTTCTCAAGCTGCGTCGGATTCTCCAACAGGTCGCGGATGCGTTCGAGGAACTTCGCCCCGACGGCGCCGTCCACGAGCCGATGGTCCGCGGCCAGGGTCATGGTCATCACCTTGCGAATGTGGATGCCGCCCTGGCGGACCACCACGCGGTCCTCGATCATGCCGAGGCCGAGAATGCAGCTCTCGCCGGGGTTCACGATGGGGATGAAATGCTTCACCCCGAACGTGCCGAGGTTCGAGATGGTCATGCAGCCGCCTTCGTACTCCTCGGGCAAGAGCTTTTTGCCGCGAGCTTTCTCGATCAGCGTGCGGCTGTCTTCGGCCACCTGGGCGAGGCTTTTACGTTCGATGTTTTTGACAACGGGGACAATAAGGCCGGCGTCCAGAGCCACGGCCAACCCCACGTTGCATTCGCCGCGATAGGTGATGCCGTCGCCGTCCCATCGGCTGTTAACGTCGGGGAACTCGGCCAGGGCGCGGGCGCACGCGACGATGATGTAGTCGTTGATCGCAACTCGGAGGTCGCCGCGGGCGTTGAAACGGCGCCTCGCCTCCATCAGATCGGTCATGTCGGCATCCATGTGCAGGTAGTAGCACGGGATGTCGCGTTTGCTTTGACACATGCGTTCGGCGATGATCCGCCGCATGGGAGTAAGGCCGACCTTGCCGGCTCTGGGCACGACACGTGTGACGGCGGCCGGCGTCGCGACGGGCTGCGCGGCCATGACATCGTCGCGAGTGACCTTCTTGCCTTCGGCGGCCAGGGCAAGGACATCGACACCGCGTTCGGCGGCCAGCTTGCGAGCCAGCGGCGTGACGCCGATTTGTCGGACCTTGTCGGCGTAGGCGGCCACATCTTTCTCGACAATGCGACCATTGGGGCCTGAGCCCTTGACGGCCGCCAGGGGCACGTGCTCGTCGGCGGCCAGCTTGCGTGCCCTCGGAGAGGCGAAGAGGCGTCCCGGTGCAGCGGAAATGTCGATCTCCACCGGCGTGTGGGCCGGCTGCGGCTTGGCGGCGACAGGCGCGGGCTCACGAGCCGGAGCCGTGGGAGTTGCGGCCGGGGCGGGCGTCACAGCCGCCGGAGCCGTCGGTGCTGCCGCAGGGACGTCCGCTTGGACGCCCCCGGCCAGCAGTTCGGCCGGAATCGCCTCGCCGGGGTCGCCGACAACAGCGATGAGGCTGTTGACAGGAAGCGGCTGGCCCGTCGGGGCAAGAATCTTCAGAAGAGTCCCCTTGGCGTACGATTCGACTTCGAGGGTGGCCTTGTCGGTCGTGATCTCGCAGAGGATGTCGCCTTTCTTGACGGCATCGCCCTCCTTGACGCGCCAGGTCTCGATGACGGCGGTCTCGACCGTCTGGCCGAGTTTGGGAAGCAAAACCTTCTGGATCATGTGACTGGTTTCCTAACGGCTGTGTCGCGGCGCGACTCTCGTTCAGACTTCTCCCTTGGCCAGCTTGCGTGCGGCCTCCATGATGCGGTCAGCATTGGGGATGGCGGCGTCTTCGAGCGTCGGGCTCATCGGCACCGGCACATCGGCCGCACAGACGCGCATCATTGGCGCATCGAGGTAGTCAAACGCATGTTCATTGATGCGCATGGCGATCTCGCAGACGAAATTCGTGTTGCTGCACGCCTCACTGACCAGGAGGACGCGACCGGTCTTGCGGACGCTCTCGAGAATGGTTCGGGTGTCGAGCGGCTTGAGACTGCGCAGGTCGATGACTTCGGCGCTGATGCCGTCGGCAGCGAGTTTTTTGCCAACCTCGGCGCAGGTGTTGGCCATGCGGCTATAGGAAATAATCGTGATGTCGGAGCCCTCTTGCCGGATGGCGGCCTTGCCGAGGGGCACCAGGTGTTCGCCGTCGGGAACCTCGCCCTTGATGCCATAGAGCATTTTGTGCTCGATGAACAGAATGGGGTTGTCGTCGCGGATGCAGGTCTTCAGCAGGCCCTTGGCGTCGGCGGGCGTGGCGGGAGCCACAACGAAGACCCCCGGAGCGTGGGTGAACCAGGCTTCGAGGCTCTGGCTGTGCTGGGCGGCGATGCAGCGGCCGGCGCCGCCCTCGGTCCGCAGGACCATGGGCACGGTGGTCTTGCCGCCGAACATGTAACGGTTCTTGCCGCCCTGATTGACGAACTGGTCCATGGCGATGGTCATGAAGTCGAAGTACATGATCTCGGCCA
>CAZCOA010000011.1:0-61008 GCA_964500225.1 uncultured Anaerolineaceae bacterium | reverse complement strand
TTCATTGAGGCGTTCGGCATTGGCCGGGCGTGTGCGGTGCAAGAGCGTATGAGCCGACGACGAGTGGTCATCACGGGCATGGGGATGGTGGCTCCGCTGGGGCTGACCGTGGAGGAGAACTGGCAGGCGTTGCTGGCCGGCAAGAGCGGCGTGACCCGCACGCGGAAGTTCCCCGCGGAGACGTTCCCGACGACGTTCTCGGCGCAGGTGCCGCCGCTGGACCTGTCGCGGTACACGGATCGGGCATCGGAGTTTGCCCACAGCGGCGACAACGTGCGTTTCGCGGTGGCGGCGTCGCGGATGGCGTACGACGACAGCGGCCTCGCGCCGGATTCGGTCGCGGCCGATCGGTTCGGGGTGTACCTGGGCAGCGGCGAGGGGCCTCCGGATTTCTATGCGTTTATCCGGTCGCTGGCGGCAGGGCTTCGCGACGGCGTGATCGACACTGCCGCATACTACCGCGCGGGGCTGAAACACTACGACATCATGAACGAGTGGGAGCAGGAGCCTGGGCGGTCGGCGGCGCATCTGGCGCGGCTGTATGGGGCGCTCGGGCCGAACTACAACACATTGACGGCGTGCGCGGCATCGACGCAGGCGATCGGCGAGGCGATGATGACCATCCGCCGCGGCGATGCCGATGTGATGCTGACCGGCGGCACCCACACGATGATCCAACCGTTCGGGGTGATGGGCTTCAATTTGTTGACGGCCATCGCCACGGAGCCGCGCGAGCATCCGGAAAAGGCCAGTTGCCCGTTTGACCGGAAGCGCAGCGGTTTCGTGATGGGTGAGGGGTCGAGCATTCTGGTGATCGAGGAGTTGGAGCATGCGTTGGCCCGCGGTGCGAGGATTCACGCGGAGTTGCTCGGATTCGGCTCGTCGGCCGACGCGTATCGGATGACGGACATCCATCCGGAGGGACGTGGCCCGGTGGCGTGCCTCGAGGCGGCGATAGCCGACGCGGGGATCTCCAAGGACGAGATCGACTATGTGAACGCCCATGGAACCAGCACCACCGAGAACGACAAGGTGGAGACGCTGAGCCTGAAGAAGTTTTTCGGCGACCGCGCGCCGCAGGTGCCGGTGTCGAGCATCAAGGGGAGCATGGGACATCTGATCGCGGCGGCGGGAGCCACGGAATTGATTGTCTGCGTTCTGGCGATTCGCGATCAGGTGCTGCCTCCGACGATCAATTACGAGGATCCGGACGAGGGCCTCGATCTGGACTACGTTCCGAACAAGGCCCGGCCGGCCCGGATCCGGACCTGCCTGTCGGAATCGTTCGGGTTCGGCGGCCAGAACGATGCCCTGGTGGTGCGCCGCTACGAGGCGTGACGGACGAGCCCGAAAGGAGGTTGCGGTGTCCCTCTCCCAACGGCTTGTCGCGAATCTGCCGCTGATCCTGTCGGACGCGACCGCCGAGGGCGGATGGTGGGCCCGCAACTGGGTCTGGCCCGCCCTGGGCACCGTCCTTCTACTGTTGTTGATAGCCTTCTCGATGTTCGCACGTTACCTGCGAATCAGTCTGCGGCTGTTCATGGATACGAAGATGCCGATGACGGCGGGTCTGGGCACAGGCCGTCGGATCGAGGCCGAACCGCATCCTTTCCCGAGCTTGGACGGCACGGGTCTGGTCGGGGCATTTATCGAGCCTCCGGCCGATGTGCCGGTGCGCGGCATCGTGATCTTTGCGCCGGAATTCAACGGCGACCGGCACAGTGCGATGAACTATACGCGCGGCCTGCCGGAACTGGGCTTCAAGGTTTTCTCGTTCGATTTTCGTGGACACGGCGAAAGTTCCAATGATCCGTCGTACCGTCCGACGCACTGGGTGACGGAACACGAGGTGAGCGACCTGCTCGGGGCGCTGGCCTATGTGGGGTCGCTGCCGGAGAGTCGCGGGCTGCCGATTGTGCTGATGGGCGTTAGCCGTGGTGCGTGTGCCGCAGTGCTGGCGACGGTGCAGGCGCCCCATGTGTCGGCGCTGATTCTCGACGGAGTGTTCAGCACGGACCTGATGGTCGAGTCGATGATGAAGCGATGGGCGGTGATCTTCGCGTCGATCCACCTGGCTCGTCCGAGCCACCCGCCCGAGGTGTTTGCGATTCTTCGCGTGATGACCATATTGTACGCCGAGCTGAAGATGCGTGTCCGGTTTCCGCTGGTGCGCAAGGCGCTGACACGGCTGGACGATGTGCCTATCTTGTTCATCTGGGGCGCGGCCGACGCGTATATCGAACCGTATCAGAGGATCAAAATCTATCGGTCGAAATCGGGTTTCAAGCAGATGTGGGAAGTTCCCGGTGCGAAGCACAACCAGGGGGTCGTAATCGATCCGCAGGGCTACCGCGAGCGTATGGCGGCGTTTCTCCAGTCGCGGGTATTGGGTGGCGGCCGGGAGGGCGGCGACCGTGGCCCGTGAAGAGCCGTCATGGTTGCAACGAGTAGCGGCGCGGCTGGTGGGGTGGGAGGCGCTGCGTCTGCGGCGTGCATTTCTTCGGAACTTGCGCCATGCGGGGGACGTGCAGTGCAAGGTACTACTGCGCATTCTACGTGCCCACGCCCGAAGCGATTTCGGACGCCACTACGGTTTCGCTTCGATGAAGACCGTGGACGATTTTCGCCGCGGCATGCCCATCACTACCTACGACGACGTGGCTCCCTATGTTGAGCGTGTCCGCCAGGGCGAAACGACGGCGTTGTTTGGCCGGGGCACCCATATTCTGATGTTCGCCATGACATCGGGCACGACGCACCGGCCGAAGTACATTCCCGTGCCGGAGGAGTTTCTGAAGTCCTATCGCCGCGGTTGGATGGTCTGGGGCATCAACGCCTTCGCCGACCATGCCGGCGCCTGGCAGAGCCGTATCCTGCAATTGGTTTCGCCCATCGACGACGAGCGGGCCCCGTGCGGGTTGCCTTGCGGTGCGATGTCGGGGCTGACGGCGCATGCACAGCGTCGTGGCGCTCGCGGCCTCTACGTGTTGCCGTCCTGTTGCGCGGCCATCAAGGACACGGCTGCAAAGCATTACGTTGCGTTGCGGCTTGCGCTGGAGCAACGGTCGCTGATCATCTTGTCAGCCAATCCGAGCACACTGTTGGCTCTGGCCCGCACGATGGACGAGCGCAAGGACGAATTGCTGCGCGACTTGGCCGACGGCACCCTGTCGTCGCACATCGCCGTTCCCGGCGGGATACGGGATCAGTTGGCGTCGCGGCTGACGGCGATGCCGGATCGAGCGGCCGAGTTGTCGCGCTGCGCCGAGCGGACGGGGCGGCTGCTTCCGAAAGACGCCTGGCAACTGCCGGTGCTGGGGTGCTGGAAGGGCGGCACGCTGACGCTCTATCTGCGACAATTTCCGGATTACTTCGGCGATGCGGCGGTGCGAGACATCGGCCTGATTGCCAGCGAGGGTCGGATGACGTTGCCGCTGACGGACGAGGGGGCCGCCGGGCCGCTGGACATCGGCGAGACGTTCTTTGAGTTCCTTCCGGCCGTCGAGGGACAGCCGACGGGGAGCGACACGCTCTTGCCGCACGAGCTTCAGGTCGGCGGCGAATACTTTCTGCTGCTGACCAACACGGCGGGCCTGTACCGTTATCACATCGGCGACCTGGTCCGTGTGACGGGGATGATCGAGGGGACGCCGCTGGTCGAGTTCCTGAGCAAGGGGGCTCATTACGCCAGTTTGACCGGTGAGAAGCTGTCGGAGCACCAGGTGGTGGCAGCCGTGAACACGGCTCTGGCCGAGACGGGCATGGAATTGTCGTCGTACTGTCTGGCGGCAACGTGGGCCGAACCCGCTCCCTACTATTCGCTGATCGTCGAGCAATCGGCGGCGACGGACCCTGAGAAGCTGGAACGGCTGGTAGCGGCGGTAGATCGGCGTCTGCGGCAGGACAACATCGAGTACGAGGCCAAGCGGGCGAGTCGGCGGCTGGGGCCGATTCGGGCTAAAGTCGTGGCCGACGGCACGTGGCTGCGGTACGATATGGAGACCATCGCCGAGCGGCGACGCGGCCTGGAACAGTACAAGCACAAGTTTCTGGTCGGCGACGTGGAGTTCGAGCGGCGTTTCGCGCCTGTTTCGCAGGTTCAACCGTAAAAGGTGGGCGGAGCGGTTGGGGCGGCGCGGAGGGCCGTTCGGCGGTTACGTCGGCGGTCCGGGTGCCGACGCGATGACGAAAGGACCGTGTGACGTGCATCTGAAAGTGATCGCATGCGAGATTGTCGCCCGTGAGATCTATTATTGTGCGGCTCGCAGCCTCAACACGGTCAGTATCGACCTGCTTGCGCAGGGTCTGCACGACAACAGCGACGTGATGCGGCAGACGTTGCAGGCGCGGATCGACGACCTTGACGCGTCGAAGTTCGATGCTGTGTTGCTGGGCTATGGGCTGTGCAATAACGGAATCGTCGGACTTCGCGCTGCGGCGGTGGAGATGGTGGTGCCGCGGGCCCACGATTGTATCACGTTGCTGCTGGGCAGTAAGGAACGCTACGCCAGCGAGTTCGACCGCCGCCCGGGCACGTATTACTTTAGCAGCGGGTGGCTGGAGTACCCCGACCGCAAGGGAGACAAGCCCGAATTGATGCACAAAAGCGGTCTCGGTGCCAGTTATGCGCGGTACCGCGATTATCAGAAACTGGTGGAGCAATACGGCGAGGACAACGCGAAGTATCTGATGGATTTCATGAGCCAATGGCAGGAGCACTACACACACGGGGCACTGATCGATTTCGATTTCGTGCGGCACCTGGGGCTGGACCGTCGTGTGCAGGATATCTGCATGGAGAAGGGGTGGGAGTTCCTTCGGCTTCAGGGCAAGCTGGACCTGCTCCAGGACTGGCTGGACGGCCGGTGGGACGACGATCGGTTTCTTCGCGTGCCTCCGGGCCACGTGATCGAGGCCGACTACCGCGGCGGCATCGTCAAGGCCGTGGCGCCCGGCGCCTCGCCCAACGGAGCGGACCATGAGTGAAGTGCTGGATTTGCTGCGTATTCTCGGCCTGTCGAACGCGCTTCGGATGAAGAGCCGCTACGACGAGGCGCTGCCGCATCTTCGCGGGTACGTGACGACGACCGTGCTGTGGTCGCTGTTGGAGTGCGGCCTGGGGGACCGTCTTCTTGCAGCGGGGGACGCCGGGGTGGACGTGGACGACTTTGTGCGCGAGCAGGGGTTGGATGCGCACGTCATGCGTTCGATGCTGAGCTACCTGGACGGCATCTCGGTGGTGCGGGTGGAGGGGGGACGTGTGCGGCTGCTGCCGTCGGGGCGGCACCTCATCGGCGACACGCGCGGCCTGTTCGAGCTGGCCTATGCCTACGAACCGCTCTTTACGAACCTGTCGGACTTGCTGCACGGCCGTAAGCAGTTCGCCCGCGGCGACGTGGCCCGGCGCATCGAGTACGTCGGTCGCGGCAGCGGGATGCTGTGCCGCGACCTGCCGTACCCGGTGATGGCCGACATCATCGCACGTCGCGGCTGCCGGCGGGTGCTGGACCTGGGATGCGGCGACCTGGCCCTGGTGACGTTCCTGTGTGAGCGGATGCCGGACCTGACGGCGGTGGGCGTAGACCTGGACGCCGACATGATCGCGTACTGCCGGCGGATGCTGGCCGAGAGTCCGTTTGCCTCGCGGGTCGAGGTGGCCACGGGCGACCTGCGACATCTGGACGACCTGATCGCCTCGGGGCGACTGGCGGGTGTGGATTGCGTGACGGCGGTGGACACCTTTCATGAGTACCTGTGGCACGGGACGGACGAGATTCTGGCGGCGCTGAAGACGTTGCGAAGCCAGTTTCCGAAGGCGCTGTTCGTGATCGGCGAATTCTGCAACCAGCCGCACGAGTCGCTGCGTCGCCGGCCGACGGCGTTCCTGGAGCACCACCTGTTCCACGACCTGACGAACCAGAAAATCGGCGAAGCGGACCTGTGGCGTCGGCTGTTCCGCGAGGCGGGGTTCCAGATCATCGAAGAGCGGATATTCAACCTGGTGGGACACGGCTACTTCGCGCTGAAACCGTAGGGTGGGCCTCCGGCCGCGGCGCGACGCAGCCGCACGACGACAGGAACGACTCGACCGATGAGCCACGTGACCGTCTATCCTTGTGCCTCGTACGAGTGCGTGCCGGCGGCAGTCGAGCAGGCATTTGACGCCTATGCGCCGCCACTGGACGGCAAGCGTGTCTTCCTGAAAGTGAATCTGCTGGGGCCTTGCCGGCCGGACGAGCACGTGACGACGCATCCGAGCCTGGTGTCGGCGGCGGTGGCTGCATGCCGCCGTCGCGGCGCGGCCGACATCGTTGTCGGCGACAACCCGGGCATGAGCAGCTACGGCTCGACGGACCATGTGGCCCGTGTGACCGGAGCCATCGAAGCGGCCGGCGGATGCTACCGCAACATCGCCGAGTCGCCACGGATGGTGGACGTGCCGACGCCTGGGGTGGGGCGTGTTCCGGTGTCGCTCGCGGTGCTGGATGCAGACGTGGTGATCGGTCTGGCGAAGATGAAGACCCATGTGGCCACGGGCATTACCGGGGCGGTCAAGAACACGTTCGGCTATGTGGTGGGCGCCGCCAAGACGCAGATTCACGCGGCGTGTCCGGGCAAGGAGGCGTTCGCGCGGGCGGTGCTCGACGTGTACGCCGTGCGTCCGCCGGATTTTTCGATCGTCGATGCCGTCTATGCAATGGAGGGACAGGGGCCTTCGGGCGGCCAGCCGCGGTTTGTGGGGCGGCTGCTGGCGTCGGCCGACAACGTGGCGCTGGACGCCGTGATGGCCCGCATGATGGGTTTTCGCCCGGAGCAGATTCCGTACTTGGTGGCGGCGGCCAAGCGAGGTCTGGGCGAGATCGACGACGACCGAATTAGCGTCGAGGGGCCGGCGGACCCGGTCCCCGGATTCCGTCGGCCGAAGTACGGCCAGAGCCTGGGGACCTGGGGCGCGCGGCTCGTGAGCCGCATCTATGTCACGCAGCCGCGACCCGATACCAACCTCTGCATCAAGTGCGGGGCCTGCGCGCGGCAATGTCCGGTGGAGGCGATCCGGATGGATCCCTACCCGGTGATCGACGCCGCCCGGTGCATCTCGTGCTTCTGTTGTCACGAGTTCTGCAAACCGAAGGCCATGAGGCTGGCCCCGCGGATACGCATGATGAAGTTCCTCAGGGGCCGGAAATAGAACGGGTGGCACACGAAACGGACGACACGAAGTGTCCGACGCTGTGGCTGCGCCATCACGTGCGCTGAGGGAGATGAGATCATGAGAACTGCTGCGGTGGCGGTCGGCCTGATAGCCGCATGGACCCTGGTTGCGGTCGCGGGATGTCGGCGCATGGAGGCCTCGGTCGAATCGTTGCCTCCTCTGGAGCCGCGGGCGGAGGAAACGCGAGGACCTGCGATTGGCGAGATGGCCCGCCTGGACGAAGGCCGCAACGAGCCCCTCGACGCCGCGAGGCCCTTCGATGCCGCCGAATTCGTGCGCCGGCTGCGGAAAGCCATTGCTGCGGGACCGGCGTCCGACGGCAAAGGGTATGAGCTGGCACGGCGTGCTGTGGACGCGGCAGCGTCGTTGAATCTGTACTCGGCCCGCTTCGAGAAGCAGGAGTGCATAGGGGGCATTCTGAGGCCCGTCGAGCAAATGGAGGCCTGGGTCCGCGAGACGCCCCGGGCGGTCCGCCTCCGGTGGGTCGGGGCGGTGGATCCGGGCAAAGACGTATTGTATGTGGAGGGCCAGAACGGCGACCGGCTCCGAGTCTATGCCGGACACTTGTTTCTGAAGGTGCGGCTCGACCTGGATCCCACAAGCGAGGCCGCGATGAAGGACAACCGCCATCCTATTACGCGGATGGGGCTGGCTACGCTGGCGTCGGGATTGCTTCTGAATGTGGGAGAATCCGTACCGGCGGCCGCGGAGGAGTTCCACGTGCTGGGGCGGGCGGTGCTCGACGGGCAAACAGTGGACGTTGTCGGGCGAGCTGCGGCGGGCGACGGGCCGGAACAGCCGTCCGACCTGCTGATCTATTGTTTGGATGATCAAACCCACCTTCCCGCGCTGGGCGCGCGGTATGACGATGGCGGCAACCTGCTGGAAAGCTACCGATACAGTGCGGTGACGCCCCTGGTGACAGTGTCTGATCGGGTATTCGACTTTGCCTCCCTGGGCCGCAAGCCGTGAATTGCAGGCAGTTTGTCGTGAGGACGTCTCGGGCGGACGGTTTTTTTGTCGTCAGAGACGGCGGTTTGCTTTGAAGTGATGTAACCAAAGCCTGGGCAGTGGGTTAGGCTTTGCATCCGAGAACAAGAAAAGTCCATTTTGCAGGGAACTTCCGGGGGGCGGTTGCGTATATGAAGTTGCCAGAGAGTGGCTTCGGGCATGGGCAGCCTGGGGCCGGTTCGGTTGTGCGTGTTGAGACGTGCGGGGCAGCAAACGGTCGGGCCGTGTGGATAGTGCGGCCTGTCGGCAGACCAGTCAGAATTAAGGGAGTCTGACCATGGCGCTACGATTCAGGTGTGAGCATTGCGGCAAGCGGCTCCAGGTGGACCAGGAGCCCGGGGTGAGCGTGATGTGTCCGTATTGCCGCAATACGGTGGTGGTTCCGGCCGACGCGCAGCAGTTTTCGGCGGACCAGGCGGCGCAGCAAGAGGTCCAGGAACCCGTCGAGGAGACCTCGGGGGATAAATTCATCGCGTTTGTGGCCACGTATCTGCCCAGTTGGGGCACGAGCGTAGTGCTGCACGTGGCGTTGATCCTGGTGTCGCTGGCGACGTGGTCGGCGTTCCAGGCTCCGACCAAGGTCGAGTACGAGACGCAGGCGGTTACCAAAGAGGTCAAGAAGTTCATCGCGCCGCGTCGCGACTTGGAAAAGAGCCGCACGATCCGCAAGGCTCACAGCGAGAAGACGTCGTCGTTTGTGTTCAAAATGACGAACAACCCGATTCCGGACGTGTCGGACAACCGGCTGAATCCGGTCGAGGTGATCGGCGTGGGCGGCGGCGGCTTCCAGACGGGCGGCATCGCGGGGTTCGGGACGGGTCGCGGCGTCGGGGGCGACCCGGGCTTCTTCGGCGTCGGGGGTGTGGCATCGAAGATCGTGTTCGTCGTGGACCGCAGCGGTTCGATGACCGACAGCATCATGTATGTCAAGCACGAGCTGAAGCGGTCGATAGGCGTGCTGAAGCCGAATCAGTCCTTTTTCGTGATCTTCTACTCGAGCGGCCCGCCGAAGATGATGCCTGTGCGTCAGTTGCTGCCGGCCACGGAAGCCAACAAGCAGGCGGCGTACGAGTTCATCGACAACATTGTGCCGATCGGCCAGACCGACCCGAAGGATGCTCTGACCGAGGCGTTCAAGCTGGGACCGGAGCTGATCTACCTGTTGACCGATGGTGAGTTCGACAAGGGAATCGTCGGACACATCGAAAAGCTGAACCGCAACAAGCAGGTGACGATCAACACGATCTGCTTCATCTACTCCAACGGCGAACCGATGTTGATGGAAATCGCGAACAAGAACAACGGGACGTACAAGTACGTGGGCGAGGACGATCTGAACTCGCTGGAATAGGCCCATGGTGATCTTGGAACAAGCCATGAACAGACGCTTCCTATATTCCGTGCTGATCGCCGCAACAGTCGCGGCACTGATGAGCGAAACGGTCCTGGCCGACAGCATCAGGAACAAAGCCGGGATCAACTACTCGGGGCGGATTCGCGGTCTGAGTCCCGAGGGCATCGTGATTGATATCAGCGGCAGCACAAGGACATTCGCGTACGCGGATGTCGCGAAGGTGTCGGTGGACGAGGCGCCGGATCTGGGCAAGGCCGAGGATTTGCTGAACTCGGGCGAGGCGGCCGAGGCGGCCAAGCTGTATGTGAAGGTGCGTGACAAGGGCGGATCGGCGTGGCTGAAGCATTTCGTGGATGCGCGGCTCGTGAGGTCATACGACGAGTCGAAGCAGTTCTATCGCGCGGTCAAGGCGATGATTTCGCTGTGTGCCATGCAGTCGCCGCTGGCGTTGCAGGTGGCACAGCCGTCGCCTCTGGCCAAGGGCAGTGCCGATAACCAGTCGTCGCTGAAGGAGATTGAGCAGGCCCTGGCGACGGTTCCGGCGGGCGTGTTCGCCGATCGGCTGAAATCGCTGCGGATCAACATTCTGATGGTGGAGGGTAACCAGTCGGAGATTCTCGGGCTGGTTGAGGAGCAGTTGAAGAGCCCGGATCCGTTGGTGCGCAAGCAGGCTCGGATCAAGCATTTCCAGATTCTACTGGACCTGGGTCGCGTGGAGGACGCGGGGCGGAGCCTGGAACAGGCCGGCGAAGACCTCGACAACGCTGAGCGTCAACCGCTGTTGTACTACATCGAAGGGCGCAAACTCTACGCCAAGGCCGAGGCGGCGCGTAAGGCAGCCGAAGGCAAGCCGGATCAGCCGTCGGACGAGCGGGACTATCTTCGGGCGGCGTTGAATTTCATGCGTTTGCCGGTGCTTTACAGCCTGGCGCAGAAGGATCTGGCGGCGGAATCGCTGGTCTGGGCGGCGCGAGCGATGCAGAAGGCGGGGGCCCCGGCCCAGGAGATCGGGACGGTGCTGGACGAGGCGGTGCGGAAGTTCCCGAACACTCGCGGGGCGGAGATGGCGCAGAAGATGATGGAAGACATGGGCGGCGGTTCCTGAGTATCGACAGGGGCGCGCGCATCCGTTGGAAGAATCAGGCACGGCTTTTTCTTTGGAGGCAGGAGCGACTCATGGCGACGAAATGGCTGAAGACGGTTGGTATGGCGGCCTTGCTGGTGTTGGTGCTGACCCCCGCGGCGATGGCCCAGAACGAAGAACCGGAGATGATCAAGCAGAGCTTCTTCTTTGTGATCAAGGAGGCCACGTTCTCGTCGGTGATCGGTTTCATCGACATTTTTCTGATCTTCCTCGGATCGATCGCAGGCATCGCGCTGATCATCGAGCACGCATTGACGATTCGTCGCGACGTGATGCTGCCGGAACTGACCGTGGCGCAGATCAAGACGATGTTCGACGAGCGTCGGTTCCGCGAGGCGCTGGAGTTCTGCGAGAACGATCCGTCGTTCGTCGCGAGCGTCATTCACGCGGGTCTGATCGAGGCGGCTAACGGCTACCCGGCGATGGAGAAGGCCATGGGCGATGCCGCCGAGGAGCGGGCAGCGCGGCTATTCCGCAAGATCGAGTACCTCAACCTGCTGGGCAACGTGTGCCCGATGCTCGGTCTGTTCGGTACCGTGTACGGCATGATGGAGGCCTTCAGCACGATCGCCGCGAAGGGCGGGACCGCCAGCCCGGCCGACCTGGCCGCGGGCATCATGGTGGCCTTGTTCAGTACGTTCCTGGGTCTGCTTGCGGCCATTCCGGCCTTGGTCGGTTATGCCATCTTCAAGGGGCGCATCGACCAGCTCAGCATCGAGGCGACGCTGGTGGCCGAGGAACTGCTGGCCAACTTCAAGCCGAACCGTCCGGCGCAGCAGCAGGCGAAGCAGGCGTAAGGCGGCTCATGCCGCCCCGGCACTCGCCGAGGGGCGGCATGGCTTTACTCTCAGGCTCGCACGGGGGCCAGTCGACGTGGACGCACCGAGCGTCCGGACGAGACCCTGAGGCGAGCGACGAAGGGAGACAGTAATGGCAACGATCAAGTCGAGAGCCGGTGGCGGGGTGGGGTTCAACATGACCCCAATGATCGACATCGTGTTCAACCTGATCATCTTCTTCATGCTGGTCAGCCAGTTCTACCGGCTGGAGGTCGAGGAGGTCAAGCTGCCTCCGGCAAGCAAGGCCGATCCGAACAAGGAGAAGTTGCAGCAATATACGCAGTTGGTGGTGAACATCGTGCCTCCGACGAATCCGCAGGACAAAGCGACGCGCGTCGTGATTGGCGGCAAGACGATCGTGACGTTCGTCGAGGGCGGGGATCCGCCGGAGATGGATCCGCTGATCAACCTGTTGAAGGCTCGCAATGAAGCGGTGACCGCGAACAAGCAGAAACCGCTGAATGTGATCTGCCGCGCGGGCGAAGAGGTGACCTACGACATCGTCGGGTCGGTGATGATCGCGACAAGCAAGGCCGGCATCAAGAACTGGTGGGTGCAGGCGGCTCGTCCGCCGGCCAAGGGCGGCCGCGAGATCAAGGAATTCCTGGGCGTAGCGAACGGTTCGTAAGGGAGCCAGGCCATGAAACTTCCGGGAGGAAAGCATCGGGGACAGGGGAAGATGGAAGTCCAAATGACCCCGATGATTGATATCGTATTCAACTTGATCATCTTCTTCCTTCTTATGCCGTCGTTCGAGGCGAAGGAGGGGTACCTGCCGTCGAACCTGCCGACCGACACCGGCACGCAGAGCGCCGAGCGGAAGGATCTGAACAAGCTGCGGATCGACATTTACCATGTCGAGCCGTATCCGGAGAAGAGGAAGGAAGCGCGTGTCGTGCTGAACGGCGAGCCGATGAACGACTACGCGGAGTTGCGCAAACGTCTGCGAGAGACGCGGCGCGCCTTGGCGGAGCAGGGGCGGGATATCGAGAAGGTGCCGGTGGTGATCTCTCCGGATCAGGTGGTGTGGCAATTGCACGTGGTGGCGGTATTCGACTCGGCGATCGACGCCGGGTTCAAGGACATCCAGTTTACGGTTCCGAAGTAGTCTGTTCGGAGCTGCACCGGTCGTGATGGCACGGCACCGGGGCCGGTCGATTGGCGAAATCTCTCCAACGGGGCTGAGCCCAGGAGGTCGCTATGACACCGACGCGCAAGGATGGGCGGCAGCGGGGCGGATGGAGTTGCAGATGGCCCCGATGATCGACATCGTGTTCAACCTGGTGGTTTTTTTCGTGCTGATGCCGTCGTTCGAGGCCGGCGACGGCTTCTTGCCGACGAACCTGCCCTCGGGTCTCTGGGGCCGCGGGGGGATGCCCCGAACCAGGGGTGGAGGCTGGAACTGCATCACGTGGAACCATGGCCTGATTGCCGGCGCGAGGCACGGATCGTATTCTGCGGCGAGCCGGTGTCAAATTATGGCGAATTGAGGGCGCGGTTGAGACAGACGCGTCGGTAGGCCGACGGCGTGGGAGCCCTGGCAGGGGGTCCGCTGATCATCGCGTTCGATCAGGCGGTGGAGCATCGGCACGTGGTGGCTGCGTTCGACGCCGCCGTCGCTGCCGGGTTCAAAGATATCCGCTTCACGGTCCCGAAATGAGCCGCCGCGACGGGCCGGGCGGCGGAGCGACCAGGCGATAGAAGGAGAAGCGTATGACGTTTCGTCGCGGTTTGCTATGCGTGGTGTTCTGCGGGACGGCGATGCTGGCGTCCGACGTGCAGGTCCGGGCGCAGTCGGGCAAGGAAGAAGCCTTCGCCAAGGGGCTTCAGCGACGGGCCCTGTACAGTCTTCTGGAGCAGTACCTCGAAGAGCAGGAAGCCTCCGGAGGCGATCCGCTGCTGATCAAGGAACAGCAGGCCGCGTTGCACGATGTGCAGGCCCAGCAATCGGGCGATGAGCGTGAGCGTGACAAGCTGTTCGGCAAGTCCAAGCAGCGGTACCGCGAACTGATCGACGCGGTGGCGAAGCTCGCCGGCGACGAGACCGACGCCAAGGCGAAGACGGCCCTGCGACTGAAGGCGCTGAAATTCAAGCTTGCGTTGGCGGAGATGATCTGGCAGCGCGAGGCCTTCAACCAGCTCAACTACTTGGAAATCACCAACAAACAACGAGGCGACCGGGAGAAGATCGCTCGCCTGATGCGCGAAGCGACCGACCTGTTCCTCCAGATCTACCAAGAATCGTCCGCATGGTCGGCCGAGATGGAAAAGTCGCCCAACATCGATATGACTGCGTTCGGCGAGACCGAGCAATTGAAGGAGTATTCGACGTACCAGATGGCCTGGACGTCGTATTACCTGGCCTATGCTTTGCCGGATGGGGACAAGGATCGCGAGGGGCTGCTGAGGGATGCGATCACGAAGTTCACGAACTTCGCCAAGCGTGAGGACGATTTCCAGGCCAAGTGGGAATCGTTCAAGGGCATCGGCATGTGTTACCGTGAGCTCGGCGACGCGGTTCAGTCCGTGGAGAACCTGCGCAAGGCGCTGAGTGAGAATGTCCTGAAGAAACCGGAACTCGTTCAGTTTTGTATCACGGTGTACTACGAGCTTGCCCAGACGTACTTGGCCGGCGGGAAGTTTTCCGAGGCGCGGCAGGCCGTCGAGGATCTGCGCAAGTGGAATCCGGAAGCGGTGAAAGAGTCGTTCCATGGCCAGCATTTGTTGCCGCTGCTGGACGCCCGGATCACGCTGGCCGAGGGGCAAACCGATCCGGCAAGGCGCGAGGCGGGATTGGAGATGATGCGGCAGCTATGGCTTCGCGGTGGGATCTGGACGGAACTGGTGGCCTCGGAGGTCGGGAAGCTGATTGCCAAGAAGGACATCGCCGATCTGAAGCCGTTTGAGATCTGGATTGTCGCTTCCGAAGCGTTCAAGGGCGAGAAGTACGAGGAAGCGTCCAAGTACTTCGAGCAGTACGTAAAGATTGTGCCGACCAGCGATCCGACGCACCCGATGGCCAAGTACAACCTGGCGCGTTGCTATGACAAGCTGTCGGAGAAGCTCGAAGGCGGTGCGAAGGAACGTCTGATGATCATGTCGGCCAACGGGTTCCAGGAAATCGCCGAGAAGTTTCCGACGTTCGATGCTCGCGATCAGGCGGCGCAGGCGTGCGTGAAGATGTGGGAGAAGATTCATGCGGCCAACAGCACGCCGGAGAACCTCCAGCGGTTTACGGACATGGTGGCTTGGCTGGCGGGCAAGGGGCCTGCCGTTCAGCAGAGCGGGTCGGCAGCGGAGACGCAGTGGCTTTTGGCGCGGCTGCTGAAGCATCAGGGCAAGTTCGACGAGGCCGCGGCTGCGTTTGCCAAAGTGACGACCGACAGCGAGAACTACTACGAAGCGATGTTCGAAGCGCCGAATTGTTTCGCACTGGACATTCTTCAGAACAAGATGGACCGCGTGTCAGCGGATCAGCTCAAGAGGCTGGCCGACGAGGCCGTCGCCAAGATCGAGAGTTTCGTGAATCTGGCAGCCGGGGTGAAAAATCCGCCTGCAGAGCTTCGCAAATCGCTGCGCGAGAATGCCGCGAAGCTGCTTGTGACGGGGGCGGAGTTGCTGTCGCAGAAGGAGATTCAGCAGTTCGCCCGCGGCTTGAAGCTGATCGAGCGTTACCAGCAGGAGTACCAGGACCAGGGCGGTCTGCTGGGAGCGGCGCTGAAGGTCAAGATCTACTGCTATCAGGGTCTGGGGCAGCTCGACAAGGCGTACGAGGAGATCGAGAGACTGATTCAGAGCAGTTCGCCCGAGATCGTCA
Source organism: uncultured Anaerolineaceae bacterium (assembly GCA_964500225.1). Taxonomy (GTDB): domain Bacteria; phylum Planctomycetota; class Phycisphaerae; order FEN-1346; family JAACEH01; genus JAAYDY01. The sequence goes on along the minus strand of CAZCOA010000011.1, from coordinate 45,630 downwards.
TCGCGGTGCTTCAGGATTTGTTCGTGGATATCACCGAAGAGATTCGTCAGCTCGTGAGCCGCGGCATGATGGACCGGGCGCGTGAGCGCGTGGCCATGGCCGACACGATCGGCGGTCGGTTCCAGGACTTCCTGATTAAGAAGAAGGCCGGGCTGGCCAATCAGCCCAGCGCGTCGAAAGAGATCGCGACGATTGACGGGCAGATCGAGACCGTGAAGGGGCAGCTGGCCGAGTTGCACATGCAGGCCCGCGATCTGGATGGGCCGACCGGGGCCATCGCCCGGTACACGGGGCTGATCGGCTTCGATCCGTACACCCACACGAAGTACGAGACGATCAACCTGTTGTACCTTCAGGGGCTGGCCGCCAGCACGCAGTACTACGGCCAGCAGCTTCTGGAGAAAGGGCAGCGGAAAGAGGCCTACGAGGCTCTTCAGAGGTCCGTCAAGTACTGGGATCTGGTGTCGGATGGGTATGCCGCGTCGCCGGATGAGGATATGAAACGCAAGCAGTGGGAAGCCCACTACGAGCGGTGCGCGGTGCGTCTGGACCTGCACGATCTGGAGCAAGAGTTCAATAAGACGAATCCGACGGATTACAAGCAGGAGGTCAAGGGATTCATCCTGTTGAACCGTTCATCGAAGTCGTCGTTTGGCAGTCCGGACATCAAGGTGAAGTTCGACCGGATGGCTGATTCGCTCGGTCTGGCGCGATAGCGGCCGGCCGGCAGTTGACGGCGTTCGGCACAAGCGGATCACTGCAAGCGCGGCCTTCGGGCCGCGTTTGTTTTCCTGCGAGCGAGGCAATGGTCCAGAAGACGTTTCACGTCGAGGTGTATGGCTGCCAGATGAACAAACTGGACGGCCAGTTGGCGGCTGACCGGTTGCGTGCCATGGGGCTGCGCGAGGCCGGCGGGCTACGCAACGCCGACGTGGTGTTATTTGTCACGTGCAGTGTGCGTCAGCATGCCGAAGACCGGGTCTATAGCAATACCGGTAAGCTGAAGCACCGCAAGGCCCGGCAGCCGGGGCTGATTATCGGCATTTTGGGGTGCATGGCCGAGAAAGACCGCGACGATATTTTCCGCCGTCTGCCGCACGTGGACTTCATCTGTGGGCCGGGGCAACTGGATCGGCTGGAGGATCTTGTGCGTGAGGCGGCGGCTCGCGGGGGAGGAACCCATCTGGCGGCATTGGATGCGCCGCGAGCCGCGCGCTCTTCGGGCGATGTGGACGACCACCTGGAAGCATTCGAGCTGGGCCGTTTGACGCCTGTCGGAGAGCATCCGTTTCATGCGTACGTTCGCGTGATGCGGGGTTGCGACAATTTCTGCGCCTACTGCATCGTGCCGTATGTTCGCGGTCCGGAAGCGAGCCGTCCGCCGTCGGCGATTCTCGACGAGGTGCGTCGCCTGGTGGCCGCGGGCGTGCGGCACGTGACGCTGCTGGGGCAGAGCATCGGGTCGTATGCTCGTCAGGAGCAAGGGCGGCAGTGGCAGTTGGCCGATCTGGTGCGGGCGGCGGCTGCCGTCAATGGACTAGTCCGTTTGGATTTCGTTACTACCCACCCGAAGAATCTGAGTGACGCCATCATCGAGTGTCTTGCGGCCGGGCCTCCTGTGGCGCCGTACCTGCATTTGCCCGCGCAGAGCGGTTCGGACCGTGTGCTGCGGCAGATGAATCGCGGCTACACGGTCGGCGAGTACCGCGAGCGGGTGGCGGCGGCTCGCCGCCGTGTGCCGGGGCTGAGCGTTGCGTCGGACTTCATCGTGGGCTTTCCCGGCGAGACCGACGAGGACTTCGAGGCGACTGTCGCGCTGATTCGCGAGATGGACTTTTCGCAGGTGTTCGCGTTCAAGTACTCGGTTCGGCCCGGCACAGCGGCCGCGAGGCTGGATGACGACGTGCCCGAAGATACCAAGAAGGATCGCCTGGCGCGGCTCCTGGCGGTGTGGTCCGAGTCGGCACTGCGGAGCAAACGAGCCCTGATCGGCCGCACGGTCGAGTGCCTGGTCACCGGTCCGAGTCGGAAGCCTCACTTGGACGGGGCGCGGGACGGCTCCGGCGACGAGCGCACGCAGCTTTCTTCGCGTTCGCCGGGGCATCAGATCGTTCTGTTCGAAGGGCCACCCCACCTGATTGGCTGTGTTGTGCCGGTGCGGATCACTCGCGTATCGCCGATTACCCTGTTCGGCGAGTTGGTCGGGGCATGACGTTTGGGAGGGCGGCGGCGAGTTCCCCCTTGGAATTTGTCCCAGAGAGCTTATACTCTAAGTTTCATGTTGTCGGGCCGGGCGGCTCGGCGACTGGATAGACAGTGGCCACTTGGAAAATGAAAGGGACAAGGCATGTCGGCATTGATCGAGATGATTCATGCACGGGAAATTCTGGACTCGCGGGGCAATCCGACGGTCGAGGTCGAGGTGTGCCTGGAGAGCGGGGACATGGGCCGCGCAGCCGTGCCGTCGGGGGCGTCCACCGGCATTCACGAGGCGGTGGAGCTTCGCGATAAGGATCCGAAACGCTATGGCGGCAAGGGCACGACCAAGGCCGTCAAAAATGTCAACACGGTGATCGCCGCAGAGCTGGTGGGCATGGATGCCCGCGACCAGGTGGCCATCGACAATACGATGATCGCGCTGGACGGCACGAAAAACAAGGGCAAGCTCGGAGCCAACGCGATTCTGGGCGTGAGCTTGGCGACGGCGAAGGCTGCGGCGGCGTACTGCGGTCTGCCGCTCTATCGGTACATTGGCGGCGCGAAGGCCAATATCCTTCCGGTGCCGATGTGCAACATCCTCAACGGCGGCTCGCACGCCGATAACAATGTGGACCTTCAGGAGTTCATGGTGATGCCCTTGGGCGCCAAGAGTTTTAGCGAAGGACTGCGTATGGTGACCGAGATTTTCCATGCCCTCAAGAAGGTTCTCGCATCGAAGAACTACAACACGGCCGTGGGCGACGAGGGTGGTTTTGCCCCCGACCTGAAGAGCAACGCCGAAGCGTGCGACGTGATTCTGGAGGCGATCAAGCAGGCCGGGTATAAGGCCGGCAAGCAGGTGTTCATCGCCTTGGATCCGGCGTCGAGCGAGTTCTTCAAGGACGGCAAGTACGATCTGGCTTCGGAGAAGCGGAAGCTGTCGGCAGCCGAAATGGTCGATTTTTACGGCGACTGGGTGAAGAAGTACCCGATCTGCTCGATCGAAGACGGCATGGCGGAAGATGATTGGAAAGGATGGAAGCTTCTGACCGATAAACTAGGTGACCAGGTGCAGTTGGTCGGCGACGACGTGTTCGTGACCAACACCGAGCGTCTTGGCCGTGGCATCAAAGACGGCGTGGCCAATTCGATCCTGATCAAGTTGAACCAGATCGGGACGCTGACCGAGACGCTGGCGGCGATCGAGATGGCGCACAAGGCCGGGTACACTGCCGTGGTGAGCCATCGCAGCGGCGAGACCGAGGACACAACCATCGCCGACGTGGTGGTGGCTGCCGGTGCAGGGCAGATCAAGACGGGGTCGCTGTGTCGCACGGACCGCGTCTGCAAGTACAACCAGTTGCTCCGGATCGAGGAAGAACTGGGCGACAGTGCGGTTTACGGAGGAACGCTGTGCAGGAAGTAGAGGGTCGGTCGCAGTCGGTCGGCGCTGGAGCGTTGCGGAGTCTGGGGTTCTGGGCTCTGGCGCTGCCGGCGATGGTGCTGTTCGGCGTGTCGGTCCTGGCCCAGCCGATGGCCGATCGTCGGGCGGCGCTGCACCGTCAGGCCATCGAGCAGGCCCGGACGGACCAATTGCAGCGGCTGGCGGACGACCTGGCGATTTTACGGAAAGCGCTGACGGACGATCCGGAGTATGTGGCGCGTCGGGCCCGCGAGGATCTGGGCTACCGTCGCAGCGGCGAACGACCGTTGCCGTTTGACGTCGAAACGACGGGCATCCGGATCGAGCCGGTGACGCCTGCGGAGAAGCCGATGACCCGGTGGGAATGTTTCTGCCGGGGTTTCGAGCGGCCGGTGGCCCGCAGTGCCGCCATGGTGATTAGTGTGATGGCGTTGGCGACAGCGATGCTGCTGTTCGACATTCCGACCCGGCCGCGACAGACGCGGGCTTAGTGGACGCTTATGACATAACCGACGCGGGCGGCTCTCCGATAGACAGAGAGCCGCCCGTGTTCTTTGCGCGGTGATGCTCGTGGACGGTCCTGGCGCCGACACGGCAGTTGATTTTCAGAGAGGGGCCTCCCGGAACCCATATGGGAAGAAGTGCACGGATGACCGACGGCAAGTCAAATCGCACCGAGGGAGATGATGCGGCAGAGAAAAAACACTTGGCAAGGTTCCAGGATGGTCAGGGGCATGCGTTGGAGCGGTTCTTCCGAATAATATTCGGAATTTCGCTCAGGATGCCACGGGGTGTCGAAGGCCGCGGCGCATAAGGGCGGCGACGGTCTGATATGGACGGACCGGCGCAAGAAAGGAAGAACTAGGCTCCACATCCTGTGTTGTGGGTGTGGAGAAGGTGTTTTTTTTGAGGGACGACCTGTCTGTTGGCGTCGTGGGCGTCTGCGACCGGCAATTCGACGCGTGAGCAGGCCGCGTGTGAGCCACTTGTGAAACTGAAGCCGTTGGGTTAGGATAGACGTCCGTGGATGGCCGTTGTGCGGGTCAGTGAGCGCCCTTGTCAGTGGAGAGAGTCATGGCGATGAAAGGCATTGTCCTTGCGGGGGGAACGGGTAGCCGCCTGCGGCCCCTGACGAATGTGACCAACAAGCATCTGCTGCCGGTCGGGCGGTATCCGATGATTTATCACCCGATCTACAAGCTGGTTCACGCGGGAGTGACCGAAATTCTGATTGTAACCGGCCGCGAGCACATGGGCGACATCGTCAGCCTGTTGGGCAGCGGAGTGGACTTTGGCTGCAAGTTCACATACAAGGTGCAGGACGAGGCCGGGGGCATTGCCCAGGCGCTTGGCCTGGCGGCGCAGTTCGTCGGCAGCGACAGTTGCTGCGTGATTCTGGGCGACCAGGTTTTCGAGGATTCCATCGCTCCGTTTGTCGAAAACTATCTGAAGCAGGGCGGCGGCGCGAAGATTCTGCTGAAAGAGGTGGAGGACGCGCCGCGGTTCGGAGTGGCCGAGCTGAGTGCCGACCGCAAGACGGTGATCGGCATTGAAGAGAAGCCCGCCCGCCCAAAGACGAATCTGGCCGTCACGGGCATCTACTTCTACGACGCCGAGGTCTTCACGGTCATCCGTACCTTGAAGCCGTCGGGCCGTGGCGAGTTGGAGATTACGGATGTCAACAACTGCTACATCGGCCGCGGGCGGATGACGTGGGATCTGCTGAAAGGCTCGTGGACCGACGCCGGCACATTCGAGTCGCTGCTGAGGGCCAATGTGCTGATGAAAGATGTGGACATTACGAGGAAGTAAGCTCCCGCGCGGGCTACACGAACGATTCAGGAGAGTCATGCGATGATTGACGGCGTGAGGGTGACGTGCAAGCGGGTGATTCCGGACGAGCGTGGCCGGTTGGCGGAGATATTCCGCAGCGACGAGCCGGATTTCGAGCGATTCGGTCAGGTGTATCTGACCACCGCCTACCCCGGCGTGGTCAAGGCGTGGCACTACCACAAGAAGCAGACCGACAACTTCTTCTGCGTTGTGGGCATGATGAAGGTGGTGCTGTACGACGCCCGCGAGGGCAGCCCGACGCGCGGCGAAGTGAACGAGTTCTTCATGGGGGAGCACAATCCGATCCGCCTGAGGATTCCCAAGGGCGTGTACCACGGCTTCAAGTGCATTAGCCAGACGGAGGCCATGGTGATCAACGTGCCGACGGAGGTGTACAACCCGAAAGAGCCGGATGAGTATCGTGTGCCGGCGCACGATCCGTCGATTCCCTACGATTGGGCGCGCAAGGATGGTTGATCAGCATGACAGACGCAAGCGGCGGATCGAGCCGATGGGGCGGCGATTGAGCATATCGTCGGCGCGAGGGTGGGCCGGACGACGCCTGCCAGCCCTGGCGGCACCAGTCGCGTGTGCCTGTGTGCTGCTTGCGGCGTGGGGTGCTCCGTCGTCGGCCGGCCAATGGCTGCCCGGGGATACTCACAGCCACATCAGCCCTCCCGACGTACCACCGAAGTACAACCACGCAGCCCACGATCTGGACGGAGCGATTGCGGCCGCCAAGGCCGTAGGGCTCAAGTGGATCATCCTGACGCCGCACGCCATGGACCGCAAGGACGAGGCGACCGGTCGGCTCTGGTGTGTCGAGATGGGCCTGCGGCTGGCCAAGCGCACGGCCGCCGAGGACGATCCGCTTGTTGTGCTGGGGTGGGAACGCACCTACGCTTGGCCCGGCCACATGACCATCAGTTTCGTGGAGTTGGAGAAGGTGGTGGACATGCCTCTGGCAAAGCTCCTGGCCGAGGTCCGGCGGCAGAAGGGGCTGGTCTTTGTCGCACATCCTTATCAGTTGCCGAATTTTCTGGTCAACCGGAACAGTAGTTGGCGACCGTGGACCGAAGGGCCGAGGGGACAGGACCTGGATCCGTGGCTGAGCGGCCTGGAAGTGTTCCATCCGATCAGTCCGGCTCTGTCGGCGGCCGCGCGATGGGACCAGTGGATTGCCACAGAGCGCCGCCGCGTCGTCGGCGTGGGGGCGACGGACGACCATTGGGGTACGCTCTATGCGACGACGTGGGCCTGGATCGAGGGCGAACTGACACGCGAGGTGCTGCGCGACGCCCTGCGCATGGGGCGAGTCTGTGTGGGTAGCGACGCTTCGGCAGGGACGCTGACGGTGACGAGCGATCGCAAGGCCCCCGACGGCAGCGGACTGGTCGGACGTATCGGTGACGCCGTGGCCGCCGACGAGCAGGTGACGGTGACCTGGGAGGCCGACGGTGCGACGCTCTATGTGGACGGCAAGCCGCAGCGCGCGGACGGCAAGCGGTTCATACACCGTTTCGGGCCGGAGGCGCGAGGATCGTTCCACTGGTACCGTCTTCAGGCAGGCATCCGTTCGTACAGCAATCCGATCTATGTGAACCTGCCGCCGCAGAAGGAACCTCCGCCGCCGGCGGGCGATAGCCCGAAAGCCGATCGCGACGAGGAGTCCGAACGCCGCGCTCCGTCGGGCAGTCCTGCGCCGACGGCACCCCGCCGATGATGCCATAAGTCGAGTCAACAAAACACCGCCGAAGCCGTGGCCTCCTCGCCGCATAAGGACCGACGGCGCTAGAGCATATGACCGACATATCCCGCGTGCCACGGACCCCTGCTGGTCGCAGATGCCAAACGCACGGTGAAGACCCTCGATACGGTCCTGCCTGGGGGAGGGGGGGCGTGGTCGCAGTTCGGCTACCGGCGGATCGCGGCGCTGTTGCGTCGGGAGGGCCGGCGGGTGAACGTCAAGCGGGGAGCGCCGGCTGTGGAAGCAGGAGGGGTCGCAGATTCGCCGGAAAGCCCGCAAAAGGAGGCGTTTGGGCCATCGAGCGAACGCCTGCGACCGGCGTCGGCCGCGGCAGAAGAACCACGTCTGGGGCTACGACTTCGTTGTCGAACGGACGGAGCGTGGCGGGCAGTTGAAGGGGTTCTTCGCTGTGTTGACGTCGGCCCCTGAAGCGGCGCCGCGCGACCGCCCAGGGTGCATTCATACAGAACATATCTGCACTTCTCCACCCCCTGTCGCTTGTTTTTCCCCGTTTATTGTCGTACCACGGTCACAAGTCGCACGTCTTTTCGTTTGGCTACTGCTGCCATGCGTCTGTGCGGGCACTCATGTCTAAGCGGCAGCGCAAGCGAGGTAGTGTCTGACTTGCAGCTTCGATGAATCCCGGCATGGCCCGGGCGATGGTCCTTCTACTGTCCGAGGGCGGCACGGAATGACAAATCGTCGCGGCCTCCGCGCACCACACGCTACCCTCCCGGAGTCGCGATAGGACACAGCACACCCATGAAAGGAGTTGCAGATGAGCAGACAAATGACGCGGGACACTTTGTGGCGGGCGTGTAGCATGTGCATGGCCGCTGTGATCATGGTGGCGATTGCCGCCTCGGGCGTCAGTGCCGCCATCAATGCCGACATGACGGTGGACGGTACCACGTATGGGAGTCTGAGTTCGAACGTGGTTGTCGTCAACCAAACGACCGATGCCACCGTCACGGTCACCAACGGCGGCACCTTCCTCGGCAACAACATTTATCTCGGCTACCCGACGAACGCCGGCTATTCCAATGCGACGGCCACAGCCGGGTGGATCATCCAGGACGCCTCCGCCGGGGAGAGTGCGGCCACCACGTATGTCGGCAAGGGCACCCATGGATTTCTCACGCTGAACGGCGGCAGCGCGGGTGGCCTGGAGGTCAACAGCATGTCGCTTGGGCTGATCGGCCGCGTGTCCCATCCGAGCTATCCGAACGACGTGTACCACGATGCCGAGGGATTCTACGGGACGGGTACGCTGACCATTCAGAGCGGCACGCTGATCATCACTGCCGCCAATTACGCCAATGACCGCAACCTGGGCTTGAACGTCGCCGTGGGCGCGTCCGGCTATTTGACCTGCCCGACGCGCGGCACAGTCGTTCAGACCGGCGGCGACGTCTACATTGGCGGCGGGCTGAACATGGGCTGGGAGAAGAACTACAACATCGGATCGGGCAGCGTCTCGCAGTACATGATCTCTGGCGGCACCCTCACGGTGGACGGGACTGCTTACCTGGGGCAGTCCTATGGCCGGGCGACGGTCCTGTTCCAGGTGACGGGTTCGGCCGCGACGATCCAACTGGCCAACCTGACGACGACCCATGCCACGCTGGCGTTCGTCCTCGACAACTCGTCGCAACACATCTCTACGATCGCCGCCACGAACGCGACCATCGGAAGCGACACCACGGTGGATCTGGACCTCGATGGTTTTACCCCGGGACTCAACGATACGTTCGACCTGCTGACCGTTACCAACGGTACGCTGAATCTGTCGCAGTTCAGCCTGGCCGACGGGGACGAGGAGGCCTGGGCGCTGCAACTCGACGCCACCGGAAAGACGCTACAGGCCGTTTACCTGGTAGACTCCGAGCCTCCGTCTGCCGCCTATCCGACGCCGCCCTACCTGATGAGTTACAACTTCGAGGTCGGCGACCTGGCCCATTGCCGCAATCTCTCCACGGCCAACAACGGTACCGTGACGCTTAGCACTTCGGTGCGGCACTCGGGACGTTATGCGGCCCAGTGTACCCTGCCGGCGACGGCCACGACACGCAAGGCCTACCTGCAGGGCCAGTTTACGTATGCGCCGCGCCAGATCGAGGGCTCCTCGCTGTACATGCGGGCCTACATCTACCTGGGCAGCGACTTCACGGTCGCCAGCGGCACGTCCGTCTCGATCCTGTCGTTCGGCGGGTTTGCGCCGCCGCCCAATGGGCAGTACACAGGGAATGTGGCCGAGGTGGCCATCCGTTCCGCAAGCGGCAACCTCGTCCTGGGCCAGCCGACCAGCCAGGGCAGCGCCGCCGGCACCACCGTGCTTCAGCGGCAGCGGTGGTACTGCGTGGAGGCCTGCCTGACCGTCGATGGTGCCAACAGTTCACTGGCCGTGTCGCTGGACGGCGCCGCTGAATACGGCGTCACCGGCATGTCGGTCTCGGCCATGCCCGACGGCATCTGCGCCGGCCTGCTCAGTGCGTCCTCGTCCGGCACCGCCGGATCGATCATCGTGGACGACATCATGATCAACGACCAGCCCATCGGCATGGAGGACGTGGCCGTTCTGCTCAACTACCCGTGCTTTGTGTCGCGTGTGGGGGCCCCGGTGGTCGCCATCCTGACCGGCGACCAGGCCGATGATTCGCTGCGAGTGACCCTTACGAGCAGCCTGGGTCTGAACCGCACGGTCTGTGAGAAGGAAGGCCCCCTCGGCGGCCGCGTGGATTTCACGGTTGATCTGCACGACCTCCCGGCGGCGAACTACACGCTGACTGCCGTGCTGCTGGACAGTTCCAATCAGGAACGGGCCAGGGCCGAGTACCGCTACCGCAAGGACTTCTCCGGTGATCCGGAGTTCTCCATCGATGCCGGCAACAACATCGTATGGAACGGAAAGAAGTTCTTCCCCGTGACTGCCTTCGGCCTGTCGCGGCAGGCCATGTCGGCGTGGCGCGACAACCGCTACTGCAACAACATGCTGCTGCGGTTCGAGTGGAATCCCAGCCTCCTGGGTCCCGAAGGCTTCGAGGTGTACCTTGACGCCGCCGAGGCGATCGGTATGAAGGACATCGGCCCTGACGGTGACTACCGTTTCGGCTTCGATGAGGGCGAGCCCCGGTTTACGGTCGAAGCCGTCATCGAATACCTGACGGAACTGAAAGACCATCCGGCCATCGCCTGGTGGATGTGGCACGACGAGCCGATCAACTGGGGGTTCACGTCCGCCGAGGTCAAGAGCTGGTTCGACGCACAGAAGGAGCTTGACCCAGGGCGTTTGAACGAGGTGCTGGACATGGGCGACTGCTACCAGATCGGTCTCCTGCGAGCCCAGTTGGCCTACCAAACGTTCCCGTTCCTGTGTGCCGATGTGTACTCGTGGGACATCTACCCAATCGAGAACGAGCTCTACAGCGGCGGCACGTTCGTCGATTACGCCAAGGTGGCCGATCGGGCCGTCAACTGGAACATGGGCCTTGTGCCGGTCATCGTCAACGTGGCCGTGTCGGACGTCGTTCCGAATAGTCGCGGCGGCATGCCGACACCGGAAGAAATTGCATTTGTCGCGTGGCTGTCCATCGTGCACAAGGCCAAGGGCGTCCACTGGTATCCCTACAATGCGGGGGTACCGGATCAGAACTATGAGGCCATGGCCAAGTTTGTCGATCAGGTGACGGACCTGACCGAAGCCATCCTCGGCGACGATGCACCGGTGGCGGTGACGTGCACGTCACTCACGGGCGGCCGTATCGACATGAGGGCCACGACCGACGGCTCCGAGAAGATATATATCTTCGCCGTAAACCTGGAGCGGACCGCCCAGTCGGCCCGGTTCACGGTCGCCGGCCTGGCGGCCAACGAGGAGATCAAAGTCTACGGTGAAAACCGTTCGCTGACCTCCGCCGCGGACGGCACCTTCGAGGACACGTTCAACCAGGTGGGCGTCCACATCTATGTGATCAATGACGACGAGGATCCGCCGCCCGACGACACGGTCACTGCACGCTATCCCATTGCCGCCGGCAATGACGACATGGAGTGCACGCCGTGGGGCATCTATCTGGACAGCACGCGACTCAGCTTCCCCTATAACAACGTGGTGCGCCCGACCTTCATGCGGTGGCAACTGGACATCCCCGCCGGGTCCGTCGTCAACTCGGCGCACATCGAAGTCTGGTCCGACAGCAATACGTCCACGCTGAATCCGACGGTGCTGCGGTTCCAGCTCATCGACAGCGACTCGTGTCCGGAGTTCACCACATCGCCTTACTCGTGGGCGCTGTGCGCGGGCGAGGTGGACTGGACGATGGAGCCATGGACGGCCAACATGCGTTACTTCACGCCCGAACTGAAATCGCTGGTACAGGACTTCATCGACCGGCCGGGCTACGAACCGAACAACTACATCGGGCTTCGCTTCAGTTACATCTCGGGCGTAAGCCGTCGCACATGGGCGTACGAGTACAATACGGCCAAGGCCCCGGTCCTGGTCGTCAACTACACGCCGCCCGAGCAATAAGGACCAGATAGCGGCGGCAGAATGCCGCCACAATCCAGCATGCCCAGCGGCGCCGTCGCCTCAAGATCGCGACGGCGCCGTCTGGCTTTCTGAGCCTGGTTTTTACCCCGGGATGCCGTCGTGGCCCGCCACTCTGACGGCATCCTGAGGTTTCCCCCCTGGGAATCCCTTGCCGGCCGGGACTCTCATTCCACTTGGACAGTTTTCGGGGAGCAGGCCAATTGCCGTGCCGCGCAAGGGCCGCGGGCGTCCGCGGGAGAATCCCGAGCGGATCGTGGCTGCCAAGGGCTACGACTCGGACGCCCTGCGGGATGGGCTGAAGCGACGCGGCATCGAGTTGATCTGTCCGTACCGCGGCAACCGCAAGCGGCGGAAGCATTACGACGGCCGCAAGCTGCGACGCTACAAGCGGTGTTGGGAAGTCGAGCGAACCTTCTCCTGGTTCGGTACGGGCCGGCCATGCGATTCTCTCATTCGCGGGGCGCCCCTCACTGTTTCCCATCATGGTATATATCCCCAGGGTCGTAGCGGAAGGCAAAACCGCCAGTGGTGCGGAGCAAGGCTTCCCAGCAGGAGTGTGCCGCACGAATCGATCCCGTATGGGCCTTGTAAAACGCACGCGGCGCTGTACAATTCAACGCTCACGTTCGTGGCCCTTTGCGGTCCGGACGCGCTGATTCTGTGGTGACTCGGTTGGTTCTGTTAGGGAAGGAGGCAGTACGGTGGCGGACAAGGTGCCTGCGAGCGTGATCGAGGAATTGGCTGCAACGGGAGGCGGCATTGAGATCTGGTGGGACAGTTCGCCGCTGATCTTCAAGCCGTGGGTGGACGAGGTGGTCGGTAAGGCTTGTGCGTGCAGCAAGGATCGTCTGCGGATTCAGCTTGAGCGGCTCTATTGTGAGAAGTCGCCCGCCAAGAGCGTGTTTGTGGGTTGTACGACGAATCCGCCGCTGTCGTGGCAGGCGATCCAGAAGGACCGCCCGCGGTGGGACGTGTGGATCAAGGCCGAGAGCAAGAAGCACCCGAAGATGACGCAGGCCGAGATGTTCTGGCACACCTACCGCGCGGTGGTGAAGGCCGGCGCCGAGGCGTTCCTGCCGGTTTTCGAGAAATCAAACTTCAAACTGGGGTATGTCAGCGGCCAGGTGGACCCTCGCATCCTGACCGACACGGCGAAGATGGTGGAGCAGGGCATCGCCCTGAACAAGGAATTCCCGAACGTCATGATCAAGATGCCCGGGACGAAGGAAGGCGTGGACGGGATCGAGGAACTGACGGCCCGGGGCATACCGACCAACGCAACGCTGACGTTTGCGTTGAGCCAGTTGACGGCCGTTGCCGAGGCGGTGCGTCGCGGTTTGAAAAGAGCTCGGGACGCCAAGGTGGACCTGTCGAAGTGGCGGAGCGTCGTGACGATGATGCTTGGCCGCCTGGAAGACCATCCGGACTTTGCCGCGCAGTGCCAAGCTGCAGGCGTTGACTTCACTCCGGAGAAGCGGCGCCTGGCGGGTCTGGCCGTGTTCAAAAAGGCTGTGCGTCTGTTCAAGGAGCGGGGCTATGAAAGCAAGATGCTGGCCGCTTCGATGCGCACGGGTCCGGTGGTGGCCGGCCGCGAGAAGGTCTGGCACTTGGAGCACCTGGCCGGCGGCAACATCGTTCTGACCGTGTTCCCGAACGTCTTCGAAGGGCTGCTGGCCGGCTACGACGCCGGCGAATTGCGGCCGCACATTGACGAACCGGTGCCGCAGAAGGTTGTCGATGAACTGCTCAAGACCCGATATTTCCAGCAGGCGTACAACGAGGATGGGCTGAAACCGGCCGAGTGGATCACGTATCCGCCGGTCGTCGCCACGGCCAAACAGTTCGCCGACGCGACGAATGAGATGGAAGCGTATGTCGGCGACATGATGAAGAACTGACGGTTGCTGCCGCGAGCCTGACGACGGCGCTGCGACGGAATCCGTGGCAGCGCCGCTTCGTTGCGCCACGGCGTGTTCGGTCCCCGCCAATCGCAACCGCGTGTTGGATTCCACCCGGGGCGGTCAGGGGCTTGATGGACGGCGGGGCCTGTGGCATAGTGGATTCGGTGGAACTCGGCTGCATCGCGGCGAAGGGTCACAGGGGGGCGTGTCGGGCATGGGCAACTTCTGGTTGGCGTTGGGGCTGACGGCCTTCGCGGGGTTGGCCACGGGCGTCGGCAGCGCCATTGCGTTTTTCGCCGCGCGGGCGAACTACCGGTTCCTGTCCATGGCCACGGGATTCTCCGCCGGGGTCATGCTCTATGTCTCGTTCGTGGAGATACTGCCCAAGGCCGTCAATAATCTGGGCGTGTCCAACGGCGATGCCGGAGGCCACTGGTGGGCCACGGCTGCATTCTTCGCCGGAATCGTGGCGATGCTGGTCATCGACCGGCTGATTCCTTCGGCCGAAAACCCGCATGAGGTCCGTACCGGAGGTCAGATCGGCGCGGTTCACGAAGGGACGTCGCCCCAGACGCTTCTTCATGCCTCGACGGCCAAGCTGCACCGGATGGGGCTGTTCACGGCCCTGGCTATCGGCATCCACAACTTTCCGGAAGGGCTGGCGACGTTTCTGGCCGCCCTCGAAAACTCTGCTCTCGGTATTGCCATTGCCGTCGCGGTGGCCCTGCACAACATTCCGGAGGGCATCAGCGTATCGGTGCCCATCTACTTCGCCACGGGCAACCGGCGGCGAGCCTTTACGTACTCGCTGCTATCGGGCCTGGCCGAGCCGGCCGGCGCGCTGCTAGGCTACCTGGCCTTGCGGCCCTTCCTGGGGCCGGGCGTCATGGGCGCCTTGTTCGGCGGCGTCGCGGGCATCATGGTGTACATCTCGCTGGACGAACTCCTGCCGACCTCGCGCGCCTACGGCAAGGGGCACGATTCCCTCTACGGCTTGTTGGCCGGGATGGTCGTCATGGCCCTGAGCCTGCTTCTGCTGCGATAGTGCCGCCGCGGTTGCGACAGCGGGTGGAACGCGAGGGCGGAACTGCCGAGTGCTGCCGAAAGAAAACGCCCGAGGCCGTCGTGCCTCGGGCGATTGCTTGCTGGTACCCCTAAGGGGACTCGAACCCCTGTCCCCTGGCTGAGAACCAGGTATCCTAGGCCGCTAGACGATAGGGGCACCTTGTGGTTCAACTGCACCCGTCGGCTGGCAGCGGCCTGACTGACCAACCGCGGCATCCCTCGCGGGACCGCCGAATTATAGCGGGCGGTACGACGATTTCAAGCCTTTTTTGGGGATTCCGACAATTTGCGGCTGATTGGGCCGGTCACCATCATCTACGCCCCATCCGGAGATGAAACGCAAGAGCGAAACCGGCTGGTTCGACACGGGGCGACCGTCCGGGGCGCGTGACCATGGGCCGGTGACCGGGTGCAGTTCAGGGCGTCTTGACCGGCGTCATCTCGCCCTGGGCATCGTGCGTGGCGGCAGGAGGCGCAGCAGCGGCCGGCGATACGCCACGCTCCGCCGGATTCCCGGCGGCAGGGGCCGGTACTGTGGCAGGGGCAGTCGCGGGCGCGGCTCGTGCGGCCGGAGGGACCGTGCCTGCCGGCGCGAGGCGATCCCCGATGCGGCGCAAGAGTTCGGTCTCGGCCTGGGTGTCGCGGCCGATGTCGGCCCAGTAGGTGGATTGGTTGGGGTCCAGATGCCGCCACTGCGGCTCTTCGCCGGCGCCTCGCATGTCGCCGCCCTCGGTGCCGATCACGAGGGTCGCGGCTTGGTTCGTGCTCTCGCGCTCAAGGGCGGCACGCAGGCGGACCCGGGTGCTTTCCTCGCCCCGATGATCGACCCAGCAGGTGACCGTGCGCCGGACGTTCTGGATATCGCCGCTGGAGAGGTACGCTCCGGCGGTGCGAGCCGTGCCGCGCCGGGGAACCATCAGCGGCCGCGTACGGATTTCGCCGGCGGCGCGGTCCGACTGGGCAATGAGGTAGTCTTCGCTCAGGACGGCCAGGGCGGCGTCGAACGCCTGGTCGCGATCGGCGCCGACGAACACCATTGATTGCCAGGGCTCTTGCGTGGCACAGCCGGCCAGCATTGGGGCCGCAAGCAGGGTTGCGATCAGAAGCTTCTTCATATCGTCCTCCTCGCGTGCGTGTGTGCCGCACGCCGCCGGGCCGCCATGCGGCGGTTCTTACTTGAGATTATAGTCCGGATTCTTCCAGTCGAAATCCTTGTCGGTCAGGCCCGTGTTGAGTTTCACGTCCGCGTAGCGGTACTTCGACATGATCTGGCCGTCCCAGTCGTACGAGTCGGCGCCAACCGGCACCAGCTTTTCGCAGTCGATGAACAGCACCAGTTCCTTACCGGGGTATATGTCCTTCTTCGGCAGGGTTCGCTTGATGCCGTAGCAGGTCCGGCCCGCAGCCGTCATGGTGCCGAGAAATTCCACCTTGAGGTCGCCGTTTCGGGCGGCTTCCTCGTACACGGCCAGGGCCGCGCTGAGCATGTTCGTCATACCGGCCTTGGTGATGGGGCGCAGGTTGTCCTTCATGGCGCGGCTGGAGTCGGGCTCGACCCATAGCTTGATCCACGACAGCAGGCCGCCCGCGTGAGCCCGCATCTTGCCGCCGTTCTGGCCATCGACGTAGAGAGCTTCCTTGCCCTTGTCGCCCACGACGAACTTCATATAGACGCTGAACGGATCGCGACGCCATTTCATGGTGGCAACCTCCTCGTCGCGGAGCTTGCCGTCGATGCGTTCCTGCTTGTGGAAGGTCGCCGTGAAGTCGATGACGGTCTCGTGGCACTTCATCTGGAGGAGTTGAAGAAACTTGAGCTGGTCGGTGCGGACCAGGGAGTGCCAGTCCACCTGGGCCCACTTGGCGGCGGCACGGCGGATCTCGTCCTCGGTCTTCGGGAGCGACGGATCGAGCTGTGGAAACGGTGCGGCGGACGAGACGGGTGCTGCCACGGGCGAAACGGGCTTCATGGGCTCGGCGGCCGCGGGGGGCTCAGCGGGCACGGTGGTCTTGGGCGAGGGGCCGGGCGTGGCAGCCCCGGCCTCGTCGGTGGCGCGCAGAGCACCCGGCCAACATACGGAACACACAGCCAGGGCTATGGAAAGGATTCGCATCGGCACGGCGCCCCTCGGCAGGTTCACGGCTCGGCGGCTGTTCCCCGGGTAAGCACGAAAGGCGCGGGAAACCGAACGATCGTCTGGCTGATGTCCTTGAAACCGGCGTCGGCAAACATTTCCCGGAATTCGGCGGCCGACAAGTGGCGGACTTTGCCGCCCTCCATGGCAGTAACGATTACGTCGTAAATGAGATATCCGTACAGGTTGTCGCGGTATCCGTCGGTGATGAAGAGCCGGCCGCCGGGCTTCAGCACCCGGCGCATTTCTTTCACGGCGGCTGCCTGATTGGGATAGTGGTGAAACGAGTTCGAGCAGGTCAGGTAATCGAACGTGGCGTCCTCAAACGGCAGGTGCTCGCTGTCGGCCACCGACAGGTGGATGCGAGGTTCGCTGACCACGTGATGCTGCGCCGACCGGATCATCGACTCGCACAGGTCGATGCCGAACACCCTGGCGTCGCGATGATGGGTGATCATGCGGTGGGCCAGCTTGCCGGTGCCGCAGCCGATGTCGAGAATGCGAGCATTGCCCGCATCGCCCAGCTCGCGAAGGATCATCTTGTGCGACGGGTCAAACAGCAGCCATTGCAGAACGCTCTTGTCGTACGACTTGGACCAGGAATCGAACTCCTCGTTCGATCTTTTCTTCAGGGCATGCTCTGCGCTCACAAAATTCTCCTGTCATGACCCGCGGACGCGGGCATTGTATCAGAATTATCGGTTGTGTCGCCGTGAAAGTTGTTTCATACTCCGCTTTGTGTCATCCCGGCGCGGGGGGGGGCTGCGGAGCCGTACCAAGGCTTGACATCGGATAGGGCCAGAAGTATAAGTGATAGCCTGCATGGCAGGAGCGGGCCTCGGGCGGAAACGGCAGGTCCGCGGCAATCCGACACTTACAGCATTAGGAGCCAACGATGATCGAGGTCCAGGACCTGACCAAGTACTATGGCTCACGACTGGCGGTTGACGGCGTGTCATTCCATGTGGATGAGGGCGAGATCGTCGGCCTGCTGGGGCCCAACGGCGCCGGCAAGACCACCCTGATCCGCATGCTCACGTGTTTCATGCCGGCCACCAGCGGCCGCGCCACCGTCAACGGCTTCGACGTTTTCACCCAGAGTCTCCAGGTTCGCCAGAGCGTCGGCTATATGCCCGAAAGCGTGCCGCTGTACGAGGACATGCGCGTGGAGGAGTACCTGCGGTTCCGCGGCGAGATCAAGGGGCTGGGCCGCGACGTGCTGCGTCGTCGCATGGGCGACGCCATCGAGAGATGTCAGCTCAGCGACCGCCGCCGCCAGATCATCGCGACGCTGTCGAAGGGGTACCGTCAGCGCGTGGGGCTGGCCGAGTCGCTGCTGGGCGACCCGAAGGTGTTAATCTTGGACGAGCCGACCATCGGGCTGGATCCCGGGCAGATTCGCGAGGCGCGGCGGCTGATTCAGCACCTCGGCGAGCGGCACACCGTGCTGCTATCGAGTCACATCCTGCACGAGGTGGAGCAGGTCTGCTCGCGGATCGTGATGATCTCGGGGGGCAAGCTGGTGGCCGACGGGCCGCTGAACGAACTACGGACGGCCATCGGCGGGCAGGGGACGACGCTTCTGGAGGCCGCCGGCGACGATGCGGATGGATTGAAGCTGGCCATCGGCGGTCTGCACGGCGTCAAGAGCGTCTCGGCCGAGAAAATCGATGGCGATTACACGGCGTTCAGGATCGAGTCCCAGGGCGAGGCCGACGTGAGGCAGGCCGTCGGCGAACTGGCCATTCGCAGAGGGTGGCGCATCCGCGAACTGCACACGCAGCGGCCGACGCTCGAAGAGTTCTTCATCCGCAAGACCGCCGAGCAGAATTTGAGGGATAGAGCGAACTGATGCGGGCGGCCGCGACAGCGACGCCGCTGGCTTCTACGAGAGGAACCGGCAATGTCCAAAATCATGGCCGTCATGAATCGCGAACTGCGGGCCTACTTCTACAGTCCCGTCGGGTACATCGTGATCGCGGTGTTCCTGGTGCTGGGGGGCATCTTCTTCGGGCTGATGGATTTCGACGCCAACCGACCGGCCGAGATGCGCAACGTGATGTTCTGGCTGGCCGGCGTTCTGGTGTTCCTGAGCCCCGTCATTACGATGCGTCTGATCAGCGAGGAGATGAGCCGCGGCACGATTGAGAGCCTGATGACCGCTCCGGTGACCGACGCGCAAGTGATCCTCGGGAAGTTTTTCGGTGCGGTGGCGTTTTTCCTGATCCTGCTGGCGCCGACGCTGAGCTACGCGGTGGTGCTTGCGGTGTTTGCCGAGCCCGACTGGGGGCCCGTCTTTGCCGGATACCTGGGCTTGGTGCTGATCGGCGTTCTGTTTCTGTCGATCGGGCTGCTGGGCAGTTGCTGCACGCGGTCGCAGATCGTCAGCGCATTTGTGCCATTTGTGTTCTTGGGCATTATGACGTTCCTGTGCCGGTTCCTGACGTTCCACCTGGACGGCCTGCCGCGCGACCTGCTGCGGTATGTAGGGTTCCTGACGCGGTACGAGAACTTCGGCAAGGGCGTGATTTCGCTGAACGACGTGGTGTTCTTCCTGAGCCTGACGGTCCTGGCGCTGTTCCTGAGCGTGAAGATTCTGGAGAGCCGCAAGTGGCGCGGTATCCGAGGCTGATCGGCCGCCGGGCGGCGGACATGGCAAGGTGACAAGCTCCTGTCTTATCGGAGACGACGATGGCAGAGAATCAAGAATCGAAAACTTCCGAGGTGCAGACGGCGCCGGCGGCGGCCCGGCGTCCCAGCCGCATGGCCATCGGGGCCAATGTGCTGGTGGCGTCGGTTCTGGTGGCTGGCCTGGTGGTGGCGGTCAACTTCATCGCGTGGTGGGCGACCAAGGAGTTCCACCTGACGCGCGACATGACACGCCAGGGGCTGCACAGCTTCAGCAGCCGCACGACCAAGGTGCTTGACAAGATCGACGTGCCCGTGCGGATCACGTCGCTCTATTACGCGGCCGAGAAGGACGAGGAGGCGGCCCTTCGCAAACGCCGGGTGGAAGACCTCCTGGAGTTGTACGAGACCCGCGGCCGCGATGTCGCGATCGAGATCATCGACCCGATCGACGACTACGCCAAGCTGACCGAAATGGGCAAGCGCATCGCCCGGCTGCATGCCGACGAGACGGCTCCGTATGCCGACGTCGTGAAGCGGTACCTGGGGCTGAATCCGTCGCTGCTGGCGCTGTTGGAGTCGGAGAAGACCCTCTTCGGGCAGGTCGCCCAGGACCCGCAGGTGACGGGAGATCTGCGCGAGTTCGTCGGTCTGGTGGCACAGAAACTGGGCGAGCAGCACGAGGGGTTGAAGAGTATCGCCGATGCCATGCGGGCCGACGTGGGGCGGTGGATCGGCGAGGCCGATGCGTCGGCCTCGACCGACGATTCCCAGTGGCGGGACATGGGGATTCCGCGGTACAGCGAAGCGGCTGCGCAGATTCGCGAGGTGGTCAACAGCGTGTCGATGCTGCTCGGCGCGGTGGCCCAGGGAACTGCCCAGCAAAGGCAGGTGGCGGGGGCCCAGTTGCCCGATGCGGCGCGACAGGTCTTCGACGGCATCGATGCCCGCTACCAGGACATTCTGAGGCAACTGGCCGATCTGGCCGCCGTCCTGAACGGCTTGAAGCCGCTGGCGCTGGACGATTTTCGCAACCGTATCCGCCCGAACTGTCTTGTCGTCGAGGCTGCCGGCAAGGCCCGTGTGGTCGAATTCGACGATGTGTGGCCCATCGTGCGCAACGAAGACCAGTCGATGATGGACACCGAAGAGCAACGCAGCTTCAGCGGCGAAGATGCCGTGACTTCGGCGCTGATCCGTCTGACGAGCCGCGTGAAGACGGCCGCCGTGTTCGTCATCCACGGCAGCGCCCCGATCAGCGACTACCGCGCGCCGTACAGCGAGTTCGCCTCGCGTCTGATGCGTAACGGGTTTGAGATTGTCAACTGGGACATCGCAGGCGGCCAGGAACCATCCGATCTGGAGAGCTACGACCGGCGGGTATTCGTCCTGATGCCGCCGGAGCAGCAACAACCGCCGATGATGGGGATGCCTCAGCCGCCGCCGGCTCGACCGGAAGAGTACGAGCCTCTGCGGAAATACATCGAGCGCGGCGAGGCCGTGCTGGCGTTTGCGCGCGTGTCGCCGGACGACAATCCGATGATGCCCGTTGGCGGGATTCCGTACCTGGGCCTGCTCAAGACCTACGGCATTACTGTCCGTACGAACGTTACCGCGGCCATGAGGCACCCCACGGAGCGGCCGGACGGCAAGCCGGCGGCGATCCCGGTTCTGATGGCGACGAACTACCCGTCGGCGACGCATCGCGAGGCCGAAAGTCCCATTGTCGCGCCGTTGCAGGGGCTGCTGTCGTACTGGGTCGGCCCCGCCGTCGTCGAGCGGGACGGCCAGGGTGAGCCCCCGGCCGGGCTGCGCGTTGTGCCGCTGGTCGAGGTGCCCGACGACGGCAAGAGTTGGGGCGAGTCGGACCTGATGATGCTCAACAACGGCATCGGACAATACGATTCGGGCGGCAACGACGTGCCGGCGCCGTTTGCCGTGGCCCTGGCGGCCGAACGTCCGTTTGCCGATGCGTCAACCGCGTCCGCCGGCGACAACGCCGCGTCGCCCGCGTCGGGACGAACGGGACGCCTCGTCGTTCTCGGCACGGACATGATGGCCATGGACCGGTTCATGAAGCCGCAACTCGCCCTGACCGGCAACGGGCTCCAGTGGCTCGATTTTCCCGGCAACGGCGAATTGCTGGTCAATGCCATGTTGTGGCTCGCCGGCCAGGAAGACATGATCGCCGTTAGTTCGCAGGCCATGCAGTACAGCCGCATCGGCGACCTGGGCGGCGGCACGGGCACGCTAGTCCGCTGGCTGCTCTGGGGCGCTCTGCCGTTGGCGGTGGTGCTGGTCGGCATTGCGGTCTACTCGGTTCGAGTCCGGGCGAAATAGCTCTTCAGTGAGGTTGCACGATGAACTTCCGTACGACACTCATTCTGGCTGTGCTGGCCGTGGTGGCCGCCGGCACGGTGTTGTTGATCAGGTACAAAATGCCCGCCGACGAACAGGGCGGCCGTCGCGAGACCTTGGCCAGCATGCGTGCGTTCGCGGGCGTCTCGGCGTCGGACGTGACGCGGATCGAGGTGGACCGTCAGGGCAAACTCGGCCGGATCGTCCTCGAACAGTCGGACCACAACTGGCGACTGGTCGAGCCGGTGGCCGCCAAGGCCCGGTACACCCAGGCGTCGCTGCTGGCCCGTTTGCTGGCGGAGTTGACCTACGACCGCACGGCCAAAGTGGGCAGCCCTGCGCTGGACAGTGCCCGGCTGGATCCGCCCGAAGCGACCATCCGGTTCACAACCAAGGTGGCGCCCAAGAACGCTGCGGAAGGGGCTGAGCCGACCGTCGCCACCTACGAATTGGCCGTCGGCCGACAGACGGGGCTGGGCACGGATCGCTACACATTCGTCCGCGTCAAGGGCAGCGACGTGGTCTATCTGGCCAAGGGAGAACTCCACGAGGTGGCCACCGCAGACCTGGAAGAGTTCCGCGACAAGAACCTTTTCGACTTCGGTCCCGGGCGCATTGGCCGACTGGCGCTGTCGCACAACGGTACAACCTTTGCAGCAGAGCGCGCGGACGCCGACACCTGGACCCTTGTGGAGCCGATTCGCGCCCGCGGCGACGCCGAGGCCATCGACGCCTTGCTTTCGACCGCCACAAGCCTGGTTGCCGATGACTTCGTTGAGATCGGCGCGGACGACGGCAGCCGTTACGGCTTTGACAAGCCGCGGTTGACGCTGGTCATGCAGGAGAAGGCTGCCGCGAAGAACGAGTCGTCGGCCGTGGGCGGCGACTCCGGCCAGGCCAAGGCCGATGAACCGGTGGCCGATCCGGCCAAGGCACCTGCGCCCGTGGTCCATACGCTGATTATCGGAGGACAGGCCGACCTTCAGGGTACGAAGGCCTATGCACGAGTGGAAGGTCAGCCCTCCGGATTTGTCATCCAGGAGAAGTCCGTCCGGGCGTTGCGCAAGGAAGTTTTCGACCTTCGTGACCGGCGGGCCGTGCCGATGGAATCCCAGAAGGTCGATCACTTGGCTCTGGACCTCGACGGCACAGCCGTGGCCCTCGACCGGGCCGATGCCGCATGGACCATCGTCACTCCCGAAAAGGCTCCGGCGGAGGGCCAGTCCGTTCAGTCGCTTCTGGACAAGATAGCCGCGATGAAGGTGACGGCCTTCGCTGATAAGGCCGACCCCGCCTCAGCCGAGCTTGGGCTCGACAAGCCGTACGGAACCATTACGTTCCGACATCGCGGCGACGTGAAGGACACGAGCATCGTCATCGGCCGCGAGGTTGCCGGCGGGGCCATGTGGGTTTTCGATCCGTCCACGTCGGTGGCCGGAAAAGTGGATGGGGCGGACGTTCTGCGGCTGAAAACCACGTGGCTGGACCTGCACCAGCTCAGTGTATGGACGATCGGTCCCGAACTGGTCGTGAGGTCGGCCTCGTGGACGCGTAACGGCGAGACCGTCGAGCTGACCAACAGCGGCACCAACGAGAAGCCCCAGTGGCGCCTCGTGCAGCCGATCGAGGCGGCGCCGAAAGTCGAGAAGGTCCATGAATTGATGGGCCATCTGCGAAACGTCGAGGCCTCGCGGAACCTGGCCGCAGTCGACAAGGCGGCCGACTTCGGCCTGGACGATCCCGCGATTCGCGTCGCGGTCAAGGCCGAGGCGGCCGGAGGGCAGACGCGCGAATTCACGTTGCTGATTGCCGAACGGGATTCAAAGCATGTGGGCATGGTGGCGGACGGGAAGCTCATCTTCGAGGTGGACCCTGCTCTGGTGAACGGTCTGACTGTGCCGCTTGACGATGCAGCGTGGGCCGACTTCAACAAGGATCAAGTAACGCGGCTGGAGATCCGCGGACCGAACGTCGAGTTGAACCTCAACCGCCTCGGCGACGAGTGGACCGCCGACAAGGCCGACGGACTGAATGTCAACTCGATGCGAGTCCGGTGGCTCCTGAGCGACCTGGCCGAGATCCAGCCTACCGCGATCGTCCGCTACAAGACGGACAATCTTCTGCCGTATCACCTCGACCAACCCGAGTGGCGGATTCGCGTCAAGGGGCTGACCTTCGACCGGACTTTCCTTGTCGGGGGCAACGGTCCCGGCGGACGCTACGCCACGGTGGAGGGGTCGGGCCGCGTGGTGATTCTCGATCTGAAGGACGTCGAGAAACTTGCCAAAGACAGAAGCTACTATGAGGCCGCGCGGTAGTCGCCTTGCCATGTGAAGCGACGAGATTTCCAGCGCAGGGCTCGTTCGGCCCTGCGTTTTGTTGACACAGCCGTCCTCGGACCCAGGCCATGCTCGACATCACCAGGTTGCTCTGCGGCATTGCCACGCCGGGCGACTCTCTGCGCTATGGGACGGAGGATTCAACGGGGCGGCGGCACGGAGGGCAGGGCGGCTCCGTGGCCGCCGACGGTCGGGTGCGGCGCCCTGTCGTGGTCTGGAACTGCACCCGCCGCTGCAATCTGCGATGTATTCACTGCTACGCCGGGAGCGACGCGGGCCGCGCGCCCAACGAACTGACGGGCGACGAAGCCCGGTACATGATCGACGACTTGGCGGCGTTCCAGGTGCCGGCCCTGCTCATGTCCGGCGGCGAGCCGCTCCTTCGTGAAGACCTTATGGACCTCGCCCGGTATGCCCGCGACCGGGGCATCCGGCCAACGCTGTCCACCAACGGGACGCTCATTACGGCCGCCGTCGCACGCGACATCCAGCGGGCCGGATTCACCTACGTCGGTATCAGCCTCGATGGCATTGGCGAGGTCAACGACCGCTTCCGCGGCGCCGACGGCGCGTTCGACAAGGCCGTCACCGGGTTCCGCCATCTCCGCGAAGTCGGCCAGCGCGTGGGGCTGCGGCTCACGCTCACTCGGCAGACGGTGCGCGATCTCGACGCGATTTTCGATTTCCTCGAACAGGAGGGAGTGGACCGGGCCTGCTTCTATCACTTGGTCTATACCGGCCGTGCCGGCACCATGGCCGACGACGACCTTCCCTGGACGGCCGCGCGGCGTGCCCTCGACACGATTTTCCGCCGCACACGCGACTTTGCAGCTCGCGGCCTGGCGAAGGACATTCTTACGGTCGATAATCATGTGGACGGCGTGTACCTGTACCTGTCGCTGCTCAAGGGCGACCCCGCCCGAGCCGAAGAGGTGCGGCGACTGCTTGCCCGCAATGGCGGGGCGGCAGCCAGCACGGGCGTGGGCATTGGCTGCATCGACTTTGTCGGCGACGTGCATCCGGACCAGTTCTGGAGTCACTACCGGCTTGGCAATGTGCGCGAGCGGCCTTTCAGCCACATCTGGTCCGACTCCGGCGATCCGTTGCTGGCCGGGCTTCGCGACCGCCTGACGCAACTGAAGGGACGGTGCCGGCTCTGCCGTTTCCGCGACCTGTGCGGCGGCGGGTCGCGGGTGCGGGCCGAGTTCGTGTTCCGGGACGTCTGGGCCCCCGAACCGGCCTGCTACCTGTCTGACGACGAGATTGGTATCGACGAGGCCGCCCGGCGGCACCTGGCCGAGTGTGGGGAGGAGTTCCCCATGCCTGCGTCCCTTCGCGGCGACATCTGACCGCCGCCGGGGCATCCAGACGCCGTGACGCCGGTCCATGTGACACCGGTTGCCTGCACGCAGAGAGGCTAGTATGGAGGGATACAGGCGGTGAGGATAGGCTTCCCCGAGATGGAGCCGAATCCATCGACCCGCCGGGAGACCGGAATCGGCGAGGGAGTCTTGACGGCCGCCTAATTGGCCGACAGGGTTGCATTTCTTGAAAGCCGCCTGTATAATGTCGGGTCTTGTTTGTGATACCCGATGACCGCATCCTTGGTGAGGAGCCGGCGAATATGGCTGACAGTGAGCTTCAGAAGGCCGAGCAGATGAGGAGCCAGGGCGATGCCGAAGCGTCGCTGAAGGTGCTTGAGAAGATCAAGCCGCAGGCTGATGACGTCGCCAGGCACCAGTACGCGCTCGGTCGCACGCTGGAGGATCTGGGGCGATACGAGGAGGCAATGGCCGCGTACGAGGCGTCGCTGGCGGCCAATCCGCATTTTCGCGCGGCGCGGTTCCGGCTCGGCTATCTGTGCGACCTGCGCGGCGACGAGGCCCGCGCCATCGAGTGCTACGAAGCCTGTGTCAAGGCCTACCCGCGCGACCATGCCGCCATGCTGAACCTCGGGATGCTTTATGAAGAGCGCGGCTACACCGATCCGGCCTCTTACGAGAAGGCCATCGAGTGCTATCGCAAGGTGCTCGAATTCAATCCCAACCACGCCCGAGCCCGACTTGCCCTGCGTGACGCTCAGGCTGCCATGAACATGTTCTACGACGAGGAGCAGGAACGCCGCCGCGACCGACGCAATCAGGTGCTCGAAATCCCGGTCACCGATTTCGAGCTCTCGGTCCGAAGCCGCAACTGCCTCAAAAAGATGAACGTCCACACCCTCGGCGACCTCATCATGCACACCGAGGCGGATCTGCTGTCGTACAAGAACTTCGGCGAGACGTCGCTGGCCGAAATCAAGGAGATGCTCGCCTCCAAGGGACTCTATCTCGGTATGGGGCTGGAGCAGCAGGCCGTCAAGCAGCCACCCAAACGACCCGTGGCGGTCGAGACGCCTGCCGCAACGTCTCCTGTGGCCGATATTCTCCTGGAGACCATAGATTTCTCGATCCGTTGCCGCAAGTGTTTCCAGCGATTGTCGCTGAAAACGCTGGGCGATCTAGCGAACGTCACCGAGGCCGATCTGTTGAACTCCAAGAATTTCGGTCAGACATCGCTCAATGAGGTCAAGCAGAAGCTCAGGCGTTACGGACTGTCGCTCAAAGACTAGCCGATCTCATGGCCCTGCTTGTTCATTCCTGCTGTGCGGAGTGTCTTCTCGGCCCGCTCGACGGGCTGCGCCAGCGTGGCTTTGTTGCTTGCTTCTACAATCCCAACGTTCATCCCCTGATCGAGTTCCGTCGGCGACTCAAGGCGTTTCGCCTTCTGTCCGATCGCGAAGGCATCGAGGCCGTCTGTGACGAGCAGTACGGGCTCGAGGTGTTCCTAGACGAGGTGGACCGCCGTGCCGCCAATCGCTGCGAGCAGTGCTATCGCATGAGGTTGCTCCACACAGCGGAACTTGCACGCCGGCGAGGCGACGATGCCTTCACCACCACCTTGCTCGTCAGCCGCCACCAGCAGCACGACCTGGTGCGCCGTGTTGGGGAAGAGGTGGCCGATATGGTCGGGGTGCCGTTTGCCTACTTCGACTGGCGGCACCTGGCCGAAACCGCCCACGAGGAGGCCAGGCGGCGCAACCTTTATCGTCAGCAGTACTGCGGCTGCATCTTCAGCGAGTACCAGCGCTACAAGGACACCGGCCTGCACGTGTACCGCGGTCAGGGGGACGATTCGGACCAATGTTCTGATGTGCGCCCCGGCTGATTGCCGATGACATGAATAAAGCGGGCGCGAAAACCGTGCCTGTGGCAACTCCATTCCCAGGAAAGGTTCCTTCGATGTTCTATCGTGTTACGGCTGCGGCTAGCGCATCGTCTTTGCGCTATCTGGCGGGACCGGCGGCTCTGGCATTGTGCTGCATTGGGCTGGCAGGGTGCCGTCCCGATACCTCCGTCGAGATTCCAGGCGAGGCGTCCCTGGCGGGGCCGTACATCCGCGTGAAGATCGGCGAGGACGGGCCGTCGCGGCTCGTGAATGTGCTGGATCGATACCAGATGTACGACCGCCTGAGCGGCAAGTTGCTTGCCCAGGGCGACGAACTGGCCGGGGCGAACTTCTCGGTCAGGGGCGGCCGACTTTTTCTGAACGAGCAGCCCCTGGACGGCGACAACGTGGTCATTGTGCCGGCTCATAGCGATGAGGCACGCATCGTATTTCCCGCCCCGAGCCCGACAGCACGGCAACCCGTATTCCGCGGCACCTTGCGAGTCAGTGCCGAGAACGAAAGGGTGTCCCTGGTCAACGTCCTGCCGCTGGAGCAGTACCTGGTCAGCGTGGTCGGCAAGGAACTTCTGGGCAAATGGCACATCGAAACGCATAAGGCCCAGGCCATCGCCGCCCGAACCTTTGCTCTCTATCAGATGAAGAACGTGCCGTCGGGCCGGTCCTTCGACGTCTATGACAGCAGCAACCGCAGTCAAGCGTACCAAGAGGGGGCCGCCAGCGAGACCGAAAAGGCCCGCCAAGCTGTCCGCCAGACACAAGGCGTTGTCCTGACGTATGATAGCGGCAGCGGCCCCAGGCTTTTCGAGGCGTTTTACCACAGCACCAGCAGCGGCCAGGCTGTGGCGGCGTACCAGGTTTTCCCGAAGGCACCGCGGATTCCGCCCCTGATGGGCGTCGCCTGCCGCTATAGCAGCGATGCGCCCCACTATCGGTGGGAAATTCGCCAGGACGCCGAGCAGTTGCTCAAGAACCTGCGAGCGACAAACAAGGTGATGGAAAACGCGCGCGGCGTGAAGGCCATTGCGGTTGCCGAGTCGGGCGACCGCGCGCGCACCGAAGACGGGCGCGTCCGGTGGATTAATCTCTGGACGTCCGAGTCGCCCGACCGGCTCTGGGAGATTCCGGTGGCCGTTTTCAAGAAGCAGTTTCCCCCGGAAACCCCGTTCCGGTCCGATCGTTTCGACGTTCGGCTGGAGAATGGCGTGGTAGTGGTCTCGGGTCGCGGCTACGGTCATGGCGTCGGCATGAGTCAGTACGGGGCCGAGAAACAGGCGAGCCTTGGCCGTCGCGCCGAGGGGATACTCTACTATTACTATCCTGGCAGCAAACTGATTCGAGTGTATTGACGCCGCACGGCGCGCGGAACGGCGACGCATGTTCGACTTTCAGATTCATCACCGCGACGGGTCCTCGGCCGCCAGGGCAGGCGAGTTCTCGACGCCTCACGGCACGTTCCGCACGCCGGCGTTCATGCCCGTGGGCACCCGAGCCTCGGTTAAAGGCCTTCTGCCGCGGGACTTGCGCGACCTCGGCGCGGAAATCCTCCTGGCCAACACGTACCATCTGGCCCTGCGGCCGGGGGCCGACGTGGTCCGGTGCCTGGGCGGCATTCAGGCCATGATGGGGTGGAACGGTCCCGTGTTGACCGACTCCGGCGGCTTCCAGGTCTTCAGCCTGTCGAACCTGCGCACCGTGGACGACAACGGCGTCGAATTCCGCAGCCACATCGACGGGGCCACCCTTCGGATGACGCCTGAGAGTTGCATCGAGATTCAGGCCGCCATCGGGGCCGACATTATTATGGCCCTTGATCAGTGTCCGCCTTATCCCTCGTCACGGTCCGACGTGGAACAGGCCACGGAACGGACCCTGCTGTGGGCCCGTCGGTGCCGCGACGCTCACCGGACGAGCGACCGTCAGGCCCTGTTTCCGATTGTCCAGGGCGGGGAGTTCGACGACCTGCGACGTCAGGCGGCCAGGCGCCTGGTGGCCGAGGTACCGTCGCCCGGCTATGCGATCGGCGGGGTGAGCGTCGGAGAGCCGCACGAAATCATGATGCGGGCGGTGGACTCGGCGGTAACCGAATTGCCTTCTGACCGGCCGCGTTA
This sequence comes from uncultured Anaerolineaceae bacterium, assembly GCA_964500225.1. GTDB lineage: Bacteria > Planctomycetota > Phycisphaerae > FEN-1346 > JAACEH01 > JAAYDY01. The sequence goes on along the minus strand of CAZCOA010000011.1, from coordinate 16,114 downwards.
CCTGATGGGCGTGGGCCGGCCGCGGGATATCCTCGGAGCTGTCCGGCGCGGCGTGGACATGTTCGACTGTGTCCTTCCGACGCGGAACGGTCGCAACGCCTCGGCGTTCACGTTCTCGGGTATCGTGCGACTGAGAAACCAGCAGTACGAGGGCGACCGCAGCCCGATTGAGGCCGATTGCGATTGTCCAGCCTGTCGCGGTTTTTCCCGTGGGGCGATCCGCCATTTCTTCCAGGTGGGTGAGATGTTGGGCCCGATCCTGACCAGCCTGCATAACCTGCGGTTTTTTGCGCGATTTATGGCCCAAATCCGCGAGGCGATCCAGGCCGGGCGGCTGGCCGAGTACGAAAAAGAGTTTCTGAAAAGCGTTGATTCATAGGCTCCCGGCGGCTATAGTACGCGGTCTGCATCTGCCTGCGCAGATGCTCTATGCTAAGGAGGTTTCATGTCCGGATTCATGGTATTAGCCCAGGAAGCGACGGAAACACCGGCGCCAAGCGCTCCAGCGGCCGCTGAAACGACTGCCCAGTCCGCCGCGTCCAATGGAACCGAAGGGGTTGCCGGCGGCGACGAACATGTCACCGGGACCAAGGTTGCCGAGCCGATCGACGGCGGCAAGGGGACGCAGAGCCCCCCTCCGGGCGGGTTCCAGCCGTCGATGCTTCTGATGATGGGCGTAATGCTGGTGGTGCTGTACTTCGTCATGTTCCGCCCGCAGAAGAAGCAGGAGAAGAAGCGGCGCGAGATGCTCAGCGCCATGAAGAAGAACGACCACGTGGTGACCATTGGCGGCATCCATGGGGTGGTTTACTCGGTGGACGAATCGAGCGTCGTACTGAAGATCGACGAGCGCAACGACGTCCGCATCCGCGTGGAGAAGACACATGTCGGCCGGGTGCTGACCGACGAGGAAGACCAGGCTTCCAAGCAGGCCTGATCGCCCGTGCATGGACGTGACGTGTGATGGCAGTTCCAGAACGTGCGATGAAGCCCCTCGCACGCGGGCCGGCGACGCAGGTCCGACGACTCTAGAAAAAGGGAATAGCCTACAGCCATGAATCGAACGGTTTTCTGGTTCACCATATTGTTTGTGGCGCTGATCGTCGGCCTTCCTGCCATCGATCTGGCACGCCAGGACGAACCGCTCAAGGCGGCCAAGGAATATTTCCGCTTGGGTATCGACCTCCAGGGCGGCACCAACTTGGTGTACGAAGTCGCTGGCGAGTCCGATCAGGAGCACATGGACGAAATCATCAAGGTGCTCAAGGAACGTGTGGACCCGACCGGCACTAAGAACTATTCCATTACCAGTCGCATCGGCTCGGGCCGCATTGAAGTCAGCATGGCCGGTTCGGATTCCGAAGAAGTCCAGACGGTCAAGCGGCTTCTGGCCCGTAACGGTCGTCTGGCCTTCCGCCTTCTGGCCGATCCGGAGGATGTGCCCAATTTCGAGGAGCTGGCCCAGCGGCGTCTCGAAGGGGTCCGCGAACCGCTCGACCGGTTCGAATGGGTGCCCTTGAAGTATAACTCCAAGACCGACTGGCAGCATGTGGCCGCATTCCTTGGCCTCGGCAATCTTAGCCGTGACGAGGCTGCGAAGCTTCACGTCAGTCCATTCTATCGCCCCGGGGTTGCGGGGGCCGCCAAGGGGATGGCGATTTTCGTCATTCACCAGACCGGCGGTGCCGGCAAGTCGGAAACCACCACGACGGTCGTCGCGGATCAACCCGACGATAGCAGCGAGCCGACGGCCGAGCCTGCGACGGCCCAAGACGCGACATCGCCGGTACCGGAACGGTTGCTGTCGGACGTCGAGGTGCTTGTCCGTCGCGACACTCCCGTGGTCGAGGGCGAGGATTTCGCCAGAACGATGAAAGACACGCAGGACGGTCGCCCGATCGTCCACTTCGTCATGAAGCCCGGGGCCAGGAACAATCTGCGAGGCCTGACCGGCCCCAACATCGGCAAGCGCATGGCCATTGTGCTCGATGGCAAAGTGACCAGCGCTCCGTTCATCAGGGCCGAACTCGACGCCGGCGGCATCATTGAAGGCTACGACTCCACCCAGGAACGCGACGAGGTGCTTACGGTGCTTCAGTCGGGTTCGCTGGATGTGGACCTGCGGCTTCTGTCTGAGCGGCAGGTCGGGCCCGAGCTGGGGCAGGACAACATCAATCGTGGACTGACCGCCTCATGGATCGCACTGCTGGCGGTCATCGCGGTCATGCTCATCTTCTACTTCTTCGCCGGTCTGGTGGCCGACATCGCCGTGGTGCTCAACTTGGTGATCATCGTGGTCATCATGTATACGATGAAGGGCGTCTGGACGTTGCCGGGCATTGCCGGCCTCATCCTCACGGTGGGCATGTCCGTGGACGCCAACGTGCTGGTCTTCGAGCGCATTCGCGAGGAACTGGAACGGGGCAGCGGCATCCGCTTGGCGATCCGCAACGGCTACTCGCGGGCCCTGCCGGCCATTTTCGACGGCAACCTGACCACATTCCTGACAGGTGTGATTCTGGCCTTCGTCGGCAGCCCTGAAGTCAAGGGATTTGCCATCGTGTTGTGCATCGGCTTGGTGACCAGCATGTTCACGGCCCTGCTTGTGACGCGCGTCATCTTCGATGTGCTTCTGGAGGCCGGCCTGTTGCGGACGCTGCGTATGATGCCCCGGCTGGTCAAGGCCGGTCAGGTGCGTTTCACAAGGCTGGCCAGGCCGTGTATGGTCGTCAGCGTGATCCTGGTGATCACGGGCATTGCCGTAAGCATCTACGTGGGCGAGGACAAGTACGCCATGGAGTTCCGTGGCGGCACGGCCGTCGAACTCAACTTCTCCGAGGCCGTGCAGATCGACGCCGTCCGCAATCGCGTTGCCGGCCTCGACAGCGGCCTTGTTGCCACCCTGTCGCTGAAGGAGGCCATGGACGTTCCGGCGGTTCGTGAGAAGCTGGCCAGTCTGTCGCCCGAGTACGCCGATGCGCTCGTGATCGGGTTGCCCGACCCGGAAGGCGTCCTGACAGGGCACGGCTACCGGATCCAGGTCTTCTCGGCCGACAAGACCAAGGTGGCGGCGGACTTGGCGAAGGCTTTTGCCACGGACCGTCCGATCGATGTTGTCCCCGCGGCGAATCTTGCCATGGGATATGGCAGCGCGGTCGTCCAGCCGATCATCTATCGGGATGACGAGTTTGCCGATCGCCGCTACAGCATCCGTGTCCTGAGCAGCGACGACGAAATCGTCAAGGAGACCCTCAGACAGCGGTTCCGGGACGTGCTGGCCAAGACCAGCGAGCTTCAGGTCAAAGTCGAGACTCGCATCCTCGACAAGGACGCCGTGCTCCAGATGCAGAACCGGGGTCTGGCCGCCTCGGCCACCGGCAGCAAGCTGATCCTCAACGAGTACCTGAAATACGTCGGTTCTATTCAGGCCACCATCGATCTGGTCGGCGACGAGCGTCCGGTGCAGGACGTTGCCAAGCGCCTGGACGAGTACCTGAGGAATCAGGAGCCGGACAAGGCGTCCGTGGCAAGGGAAATCCTGCCTTATCCCGGCCTCGCCAGAGGCGCCAGAGGCTATTCGAAGTTTCTCATCTATGTCTATGACCCGCGACTCGGCACCACCGATCAGGCGGTTGTCGAACGTACACGCGAGACGTGGCAGACCGCTCTTCGCAACGGCATCGCCAAGGCCCCGGCCCTGATCAGCACCAAGGTCGCCAAGAGCATCGGCGACGAGGCTAAGCAACAGGCGTTCTACGCGACTGTGGCGTCGCTTGCGGTCATCATTCTCTACATCTGGTTCCGATTCGCTCGCATCAGCTACGGCCTGGCGGCCGTGTTGGCCCTGGTTCACGACGTGGCCATCGTCCTGGGCATGGTCGTCGTCTTCTCCTGGTTCGGCCGCAATGTGCCGCTCATTGGCGAGATGAAGATCGACCTGCCCATGATCGGCGCCTTCCTGACGCTGATCGGCTACTCGCTCAACGACACGATCGTTATCTTCGATCGCATCCGCGAAAACCGCGGCAAGTTCGGCGAGTTGTCCGAGTCCGTCATCGACACGTCCATCAACCAGACCCTGACTCGAACGATCATGACGTCGTTTACGACGTTCATCGTTGTCTTGATCCTGTATCTGTTCGGCGGCGTGCAGTCGGCAGTTCACGGTTTCGCCTTTGTTCTGATGTTCGGCGTCATTTGGGGTACCTACTCCTCGATTGTCATCGCCAGCCCGCTGCTCCTGGTGCTTCGCAAGCGAAAGGCTGTGGCAACACAGAAGGTTGCGTCCTCGGAGGTTTGATGGGCGGACGTTCCCATGCGGCAAGTGACGACGGGCGGTCCAGAACGGGCCGCCCGTTTTTTCGTGCAGCCCGGCTTGCGACGCTCGGCCGAGGCGGCGTCAGGAGTGTTCACCACCGGCGGAGCCTGGCGAAATCCACGCCACCACTATAGTCATGGGGCTGGAAAGTCGATAATATGAGGCGGTAAAGTGTTTGTGCAATTAGGTCTGCGAGGATGCCCTTGAAACGTCTGCTGGCAATTGTCGCCATCGTGCTTGTAGCCTCGGCCATTGTGGGCGTGGTGGTTTACTTTGCTCTCGGAGTTTGGGGCCGCGACGGCGCGGAGTCGTCGTCCAAGGTGGCCAAGCCATTGCCGGTCAGTAGTCCGCCGCCGGTGGTTCGAACACCGGAGCCGGCTGTCCCGCCTGCCGCCCCCCGGGTGGACGGCCTGGTGCTTCGTCCGCACGAGGATCGGGGACAGGAAATCTCACCGCTGCGAAAGCCCGATGCGCCGTTGCGGGGCGGCTATGAGGTCCAGCCCGGCGACAGCCTCTACAAGATCGCCCTGGCTCATTACGGCGACGCCTCGTATGTCAACGATATCCGCAACGCCAATCCGGGCCTGACCGACACTATTCGCCCAGGACAGCGCATCAAGCTGCCTCCCAAGCACCAAGAGAAGCCGCTGGCTCAGCAGCAGACCGTTACGCCGCAGGTTTATACCGTCCGCCGCGGCGATACGCTCATCGCCATTGCCCGCCGCCATTACGGCGACAGCGCCATGTACATGGACATTTTCAATCTGAACCGTCACCAGCTCAGTTCGCCCGAGGCCCTGCGCGAAGGCATGGTGCTGAAGATGCCGCCCCGGCCGCAGTATGAGGAATAGCAGCACTCTGGCAGCGCGAAACTGTAAGGTCTGGCGCTTGCTGTTATAATGGACATCCGGCACGGGGTGTCCATTTTCTTTTTTGGTTGGCGGAATGAACCCATGACAGCGCCGCCAGGCCGCATTCGAGTCGGCACCTCCGGCTGGTCCTACGAGGACTGGCAGGGCGTCGTCTATCCCGACCATCCGCGTTTGAAGGACGAGTTGCGTTACATGGCCGGCTGCTTCGACGCCCTGGAGGTCAACGCATCGTTCTACCGCACGCCTTCGCCCAGGACCACCGAGTCGTGGGTCCGCCGCACGGCTGATCTTGCCGATTTTCGGTTCTCGTTCAAGATGAATCAGCGGTTCACCCATCAGCGGCAATCGCCCTGGACGCGGGCGGAGGCCGACGCCTTCCGCGAAGCCATCACCCCGGTGGCCGAGGCCGGGCGGCTCGGGGCAGTGCTGCTCCAGTTTCCGTGGTCGTTTCGCGCCGAGCCCGACAGCTTCACGTGGCTGCGGCGTCTGGTCGGCGAATTCGGCCAATGGCCGCTCGTGGTCGAAGTGCGTCACGATTCCTGGACCGCCGACGAGGCCCGCAACGTCCTCGAAATCCTCAAAGTCTCCTATGCCAACATCGACCAGCCGCAGGCCAACCACTGCATCGGCCCGACCGCGCATGTGACCGGTCCGGTTGGTTACGTGCGGCTGCACGGGCGGAACCGCGAGAAGTGGTTCGACGAGAAGGCCGAGGCGTGGGAACGGTACAACTACCTGTACCGCGACGAGGAGTTGGACGAGTGGGTGTCACGCATCCACGAGATCAGCCGCCAGAGCCGCGAAGTCTATGTGTTTACGAACAATCACTATCGCGGCCAGGCCCCAGCCAACGCGCTGCAACTGATGTCGAAACTCGCCGACAAGCGCGTCTTCGTTCCCGAACCGCTGCTTCGGGCCTTTCCGTTTTTGGCGTCGGTCGCCAGGCGCCCCGAGGACATGCCGGGAGCCCAGGGACGGCTATTCTAAGTGGAACGCCCCTGGAGTCGGGGATGATGCTCCGATGTGTGGGAACAAAGAAAAAGATAGTACGACTTTCATGTATTCGGGGCGGTTGCCGGATCGGCAATCGTCAGGCGCTGGACGGCAAGGGTGATGGCGCCGTGCTGATTTTCGACCGTTCCCCATGCGACGTAAGGGCCGCGCGAAATGAGCACGTGGCCGCATTTCTGGTACACATCGGGGAAGAGGACGCACTCGACCACGGCGGTTTCGTCTTCCAGGGACACGAACATCATGAACTCGCCGCTCCGGGTGCGGGCGCGGCGCGAGGCGACGAGGACGCCGGCCACGCACACTTGGCGGCCCACGTGTGCGCCCAGGCTGCCGTTGGGCACGCGGTCGGGCAGATCGAGCTTTTTGCCCAGGACGGTCATCGGATGGGCCGACGCCGTCAGGTCCAGAGCAAACTCTTCCAGGCCGAGCCGCCGTCCGGGGGAGTAGTCGTCCGGTACGGGGTAGTTGCCGTGAGCGGCAGCTTCCTGCCATTCGGCAGGGGCACAAGAAGCCATGACGCCGGCGGTTGTTGCCGTGTGCGTCTCATTCTCTTCGGCTGTCTGAAACAATCCTCCAGGCGAGGCACGGCTGAGCCGCTTGTGCTCCAGGTCCAGCCGCCAGAGCAACTCGGGCTGTGATAGGCCGAAACCGTCCATCGCGCCGCTCAGGATGAGGTTCTCGGCCTCGTCGCGTGCCAACGGCACGCGCAGCAGCAAGTCGTCGAGGCTGCGATAGGGGCCGCGACGTTGCCGCTCGTCGATCAGTTGCCGGATGTGCCGTGCCGACAGGCCGCGCACGTGCCGCAAGCCGACCCGAATCGCCGATCCGGCAGTCGCCGTTTCGCAGCGATGGGCTGCAAACTCCACGTCGCTTGCGTTGATGTCCGGCGGCAAGACCGTCACGCCCAGCCGCCGCGCTTCCTCGACGTATTCGCGCGGCTCGTAGTAGCCGGCCTGGTTGGCCAGCACCGCCGCCAGAAACTCGCCCGGCCGGCGGCTTTTCAGGTAAACGGTCTGGTAACTGATCTGTCCGTACGTGCAGGCGTGGGCCTTGCAGTACGAGTACCCGGCGAATTGCGACACCTGGTCCCAGAGGGTCTCGGCCAGTTCGCGCGTGCCGCCCCCCTGCAACACGCCGCGCAGAAACTCCTCGCGCATCCGATCGAACCGGTCGCCGCTGCGGTCCTTGGTCATCGCTTTGCGCAGTTCGTCGGCTTTCTCCAGCGAGAATCCCGCCATCACGTGGGCCACGCGCAGCACGTCTTCCTGATAGAGCATCACGCCATGGGTTTCGTCGAGCAACCCTCGCAGCCGTTCGTCGGCGTACTCGGTGGGTTCCTGTCCGAGACGGCGACGGATGAACCGCTCTTTCATGCCGCTGGAGGCCGGTCCGGGGCGTATCAGCGACAGGGCGTGGATCACATCCAGGCGGTTGCGGGCCCGCATCATCTTCAGCAGGTTCCGCATGCCCGGCGACTCGATCTGAAAACAGCCGATGGTGCGGCCCTCGCGGAGCGTCGCCGCCGTAGCCGCATCGCCATCGGGAATCGACTCGGGATCGATCTCGATGCCGTAATTTTCCCTGACCCTGCGGCACGTGTCTTCGATGATGGTGAGCGACCGCTGAGCCAGGATGTCCATCTTCACCAGCCCCATCCGCTCCACCGAGTCCATGTCGTATTGCGTCACCACGACGCCCTTGGCCGCCCGTTCCAGCGGCACATAGTCCGTCAGCGGGCGGTCGGCGATCACGACGCCGCCCACGTGGACGCTCGTGTGGCGCGGATAACCGTCGAGGGTCTCGGTCATCGTGAGTATCTCGGCCATGCCCGGCCGATCCACCGGAAACGAGCGGCACTCGGGAAACGACACGATGGCGTCGCGAATGCTTCTGGCGCCGTAGTGCGGCAACACCTTCGACAGGCGGTCGGCCTCTGCGGGCGCTATGCCGCAGGCCCTGGCGACGTCGCGAAAGGCGCTGCGAGCCTGATAGGTCGTATGTGTCGAGAGCATCGCCACGTGCGCGGGACCGTAGGTCCGAAAGATGTAGTCGATCACCTTGTCGCGCCGCCGCCAGCAGACGTCCAGGTCGATGTCGGGGCAATCGCTGCGCGACAGGTTCAGGAATCGCTCGAAATAGAGGTCGTGCTCCAGGGGATCGACATTCGACAGGCCCAGGGCATACACCACCAGGCTGTTGGCTGCCGATCCGCGGGCCACTGTGGGAATCTTCTCGCGGCGGGCGAACTCGGCAATGTCGTGAACGATCAGAAAATAGGGCGAGAAGCCCAGTCGCTCGATGATGGCCAACTCGTGTTCGACTCGGGCGACGGCCTCGGGCCGCAATCGCCCGTGCCGCCGCGCGAGGCCGTCGAAGGCGAGTCGGGCCAGTCGAGAGTAGGCGGTTTCGCCCTCGGTCAGTGGAAAACTCGGAAAGACGTGCCGCCCCAGAGGCAGTTCCAGACGGCACCCGTCGGCAATGAGCCGCGCGTTGGCCAATGCCTCCGGCCACGGGGCATAGCGGGCGGCCATGTCGGCGGGTGGGCAGAGGTGGGCCCTAGGATGGGCCAGCCGTCGCATGGGCAGATCGGCCGCCAGGGCACGTTCGGCAATGGCGCGCAGCACGCGATGGACGCGGTGGCGGTGGGGGTGGTGGAAAGCGATTTCCGGGGCGGCCGCCAACGGCACGCGCGCCGCCCGGGCCGCGCGGACTGTGCCTTCCTGTCGCAGGCGGTCGCGACGGTCGCCGTAGGCGCAGAGTCCAAGAAACAGGGCGTCGGCGGGCACGTGGCCGCGTAGCCGATTCACGAGCGGGATGCTCATGGCGACGACGAACAGCCCCTCATGGTGGCGGCATAGGGCCTCGCCCAGGTCGAACGATTCGTCCAGGTTCCGTGCCGTGACCAGTCGGCAGAGTGTGCGGTAGCCTTCGAGGTCGCGGGCCAGGAGCAGGGCACTTTGCTCCGTGGCGGCCTGGCCCTGGAACAGCTCGACGCCGAGAATTGGTTCGATGCCGGCCTGCCGCGCGGCAATATAGAAAGGGATGGCCCCGTACATGGTATCGCGATCGGCCAGGGCCATGGCCCGATAGCCGAGACGCCGGGCGGTGTCGATCAACTCGTCCGGGCGACTCGCCCCATAGAGCAGGCTGGTGTTGCTTCGTACTCGTAGCGGCACATACATGGCACGGTTTCCCAACGCGGCAACCGGCGGCGGGAGTCTCCCGTCTGTGCCGGCCGCCACCATCTGTCCCGTGCCTTGAAATCCGGATACTTTCTGGAATGATACCCTAACAAAATACTAAAATCAAGGGGGTATATCGGGAATCTTTCTTCCCGGTGGCGACATTTCGGGTGAGAAAGCGGATGGTGGGCGTCTGGCGGAGGCGTGCGGGCGGGCGTTCTTGCCGGAATGTCGAGTGGCGACCTCGCGGGGCGGGGCGGCGGAATGGAGGAATTCTCCGGCGGCTTGGGTTGTTTATGTATAACATGGCAGGTAGTCTGGCCGACAGCGCAGGGAGGCCTCGCGATGAGGAAGCGATTCTGTGCAGTGACGGCGGTCTGTGTCTTCCTGCTGTTTGCTTCGGTCGGCATCTCGGCGGCTCCGCCGTCTGACAGTCGCAGCAGTTCCGTGTCGCATCCTGCGCTGAAGATGCCGAAGACGCCCATGGAGATTACCGACGCGCACGTGAAGGCGTCGCTGGAGCAGGCCGCCAAGTTTCTGCGGAGCAGACAGACGCCCGATGGGCGGATCGGCGCCACCGCCAAGGTGCTCAATTTCGCTTACCCCGTAGGCAGACTGGGCTTGCCCTGCTGGCCATGCTCGAGGCCGGCGCCACGCTGGACGATCCTGCGTTGCGGGCCGCCTTCACGTACGTCATGGAAACGCCGACCGACCACACGTATGAGGTGGCCATCCAGGCGATGGTTCTGGCGAAGCTGCCCAAGGACAACCTCGGACGCTCGGAGCGTCGGGCCATGGAGGCTCTTCTTCGCCGCTTCGTCGAGTGGCAGGCCCAGGACGGCATGTGGACCTACTGGCTGCTGGATCCGCAACGGGTGCCTCCGGCGGAACACTCCGGATGGGGGCGCATTGTGGGGTCCACCTGGCGCGACGCCTTCAAGAGCGGCGACCGATCGAACACGCAGTTTGCCGTCCTGGCCTTGTGGGAGATGAGCAAGCGCGGCGTCGAGATTCCACGGGCGACGCTCGACCGCTCGGCTCGTATGTTCGTGGATACCCAGAATGTGTGGGGCGGCTGGAGCTATATCAAGGATGCCGAAAAGTACGATCATCCGCCCATGAGCCCGACGATGAACGCGACGGGGCTGGCCAGTCTCTATATCCTGAGAGACCTGCTGGGCGAGACGGGCGAGGCGGTCTTCGATGGCAGAAAGAGCGAGGATTGCGGCAAGTTGGGCCCGATCGGCCAGGCCATCGAGCGGGCGCACCAGCGCGTCTGCCTGGACGTGGACGAACTGGGCGGCATGTTCGTGCCGTACGGAGGCAAACTGTTCCCGCGGAGCGGGTACTACCATTACTCGATCGAACGCGTCGGGGCCGCCAGCGGCCTGAAGCAACTCGGCGGCCACGACTGGTACCGCAACGGGGCATGGTACTACCTGCGAACACAGAAGAAGGACGGGGCGTGGAGCATGGTTGACGACGAGGGGCGGTTGCGTTCCACGGAAGGGTACAATGATATCGTCGAGACGTCGTTCGGCATGCTGTTTCTGGCCAAAGGACGTGCTCCGTTCGTGATCAACAAACTGCGGTGGCGAGGCGACTGGAACAACCATGCCCGCGACCTGCCGAACTTCACGCGGTATGTCGAAAGCGTGTTCGAGCAGCGGTTTCGCTGGCAAATTGCGGACATCTCGGGCGAAGTGAGCCAGTGGCTCGATGCGCCGCTTCTCTACATCAGCGGCCACAAACCGCCGACGAACCTTACGGAGCTTGAGAAGAAGAAACTTCGCCGTTACGTCGAGCGTGGGGGCGTCATTCTGGCCGACAACTGTTGCCACGTCGAGGCTTTCAACGACGGGTTCAGGGCCCTGATGAAGGAGGTCTTCCCGGAGGCATCGCTTCGGGAACTTGAAGCCGAGCACCCGGTCTACAACAGCCACTTCAAACTGGTCCCCGACAAGCGTCGTCCGGTGTTTGGACTGGACATCGCGGTCCAGCCGCCGGACCCCTCGGAGATGGATCCGGAGCCTTGGTATCGCACGATTCCCTCGGTTACACCGTTGCCGCAGGACCACCGACAGGAGCCGGCGGCGGATCCGTCGGAACCCGTTGCCAAGCCCATGCGCACGGTGGTCTATTACTGTCCATGGAACATCGGCTGCGTCTGGAACCAGGACTTGAGGACGAACCACGAGTGGGTGTTTCAGTTCGGCGTGAACCTGTTCCGCACGGCCACGGGCAATCGGCGGCTTCACCGCACGCTGGACAGTGCCGCCCAGGAATCGGATAAGGCCGGCAAGCCCGCCTCGGACCGCCCGAAAGGCACTCCGGGGCGTTCGCTGGTTGCTCCGTAGAAAGGTTAGGGTCTGCGTCGCCCGCCAGGCACGGCGGCCGCGGCTTCAGGCGGCACCTCTGATGTTGCCTGGGGTTGGAATCTCCAGTCGATCTTCATGTTCTTCCTTGTTGTATGGCCGGTCTCGGCGCGGCGGCGCACGGTGCGGCCGGGGCGGTTGCCGCGGAAATGTTCGCTGGGAACCTTCTCTAGTGGGAGCCAAACAATGCTGAACACGGCACGCAATGTGGGGATCGTCTTGGCGATTCTAATGGGTGGAACGAGCTTGGCGGCCGAAGGCGTTGTCATCTACGGCAGCGACAATGCCCCGGCTGCGCCGACCGTGGACAGTCTGCCGCTGCTGGAGAAGGTGAGCCAGTACGGCATCACGTGGACGTTCGACCAGCCGGTCCGCGTCGGGCGATTCGTCAACGGGGACTACTACGTCGTCGGCCCGGTGACGGTGAAGGAGATCGACCCGAAGCCGCGCATCGGCGCCGAGGTGACCGACGACGAGCTGGACGATCGCGAGAAGTACATGATCGAGCGGGACCGCCTCAAGGTGACCGAGCGCGTTCGTCACGGGTCGATGCTGAATCCGCCGGCGAACGACCGGATGGCCTACGACAGCGGGATCAAGAACTTCTTCGAGCCCAAACTCATCAGCCGCCCGCCGTATGAGATGAAACCGGGCGACACGCTGGTTTCGACGATCAGCCTGAAGGTGGGCGAGAACTCGCGGTTCGTTTACCATTCCGGGGGCATGCGTGCGGTTCATGACAACTGCCCGATCAAGGTGGCGGCGGTGCTGACGTGCGTGGCGTCGCCGCAGCCGGCGGACGCCTTCCGACCGGCCTACTGCGACCGCAAGCAGACGATCTACCTGGCGCGGAACCTGCGGCGGAACCTGTTGCCGACGCTCCAACGCGTGGAGGGCGTCCCCGATCCGGTGAAGTTTGCCGAGGTGTTCCAGAAGGCGTGGCTGAACACGGGCTTCTTCGGGTTCGATCAGCCGATGGAGAACATGCCGCACTACGGTCAGTGGGTGGGGCAGGCGGTGGGTGATGCGGCACTGCTGCTGTGCATGGATTTCCCGGCCGAGCAGAAGGAGCCGCTCTTGCTGAATTTCGTTCAGGTGGGAATCGACTACTGGGGGGCGGTGAAGTCGGGGCACCCGGGGTGGGAAGGCTGGGGCGGCCACGGTAGCGGGCGCAAGCTGCCGATCGTGTTGGCCGGCTATCTGCTGGGCGACGACGAGATGGCATCGCCGACGAAGGCGTTTCCGAAGGTGGCCTTCGGCGAGGATCAGCAGACGCGATACGGCAAGGCGTGGAACGGGGCGTACGTGGTCTTCGCCGGCCATAGCGGCATCCTGGCCGCCACGGGCCAACCGCCGCGGCCTGCCTGGGGCCCCTATGAGCATCTGCATCCGTCACAGTGGGACATGGTCTGGACGACCAAGGACGGCAAGGAGATCGAGCAGGCGAATTATCAGAGCGAGGCCTATCGCCGGGCCAATACCAGTTGCTGTTGGGTGGGGCAGGGGCTGGCCCTGCGCATTCTCGGCCTGGAGAGGCAGTGGAACCACGACGCCTTCCTGGATTATGTGGATCGTTGGATGACGCAGGACGACACGCCGTTTCGGACGGTTATCGGCAAGGAGTTCGGCGACAGGAACCTGTTGGACCCGACGAAGTCCTGGAACCACCAGGGGTACGCCGGCGAAGCATGGGTCCGGGCCATGTGGGACAAGTACCGGAGCCTGAGCAAAGCGCCGACCGACGGCTGGACGAAGGACCACGGGGAGGAGGCGGCCCACCTGGGCCCGTCGCCCGACGCGCTCAGGCCCGGCCCTCGACGCGCGAAACTGAAAGCGAAACTCGACGAGGCTGCTGCCAAGGCCGCGGAGGCAGAGAAGGCGGCATCGCCATCGCCGGCCGAGGCGACGCGGGACTGATCACCGCAAGGAAGAACCATGCGGCGGGCGGGGGCGCTCAACGTCCCGTCCGCCGCCGTCGTTTCGACGCCAGGGCGGACGGACCGACCCACACCGTGGCGGCATGAGCGGAGCGACTGCACGCGTGCGGCCCCATAGAATGATCCCTTTCCCCTGACCACGGTTGGAGAAACGCTTGTGACCCATAGTGGGCACAGGCTACTTCGTGTGCGATGTTATGACGTCATGGTGAAACATTGCCCGCCGTCTCCTTGGAGGTGGACGGGCCTCGGCGGGAAACGTTCCCTCAGAGCGGATGAGGTGTGTCTGCCCACCCTCACCCAAACATAGACGGGGTGACCGTCTCAAGGAACCGATGAGTGGCAGCCACACGTATCCTCAGACAGAAGATCCACCACGGACGGCACGGAGTCAAATAGACTATATACGAGGTTTTGTTGCAGTCGATTATCGTCGGGCGATGGCGGGGAAGGCCGATCGGCGCATGAGAGCGGACCGGCCTGCATTGCGGCCGATCCGATAGTTTGTCAGGTTGATCCTGAGGCTAGCAAAGCGCGATGAAAGTCGCTATGGTGAGCACCAGGATCTTGACTCTGCGTCGGTCGAGTTGTGTCAACACATAGGCCATCGGATGTCCCTCTCCGCCGTAAGCGGATGCAACGGCCGTGCCGCAAGGGGGTTATGTTTCTCCGTCCGATAAACGGGTGGATAAATGCTTGATTGCCATGTGCTTAGGAACAACAGCAGTGGAATGCGGGTTCTGTGAAGATGTGCTGGTTATGCGGGCGCGCCGCTTAGAGTGAACGCCCAGCTTAACTTGTTTCAGAAGAATAGGTTGAAAAGGCCGATTTGACAGGGGTTATGTGGACTTGACAAATTCGCGAAACATTGATGATTTCCGGCAACATTGTGGCTTTGCCCATGTTGCCCAGGCCGCAGCGGCCGCAGGGGTTCCATGTGGGGTGGTTCGATGCTGTGTGGTGCGACTGGAGGGGGCGACGTGGCAGTAGCGTGGATTGACGACGTGCTCGGTGCAATCCGACGCGACGGTCTGTGGCGGCAGTTGCGGACCGTGGATTCGCCGCCGGGGCCGGAGATCGTCGTTGATGGGCGTCGGGTGCTTCAGTTCGCCTCGAACGATTACCTGTCGCTGGCGACCGACCTGCGCCTGGCCGAGGCGGCAGGGGCAGCCGTGGCGAGGTTCGGGACAGGCAGTTCCGCCAGCCGGTTGATTGTCGGTACGCATGGAGCGGTGACGGAGTTGGAGCGGCAATTGGCCGACTTCAAGGGCACGGAGGCCGCCCTGGTGCTGCCGACGGGGTATATGGCGAACCTGGCCCTGGTGACGGTGCTTGCCGGGCCGGGCGACGCGGTGTTCGCCGACCGGCTGTGCCACGCGTCGATTCTGGACGCGATCGCGCTGTCGCGTGCGCGGCTGGTCACGTGGAAGCACAACGATCCGGCGTCATTGGCCTCCCGTCTGCGCGACAAGGCCGGGTACCGGCGGCGCCTGGTCGTGACCGAATCGGTCTTCTCAATGGATGGTGACGAGGCGTCTCTGGCGGAGCTGGCGGCCGTGACGCGGGCACACGGGGCGATGTTTGTCGTGGACGAGGCCCATGCTACCGGGGTCTTCGGGCCGACCGGGGCGGGAGTGGGCGAGGAGCAGGGGCTCGGCTCCGGCGACCTGACCGCGACGGTGGGCACGTTGTCGAAGGCGCTGGGCGGCCTGGGCGGCTTCATTGCCGCGTCGCGAGCGGTGATTGATCTGGTGGTGAATCGCGGGCGGCCGTTTGTCTACACGACGGGGATCCCGCCGGCGCAGGCGGCTGCGGCCATGGCGGCGCTGGAGATTGTCCGCCAGGAGCCCGAGCGGCGCGAGCGGTTGCTCGCCCTGGCGTGCTCGCTGCGCGAGCGGCTGAGGGCGGCGGGGTGGACGGTGTCTGCGGGGCGGTCGCCGATTATCCCGGTGATCGTGGGCGAGGCGGAGCGGGCTTTGGCCCTGAGCGGCGGCCTGTGGGAGCAGGGCATCCTGGTTCCGGCGATCCGTCCTCCGACGGTGCCGCGCGGCACAAGCCGGCTGCGCATCAGTCTGACGTGCGGCCACACGGAGGAGCAGGTCGAATGCCTTATCGATGGTCTGTCAGAGCTTCGCGGGGCATGACCGGGAGGTGGGCTGTGGCATGTGGGCGGGTTCTGCGGAGAAACCTTGATTTTTCGGCGGCAGCGGGTAACATGATTTTCAGTTGAGTCCCCATGGCTCAATTGGATAGAGCGACGGCCTCCGGAGCCGTAGATTGCAGGTTCGAGTCCTGCTGGGGACGCCAGAAAATGATCGAGGTTGCCGACGTGCGTCGGCAGCCTCGGTTTTTTTGAGGGGGAATCCGCGGAAGGCGACCGGATGAATTGGCAGGGAAAGCAGTGGGCGGGCGGTGC
>CAZCOA010000010.1:55504-73241 GCA_964500225.1 uncultured Anaerolineaceae bacterium | reverse complement strand
GGTGGAACGAGGCGTGCAGGATGTCGGCCCCGTACGTCAGCGGCAGCACGTAGGAATGTTCTTGCCTTTATGTGCGCCTGGTAGTATCTTTTGGTTATTCGTAATACGCCCTCGGGGGAAGGCATGGTTCCGTCCGCGATCCGTCTCGCGTCTCGCCGACTTGCGCTTGGGTTCACGATGGTGGAGTTGCTCATCGTCGTGGCCATCGTGGCCCTCTTGATGTCGCTGCTGCTGCCCGTGTGTGCCGCCGTCCTGGCCACGGCTCGGCAGGCGTCATGCCTGACCAACCTTCGCAGTCTGGCCACCGCCGTCAGGCTCTATACGGGCGATCATCGGGGCATGTATCCCCGGGCGTGGACGAGCGACACCTGTCGCTGGATGGATTTGCTCGCCCCCTACGTCGATAAGAAGGCTGAGGTCTATTGTTGCCCTAGCGACGATGTTCGCGTCCCCCTGCCCTGGGACCATCAGATCACGATGAGCTACGGCATCAACTGCTTCCGTTTCAAGGACGATGCCCACTGCTTTTGGTACGGCGTTTCAACCGTTGCCGTGAAGCGGCCGGCCGAGACGATCCTGCTGGCCGACTGCACGCCAGGCAAGTACTACGTCGGCGGCGGCAATCGGTTCCGCGAACCGGTGCCGGGGGTGGATTACCGGCACACGGACGGAAGCTTCAACGCGGTCTTTTGTGACGGACACGCGGAAACCTTGAAAAAAACAACACAGGAAGATTGGGACGCATCGCAATGAATCCCATCTCGAAATGGTGGGGGACAGGCGGACCAGTTACGGGGACAGCTTGGGTCGAAGGAGGGTAGAAGAGATGGGGACATCGCGCACAAGCTGGTTGGGCAAGGTCATTGTTCTGGCGTTTCTGGGCCTGGCGGCCGTACCCGCACACGGCGGATTTTCGTTGCCCGGGTACGATCTCCAGGTGGTTCACTCGCAGCAGAGTGTGGCTCACGGGGCCGCGAGTTTTCAAACCAACAGCCTGTGGGCCTCCACCGGCCTGGGCGTTCCGACCGACACGGGTTTCGTCCTGCCCAGTTGCCAGGGCATTGTTTTCTCGCGACTCTACCTCGACATCTGGGGCGGCACGAACGCCTACACGGCCCAGGTCAGCGCCACGCTCAACGGCATCAGCCTCGGTACGGTCGCCGTCGGCGGCACGGGCAACAGCGGTGCCACCTATAGTACAATCCAGACTTCCGTCTATGGCTCCGGGTCGGGCGTGTGGCAGGTAGCCTACACCGGCCTTGGGGACACGAGCATCGGCGCCCTGCTGCACACCGACGGGACAACCAACACCTTGAGTTTCACCATTACCGATCCTACGAATAGCTTCGACGGACGGGTTTTTTCCGCAACCCTGGTCACTATCTATACGGATCCGTCCATCGTCGGCAGCCTCGACTTCTATCTGGCCGAGGCGGATGGCACGCTGCGACGCACCCCAGGCAGTGCGGGGTCTCCTGCGACACGCCAGCTCTCAATCAACGGGCTGAATACAGACAACGTGGCCTCGGCCCAGTACATTGCGAGCTATACGCACGGCTCCGCCGGACAAAAGGACCAGATCTACTTTAACGGCGTCGCCCTTGGCGATGCGACCAACGACGTGGCAATCGGTGCCATGGGCACCTATGGCCCTGACGTGCCGGTTTTCGACGTAACGGGCCTGCTCGCAGCTAATTCAACACTCCGCTACAGCGTGGCCGACGGCGACCTGGGCGGCACCGGCGAAAGCGTTCTGCGGGCCAACATCGGACTGCTGACGGTCAACCATGTGCCCGAGCCGGCGACGATGGCCCTTCTGGCCGTGGGCCTGGCGGCACTGGCTCGCCGAAGAATGCGGAGCATCCGTTAGGGCACTACAGTCACATGGCCTGGAGGGAAAACATCCTGCCCCCAATGGAAGGGAGAGGCCATAATGAATAAGCGAATACAGGTTTTCATCGGAATCATCGCCCTGTGGCCGGCCGTCATGCCGGCTTTGGCTGCCGACGTGTTCAATATGCCGTCCGGACAGGTCAGTCTGGATTTTGTGGATGTGGAAAATCCGGGCAACGAAAGTGATACGCTGGTCATGCGAGATGGAACGACCGGTTACGGAGCGGTCGCCTACTCATATCGCATGGGCAAATACGAAGTGACGGCCGCACAGTATGTGGCATTCCTCAATGCGGTGGCACAGACCGACACCTACGGTCTCTACTGCCCGAGCATGGGGTTGTCGGGCTCTATCGGCTGCGGCATCGAACGCCATGGAGAGGCCGGCAGTTACAGCTACAGCGTGGCTCCGGACCGAGCCAATCGGCCCGTCAACTACGTCTCGTACGGCAACGCCCTGCGTTTCGCCAACTGGTTGACCAACGGCCAACCCACAGGACTCCAGGGTCTGGACACAACCGAATCGGGGTCCTACTATCTCAACGGCGTGACGGACAACGACAGTCTGTTGGCGGTAACGCGCAGCGCAAACGCCCATTATGTAGTTCCGACGGAAGACGAGTGGTACAAGGCGGCATATCACAAGAACGACGGCGCGACCGGCAACTACTGGCTCTATCCCACTCAGAGCAACGACGTGCCGCTGCGCGAGGCGCCTCCCGGAAGCACCGAGCCGCCGGGCTCGGCCAATTACAAGGAAGTGATCGGTGCGCCCTACTACCTGACCGAGGCCGGCGCTTATGTTGATTCCCCGAGCGCCTATGGCACATACGATCAGGGCGGCAACGTCTGGGAATGGAATGAGGCCACGATCGCCGGAACCACGTATCGCGGCACGCGCGGCGGCTCGTTTCTGAGCAACAACGGAAACCTGATGGCCGCTGATGCCCGCTATGGGTTCAGCCCGATCCGAGAATACAACTTTATCGGATTCCGTGTGGCCGAACTTGTTGTGCCGGAACCAACGACTGTGGTCCTGATCGGCACTGGGCTGACGGGGCTTCTGCTCAGGAAGAAAGCCGGAAAGTGAGTCGCAGAGGGCGCATCGTTCTGGCGGCATTGGCGGGCACGCTGTGTGTGGCCGGCCTGGTCTGGTTTGCAGACCGCAGCGCTGAAGCAATCCAACGGCGCAGACCGGCGGCACGCCATGTTGTGGACATGACGGGCAGGCCGGTCGCCGTTCCTGGCGATCCGCGACGTATTCTGAGTCTCTGCACCTCCGCGACGGACAGCCTTGTCCGAATGGGTGCTGCGGATCGGCTCGCTGCGATCGACGAGTATGGCCGCGCCGTGCCGGGGACCGAGCAGATCGAGGTCATCGGCAAAGGCAGCGCTGTTTCACAGGAAGCCGTCCTGTCGCGGGGCATCGACTTGGCCTTCCTCTGGTGGTATCAGGACGATGCGGCGGCCGTGCTCGAGCGGCTGTCGGTGCCGGTGGTGCGGATACGGTCGGTCCGTGCGGCAGAGACGCCGGCCATGATCCGCCTGGTGGGCGAGTGTATCGGTTGCGTCGAGTGCGCAGAACGGGAAGCGTCGCGTATAGAACAGTTTCTTCAAAAGGCAGCGTCCGGAACGACTGAGAACGGCCTCAAGCGACCACGTGTGTATTTCGAGATGTACGGGCCCTACAAGACGGTGGGCCGCGAGACGTACTCGGACGATTTGATCCGTCTGGCCGGAGGCGACAATGTGGCCGCCGAAACAAGGGGCAGCGTTCTTCTATCGGCCGAGCGGCTGGTGGAGTGCGACCCGGACGTGGTGCTGCTGATCGAGGGGTACGGCGATGCGGCAACGTTGGCGGCCAGGCCGGGCCTTGCGGGGCTCAGGGCGATCCGCCAGGGCCGTGTGGTGTCCCTGGAGCGGCGCTGGTTGGTGGCCGGTCCCGCCCTGCCTGAAGCCGCGGCGCACCTTCGTGCCCTGCTGAACGGATCGGCCTCGGACGAGAGGAGTTGTCATGGCCTTCCATAAGATTACGTACCATCCGACCTACCGTTTCGCAACCGTCCACAACTACGGCTGCACGTTTCGCTGCGCAATATGCAGCTACAAACTGCGAAGCGGCCCCGACGGCAAACCGGGGCATGCTTATCCGCGGCCCGAGCGATTCCTGAGCGTCGAGGAGATTCGCTCGGCCCTGCGCAGCGTGGCGCCTGAGAAAGTGTTCTTCATGGGTGGCGAACCGACCGTGGCCGCGGAGCTGCCCGAGCTTCTGGCCTTCGCCCAGGACGAACTGAAGGCTCGAACGTACCTGGGCCACACCAACGGCAGTAAGCTCCCTCTGGCAAACCTGAATGGCGCGAACGTGGGCCTGAAGGCATGGGACGAGGCGCTGCACCTGGCCTACACGGGCCGCCCGCGACAGCCGATTTTCGACAACTTCGCTGCGGCTTTCCGCGCCGGCCTGGAGATGAAGGCCAATGTCGTCTATGTGCCGGGCCTGGTGGACCTCGACCAGGTTGAGGCCGTGGCGGCCTGGCTCGCCGGCCTCAGCCGCGACATCCCGTTCCACGTGATGGGCTACATTCCCGTCCCCGGACAACCCTACGCCCGACCGACCGCTGAGCAGATGGACGAGGCCGTGCGGCTCTGCCGCAAGCACCTGACCCATGTTGCTGCATCGCACCTGACAAGCGAGGAAGCCCTGAACCTATCGGCCCGCGACGACCGGTTCCAGGTTCGGCGTATCGCATAGGCCGCGCCCATGAGTCCACACCCCATTCAACCGTCGCTGCTTATTGCCGCCCTGGTGATCCTCGTGGCCGCGACGGCGATGGTTGCGCTCTGTGTCGGCGACGCAGCCGTGTCGCCGGGAGAGGTCTGGCGTGCGATGCGGCAAGCGGTTTCAACCGATTCCATCAACGACGCATCGTTGCGAATTCTCCTGTTGATCCGCCTGCCACGGATTATCATGGCCATAGCCGCAGGCGCGGCTATGGGACTGGCCGGGCTAGCCTCTCAGACCCTTTTCCGCAATCCATTGGCAAGCCCCTACGTGGTCGGTGTCTCCAGCGGCGCCGCGTGCGGCGCAGTGCTGGGGCTGCTGCTGGCCGCCCCGACTGTCGGCTTCGCGGCCATGCCCGCCATGAGCATCGCCGGCGGCCTGACAGCCATGATCGCCGTCTATGGATTCGCTCGTCGCGGCGGCCATTTTGGCCATTCGTTGCTCCTGGCCGGCATTGCCATCAGCGCCTTCTGCTCCGCCCTGACATCGGCGGCACTG
Organism: uncultured Anaerolineaceae bacterium; assembly: GCA_964500225.1. Classification (GTDB taxonomy): domain Bacteria; phylum Planctomycetota; class Phycisphaerae; order FEN-1346; family JAACEH01; genus JAAYDY01. Next base: position 68,068 of record CAZCOA010000010.1, on the reverse strand, counting down.
TATTTAGCCGGGGAACGGCTCCAGACACTCGTGTTCTGGCTCATGGGCGGCCTGTGGCAATCGAGTTGGCGCGACGCCCTGGTGATGGCCCCCGTAACGTGTGCGGCCGGCGTAGCCCTTCTCGGCCTCGCTCCCGCGATGGACGTGGCCTTGGTGGGCGAGCGGTCGGCCCGCGATCTCGGCGTCGCCGTGCGCCGGCTTCAGCTCTGGCTCCTCGGAATTGTCGCGGTCACCACATCCGTGGCCGTCAGCCTCACGGGCGTCATCGGCTTCGTCGGGCTCATCGTGCCGCACTTGTTGCGACTGATGTGCGGAGCCGGGCATCGCGAATTGGCGCCGGCCTCGGCTCTCGGCGGTGCGCTGCTGCTACTGGTCGCCGACACTCTGGCCCGGACCGTTGCGGCCCCGGCGGAGATTCCCGTGGGCATTCTCACCGCGTTGGTCGGCGCTCCGGTGTTTCTCTGGCTTCTCCTGAAACGCAGCCGTCAGGGGCCGACGCCATGAACCTCCGAGCGGAAGGACTCACTTTCGGCTACCGTGCGAATCGCCCCGTGTTGCGCGACGTGACCATCGAAGCGGCACCGGGTCGCCTGACGGCACTCTGGGGCCCTAACGGCTCGGGCAAGAGCACCCTGCTCCGATGTCTGAACGGCGCCCTGCGGCCACAAGGCGGGCGTGTCTTGCTGGACGGCCGTTCCCTGGATCGCATGACGCCGCGGCAGATTGCCTGCCACGTGGCCGTCGTGCCGCAGGACACCCCGGCGGACGTGCCCTTGACCGTCTCCGAGATGGTTCTTCTGGGCCGCTATGCTCGCGGCGGCCCATGGGGCGAGCAGACCAACGAGGACCGCGCCATCGTCCGTGATTGCCTAGCGCGGCTCGGCGTATTGGACATGGCGGACCGCCGGTTTGCCGAACTCAGCGGTGGCGAACGCCAACGGGTGATCATCGCTCGCGCCCTGGCCCAGCAGGGTCGTGTGCTTCTGCTGGACGAACCGGCGTCGCACCTGGACATCGCTCACCAAGTCGAACTGTACCAACTGGTCCGCCGCCTCGCCGCGGAGGGCCAGGCCGTCGTCATGGTGTGCCACGACCTGCTGCTGGCTCCCATGTACGTCGATGTCGCCGTACTGATGGCGGCAGGACGTATTGAGGCAATGGGAATACCGGCCCAGGTTTTCACACACCAAAACCTCCTATCCACATTCTCCATCGATGCCCGTATGGCCTGGACCTCGGAAGGCGCCGTTCGGGCCGAATTTCCTACGGTCCGACGGTAAACGCTTGACGAGATTTCCATCTCGGCATCGGTTTTTCAATGGTCATTCCGCCCGCTAAAAAGATGAAATGGATATGCGCTCGCGAGGCGCAAGTCCCTTCCCATGGGTTCCACGCGACTCGGACACTAACGGCGAGACGCCCGCACATCCTCGGCCCAGGTTATGCGGCGGTGGTAGCTGTGGTAGGGGCTGCGGTTGTCCTCGACTTCCCAGGTCCGCTCGCGCACAAACGTCGCGTAATAATCGAACTGGCTCTGCACCGGTTCCTGGGCCGCGCTACGAGCGAAGAAGCCCATGTCCTCCTCGCCCAGCGCCAACGGCGTCGGCCCGAACAGGTGGACCGCGTGTCCCTGCCTGGCAAGCCGTTGCTCCTGATCCGCAGACAGCCGCTCCCCACAACCTGCCAGCATGGCCACCGCCAGCAACAGCGCCGCCCCAACCACCCCTCTGGACAACATCGCTCGGATCCTTCCTTCGGCGACACACCAGCCGCGGACAGCCTCCACTGCCTCGCGGAACTTCATCCTCACCGCTCTTGAGCGAAGGTCGCAGGCCACGGCGTCAGGGCGACGCAGCGCACCTCGGACCACCTCTCGCTGAAGTATAACCCGCAATGGGACCTGAGGCAAACTGACGGGGATTTTGGCGAAAAAAGCCGTGGCAAAAAACAGATGCAGATGTGAAGAGAGGCAACTTGTGCGGCCTGTGACGGGACACTCAGCCTGCGCCCTCTGACACGGCGATCCTCGTCTGCAACAAGAATGGCACGAGAGAAACCGCTCAGTTCTTGGCTTGTTGTTTGCCCCGTCGCTTCGGCCGCACGACAAGGCGCGGCTGTTCGACGGTCACATACGAGTGCGGCGGCACGCTCTCGGTCAGCCAGACGTTGCCGCCAATGGTGCTGCCGCGTCCGACGACGGTGTTGCCGCCGAGAATGGTCGCCTGAGCATAAATCGTAACGTCGTCCTCAATCGTCGGATGACGCTTCTGGCCTCGGATCAACTGGCCGCAACTGTCCTTCGGGAAGCTCAGGGCTCCGAGTGTGACACCCTGGTAGAGTTTCACACGGTCGCCGATGATCGTGGTCTCGCCGATGACGACACCGGTGCCGTGGTCGATAAAAAACGAGCGGCCGATGGCGGCCCCGGGATGAATATCGATGCCCGAGAGGGCATGGGCGTACTCGGTCATCATGCGCGGCAACAGGGGCACGCCGAGCTGCCACAACTCATGGGCCAACCGGTACACCGAGATGGCCAGCAATCCAGGGTAACTGAGGATGATCTCGCCCAATCCTCTAGCGGCCGGATCGCCGGCAAAGGCCGCTTTGACGTCCAACGCCAGGAGCTTCCGTATTGCGGGAATCCGCCGCAGAACTTCCTGGGCGTTCGCCTCCGCCAGGCTGCGGCAGTGCGGGCACTGGTCGCCTTCGCGGCGGCACTGGTGACGCACGCTCCGGTAGATCTGTTCCGACAGCATCAGGTACAGGTCGTGCAATCGGTCGCCGATGTGGTAGGCGACGTTGTTGGAGCCGAAGGATTTCTCGCCGAAGTAGCCCGGGAAGAACACCTCGCGGGCCACCTCGATGATGCGAACGATCACGTCGCTTTCAGGCAGCAGAGTGCTGTCGAAGTGGTTGATCTCAGGCCACTGGCGGCACGACGCCACGACGCTTTTGACGATGCGCGGCAAGGACTGGTACCGGCCTTCGTGGTCGCCGGCTGCGGCGAGTTGGTCGGCGCTGATGCGCTTGCCTCGAACGCGGCAGATCACCTCGCCGCACTGGGCCGCGGCCGGCGGCTGTGCGCCGGTCGGGGCGTCCGTGGATTTTTTGCGTGCCATGGAGCTTCCCTCCCGAGAGAGGGCGGCGGCCGCGCCGTCGCCTCGAAGCAATCCAGCGCGGCCCCCGCTCGCCGAGAGCCGCGCCGGGACATCGTCGCCAAGCCGGCCGCGAGTCGCCGCCGGGCGATGCTCAGTTCTCGCTGTCCTTCTTCTGGGCCGCGTAGGCGTCCACAATCTGCTTCTGGATGTTGCCCGGCACCTGTTCGTAGTGGCTGAACTCCATGCTGTACGAGCCCTGGCCGCCGGTGATGCTGCGAAGCTGCGTGTTGTACGTGGCCACTTCGGCCAGCGGCGCCGAGGCCTTGATCACCTGCATGTTGCCGGGAGCGGCGTCCATACCGACGATGCGTCCGCGCCGGCTGTTGAGGTCGCCGGTGATATCCCCCATGAACGACGCGGGGATGACGATTTCGAGGTTCACGATCGGCTCCAGAAGCACCGGCTTAGCCTTCGCCACGGCATCCTTGAAGGCGTTGCGTCCCGCGATTTTGAACGCGATTTCCTTCGAGTCCACCGGGTGGTACTTGCCGTCGTACACCGACACCCGAACATCCTGGAACGGGTATCCGGCGATCACGCCTTCCTCCATGCATTCGCGAATGCCCTTCTCGATGGCCGGAAGGAATTGCCCGGGAATCGCACCGCCGAAGATGTCGTTGACAAACTCGAATCCGCTGTCGCGTTCCTTCGGTTCGATGCGCAGATACACCTCGCCGAACTGGCCGGCGCCGCCCGTCTGTTTCTTGTGCCGGTAATGCCCTTCGGCCTTGGCACTGATGGTCTCGCGATAGGGAATCTTCGGCGGCTTCGTGGTCACTTCCACCTGGAACATTCGTTTCATCCGGCTCAGCACTGTGTTCAGGTGCATGTCGCCCAAGCCGCTGACCACCAGTTCGTTGGTCTGCCGGTCGCGCACAGCCTTCAACGTGGGGTCCTGTTCAATGAAGCGGCCCAGAGCCGCCGATATCTTCTGCTCGTCGCCACGGCTTTTGGGCTCCACCGCCAGGCTGTACATCGGCACCGGGAATTCGTCCTTGAGGAGGGTCACCTGTTCGCCCTGCCAGACGGTGCGACCGATCGCCAGTTCGTCGATCTTGGTCGTGGCCACGATGTCACCGGCCACGGCCTCGCTGATCGGCTTGTGATCCTTGCCCTGGACGCGCAGCAATTGGGCGAACCGGGTGTCCTTGCGCTCGTCGCCGATGCGGGCCATGCCGTCCACCGGCAGCGTGCCGCGATAGATTCTCAGGAACCCGAGTTTGCCGACGAACGGGTCGCTGGTCAGCTTGAAGATCTTGGCCACCAGCTTGCCGGCCGGATCGGCTTCGATCTCGACCTGCTGGGCGGCCTCGCCTTCGCCCTTGACGGCCTTGGCCTTGACACCGAGCGTCGGGTTCGGGAAATACGCCGCCACGGCGTTGAGGAACTCCTCCGAGCCGATCTCGCTGCGGGCACAGGTGAAGAACACCGGAATCAGCGACCCGCCGGCCATGGCCTTGGCGAACGTGGTTTGAATCTCTTCGGGCGAAATCGCCTCGTCGGCGAAGAACCGCTCCATCAGCGACTCGTCGGCCTCGACGATGCTCTCGACCAGTTCCTGGTGCGCGGCGGCCAGGTCCACCAGCGCTTCGCCTTCCTGTTTCACCAAGACGTTGACGACGCCCTTAAAGCCCTGGCTCTGGCCGACCGGAGCCGTCACGATGCGGCAATGGTTGCCGAACGACTCCCGCAACTGTTCGACGAGCGCAAGCAGGTCGATGTTCTCGGCGTCGCATTTGTTGACAACAATGGCCAAGGCGAGGCCGCGGTTCTTGGCCATTTCAAAGACGCGTCGGGCGCCGATTTCGATGCCCGACGAGGCGTTGATGACCAGGACAGCCGTCTCGACGGCCGACAGGGCTATGGCCACCTGGCCGATGAAATCGGCGTAACCGGGCGTGTCGATAACGTTGATGTGGCGCCCCTTCCACGACACGTGCAGGACGCTGGCGTCGATGGACGTCTTACGCTGCTTTTCCTCCTCGTCGAAGTCGCTCGTGCTGGTGCCGTCGTCGGGTGTCCCGAGCCGCGTCACCATGCCGGCCTTGTGCAGCAGCGATTCGGCCAGAAGCGTCTTGCCGCTATGGCCGTGCCCAATGAGGGCGATGTTGCGGATGTCCTGCGTCTTCAGACTAGCCATGACTTCCTCCAAAGACCACCTGTCCAACCGGATGGCGAAACGCCGTCGGCCCTGGCCGGACTGCGGCGAGGGCCCATCTGTCGTCTAGTTGTCGTGCGCGGCTGCAATGGCCGCTTTCAGGTCAACCGTCCCCTCGTACAGGGCCCGGCCGATGATCATGCCGGCAATCGGCAAGCCGGCCAGCGCATGCACGTCCTCAATCCGCGTCACGCCTCCGGATGCCACGACGGGAATCCGCGTGGCCGCGGCGAGCCGACCGACCGCTTCGACGTTCGGCCCCTTCATGACGCCGTCCCGAGCGATGTCCGTATAGACAATTGCCGCCAGCGGCAAATCGCCAAGACGAGTCACATACTGTATCACATCCTGGGTGGTGGTTGCAAGCCATCCTCTGCTCGCCAGCCGACCATTTCTGGCGTCCAACCCCAGAACCACCCGCCCGGGGTGGTCGCCGGCCACGGAGGCAAGCCACTGAGGTTCTTCAACAGCCCGGGTGCCGAGAACCACCCGCGAGACCCCCTGCGCCAAGTAATCCGCCAGCGTCCGCTCGTCTCGCACACCGCCACCAAGCTCCACCACCAGTCCGCTTTCGGCCACAATGCGCAGCACCAACTCGCGGTTGACAGGCAACCCCTCGCGGGCCCCATCCAGGTCCACAACGTGGACTCGGCGGGCCCCCTGCTTCTTGAATCGCAGGGCCACGGCCACGGGATCGGCGTCGAACACCGTCTCGCGAGCGAAGTCCCCTTCCCTGAGACGGACACACTGTCCGCCGCGGATGTCGATGGCCGGCCAGATTTCCATGTGAAGCGACGCTTCCTACTTCAAAGTGACGAAATTCTCCAGCATCCGCAGTCCGGTGCGCTGACTCTTCTCCGGGTGGAATTGCGTGGCCACGACGTTGTCGCGCCAGATGCTGCTCACGAACGCCTCGCCGTAGGTCGTCCGCGTCGCCACAACGGCGGGGTCCTGCGGTTCGACAACGTACGAGTGAACAAAGTACACCTCGATCGGCGGCGTCAGACCTTGCAAAATCGGCGAGGGGCGGACGACGTCGAGCTGATTCCAGCCCATGTGCGGCACCTTCAGTGGACGACCGTCGGGCCCGATCCTGTCGGCCGCCATGGGAACACACCGGCCGGCGATAAGACCCAATCCTTGGTGGCACCCGTCCTCAAGGCTCTCGTCGAACAGAAGCTGAAGCCCAAGGCAGATGCCCAGGAACGGTCGCCCCGTGGCAACGAAATCCTTGACGGCCTCGTCGAGCCCCTTCTGCCGCAAGGCGGCAATGGCGTCCCGAAACGCGCCCACACCGGGCAGAACAATCCGCTCGGCCCGCGTCACTTCGTCGGCATCCCGCACAATGCGTGCCCGGGCGCCGACATGCTCCAGGGCCTTCTGCACGCTACGCAGATTGCCCATCCCGTAATCCACAATCAACGTCTCGGCCATGAACGACCTCAGACTAACGCGACATCACCACGATCTCAATGCGGCGGTTCTTCGATTTGCCGACGGCGGTCTTGTTGTCCGCCACGGGCCGATGTTCGCCATAGCCGGCCACGTACAGGTTCTCGGCCGGAATACCGAATGACACGAGCTGCCGGACCACGGTAGCCGCACGCTCGCACGACAACTCCCAGTTGTCCTTCCATCCGCTCTTGCGGATCGGATCCCCGTCGGTGTGTCCCTCCACCCGGATCATGCGACCGGCGTAGTCGCGTTTAATCGCCGTGGCGATCCGGCGGAGCTCGTCGATGGCCGCCGGCTTCAGCGTGGCCTTGCCCGCGGTAAACGGGTCTGGCACGGTGAACGTCTGCTCGGCGACCGGGGCAACGCGGGCGGCCGTCACAACCTCGCCGGCGGCTCTCCCCGCCGTCGCGCCGCCGCCCGACAAAGCGGCCAGTTGCCGCCGGGCGTTTTCGGCATCGGCCTGCGCCGCGGCCGCTTGCGCCTGATAGTGAGCGCTCTTGGCCTGAGCGTCGCCCAGTTCCTCGCGAAGAGCGGCGTTCTGCGCCTCTGCATCGCGCAGACGCACCTGGAGATCCAGCACCTGGGCCTTCAGCTGCTCTTCCTGGCAACCGGTCGTCCCGGCCGCAAGCAGCACTACGGCAGCCAGCCCCATTGCCACCTTCCATCCGCTTCGTGCCGCCATTGTGATTCTCCTTTCCCGCATAGAGGACACCCTCACCGCCATCGTACAGCGGAATCCGGACTGCCAAGCCGCTCACAGGTCGCGCCGCTCCGAGACCCGGCGGTCAATGTTTTCCTGGTCGTCGGCGCCCTGGCCAATCCACGGGGCGCTGGCGCTGTCCGTCGCCGTGGCCGTTTGCGGCCCTGTGGACGGTTGCGCCGTGCCGCGGTTCACCGGATGCGACTCCATTCCGGCCTTGGCCCCTTGCCAGTCGGCTTCGGCCGCGAGGTCGTGGCGGCGTTGCTTCTCGGCCCGATGGTCGCGCCACGCGAGTCGCGCGAGCCGCACAAGCGGCCAACCCATGGCCCCAAGAGCAGCGGCCACGAGGATGGCGCCCAAGTTGTTGCCGTCGTCCTCCCAGAAGACGATGCGCGCGCTGACGGGCCTGCTGCCTTTCGTATTGATCAGCAGAAACTGGACCACGAAAGCGACGACGAGCACAAGGACCGCCACCCTCAGATACAACCAGATGCGCCGCCACAAGCCTTTCATGTCAGAGCCCTCTCCCCGATAGCGAGAACCAGATGCTCTGGAGCCCAGGCCAAAAGTGGGTGATCAAGCGCGACTGGGTCAGCATAACAACCACCGCCGCCATGGACAGAAATGGGCCATAGGGCAGCTCGTGGTCCTTGTGCAGCGCCAGATTCCAGACGCCGTAGATGAGGCCGAAGAACGGCGCCAGGAAATAGGTCAGGACCGCCGCCTCGGGGCCGAGTACTGATCCGATCAGGCCCATCAGCAGCACGTCGCCGAAACCCATGGCCTCGCGACGGAATACAAGACGTCCGCCCAGGGCGGTCAGCCAGATCATGCCTCCGCCGACGACAAGCCCTGCGGCCGCACGAATCAGGCCGTCGAGCCATCCGCCGCCGAACCAGTTCGGCAGAACGGAACCGCCGGCGGTCACTGGATTGGATCCGCCGTGAAGAGCCGGACACAGGGCCCCTGCCGCCAAGCCGAGCACCATCCCGACGTTCGTGACAACCGTGTAGATCTCCTTGTACTTCAGGTCGATCAGGCTCGACACGATCAGCGCGGCCACCAGGGCCATATGCACCAGGTACACGCCCCAACGGGCAAAATCCGTACCGCGGACCTGGAACACGAAATAGGCCACATAGAAACCAGCCGCCAGCAGGCCGGTCATCAACTCGACCAAGGCATACTGCACCGAGTACGTCGCGCCACACCGCCGGCACCGGCCCCTGAGCAAGAAGTAACTCAGGATCGGCACGTTGTCGTACCAGGCAATCGGCTTCAGGCACTTCGTGCAATGCGACGGCGGCCACACAATCGACAGGCCTGCCGGAAGACGATAGATGCAGACATTCAGGAAACTTCCCACGCACGCGCCGACGGCGAACAGCCAGATGCCCAGAACAATCGGCGACATGAGGGGTGACGTCCTCCGCTGGTGCGGCCACGTGCTTCGTCTGCGAATGTACTTGCCGGGCGACCGGTGACAAGCCAAAAGCTCGCCTCAGATCAGGTCATGAATCTTCAGCCAAGTCAGAATGCGGCAAGCGACTTCGTCGGGCCCATAACGATCGCTCGAAATCGCAAAATCGGCCGTCTTCTCGTACAAAGGCCGCCGTTCGGCCAATAGATTCTGAATCTCGGCCAGCCCCCCCTTGTCCGTCAGGTCCGGCCGTTGGGTGGCCGTCCGCGGGTCCCTCTGCATTCGATTCCAGATCGTCTCGGCGTCGGCCCTCAGAAGGACAACCTTGCCGCCGGACTTCAGGGCCCGGCGGTTCTCCTCGCGTAGGATCGCGCCGCCCCCGGCACTGATGACCTGACCGCTGCCAGCCGACACATCGCGGACGACGGCCGACTCGGCGTCGCGAAACGCCTCCCAGCCGCCCGCGGCCACGATCTCGTCAATCGACTTGCCCGCCCGTTCCTCGACCAGCGCATCGGTATCGACCAGCGGCCAACCGAGCTTCTCCGAGAGGATCCGCCCGACGGTTGTCTTGCCCGTACACCGATAGCCGGTCAGAACGATGTTCACCGGACGCCCCTTACTACTTCTTCCCCTTTTTTCCCTTTTTCCCCGCCCCTTGGGCCTGGGCATAGACCTTCATGGGCAAACCGAAGCAGCGGATGAAACCGCCCGCGTCGGCAGGGTTGTACTCCCGGCCCATTGTAAAGCTGGCCAGCCCCTCGCTATAGAGCGAGTGAGGGCTCATGACGCCAGCCGGCACGATATTGCCCTTATAGAGCTTCACCCGGGCCGTCCCCGTCACGGTCTGCTGCGTCTTGTCGATGAACGCATCCAGGGCCTCGCGCAGCGGATGGAACCATTGGCCATAGTACACCAGCTCCGAGTACCGTAGCGCCACCTGCTGCTTGTAATGCATCAGGTCCCGCTCCAGGCAGATCGACTCAAGCATCCGGTGAGCCCTATACAGGATGGCGCCGCCGGGGGTCTCGTACACGCCGCGGCTCTTGATACCCACGAGCCGGTTCTCGACCATATCCACATGGCCGACGCCGTGTTTGCCGCCCAGGGCGTTGAGCTTCTGCATGATTGCCACGCCGTCGAGCTTCTTGCCGTCCACAGCCACGGGCACGCCTCGGACAAAGCCGATCGTTACATACTCCGCCTTCACCGGGGCCTTCTCGATGGTGCTGGAGATCGTGAAGACCTGATCCTTCGGCTCGTTCCACGGGTCTTCCAGTTCGGCGCCTTCATGGCTCAGGTGCCACAAGTTGCCGTCCTCGCTATAGATACGCTTCTTGGTCTGGCGAATCGGGACGTTGTGGGCCTTGGCATAGTCGATGGCCGCCTCGCGGCTCGTCAGGGTCCACCGCGGATCACGCCACGGAACGATCACCTTCAGGTCAGGCGCCAGGGCCTGATAGGTCAGCTCAAAACGCACCTGGTCGTTGCCCTTGCCCGTGGCGCCATGGGCCAGGGCATCGGCGCCGAACTTCCGCGCCGTCGCCACCTGGCGCGCGGCAATCAGCGGGCGGGCGATGCTCGTTCCCAACAGGTACTCGTGCTCGTACACCGCTCCGGCCTTGAGCATTCGCCAGAGGTAGTCCTCGACGAATGTCTTGCGCAAATCCTCCACCACAATGGCCTTAGCGCCGCACCGCTTTGCCTTCTCGCGGACGCCCTCGAGTTCGACGCCCTGCCCCAGGTCGGCGGCATAGCAGATGACCTCGCAGCCATAGTTCTCGCGCAGCCAAGGCAGAATGACGCTCGTATCGAGGCCGCCGCTATAAGCCAGGACCGCCTTCTTGATGCCGGCCGCAGCCGGTTTATCGCTCGTGCTTTTCGTCATGGACATGCTCTTTCTGTTGAATGATTGTTCCACGTTACTTGGTCTTCTTCCGCGCCGCCTTCGCGGCAGCGGGTTTTCGTGCTGCTTTGCCGCGGCTCTGTCTGGCCAGAACCCGGTTCGTCGCATCGATGTAGGCCCGCGCGCTGGCTTCCAGAACGTCAGTGCTGATACCGCGGCCACTGAGAACGAGGTTCCGGTAACGCACGCCCACACGGACCTCGCCTTGGGCCTCCTTGCCGCCGGTCACGGCGCGAATCTGGTAATCCTCCAGTCGCATCGGCACTCCTGTCAACCGCTCGACCGCCCGGAAAATCGCATCCACCGGCCCGTCGCCCGTCGAGGCATCGCAGCTCTTCTCGCCCTTCTCGTTCACCAATTCCACCGTCGCCGTCGGGATCGAACTGGTGCCGCTGGACACGTGCAGGCTGCCCAGTCGCCAGAACTCGTGGGAGCTCGACAGCTCAGTCTCCGCCAGAGCCTCCAAGTCCTCATCGAAAATCTCCTTCTTGCGGTCGGCCAGCACCTTGAACCGCTCGAAGAGCTGGTCCAGTTGCGGCGACGTGAGCTTGAAGCCCAGTTGCTTCATCCGCTCGGCCAGGGCGTGGCGGCCGCTGTGCTTGCCCAGGACCAGGCTGCTTTGCTTGAACCCGACATCCTCGGGACGCATGATCTCGTAAGTCGTCCGCTCCTTCAGGATGCCGTCCTGGTGGATGCCCGCCTCGTGGGCAAAGGCGTTCTCGCCCACAATGGCCTTGTTCCGCTGCACGGCCAGCCCGGTAATACGGCTGACGAGGCGGCTGGTCGGATAGAGTCGCCGCGTGGCGATGCCGCACGAGACGTTCGGGAACTCGTCGCAGCGGGTCTTGATCGCCATGACGACCTCTTCGAGCGAACAGTTGCCGGCTCGCTCGCCGATGCCGTTGATCGTACACTCGATCTGCCTGGCCCCCTGGCGGACGGCCGACAGACTATTGGCCACGGCCAGACCGAGATCGTTGTGGCAATGGACGGCAATGACCGCCTTGCTGATGTTGCCGACATCGCGAAACAATCCGGCGATCAACTCGTCAAATCGCCACGGCACCGTGTAGCCGACCGTGTCGGGAATGTTAACGGTCTTTGCCCCCGCGTCGATGACCGCCTCGACCACCTCGGCCAGGAAATCCGGCTCGGTGCGTGCGGCGTCCTCGGGACTGAACTGCACGTCGTCGGTCCACTGCCGGGCCATCTTGACGCCGGCGACGGCCATCTTGACGATCTCGCTCTGGGCCTTGTGCAGCTTGAACTTGCGGTGGATGGCGCTGGTGGCCAGGAACACGTGAATCCGCCCCTGGCGGGCGGTCTTCAGCGCCTGGCCTGCCGCGACGATATCTTTCTCCACACACCGGGCCAGGCCGCAGATCGTGGGTCGCGTGACCTCACGGCCGATGGCCTGCACGGCCTCGAAGTCGTCCGGACTGGTAATCGGAAAGCCCGCTTCGATGACATCGACGCCGAGCAGGTCCAGGGCTCGGGCCACTTCGAGCTTCTGGGCCAGGTTCATGCTGGCCCCCGGACTCTGTTCGCCGTCGCGCAGCGTCGTGTCGAAAATGACGAGCCGCTCCTGTTTGCCTGCCATCGTGCGTCCTCCTGTCTCTGAGACCCCGTATTCTAGCGGCCGGAAAGCCCTTTTCCAGCCAAAAGAAAACCCGCCGCCGGTTCTCCAGCAGCGGGCTCGCGTATCCTGGTGATCGTTGACTCGGACTACGCAGAACCTCCCGCCGGACGCTCCCGAAGGAGCAG